>NZ_JALNTJ010000010.1:0-115453 GCF_023161885.1 Pseudoalteromonas sp. 2CM37A
GTGGGGTCGCATTATAGGGAGATCCGAAAACAGATCAACCCTTTTTTGAAGAAAACTTGAAATAAATGACTGTTCGCTGAGTATTTGAGCTAAACGCTCAAAAACCCTACTAAAAGTAGCCTTAAGCCCACTAAATTAGCGAGTTAAAATTAAATATCTCTGTTTGGTTGGCCAAATTGCTTTATCACTATCCAAATTACACTGTACATTTACAGCCTGGGGTATGTTTTATAAACCTTATACACTCGACTTATAGGGTTACCGCATAATTAAGCTTTTTGAGAATGCAGGCTTTATAACTACATTGGTTTAACTAAGTCGGTTTAACAGAATGAAGGTAATAGGTAATAGGTAATAGGTAATAGGTAATAGGTAATAGGTAATAGGTAATAGGTAATAGGTAATTATCAAGTAACTATTTGGAGGGATGTCAAATTTTAGGCATTAAAAAGCCGAGCATTAAGCTCGGCTTTTTGGTGTCTCTTTAAAGACTTACTCTGCAGACTGCGCGTCTTCTTGAACTTCTTCGTTAGTCGCTGGGCGACCTACTAGTTCAATATAAGCCATTGGTGCATTATCACCAGCACGGAAGCCACACTTAAGAATACGAGTGTAACCACCTGGACGGTCTGTATTACGAGGACCGATTTCGCTGAACAATTTACCAACTACTTCATTATCACGCGTGCGAGCAAACGCTAAACGGCGATTTGCTACACTGTCAGTCTTAGCCAGTGTGATTAAAGGTTCAATTACACGGCGTAACTCTTTCGCTTTAGGCAAAGTAGTTTTGATGATTTCATGTTTCACCAAAGAACCTGCCATATTGCTGAACATCGCTTTACGATGGCTACTGTTACGGTTTAATTGACGACCACTCTTACGATGGCGCATGACCCTATCCTTCTAACTAAACTAATATAGTGATTTAGATTATTCAGCTAGGCTTGCAGGCGGCCAATTTTCTAGGCGCATGCCTAGAGAAAGACCACGTGAAGCTAGCACGTCTTTTATTTCAGTTAGAGACTTCTTGCCTAGGTTAGGCGTTTTAAGAAGCTCAACTTCAGTGCGCTGAACTAAATCACCGATATATTGAATTTGCTCGGCTTTCAAACAGTTTGCTGAACGTACTGTTAGTTCAAGATCATCAACTGGACGAAGTAGAATAGGATCGAATTCTGGCTTCTCTTCTTTCTCTTCTGGCTCAGTTACATCACGTAAATCTACGAATGCATCTAATTGCTCAGCTAAGATAGTAGACGCACGGCGGATCGCTTCTTCAGGATCTAAAGTGCCGTTTGTTTCCATATCAATGATTAACTTGTCTAAGTCTGTACGTTGCTCAACACGGGCTGATTCAACCGAGTACGCAATACGTTCAACTGGGCTGAATGATGCATCAAGCAGCAATCGACCAATTGGACGCTCATCGTCATCAGAGGATAAACGACTAGATGCCGGCACATAACCACGACCACGCTCAACACGAATACGCATGCTGATCTCGCTGCTATCTGTCGTTAAATGACAAATAACGTGATCTGGATTAGCAATTGTTACATCGCCATCGTGCTGAATATCAGCCGCAGTCACAGGGCCTACACCAGATTTAGTCAGGGTCAGAAAAACTTCATCTTTGCCTTCTAACGTTACTGCTAGACCTTTTAGGTTTAGTAGTATTTCAATGATGTCTTCTTGTACGCCTTCTTTCGCGCTGTACTCATGCAATACACCGTCGATTTCAACTTCAGTTACTGCACATCCAGGCATAGATGATAACAGTATACGGCGTAAGGCATTACCCAGAGTATGGCCAAAGCCACGCTCTAGTGGTTCTAAAACTACTTTAGAACGCGTTGGGTTGATAGCGTCGATATCGACTAACCTTGGTTTTAGAAATTCTGTAACAGAACCCTGCATTTTATCCTCTCTTAACTCTTAACTTTACTTAGAGTAAAGTTCGACGATTAGTTGTTCATTAATGTCCGCAGACAGATCTGAACGCTCAGGTAGGCGCTTAAAGCTACCTTCCAATTTCTTACCGTCAACTTCAACCCAAGTCGGCTTTTCACGTTGCTCAGCCAACTCTAGAGCAGCGATGATACGTGCTTGTGTTTTAGACTTCTCACGGATTACTACAGTATCTTCTGGAGCAATTACGTATGAAGGAATGTTCACAACACGACCATTAACTAAAATCGCTTTGTGGCTTACTAACTGACGTGCTTCAGCGCGTGTGCTAGCAAAACCCATGCGATATACAACATTGTCTAAACGTTGCTCTAAAAGCTGTAACAAGTTTTCACCTGTATTACCTTTAAGGCGAGCAGCTTCTTTGTAGTAATTACGGAATTGCTTTTCTAATACACCGTAGATACGACGTACTTTTTGCTTTTCACGTAATTGTAAACCGTAATCAGATAAGCGACCTTTACGAGCGCCGTGCTGACCAGGTGCAGTCTCAAGTTTACACTTAGAGTCGATAGCTCTTACGCCGCTCTTAAGGAACAGGTCAGTACCTTCACGACGACTCAGCTTGAGCTTAGGGCCCAAATATCTTGCCATGTTATTTCTCCTAACCTATTGTTAAACGCGACGTTTCTTCGGTGGACGACAACCATTGTGTGGTATTGGCGTCACGTCAGTAATGTTGGTGATACGGTAACCAGCAGCATTCAAAGCACGTACAGCAGATTCACGACCTGGACCTGGACCTTTAATGAAAACTTCTAGATTTTTTAAACCGTATTCTTGAGCAGCAGTACCTGCACGCTCTGCAGCAACCTGAGCAGCAAATGGTGTAGATTTACGTGAACCACGGAAACCTGAACCACCGGCAGTAGCCCATGATAGTGCATTACCTTGACGGTCGGTAATTGTTACAATAGTGTTGTTGAAAGACGCATGAACATGAGCCATACCATCAGCAACTTGCTTTTTAACCTTTTTACGACGAATTGGTGTCTTAGCCATAATACTATCCCCTTATCGCTTAATAGGCTTACGAGGACCCTTACGGGTACGCGCGTTAGTCTTTGTTCTTTGACCACGTAGTGGTAAAGAGCGACGGTGACGTAGGCCACGGAAACAACCAAGGTCCATAAGGCGCTTGATATTTAGAGTAACTTCACGACGAAGGTCACCTTCTACAGTGTACTTGCCAACTGCATCACGCAGTACGTCAAGAGTTTCGTCTGAAAGTTCACCGATTTTTGTGGTCTCGGCGATACCAGTCGCTTCTAAGATAGCCTTAGAGCGAGTCTTACCTATGCCATAAATAGCTGTTAAACCAATAACTGCATGTTTATGATCAGGGACGTTAATGCCAGCGATACGGGCCACTAACACATCTCCTATATTTGAATTTGGTAATCAAAAGTTTGAAAAGCCCGTAAGGATACTCAAACGAAGACCAAATCACAACTAAAAACACAGGCCGAGAAATCTCAGCCTGCACGACTGTTTACTTAGCCTTGCCTTTGCTTATGCTTAGGCTCACTGCAAATTACGCGTACTACACCAGCACGTTTAATAACTTTACAGTTACGGCATATTTTCTTAACGGAAGCACGTACTTTCATTGCTCAACTCCGTAAACTGACCTTATCGGCCGTAGCCTTTAAGGTTCGCTTTTTTCAGCACAGAATCATACTGATGTGACATCAGGTGAGTCTGTACTTGTGCCATAAAGTCCATGATTACTACAACGATAATCAAAATTGATGTACCGCCGAAATAGAATGGCGTTTGCCATGCCATAGTCATGAATTCGGGCACCAGACAGATAAAGGTTATATACAAAGCACCTGCCAATGTCAGGCGTGTCATCACTTTATCAATGTATTTAGATGTCTGCTCACCTGGACGAATACCTGGGATAAATGCGCCAGATTTCTTCAGGTTGTCTGCTGTCTCACGCGGGTTAAAAACCAACGCTGTGTAGAAAAAGCAGAAGAAGATGATAGCTGCTGCTAGCACCATCGCATACAAAGGCTGACCTGGAGTCAACGTTGTTGCAATAGCTTGTAGCACATCAGCGACCGGACCTTCACCCTGGCCGAACCAGCTTGCAATTGTACCAGGGAACAGAATTATACTGCTAGCGAAGATTGGTGGAATAACACCCGCCATGTTTACTTTTAGTGGTAAATGCGTGCTTTGAGCAGCAAATACTTGACGACCTTGTTGGCGTTTAGCGTAGTTAACAACGATACGACGTTGTCCACGTTCGAAAAACACTACAAGATAAGTAACAGCGAATACTATAACCGCAACCATCAACAGTACAAAAACATTCAAATCACCTTGGCGCGCCATTTCGGCTGTCGAACCAATAGCAGACGGCAGGTTAGCTACAATACCAACAAATATAAGAACTGAGATACCGTTACCGATACCGCGTTCTGTTATTTGTTCGCCCAACCACATTAGGAACATAGTACCAGTTACTAAACTCACCACTGCGGTGAAATAGAAACCGAGACCCGGGTTAACAACTAACCCTTCCATCATGCCCGGTAAGCTAGTTGCAATACCGATTGATTGGATAGTAGCAAGCACAAGCGTGCCGTAGCGTGTGTACTGGCTAATTTTTTTACGCCCTTGCTCACCTTCTTTCTTAAGCTCTATAAACGGAGGATACATATGCGTTAATAGTTGCGTAATAATCGAAGCCGAGATATACGGCATAATACCCAGTGCTAACACTGAAGCTCGCTCAAGCGCACCACCGCTAAACATGTTGAACATCTCAACAATGGTGCCCTTTTGTTGCTCGAAGAAATCGGCAAGTACAGCGGCGTCAATCCCAGGGATTGGCACAAATGAACCTAGACGGTAAATAATGATAGCACCTAAAACGAATAGTAATCGACGCTTCAATTCCGAAAGTCCACTTTGTGCACTTTGTGTATCTTGACCTGGTTTAGCCATTAGTACTTCCTTAGTCTTCTACCTTGCCTCCGGCAGCTTCAATAGCTTCGCGAGCACCTTTAGAAGCCTTAAGGCCTTTAACGGTAACAGCGCGTGAAACTTCGCCAGATTTAACAACTTTAACGAACAGAACGTTCTTTTTAACTAGACCAGCTGCTTGTAACGCGTTTAGGTCTACCACATCGCCTTCAACTTTAGCGATTTCAAAAAGGTTTACTTCTGCAGATACTAACGATTTGCGTGAAGTGAAACCAAATTTAGGTAGACGACGTTGCATAGGCATTTGACCGCCTTCAAAACCAACGCGTACTTTACCGCCAGAACGTGATTTTTGACCTTTGTGACCACGGCCACCAGTCTTACCAAGACCAGAACCGATACCACGACCAACACGTTTTGGAGCAGTTTTAGAACCTGCAGCAGGTGAAAGTGTATTCAAATGCATGAAATTAACCCTCTACCTTAACCATGTAAGAAACTCGGTTGATCATACCACGTACACATGCTGTGTCTTCTAACTCAACAGTGTGGTTGATACGACGTAAACCAAGACCGCGTAATGTAGCTTTATGCTTCGGTAAACGACCGATAGAGCTCTTTACTTGTGTTACTTTTACAGTTTTATTTGCCATGGTTACCCCAGAATTTCGTCTACGCGCAGACCACGTTTAGCAGCGATTGACTCAGGAGAATTCATGTTCTCTAGAGCTTGAATCGTTGCACGTACTACGTTGATCGGGTTGGTAGAACCGTAACATTTAGAAAGTACGTTCTGCACACCAGTAACTTCTAGTACTGCACGCATAGCACCACCTGCGATGATACCAGTACCTTCAGATGCTGGTTTCATGAACACTTGTGAGCCAGCATGACGTCCTTTAACAGGATGCTGTAATGTGTTGCCATTTAGGTCTACATTGATCATGTTGCGACGTGCTTTTTCCATTGCTTTTTGAATAGCAGCTGGAACTTCACGAGCTTTACCATAACCAAAACCTACTTTACCTGCGCCATCACCAACTACAGTTAGTGCAGTGAAGCTAAAGATACGACCACCTTTAACTACTTTAGACACACGGTTTACCGCGATTAGCTTTTCAGCTAAATCAGGCTGTTGTTGCTTTGCTTCTACGTTAGCCATTGTCTACTCCTAGAATTGCAAACCGGCTTCACGCGCAGCATCAGCTAGCGCCTTCACACGGCCGTGATATTTAAAGCCACTGCGATCAAAAGCAATCTTTTCGATGCCTTTGTCAGCCGCACGTTCTGCAACCGCTTTACCAACTGCTTGTGCAGCTGAAACGTTGCCTGTGCCTTTAACTGTTTCGCTAATAGCTTTCTCAACAGTAGAAGCAGCAGCCAGTACAGTACCCTCAGCATTAACTACTTGAGCGTAAATGTGACGTGGCGTGCGGTGGATAACAAGACGCGTTGTGCCTTGTTCAATATAATTTCTACGAGTGCGTTTAGCACGACGTAGACGAGCTGTTTTTTTATCCATCGTCTTACCTTACTTCTTCTTAGCCTCTTTACGGCGTACATTCTCATCTGAATAACGAACACCTTTACCTTTATAAGGCTCAGGTTTACGGTATGCACGAATGTTAGCAGCTGTTTGACCAACTAACTGCTTATCTACGCCCTTAACTAGAACTTCTGTTTGGCTTGGAGTTTCAATCGTAATTCCCTCAGGAACTTCGAAATTAACTGGGTGCGAGAAACCAAGTGTTAAGTCTAAAACTTTACCCTTAGCTGCAGCACGGTAACCAACACCTACTAACTGAAGTTTCTTCTCGTAACCTTCATGCGTACCAACAACCATGTTGTTGATTAGAGCGCGAGCAGTACCTGCTTGAGCCCATGCATTAGCTACGCCTTCACGAGGTAAAGTTGTAATAACGTTGTCGTTAACTTGTACTTCAACAGCGTTGTTGATAGTACGAGTAAGTTCACCGTTTTTGCCTTTAACTGTGATGTCCTGGCCTTTTAATGTAACTTCTACACCGGCAGGAACATTGATTGGTGCCTTTGCTATGCGAGACATAGTTCCCCTCCGATTAAGCTACAAAGCCAATGATTTCACCACCAACACCAGCACTACGTGCTGCGCGGTCTGTCATTAGGCCTTTAGAAGTTGATACGATAGCGATACCAAGACCACCCATTACCTTCGGTAATTCGTCACGTTTCTTATAGATACGTAGACCAGGGCGGCTAACACGCTGGATATTTTCAATTACAGCTTTGCCTTCGAAGTATTTCAACTCGATAGAAAGCTCAGGTTTCGCTTCGCTGTTTACAGCGAAATCTGCGATGTAACCTTCGTCTTTTAATACTTTAGCTACTGCTACTTTCAGCTTTGAAGTTGGCATCGTTACAGATACTTTCTTCGCTGATTGACCGTTACGGATACGTGTAAACAAATCCGCGATAGGATCTTGCAAGCTCATAGTCTTACTCCCGTGATACTATTACCAGCTAGCCTTTTTAAGGCCAGGAATTTCACCGCGCATAGCTGCTTCGCGAACTTTAATACGGCTCATGCCGAATTTGCGAAGGAAACCATGTGGGCGGCCCGTAATGTTACAACGATTACGTTGACGTGCAGGGCTAGAATCACGTGGTAAAGCTTGAAGCTTAAGTACCGCGTCCCAACGATCATCTTCAGATGCGTTAACATCGCTGATGATAGCTTTTAGTGCTGCACGCTTTTCAGCGTACTGAGCAACTAGTTTAGTGCGCTTTGCTTCGCGCGCTTTCATAGAATTCTTTGCCATAACCCTACCCTTATTTCTTGAATGGGAAGTTAAACGCTTCTAACAACGCACGGCCTTCCTCATCAGATTTCGCAGAAGTTGTGATTGTGATATCCATACCGCGTACACGGTCTACTTTATCGTAATCAATTTCTGGGAAGATGATTTGTTCACGTACGCCCATGCTGTAGTTACCACGTCCATCAAAAGACTTAGCACTCACACCACGGAAGTCACGGATACGTGGGATAGCGATTGATACCAAACGCTCAAAAAAGTCCCACATACGCTCGCCGCGTAAGGTTACTTTACAGCCTATTGGGTAGCCTTCACGCACTTTGAAGCCAGCAACAGATTTGCGTGCTTTAGTGATTAAAGGTTTCTGACCAGCGATAGCTTCTAGATCCGCAACAGCGTTATCTAAAATCTTCTTGTCAGCTAGGGCTTCGCCCACGCCCATATTTAATGTGATCTTTTCGATCTGAGGGACTTGCATGACAGAGCTGAAACCAAACTTCTCTTGAAGCTCAGCAACTACTTTGTCTTTATATACTTCATGCAGTTTCGCCATCATTCTACTCCAACTATTAGATAGTTTTACCAGTAGATTTAAAGATACGTAATTTCTTACCATCTTCAATCTTGAAACCTACACGATCTGCTTTACTCGTTTCCGAGTTGTAGATCGCAACGTTTGATACGTCGATAGACGCTTCTTTCTCAACAATGCCGCCAGCTTGGTTCAATTGTGGAACCGGCTTTTGGTGTTTCTTGATTAAGTTAATGCCTTCGACAAATACTCGACCAGACTCGGTAACAACTGAAAGCACTTTGCCGCGCTTACCTTTGTCTTTACCTGCTAGTACGATTACTTCGTCATCACGACGGATTTTTGCTGCCATGATAGACTCCTTACAGTACTTCTGGGGCTAGTGAAACAATTTTCATGAACTTATCATTACGAAGTTCACGAGTCACAGGGCCGAAGATACGAGTACCAATTGGCTGCAAGTTATCATTTAAGATAACAGCCGCATTGCTATCGAAACGGATCAGAGAACCGTCCGGACGACGAACGCCTTTTTTGGTACGCACAACTACCGCGTTTTTAACATCACCTTTCTTCACTTTACCGCGAGGAATAGCTTCTTTCACAGAAACTTTAATGATATCGCCAACTGCCGCATAGCGACGGTGTGAACCACCAAGGACTTTTATACACTGCACTTTGCGAGCGCCGCTGTTATCAGCAACTTCCAGCTGAGTTTGCATTTGGATCATGTTAATGACCTCCGGTGTAGTAATTACAACTTGCCTTAAATTTGTTTAAAATCAAGGCACTTCGATTAAATCCCACTCAAAAAACAACAGAGTTGTCTCTTAAGGGCGGGCAATTGTACCAGCATTGGCTAGTGAGTGGTAGGTTATTTTTTAATTAATTTAAGGGAAGGACAGATTAAAACTGAGTAAAAACCGCTATGTAGCTATTTTACAAGTGGTTATAAAACAATCAAGGCGCAAATAGCGCCTTAATTATTTATTTGTGGGGTTTAATAGTTAGCCAAATAAACCTTTTAGTTTATCTTTAACTTTGTCCTTGGCTTTTTCTTTTGCTTTCTCTTTGGCGTCATCGAGCTTTTGCTTTGCTTCATCTTTAAGCGCGTTGCTTACATCTAGCTTAAAGCCAACGTCATGAAATGGGCCTTCTATACGCAGTGGGATTTTAAAGCCTGTACTATCATCTGTAGTGCCTTGCCCTTCAATCGAATCAACAATGCCGGTCACTAAGCGATAATCAACATTGGTTTTAGGCAAATCTACATCGCCCTCACCTGTAATACGAATAAGTGGGCTCATCAGGGATAGGTCGTTATTACGGCCCACGCCATTAGTAAAGTTAAAGCTACCGGTGAGCGCAGAAAAATCTGTTTGCTCTGATTCTTCAAAGCCTGTATCAAGCCCTTCACTCACAGCACCAAGATTACCCGTAATAAGCTCTTTGCCTTTGCGAACCATCTCAGCCACGTTTGCGCCTTTAACAGCACCATCGGCAAATTCAAAGCTAACCTTGCCATTTAATGCATTAATGAAGGTTTTTTGACTTTGCCCAGTTGTGGTTAAATTCCAATTTAATGACCCTTTACCCATAAGCTTATCAAAGCCAGCTGCATCAGTGAGTAACGGTTGTGCGTCTATGTCGGCTAAATCAAAATTTGTGCTTATTTTATACGGCGTTTGCTGCGCATTTATGTTGATAACCCCTTTACCAGTGCCCTCATATGCTTTAAAGCTATCTAAGCTTAATTTAGCAACGCTGTTGTTTAAATCGACTGTAAATTGATTAGCACCTAGCTCAATATCGTTAGCTTTTAAACCGCTTGAGCGAATAACTACATTAGCATTAAGTGCATTTAATGCGCTTAAATCAATTTTAGTATCGTCCCAAACAATCGGCTGCGCGGCTTTAGGTTCTTCGCTTTGCGGCGCTTGCTGCTTAGCGACTACCTCCGGTAAGTAGGGATTCAAATCAAGCATACCTAGGTCTATATTGGCATTAACCGCTAGTTTATTGCCTAAGTTTACTTCACTTTTTCCTTTAATCTCTAATTCATCTAGGGTAGCAATCAGCTCTTCTAAGTTAAACGTATCATCTATAAGATGCATTTTACCGTTTACACTAAACGCATTAAATGCATTTTCTTTAGCGTTTAAGTCTACCCCTTGCCAAGTTGCTAGCTCTTTAACAGAGTCGCCACTTAGCGCTAACTCGCCTTTTATATCTTTACCTTGGCGAGCAATACTGCCGTTAAAAGTAAGATCGACCAAGCGAGAGTCTACGCTTTGAGCAACCTCAAATGTCGCCCCTTCAATTGCCTTTGCCGGCGTATCAAGTTTTACATCAAGCTCAAAGCGCTCTTGCATATATGTAATGCCGCCTTTGATCTCTAGTGTCTTACGTAGTGAAGGAAGTAAAATAGCCAATTCCAAGTCACTAATTTGTTGTTTAGCGCCTGTTTGCCCATCTAGGTAAGTAAACGTACCACCGTAAATAGCCACTTCACCTAACTCTATATCAAAGTTCTCTGGTAGTTTAACAGCCTCACCTGATTGGGTTTGCTCTTGCGGCTGCTCTGCTACAGCATCAAACAACTGCCAGTTAGCTTTACCGTTTTTATCAGTTTCTAATAAAATATTGGGCTCGTTAATAACAAACTTATCAAGCTTGAATTCGCCGCCAAATAGCGATAACCATGGTATATGCACAGCTAATTGCTCCATACTTGCCATGTCGTCGCGCGAGCCTGTCTGCATGTTTGCAAAGTGCACATCGTTAAGCTCTAACTTTAATGCCGGAAATACACTAAGCGTTTTATCACCTTTAATAGTAAGTGTGCGCCCTGTTGTTTTTTCAACCTGCTCAGATACTTTATTAAAAATAGTATCGGTTGGGATTAAAAACGGAGCGGCAATAATTAACGCAATACAAAGTAAGAGTATTACACCAACAATTTTGAGTAAGGTCTTCATGATCATCCTTTCAAACGTGCAAATAATGTTCTTATCATAGCGAGTGTTAGCTTTAAAATCATTGTCGTTGTGACAAAAAAGCACTTTATTGTAATTTATTTAATTTGAAATGAATTTATGCTTAAAAGTAAACGTTGCGAAATTGGTGACTAAAAGTAAAGCTCATCAAGTTTAAATCTAACCAAGTATTAAACCCTACAACATTGCATCCCTTGAATTGTTAGGTATGATGCACGGCCCTGTTGCTATTGGCGTATTTGCGCTAAAATAAAGCAGCTAAAAAATGTATCTACTCGGAGACTCTACAAGGCATGAAAAAACTGCTAATTTCACCGTCAAAAATGGCGCTAGGCGAACAAGAAAGTCAAATTTACCAAAACATCTTGAAGCAAGCTTCAGAACTAAGCCTAAACCTAATGGCCGTGAAAGTAGAAAACCACCCAGAGGATTTCTTAGGCTGGTGTTATGAGCTGCTAAGTGCAAGTAAAGACCGTATAAATTACGATTTACTAGAGCCACAACAACTGCCAGTTTTAAAAAAGCTGCATGACCAGTTAACCTCTGCAATTAGCTTTTTACAGCTTAAAACACTACGTGTAGCACCTTGGCCTGTTATTAGTATGTTTGTAGAACAACATAAAGAACTTATTGCACTGGACGAACAGCTTCGCCTTACCACGTATTTGCAAAGCATTCGTGAGCAAGCACTAAAAGATATGATCCCAGAGGATTTACTGGCATTTAGTGGTAAACACACTGCCACGCTCGACCCAAGCACCTATAACTTTGATGTTGAATGGTTCGCATCAACCAAAAGTGCAAAGGGTTTTCATCAAATGCTAGCCGACTTGCCTGGCGCGTTTGACGATGCACTTGCTAACATCCCGCTTGAAGGTGATGTGAGCGAAGCTGATTACCAACAGTTTGTTGTTGCTTATTTACTTGCCTTTAACGGTAGCGATGAAAAGCCAACCCTTGCCCCTGCTACACGTTTATTAGCAATGCGCCGCCCAGATGTGTTTACGCCAATTAGTAATAGCCGTCTTGATGCATTATGCGCAGCTTTAGGTATTACAAAATTAAACAATCGCGACTTTGAGCGCTACTGGCAAGATATAGTACAAAGCATTCATGCTATGTCGTGGTTTAAAATGGCTAATGGCAGCAATGAACTAGAAGAGCAACTAGTTAGTATAAAAGCGTTATTACCGTGCTTTTTTTACTATGCAGATGCCAGCACGGCCGACAACTCAAATTATATTAAGCTGTTAAATAAACCTAAACGCAGCACAACAAGTGCAGGAAAACCACAGCGTAGAGGTAAAGAGTCAGCCGAAATACTTGTAGACCGTGCACTTGCAGCCGATGACATTCCCGAGCATATTCGTAGCAAACGCGACTCTATTATTAGCGAAGTACAAAAAGGCCGCGGAGTAAACGAAACAATTAGTCTTATGCGCACTATATTTGGCTAAATTTACCTAACCTAACTGTATTTTTCTGGTGCAGTTAGGTTAATTTATGCACCAGCAGTGTGCGTTTTTTAATTAACCACCTCAATCATCCCCTCTTCTAAAACTTCTCAACATATTGTTTTATAAAAGTAAAAAACCAGTTTTATAGAAATTATTTTAAGCTGGCACATACAGTGCAATTGCATTCCCAGTTAAACAATAAAACACCGCCAGTCAAAGGGTTGCCAATAAGAGAATAAAAACCTAGGCGATAAAAATCATATAACGGGAAATGGACATGCTAAAACTAAAAAAAACCGTCGCAATTAGCGCAATAGCTTTATTAGGTGCTACATCTTTAACATCAACAGCCGTACATGCAGAAGTAACAGCAAACGCAGCGGCTACGTCTAACTACTTATGGCGTGGTCAAGAGCAAACTGGGGGTGATGCTGCTATTTCTGGCGGTATTGATTACGCTGACGAGTCAGGCTTTTATGTAGGTACCTGGGCATCAAATGCTTCATGGGCCGATGAAATGACTTATGAGCTTGATGTTTACGCGGGTTTTGGTGGCGATATTAACGACACATTTAGCTACGATGTAGGTTACATTTATTACGCTTACCCAGATGCAGCTTCTGAGGCAGATGCTGATTTCTCTGAAATTTACGGTAGCATCAGCGCAGAAGGCTTCACCTTTGGCGCTGCAATCCTTGCCACTTCAGCGGCAGATGGCGATGGCACCGACTTTGGCGATTCATTATACCTAAATGCCGATTACAGCTTTGCTGTTGGCAGCAATGGTACTGAGGTTGCGCTGCACTTAGGTCACTACTCTGGCGACTTTATAGGTGATGATAATATTATTGATTACGGTATCTCTGTATCAAAAGATGGTTTTACTTTTAGCGTATCTGACACCGACATGGATGAATCAGATGTTAAAGTTTACGTAGGCTACGCTTTAGACTTTACGCTTTAAAACAAAATGTGTTACTTGCTGCAACACTAAGGGCCTTTTGGCCCTTTTCTCGTTTAGGGCACCTAAATACTCACAGCGCCTTTTAAGTTTAGCGACTAAAGCACCTTACTATATAACCCACTTCGGCTAATCGCCGAACTCCTCGCTGCTATTACCTCTTTCTTACCAATATGCTAATTCGCTTTACTAAGCTTTATTGCGCATTGATATTAGCAATTCGCTAAAACAAAAAAGGCCGCATTAAAGGCGGCCTTTCAGTTAATTACTAATCGTTAATCGTTAAAACTTAGCTAGGTTGTTTTTACTGTCTTTATCTACAAGCTTAATGTACGGGTCAACCCCTGCGTACACTGGTTTTTCTTTTACTTTTAGCTCAATAGTATTAGTACCAGAGACTATTTGATGCTTTTGCGAGTAAATAACAAAGTCTTCAGCGAGAAGGTTTTCAGGATCATCGCTAAACAATGCAATATCAATTAGCTCATCAAGTGGTTGCTCGGTTTCTTCACCTTGTCCATCGGCATGCTGCTTAGTTGCTTCAACGCTCAGTGTTACTGTATAAAAACCTTCGCTATCAACATCATCTGTAACCGAAACTGCTTTCATTTCAAGCTCATAAAGCGTTATATATTTAAACTGATCATCAATAAAACGTTGCTCCGCTTGCGTTGCGTCTTGTTTTAAATAGCTAAGTAAATCAAGCGTAGTTGGGTATGGCGTTGACTGGTATTTAAACTCATTCAAAAACGCTTTAAGTGCTGCATTTAAGCGCTCTTCCCCTAATCGGTCATAAATCGCCATCATCGCAACTGAGCCTTTATTGTAATGAAGATATTGTTGAGACTGCGTTTTATACAGCGGCATTTCTTCAAAGGCTTCGCCTGTGCGGCCCATTAAGTATCTATCTAACTCGTACTTTAAGAATTTACGAAGCTTCTCGGCGCCAAAGCGTTTTTTTAGCACCATAAGCGCACTGTATTGGGAGAGCGATTCAGAAATAACGGCACTGCCTTCTACATTAGCCCCAGATACTTGATGCCCCCACCATTGGTGTGCAACTTCATGTGCGGTTACATAGTAAGGTAGGTCAACTTTACTCTCATCTCTTAAGTCTGTAATAAAGCCAATACTTTCTGAGTAAGGTACCGTATTGGCAAAACTTTGCGCAAACGAGCGATACTTAGGAAATTCAATAATACGTAACTGCTTATGCTGATATGGCCCAAAGGCTTGCTTGTAGTAATCTATTGAGTCTTGTACCGACTCAATCATACGGTCAACATTCCATGCATGATCTTTGTGGTAGTACACCTCAATATTTACACCGTTATGTTCAACCTTTTTGCTTTCAAGCTCCGCCGAAAGAACAGAATAAAAGTTTATAATAGGGGAATCCATTTCATAAACAAAAGTACGTCGTCCGTCTTTTACACTCTCACTTTTTAAGTAACCAGGTGTAATAGCAAATTGGGACTCATCGGTGGTTACCGTTGCCTTGTAGTTTATAAATCCATTAGCAGGCCCAAACTCATTTTGCGTATAATAGCGGCTGTCTTCTAGTTTATGTGCACGTTCAAGCTCGGGTAAATCGTGCTTACGGCGCTCATACTTATCCGCAATTTGAAAATACTTTTGATAACCAAAATTTGGTAATAATTCTCTATTATTTACAAATGTACCGTTATGCACGAGTTGAGTATCAGATCCTCTATCAACAAAACCGTCGTGTTCACGAGAAACTGAAAGCTCACCTTCGCGTACTTCATTAGGCATTAGCGGTTGTTCAAACTCAAACCATACCATGCCAAAATCGGTTAAACGCTCAACTATTTTTCCGCCCGCCATTTTTACATCCCAGCTTTTAGATTGGCTAGGCTCGTTAATTAACACACGGGTTATTGGCTCGTTTGCGGTATTGGTAAACTTAATTTTAGCCACGGCATTTAAAGCACGTTTTTTAGGATAAATATCAATGTGTAAATCAACATCAGTTATTATAGGCAGCGGTAAATTTTTGTATTGTGAGAACTCTTGCTCATACCTTACTTGTAGCGCTTCGTTATCATCACTTGTTACAAACTCATTGATTACACGGGTGTTGTAATAAATGTTACAACCCGCGCCCACAAATACCAATAAACTTATAACGGCTGCAATCTGGCCTTTTAAAGACATGTTGTAACGCACTAAAGATAAACGCGTACGCAATGTTTGCGATGGACCACGGTGCCATAAAGCAAACCCTACAATAGCTAAAAACACACTCAATGCACCCCAATATAGGGTATACCAATGCGCGCCTTGTAAAAAATGCCCGTAACCGTTTATGTCTGAATACGGTACGCTACTGCTTTGCGAAAAATGATACATATGATGCTCAAACCCGTAAGCACCCATTACCATTTGAGCAATGTAATACAGAATAAACAAACCCATACCTATGTATTTATTAGGGCTAATTATTTGTAAAAAGAACGCCAAAATAGCCATCATAATTAAAGGCAGTAATGTAAGGTAGCCCAATCTAAATAAGTACTGGCCAAGCTCTAGGTTAAATTGCCCCTTAAATAGTTGCACTGCAATGGTAAACATCATGCCTACTAAATAAAGGCCACAAACCGCAGTGATTAGCGCAATAATTTTAGATACCCAAAACACACTGTTATGCACCGGGTAGCTGTCAACAATATCGCCCATACCACTGTGGCGTTCTCGCCAAACCAGCTCTGCGCTGTAATAAGCAATAATAATAAACATAAATATAGCGGAGGCGTTTTGAATAATGCCCACCATGTTTTGTGTGAGCGGCCAATCTGTTGTGCCATATGCGCCAATAGGCGCAAAAAGTGGTGCGAGTAACGTAATAATACTGACACCCGCTAAAATCATAAAAGGAGCACTTAATATAACCTGCTTAAGCTCAAATAAGCTGCGCATTACTAATTGCGATTGCGTATTGACCCCTTTTGACTTGTAATTTTTAGCGCTGCTAATAAGTGCTGCTTGTTTGTTTTTTACAAACGTAGAAACAGCAAATTGCTTTTTCTGCTTTTTAGTGACTACGCGATTACCTAACTTTCCGAGGCCAAAAAACATCGCTAAACTTATTGCTACCCATAAAATACGGTTAATTAAAAAATCGCCCAAAAGCGTTAACACTTCAGTATTTTTATCACTTACAGTCCAGTAACGGGTTAAGTCAATTAATGAACCAGTGCCAAATGGGTCTGCGTAAACAACAATATTTCTAAACGCTAAATCGTCAAAATAGATACTCGCCAATTGGTAACTTATATAGATCACCACGGCCGTTACATATACCGCCATTATGGTTTTAAAATAAACCGCCACACTATTAAAAATAGCACTGAGCACCAATAAGCTTGGCACCGCCAAATATAAAAAAGGCGCAGCGTAATATATAAACTTATTAGGGCCTACTAGTTCACTATCGAGCCAGCCAACCAACAAGCCAAACTGAGATCCCAAAAATACGCCTAGTGGCACAGTTAAAAAAACAACGAGCACAACCAAGTAAGCACCAAAAAAACGCCCTGATTGATAAGCAAGCGGGTTAACGGGCTTACTAAACACCAGCTCATCCATTTTGGTCTCGCTGTTGCGAATCGCTGAGCTTGCAACAAAGTTAACCACTAAAAACATAGCAAGCGTACAAAAGGTAACCGTTAAAACCATAATGGTATAAGGCGAGTTCATATGAACATTAGCCCCACCTAGCGGAAACTTACTACTGGAGCTTATAAAAAACGCCATAAAAAAGAAGATTAATGAGGTCACATAAAACGAAGGCTGGCGCACAAAATAGCGCAGCTCAAACGCGAGCATATTAAAAAACATAGCGCCCCCTTATGCTACTTGGCTGTTACGATGATTAAGCAACGTAGAAAAATATACATCTTCTAGGTTTGCACTGCTGAGCTCAAAACCTTCAGGGGCTTCATTGGCTAATACATGTAATATGGTTTGCCCTGCAAATAAGCGTTTTGAAATAACAGGCAGTTGCGGCTCAAGCTCTAGTGCTTCTTCTTGGCTCATGGCTTTGCGCCAAATTTGGCCTTGGAGTTTATCGGTAAGGGCAATGGGGTTACCCTCTAATAATATTTTTCCGCCTGCCAGTACGGCCATGTTTGGGCAAAGCTCTGCTACATCTTCAACAATGTGGGTCGATAATATAACGACTTTTTGCTCGCCTAAGCTTACTAGCAAGTTATGAAAACGATTTCGCTCTTCAGGATCTAACCCTGCTGTTGGTTCATCAACAATTAGTAAATCAGGGTCACCTAGTAAGGCTTGTGCAATACCAAAACGCTGGCGCATACCGCCCGAAAAGCCACTTACCGCTTTTGAGCGATGTTGATATAAATTAGTATGTGCAAGCAAGCCTTCTACCGACTCTTTACGCTCACCTTTATTATGAATGCCCTTTAAAACAGCCATATGGTCTAGCAAGTCGTAAGCACTAACACGTGGGTATACACCAAAATCTTGCGGTAGATAACCTAAACGTTGGCGCAAAGCCTGTGGGTCTTTAAAAACATCAATACCATCAAAAGTAATTGAACCCGAATCGGCAGATTGCAACGTAGAAATAGTACGCATTAGTGATGATTTACCCGCGCCATTTGGCCCTAGCAGCCCAAACATTCCTTTTCCTATAGATAAATCAACACCTTGTAGTGCATGTACGCCATTATCGTAGGTTTTAGATAACCCTGTTATTGATAGCATTTTTACTTCCTTGAATTTTAATAGTTTTTTTATTGCGCTTTTTATATCACATTAAAAAAAGGAACATAAGTTACGCAGCGGTTAATTTTGTAACAATAAATAAACACAATAGGTAATAATACTTGCCTCGCATTTATTCAGTCGGTATAAAAACCACACACACACTTTATAAGAAGCGTAAAGCCATGCAAAAACATCAAAGCCAACCACTAAACGACTTTATAGAATACCCTCACGATGAAATGCTAAAACGCGCAACCGAATTTTTACAAACCAGCCAGCGCCGCCATAGTATTCGCAGCTTTAGCGACCGACCTGTGCCTAAAAATATAATTGAAGCCTGTATAAAAGCAGCAGGTACCGCGCCAAGTGGAGCGAATCATCAACCGTGGCATTTTGTAGCTATAAACAGTAGCGATGTAAAAAAACAAATAAGAGAGGCCGCCGAAAAACTAGAGCGCTCTTTTTATGAAGGCAGAGCAGGAGAAGAGTGGCTTGATGCGCTAAAACCATTAGGTACCGACGCCAATAAACCCTATTTAGAGCATGCGCCTTGGCTTATTGCAGTGTTTAGTCAAAAAAAAGGCGGTGTGAATACGGATGATAAAAACACCAATTATTATGTGCACGAATCAGTAGGGCTGGCTACTGGGTTTTTAATACAAGCCCTGCACCGCTGTGGCTTAGCTACGCTTACCCATACACCTAAACCAATGAGTTTTTTAACCGACATTTGTAAGCGCGACAAAGACAACGAACGTCCTTACATGTTACTTATTGCGGGCTACCCAAGTGACGATGCAACTGTACCTGTCCATGCACTTGATAAAAAGTCGCTTGATGAGATTGCCACTTTTATTTAAAGCAAATTACTCAGCCGTACTTTGCTTACAAAACCATTCGTAAAGTAACGTAATAATCGACTCAACCTTTGGGTCGATTAACGAATAATAAATTGTGTGTCCCTCACGGCGAGTTGCCACTAGCTGGGCTTTACGTAAACTCGCCAAATGCTGAGACAAAGCAGACTGCGCCAACGGAACATTTTGATTTAACTCACCCACACTTTGTTCACCTTGCAATAAACTACATAAAATCATTAAACGGTTTTTATTTGCCATTAATTTTAAAAATTGCTCTGCCTGCTGAGCGTTTTCTGCAAGTTGTTCAATATTCATAGTGATACTTAATTATTTTGCGTGTTTTAATTATAGACTTTTACATTAGTAAGTTCTAATATAATTAACATTAGAAAAAGCTAATATTAAGGTCAATTCATGAAAATAAGTGACGCCATACTCTTAATTGGCGGAAGTGCCGTTACAATTTCTGTGCTTTTAAGCTACTTTGTTGATAGTAACTTTCAATTTTTAACGTTATTTATTGGTATTAACTTAGTGCAATCCGCCTACACTAAATGGTGCCCATTAATGACTTTTTTGCGCAAAAGAGGATTTACAGACTAATGCTTACTTCAATTCCTGATTTACTAAAAATTATCACACCTAACCAACGCCGTATTGATGCAGCGCAAGCAAAGCAAGAGCTAGAACAAAATAAAGGTTTACTTATTGATGTACGCGAACCCGCTGAGCATGCCAATGTAGCTGCGGTAGGGGCAATAAATATTCCACGCGGATTACTCGAAATGAAGCTAATGGAAATAGAAAAAGACGCTGCACGCCCTATTTACTTACATTGTGCCAGCGGTGCCCGCGCCACTTTAGGTGCAGAAGCGCTAACCCGCGTAGGCTACGAAAACGTTACCGTTATTACGTGTAATGCAACGCAAGTAAGTGAAGTTTTTTAATTGCTTCACAAAAAAGTAACCTAAATTGCCTACACTTTGCTTTTTACACTTTACAGGTACAAAGCAATGGCATTTACACGGAGAAGTTTTTTAAAAGCATCGGCAGCAGGATTTGGCGCTGCCGTATTATCACTTGGTTTAACAGGCTGTCGTTTTGACGATGATGACGACACTCCCGTTAGCTTTGACCACGGCGTTGCCAGCGGCGACCCGCTAAGCGATAGCTTAATTATTTGGACCCGTGTAACCCCACTCGATGTAACAACTAAATCGTTAAAAGTACAATGGCAAGCCGCCACCGACCAAAGCTTTACAAATATTGTTCACGATGGTGAAACACATATCAGTGATACCACCGACTTTACTCTTAAAGTTGATTTACAAGGGCTTGATGCCAACACAGTTTATTACTATCGCTTTAATGCACACGGAAAAACCTCCCCTATCGGACAAGGTAAAACGCTTCCTGTCGGTGCGGTTGATCAGGTGAAATTAGCCGTTGTATCGTGCGCAAATTATCCTGCCGGGTATTTCCATGTGTATGGCGAAATTGCTAAGCAAAGCGATTTAGATGCGGTACTGCACTTAGGTGATTACATATACGAATACAGCAATACGGGTTATGCAAGCGAAGACGCCGCACAGTTAGACCGACTGCTACCATTAGATAATAGCAGCGAAATTATCGCACTGACCGATTATAGAAAACGCTATGCAAATTATCGCCTCGATGCCGACTTACAAGCAGCCCATAGCCACTGTGCATTTATAACAGTGTGGGACGACCACGAAATCACCAACGACACATGGCGCGAAGGCGCAGAAAATCATAACGAAGGTGAAGGCGAATTTAGCCAACGTAAACTCAATGCACTACAAGCCTACTTTGAGTGGATGCCAATTCGTAATGTAGCCGACAAAGAACGTATTTACCGACGCTTTGAGTTTGGTAATTTAGTCTCTTTATACATGCTAGATACCCGTGTATTAGCCCGTGATGAGCAGCTTAACTATAGTGATTTTGACCTTACCTCCCCTGCAGGGCAAAGCGCATTTGCTGCAGCAATAGGCGCAACAGACCGTGCATTATTAGGCAGCGAACAACTTACATGGCTTAGCGATGCAATCACTACCTCAAGCACACAGTGGCAAGTGTTAGGGCAACAAGTGCTAATGACAAAAATGCACTTACCAGTAGAGGTCATGTTACTACTTGCTAGCTTACAAAGTGCTCAGGCAAACGGAGGCGATCCAAGTGAATTGCTCGCACAGGCCAATGTATTATTTGCAGAGCTGGCGCAAATTAAAGGCCGTGTATTAGCGGGCGACCCAAGTGTAACCGAGGCAGAGCTTGCCCGTGTTCAAACCACCATACCGTATAACCTTGATGCGTGGGATGGCTACGCCTACGAGCGAGAAGTATTATTAGGCACCGCTATTGCAGCACAAAAAAACTTAGTAGTTTTAGCCGGAGATACTCATAACGGCTGGGCGGGCCAGCTTAAAACTGATGCCAGTAACCCTATTGCAGCCTCACAAAATGCTGGGGTGGAATTTGCAACGGCATCGGTTTCATCACCAGGGCTTGAAGAATATTTAGCGCTAAACACACAAGATGCGCAAACCGTAGCGCAAATAGAGCAAGTAATTGCCTTATTAGTTGATGACCTTGCTTATAATAATTTAGTGGAGCGCGGCTATTTAACCATTACATTTACACCTGCAAAAGCCAGTGCTAAGTGGAATTATATAAGTACAATTAAAGCGCGCGAATATCAGGTTGTTGAAAGCCGTACCAAAGAGCTAAGTATGCTGGCAGGTCAGGCTCAATTACAAAACGCTTAACGCTTCGCCTCTAAAGCTGCCAAACGCGTATCTATGCGCTCTACTACCTCAACTAAGCGAGCAAGTAATGCTTGGTTGAGGTGATCTTCAGCAAGCTCCTGTGTTTTAGGGGCTTGCGCAGCTAAGTTATCTTTTTGCTCAAGTATGGCTTCTCTAAACTCACTGGCATTTTCAACACCAAGTAATGACACTAATGCGCCATGACCCGACTGCCCTGCAGTTTCAAAGCTTAACCGGTATAACCCAAAAAAGCGCATAAGCGGCCCTTGGTTCAGCCCCACATCGGTTATTTTTTCAAGCGGTATAGATTTTTCTTCTTTAAATAAAATGCCGCGTTTAACCACCAGCTTTTGCGTGAGTAATTGCGCCGACATAGCGGCCAAAATTTTACCTGCCACCAGCCATACAACAAATAACACCACAGGTATAAGTGGAATGGTTACTAATGCAACGGCACTAAAAAAGCATGCCATGGTCATCCAGTATTGCTTCACTTTGGGATCAAAGCTGGCACTTTTTAAGATAGGGTTATTCATTGGTTTATCCTCATTCCCATTTTATTAATCTAATCAAACGTATGCCTTTATTCACTTATGTGATCAACGTCTTCAATGCAATTTAGCCACTTACATTCAGATAAACTTTCATACACTCTCTTACAAACGCCAATCAAAAATATAGCTACACTAAAGCCTAATAGCGTTGCGGCACACTTTACTTATCGCAAACAATTTTCACTTTTTACTTAACACCAAGGCTCCTATGAACACTTATATACAAAACTCACTACGGTTATTAGTTGGCACACTTGCACTTGGCAGTATTACTGCTCAAGCTGAGTCGCAGTTTTCATTAGGGGGCGGTGTCATTTCTACCAGCTCACCTTATGCAGGTACCGACAGTGAAACGCTATTTTTACCTATCATTACTTACGAAGGCGAAAGGCTTAGTTTTAAAGGTTTGTCGCTTGATTATAAATTAGTGGAGCAGCAAGGTTTTAACTGGTCATTAGTTTTAGAGCCAGGCGATAACTTTAATACCTCAGATTCAGACCTTGCAGCCATAAAAGCCTTAGACGATAGAAAGCTATCACTCTACGCAGGCACGCAGGTTAGCTACACTGCAAGCTTTGGTAAAATAAGCGCCAGTGCTACCCATGATGTAATAGGCCACGGCGATGGCGCTAAATTTAAAAGCAATTACAGTTACCCTATTAAATTATCTAAACAACTAATGCTCATTCCTTCTGTGGGTGTTGAGCTAAATAGCAGTGATGTATCTAACTATTATTATGGTGTAGCACAGGGCGAATCTACCACCTATGCGCCTTACGAACTTAGTTCTACGGTTAACTACAATGCGGGTTTATTTTTAATGTATTACATTAATAAAAACTGGAACGTAAATGCCATGGTTAACTATAAGCAGCTCGATTCTGATATTGAAGACTCACCCATTATTGATACCGATAACACCACGACTGTGATGATGTCGGTTAACTATCGTTTTTAATCCCCCCTTTGTTAGGCATTAATTAAGCATTAAAAAAGCCGAGCATACAGGGCTATGCTCGGCTTAGGTTTGGGAAAATATAACTGCTACTGCTTATTAATAAGTATGCTTACATTTTCTCTATCTGGGCCTATTACATTAAACGTGTAGGTACCTTGTTCGGTAATATTCAGTGCTATGTTGGCGCCTACCGCTTCAAGTGGTGTTAGTTCATCAATTACCACTACCGGCGTATCGCCTGCTCCACCGTAATCCACTGTGCTCCAATCTTCAGACGCTACTTTAAATTCGTAGTCGCCTACCTCTAATTCAATAGAAGCAGAGTAAATTGCATCACCCTCGTACATAAGCGGGTTATCGGTACTCCAGTCATTTAAGCTGCCGCGAATAAACACCGGTGTTTGTGCAAACATTTCGCCGTTGAGCACTTTTAGCGTTACGTTATTTAAATCACTGGCGTCAAATATAAACTGGTATTCACCTTGCTCGGCAATGTCTATAGTCATATTCGCGCCCGCAACCGACAACTGCTCAGCGGTGCCAACCATTACACTGGCATCTCCCTCAGCCGAGCCATAATCAACCGTGCTCCAATCTTCTGACGCTACTTTAAATTCATAGCTTGCAGCGCTCAGTGTTTTAGTAAAGGTGTAAATGCCTTTACCTTTATAACTTAGCTCATCGGTTACTCCCCAGTCATTAAGCGTACCGCGCACATAAATAGCCGTGCCTACAAATGGCTCTTCGTTATATAAAGTAAGCGTTGGATTTTCTGGGTTTGAAGCATCAAGCGAAAATACATAGGTTGCATCAATGGCAGCGCTGAAGGTCATGTTTGCACCTGAGCGCGTTAATGGCTCACTTTGATTTTCAACTACATCTTTATCAGCGTCAGTAAGCGCACCAAAATCAACTGTAGACCAATCTTCTGAGGCAATTTTAAATTCGTAGTCGCCAGCGCTTAGCGCAATTGCTATACGGTATTCACCCTCGCCAATATATTCAAATACATCACGTGTGCCCCAGTCGTTTAAAGTTCCGCGCACAAACACAGCGGTGCTGCCATAAGGTACTACATCAGGCGCGCCTACGGTCGCATTTGCACTTAAACCAACACCTTGGCTCTCACCTTGGTTTTTAGTAAAAACAGCTAATGTGTAAGGCGGTACAGTAAATGTGCCTTCGTTATCGCCTTGGGCAAAATTGGCGCTGGCCATGCTTGCATCAACACTGTTTTTTAATACGTCGTGTAATTCAAAACCCGCTGCAGTGGCAATAGTATGGCTAAGGGTTTGCTCGGTTGCGTTAATCACCACAACAAGTGCGTCAAATGCTGGGTCTAAGTCTGTGAGTTCTTCGCCATCATCAATGCTCATTACAATTAAGCCATGTTGCTGCGCTTTACCTACGTTATGAAAACCCACTCGCTCAATGACATCTTGCTCTGTGGTTAATCTAAATAGTGGGCTGCTGCTACGTATTTGTAAAAACTCGTTAAATACATCGCCTGCATAAGCTATGTCTTGCGGCATTGCCTGTGCATCTGGATTAGCAGAGATAGGCATAATTTCAGACCATTTTTCTTGGTTCTTCTCTGCGTTTGGTAAACCAATGTTCCAGTTATTATTCTCTTTGGTTAAATCAACAGCATTAAACCAATCACCGGCATTATAGCTATCACGATCCATTGACTTAGAACGCAGTAAATCAGCGCCTAATTGCATAAAAGGAATGCCTTGGCTCATAAGTGGAATAGATAATGCCATGTTGTGCGCGCGCACACGTTGCTCAATACTCATGCTTGATGCATGTTTGTATTGCAACTGATCCCACAGTGTTTCGTTATCGTGTTTTGATACGTAATGAATGCTATCCGCTGGGTCTAGTGCATACGCCGTTGGCTGAGTGTTCCAAGTAAAGCTATTACCTTTAGATGAATTACCTTTAAAGTCTTTTAAAATGTAATTTTGTAAGTTGCCCGCCAGCGATAACCGTAACGTGTCTTGTTCAGCTAGGTTGCCATCTGTCGGGTTATTGCTAAACATTGCACCACCACGCACGGCTTCACGAATACGGTCGTTAAATGTACCCACCTCTGAGCCCGCTATATCAGCCTGTTTAGCTTGTGTGAATAAACGATTGTTAGCTACTTCACCAAAATCCCAGCCTTCACCGTAAAAATAGTTATCTGGGTCAACTGCTTGCACGGCTTCACGCGCAGCTAATATTGATGATTTAGGCATATGCCCCATTACATCAAATCTAAAACTGTCGTAGCCAAATTCACGCGCTAAAACAACCAATGAATCAGTAACAAACTTATCCATCATTACATGCTCTGTAGCTGTATTTTCACAACACGTTGAGCGCTCTATTTCACCACTTACTTCGTTATAGCGATGGTAGTAACCCGGTACTAGCTTATCAAATACCGACTTATTCCAAATACCCGATGATGTTGTGTGGTTATAAACCACATCCAGTACAACACGAAGTCCTACTTCTTGCAGTGATTGCACCATAGCGCGGGTTTCTTTAACGCGGGCAATGCCCTCTGGGCTTGAGGCATACGATCCTTCAGGAGCTATAAAGTAATGCGGGTCGTAACCCCAGTTAAAGCCATCTAAATCACGCATCGCACTGGCTAATGCTTGTGCATCGTCTGAGCCAGGTAGGTAACTTTGCATAATATCGACAATGGTGCTGTTTTTATCTTCGATTTTACATGCATCAGCTTCATCGTTAATACGCTCACATAATTTACCTAAGGTGTCTGTAATTTCCACACGCTGTGAGGCATCCTCTTCAATGGTGCCAATATCAGTCACTGGCAGTAAATGAAAGTGTGTTAAGCCTTTATCTGCTAATTGCTTAAGGTGCTGCATTGGCACGCTTTCAAGTTCAGTGAATGCAAGGTATTTACCGCGGTTTGCTTCGCTTACTGACTGATCACGCACACTAAAAT
Source organism: Pseudoalteromonas sp. 2CM37A (assembly GCF_023161885.1). NCBI lineage: Bacteria > Pseudomonadati > Pseudomonadota > Gammaproteobacteria > Alteromonadales > Pseudoalteromonadaceae > Pseudoalteromonas > Pseudoalteromonas sp. 2CM37A. The sequence goes on from NZ_JALNTJ010000010.1 coordinate 26,537, forward strand.
CACGTACGTGGCCTTCATAAATAACCGCATCTTCTGGGTTAGTAATAGTAGGCACGATACGCTCATCCCAGCCTTCTGGCTTAGTGTCATCATCGGCTAAATTAATCAGCTGGCTGTATAAACCATTGGTAGATACATTGAGTGAGTAAGGGTCTGTACTCCAAAGCGACTCTATTTGCTGAGTCAGTGGGTGGTAAACATCAAAATTAAAGCGGTAGTAGTGGCGGTCGTATTGCATATCTAAACTTGCTTGCCAAATACCTGTCTGTGTATTTAATGTCATTGGTATAGAGTGCACTTGTGTTTTTGCATCATCAAACACGTTTAGCACCATGTTATTAGCAGTGGGTGCCCACACAGTTACATCAATCGCGTTATTGCCATAAGTTACGCCAAGTACAGCTTCGTTAGCATCGTCTTCGCCTTGTGTGTAAAGGGCATCGAGTGCTTTAGCGGTTTGCACATAGCTTGCTTCTAGCAGCTTACCTTCACTATCGTAACCGGCAATAACAAGCTGCGATTTTATAAGCGCTTTAGCCGTGTTTGTATCCCAACTTCCTTCGTATGCGTTCCAAGTGGTTAAATGCGGTACTTTTGCCGCTTGCTCATCAGTTAAACTGCTTGATTGCAGCGTAACAGTATCGCCGTTTAAACCAGTATCAATATCCACTTCAAGCTGAGCCGTAGCTGATGAATGCAACTTAATTAGGCTTGTAAGCTCGTTACTTGGTTTATACAAAATAGTATTTAAATCAATCCAATGCGCTGAAGCACCTGTTATAGCAACTGCGCGTTCGCCCAAACTTAAAATAGGGTATTCAAACACCGAAGGCTCACCATGAATGGTAAAGTTCATACGTTGAAAGGTTTCATCGTCTTGCATCAGCGGCATAGTTAAATCCACATCACCAAACGCTTTACCCGTGCCTTCTGTACCAATATGAATAATAAAATTGGCACATTCGTTATAACCCTCTTTAAGGTTAATTACCCAGTACGCACCGTAGTTAGGGTCAATACCATCGTATTCATGGCCGTTAGCCCAATCGCTGGTATCAAATGGCGGTGCATAAGCATCGCATACTTCGTTATTCCACGAATGTAATCGGTAGCCTTCGTAGTTATCATCGGCTAGGCGGTTATAAAATAAAACCGCCTCTCCTTCCCCTGCAAATACCACAGGGTCTGGCAGGGTTGGGTCGGCGCCAACCACACAGCTTTCGTTATTTTCATCAGGTATTGTAGGTGCGGGGCACGATATAGGTTCAGGATCGACACATTGTGTTCCCGCTTCATTAGGGACTTGTGGCACATTACAGGTAAGTAATGGTTCACCAGATTCAACTTCATCTGTCCCACCACATCCTGCTAATATCATTAACCCTAAGGCTATTAGCAAATATTTAGACATTGTTATAATTTTCATTTTTAAACGCTCCGTTTGCTAATTAATGACTGTATGTAAAACCAAGATAAAACTGACGACCAAAGTACTGAGTAGTCCCTGTTCGCTGCTCTGAGCCAAAGTAACTTTGGGTTGGTTCATCGGTTAAATTATTAACTTGCAAAAGCATTGTTAGCGAGTCGCTAAAGCGATAAGAGGTTTGAAAGTCGACTACGGTTTCGGCATCAAAATTAACCACTTGCTCATTAATGGCAACCTGCTCCGATACAAATTCATCGCGGTAACGCACATTAAGGCGGGTTTCAAAATCATCCATTGAGTAAAACACCGTGGCATTAAGCACGTTATTAGACAGCCCAGGTAAAGATTGCGCTAATGTATCGCCCCCTAAACTGGTAATCGATTCAATTTCACTTTCGGTGTATGAGTAACTAGCGTTAGCGCCTAAGCCATTAAATGGCGAAGGTAAAAAGCTAAACACTTGCGTATAGGCAAGCTCTAGCCCTCTAATGTAGCCACCTTCACCGTTATTAACTGCCGTGGTGTAAATACCGTTAGTTGTGGCAACTTGCTCGCCACTAACTGGATCTTCTATAAAGTCAGGTACATTAAAGCCATTGCCTTTAAAGTCGAAGTTTTCGATTGATAAGATTTCAACAAACGAGTCTATATTTTTATAAAATAACGCCGCAGCAACAGTGCCGTTACCTTCTTCAAAATAATATTCGTAAGATAAGTCGTACTGGTCAGCATAAAAGGGTTTTAAAAATGGGTTGTTATTACTTGAACCGTTAATAATCCCATCATCACTCACATTTGCACTGGCATCGCCCGCTAAGCGGTTAATTGGCGCACGCGACATTACTTTAGCCGCAGCAAAGCGTACAAGTGAATTATCGTTAAGTTGCAGGTTTAAATTTAATGATGGTAAGTAGTCGGTGTATTTAGTGCCTAATACATTAGGTGCGTATAAATTATTTACAATGCCGTTCTCATCAACAATATTTTGCGCACCTAAGCGCGCATCGCCTGCTACGTTTTCAAGTACGGTTGCTGATTGGTCGGTTTCAATACGGCGCACCCCCACATTACCTGATAGGTCAAGGCCGGCGATTTGCGTGTTAATGTTTACCATCACATACGCGGCTAGCACATCTTCAAACACCGAGCCGCTTTGTAACACTGACCACGAATAGTTCGTTGTGTAACCTTGCGCATCGTCTACACCATCGGCATTGCCCCATGTTTGAACGGGTTCTGGCGTGCCATCTGGAAACCATGCATTAAGTGCTTTATCTAAATCAATGGCTAAATACGATGGGAAATAACTAAAGTCGCCCTGCCAATCAACCACTGATGCCATATCGTCGGTTAAACGCAAAGGGGGCTGCGTTGTTGAAAATGCCCCGTCGTTACCGTACTCAAACACCGAGCGCTTTCGGCTGTATTCTCTATCTGAATAGCGTGCACCAAATTCTACTGAGCTAAAAATATCGCTTTCTAACTCGTATTTAAAATCGAGTCTAAATGCCGTTACTTCATCTTCGGTTTGATCAGGGTAAATACCATATTTACTGACCATTACTCGGTCTATATCGCTAAAGGCGGCCGCCTGATTAAACCCAACGTCAGGTAAATTTAAGCCATTTAATTGATAGTTAATTGCAACGTTGTTATCAAATACTGGCGTTTCTGCATTGGCATCTTCAGCTACTAAGCTCCACAACAAACCGTTTCTAAAATTACTTGTTGCGCGAGAAAGCGCTACATCAGCATTAACATTTAGTCTATCGGTTACTTGCCAATCGGCATTAACGCCAAAGCTGTCTACTTCGTCAAAATCTTGGTTGTCGTCATTCACTATTTCAACACGGGTATAACTTTTCGAAGTACGATTAACAGCAGCACCAATTACAGCATTACCATCAAGTTGCGCATTTGCGTATGCTGCAGATGGGCCGCCTAATTTAACCCTAAAACCGCGGGCAAATGACTCTTTATCAAAGCGCGATAAAAACGCATCACCTTTTAATTTAAAATTATCTACCGGTGCCCACTCTATGGCAGCCAAATAGCCATTACGGGTTTCTTCACCGCCTAAATGCTGTAGCTCAAAGCCCTCGCTAATGTATTCACTTTCTGGGCTATCTATGGGGCCATTTGTGTCGTTTGGTACGCCATCAACATCTTTTCTATCGTTGTATGCAAGGCCAATAAACTGTGTTGCTACACTTGGCTGAAATAAACGCGCAAACCCCAGTGCTACACCTAATGTATCGTCTAAATATTTACCTTGATACGAAAAGCTAATTCGGTCACCAAACTCAGTGGCATCCGATACCTCAGATGCACGGTCGTTATACATACCGCGCACATTAGCTACAAATTTATGCGTTTGATCATTATTGAGTGGGCTGGCTGTTTCAAGCTCTACCGTACCTGCCACACCACCTTCTATAAGCGATGCCTTTGGCGATTTATATACCGCCGCAGAGCTAATTAATTCTGATGGGTATTGGTCAAACTCAATACTGCGGCTACCACTTGTAGATACCTGCTCACGACCGTTAAGTGTTGAAAATACAAAGCCGCCCGACAGCCCGCGTATATTAATTTGTGCAGCCTGCCCACCAGTACGCACAGCTGAAATACCCGGTAATCGGGTAAGTGCATCGGCCATTGAAATATCAGGCAGTGCCCCTAAATCATCAGCAGAAATTTGTTCTGACACCGTATCGCTAAATCGCTTTTGGTTTAAAGATTGGATTAAACTGCGACTAAAGCCGCGCACTTCAATAATTTCTAAATCTTCAGCTTGTGTGCTGGGTGATTGATTTGTTGAGTCTTCGTTTGCAGCCAATGCACTATTAGCGGCAAATAAAGCCAGCATAAGTGCACTTAGTTTAAACTTGTCCATGTGTGTGAACCTTTGAGTTATTGTTGTCAGGTGTTGCTGTGTTGTTTAAAACACAACCAACAAATTGTAACTAAAAGGTAAAATTAATGTGATGAATACGTATGCAGGGCATGAGGGTTAGGCTGCAGGGGCATATAGGCACGCGCCCCTGCATCGGGAACGCGATTTAAAGGCTTAGCACCACTTTTATCGCAAGGGCAATAAATACGACTCCCAGTATTTTATCAAGCCACGGACTTTGCTTGGTAAAGCCAAAGCGATTTTTTGAAACCTCTGTCAGCAACGCCACCAGCAAATACCAGCCGGTATCAATTACAAACACGGTTAAACACATAATTATACCCACGCTTAAAGTAAGTAGCTGAGGGTCAATAAACTGCGAGAACAAAGCTAAAAAGAAAATAGCGAGCTTGGGGTTCAAAAAGGCAATAGCAAAGCCATCTTGTAAAGCTTGGCCAGCACTTACTTCACTTTTTTGTACTTCAAGTTCGTTATTGCTCGGTTTTGCTAGCAATATTTTTATACCTAAATACGCCAAATAAGCTGCGCCTAAATACACCAGTATTTGATAAACAGTCGGAAACTGCATCATTAAAGCGCCTAGCCCTAATAACGATGCACCTGCGTATAACCCCACACCAGTACCATGGCTGAGCGCAGCAAGCATTCCGTTTTTCATACTGCCGTTAAGTGAGTGCTTTAAAACCACCGCTAAACTTGGCCCTGGCGACATTGCCCCCATCATACAAATAGCCGCTAGGCTTAACCATACTGTAAATGTCATTTAAAGCTCGTCAATTTCAATAAGTAATGTATAACCGTGCACTTGCCCATAAAAACCGGTTATTGGCACTGCGTTTATTACTTTCCAGCCATCTTGATTTAATTCCTGTATGCGGTCATTCAATGCGGCTATATCTACGCCACCCAAAAAACGGGTCTTTCTAAATTCGATTACTTTTTGCATTTTAATCCTTGTGTATCTTATACCAATTCGCTTATTTAAGTGATCTTTTTTGAGGACGGAAAAACGTGTTGATAGCTAGGCAAAAAATTCGCTATTTAGTTGTTCTAAATTAGAATTTTTTAACGCAGGTAGCGACACGTTTAGGCCCGCAAAATGATTAAGTAATATTGCGGATTGGTATTATAAGGTGTATTCAAAATCGTAGTAGTGAATCCCTTGCTCAATACGTATTTTCATACTGCCCGTTAACCCTTCTAGCTCATGAGTGCCTGAGTCGGGAATTACATTTAAAATTAGGCTGTCTTGGCCTTTATCCATAGTACCAAAATGCTGTAATACAAAGCTGCCTTTTTTACCTTCAAGCTCGCCTATTACTTGCTCTATAGCAACATAACCGGCACTGCCTTGTGTAGGAGTCATGGCGCTTAGCATTTCGCCTTGGCTGGTGGCATTTAAGCTACCTTTAAATGTTTTATCTATCGACATACGCCCTAAATTAACGCCGTTTTGGCCGCTTGCGTAGCCTTCTATTGGGGCCAGATTTACATTAAATTCTCCACTTACGGTTGCAGTAGTCATAACGTTTCCTTATTGATGCTAATGTTTAAAAGTATTGATTTTTATTATCTTAGTGCCATATCTATACCTTAACCTTTAAAAAGAATCCACTATGTCAAAAACAAGCCCTAAGCCCGAAAAAGCCGCTTTTAGTAGTTTATTACCTATTTTTGCGTTTATTAAACCGTATAAATGGATGGTAGTGGCCGCACTTGGCGCCCTTTTAGTCACCGCTGGTGTTAACTTATCATTGGGCCAAGGGGTTAAGTTTGTCATAGATCATGGCTTTATTGCTGGCTCCCAAGCGCAGCTACAACAAGCTGTATTAGTGCTTATTGGTTTAATTAGTTTATTGGCCGTGGGCACCTTTAGCCGCTTTTATTTAATGTCGTGGATTGGCGAACGAGTTAGTAACGATATTCGCAAAGCGGTGTTTAATCGCATTGTTACCTTGCACCCAAGTTACTTTGAAGAAAACCGCAGTGGCGAGCTTATGTCGCGTTTAACAACCGACACCACCTTGCTGCAATCGATTATTGGCTCTTCCTTTTCTATGGCGCTGCGCAGTGCATTAATGTTAGTGGGTGGCTTGGTAATGCTATTAGTGACTAACTTAAAGCTTACCCTTGTCGTTGTTGCGTGTGTGCCGCTAGTATTAGTGCCGATGATGGTATTTGGCAAAAAGGTTCGCAAACTTGCAAGTTCTAGCCAAGATGCAATAGCCGATATAAGCACATATGCCGGCGAGATCATTCAAAATATTAAAGTGGTACAAAGCTATAGCCACGAACAGCGTGAGCAACACGCCTTTGCACTTGAAACCGAAAAAGCCTTTAACGTTGCCAAAAGCCGTATTAAACAGCGCTCTTTTTTAATTGCTGCGGTAATATTTTTAACCTTTAGTGCGATTAGCGTAATGCTCTGGGTAGGCGGCAGCGACGTACTGGCAGGCACTATGACAGGCGGTGAGCTAGGTGCATTTGTGTTTTACGCCATTATGGTGGCCATGTCGGTGGCTACCGTAGCCGAGGTTTACGGCGAGCTACAACGTGCAGCTGGGGCAGCAGCGCGCCTACTTGAATTACTGGCCGTTAAAAGTGAAATAGAAAACCCTGTCACTCCACAAGACGAAAAGCTATTAATAAAGACTGACAGCCCCGCCATTGCACTTGAAAATATTAGCTTTAACTACCCATCTCGCCCCGATGTAAGCGCACTTAACAAAATAAGTTTAACAATAGAGCAAGGTAAAACAGTGGCTATTGTAGGCCCCTCTGGCGCAGGTAAAACTACGTTATTTGAATTACTACAGCGCTTTTACGACCCTGCTCTCGGCGCGATTAAATTTCATGATGTAAATATTAAAGACATATCGCTTACCACCCTGAGGGACAAAATGGGCATGGTGGCACAAAACCCTATTTTATTTAGCTCAGATGTAATGCATAACATTCGTTACGGCAACCCAAACGCCACTGACGAGCAAGTATATGCGGCCGCAAAACATGCTCATGCCGATGAATTTATTAAGCAATTACCGCAAGGTTATAACAGCTTTTTAGGTGAGCAAGGCGTAAGACTCTCGGGTGGGCAAAAGCAGCGTATTGTATTGGCACGCGCTATTTTAAAAGACCCAGAAATACTGCTTTTAGATGAAGCCACCAGTGCACTCGATGCGCAAAGTGAGCACCACGTTCAAGCCGCGCTTGAGCACTTAATGCAAAACAGAACAACGTTAATTATTGCCCATAGGCTGGCAACGGTTAAACATGCCGATGCGATTGTGGTGATGGAAAATGGTGAAATAAAAGCAACAGGGAGCCACCAGCAATTGCTAGCAAGCTCCCCTTTGTATCAGCGTCTTTGTGAATTGCAGTTCAACAAAAACTAACCTTCTGTGTTTGGCACTATTTGAATTTCTACACGGCGGTTTTGAGCACGGCCGTTGGCGCTATCGTTAGTGGCTATTGGGCGGGTTTCGCCGTAGCCTGTAGTGCTAATACGTGCGGCCATAATTTGCTGGTTTACTAAGTAATTTTTAACGCTTTGCGCACGCTCGCGCGACAGATTCATATTGTAGCTGTCTTTACCTGTGCTATCTGTGTGGCCTTCCACGCTTAGGTAGGTTTTTTCGTATTTGTTCATTACTTTAGCAATGGCGTTTAGGGTATCGTTAAAGCCTGATGAAATATAAGATTGGTCTGTCGCAAAGGTAATGTTAGATGGCATAACCAAACGTAAGTTATCGCCCTCACGTACAACTTCAACCCCTGAGCCTGCTAGTTCATCACGAAACGCTTCTTCTTGCTTATCCATGTAATCACCTACAGCAGCACCAGCTAGTGCGCCAATAGCAGCACCAATAAAGATGCGCTTGTCTTTATGATTACCCGTTGCTTTACCTAATACGCCACCTGCGGCTGCGCCAATTGCGGCGCCTTTGCCTGTGTTGTTCATTTCGCAACCACTTAGTAATACAGCTACTACGGTTACGCTTAAAAGTGATTTAGTTAAAGTCATGTGATGTCCTATTCATTAAGAATTATAAAGCGAGTATGCAAATACATGTATGAACAAACTATGAAGAGCATGTTAAAAGCAGTTCGCTTTATACCAATCCACTTAATTAAGTGGATTGGTATTATTTGTAGATTACGAATTAATGTATGCATTTAATAAAAGTGTCATACTCCTTTGTGACAATTTAATGAACTTTAAAAAAGGATATGAGCTCAATGTTAGTCGCTATTTTTAGACAGTTTTTTTTACTTGGCTGCATGAGTTTTGGTGGCCCTGCTGCCCATTTAGGCTATTTTAAACGCCACTTTGTAGACACACTAAACTGGTTAAGCGATACCCGCTACGCGCAGCTTATTAGTTTAAGCCAAGCGCTGCCCGGGCCTGGTTCAAGCCAAGTGGGCTTTGCAATTGGTGTTGAGCGCGCGGGAGTTATTGGTGGCATTACCGCATTTATAGCCTTTACCTTACCGTCTTTTTTAATCATGTTGTTATTAGCGGTAAGCGCGCATCAGTTTGATGCTGTTTACTTTGCTATTATTGCGGGCTTAAAACTGTTTGCGGTTGTTATTGTGGCCGATGCAACACTCACTATGGCAAAAAGCTTTTGTACCAGCGCTGCGCTCAAGCTTATCGCAGTAATGAGTACCTTGGCTTTATTACTATTTCCTTTACTTGGCACGCAAATAGCTATTTTAGTGAGTGCCGCTGCTATAGGCGCAATTTGGCCTCTGTTACAGCTCAACACCCAGACTGAGCCTAAAGCAGATACCAAAAGCGCGTTTAGGTGGCTCCCTTTAGGCTTATTTGTATTACTACTCGCTATTAGCTTTATACCTTTAGGTGATGACCTTGCTTTGTTTGCTCCTTTTTACCAAGCGGGCGCTATGGTATTTGGAGGCGGGCATGTGGTATTGCCTGTATTGCAAGCTGGCGTACCAGCGCTAAGTAACGATCAATTTTTAAGTGCGTATGCCAGTGCTCAAGCTATCCCTGGCCCCATGTTTACAATAGCCACTTACTTAGGCGCGCAACTCACTTCAGAGCAACCCTTAATAGGGGCCATCGCAGCAACCCTACTTATTTTTACTCCGGGTTTTTTATTAATGCTGGCGTTTCAAAAAAGCTGGTTAAACCTGGCAAGTAAACCTCGCTTTGCAAGCTCTATTGCGGCGCTTAACGCTGCCGTAGTTGGCTTTTTAGCGGCGGCTTTGTACTCACCTATTTGGACATCAGCCGTTCACAACCTATGGCAGGTTGCACTGGTTATTGCCGCTTTTGCATGGCTAAGAATGAAAAAGCCACCTATTTGGTGGCTATTAGCTTTATTTGTTAGTGTGGGCCTTGTTCAGCACTATTTGCCATTACTTTAAAGGTCGGCTTATCGGTTTGCTGTGCATTAGGCGGGCTTAATTGCCCGCTAACACTTTGATACGCTCTAAGGCCAAATACTGGCAACACTGCCAATAAGTGATCCATAATTTCGGCTTGTAAATGCTCGTAAGATATCCAGCGTTTGTCTTCACTAAAGCAATAAAACTCAATTGGTAAGCCGTGGTTCATTGGTTGTAGCTCACGCACCATAAGCGTAAGTGAGGTATTTATTCTGTTATGCTGCTTTAAATAGCCCTCGGCGTAGCGGCGAAACAAGCCTAAGTTAGAGACCGGATCAGGCAACGAGGCAACACGTATATATTCGTGCAGTGGTATAGCTGCATCTATTTGTTTTCTAAATTCGTCACTTACTAAGCATATGCTGTGCATATCAATATTAAGCGAGCGCTTAATACGTCGGCCGCCAGACTCTTGCATTCCTCGCCAGTTTTTAAACGACCCTGCTACCAGCATATAAGTAGGAATAGTCGTAATGGTGTTATCCCAGTTACGCACTTTTACGGTGTTTAGCCCCAAGTCTATTACTTCACCGTCGGCACCGTAGTTTTCTACTTGAATCCAATCGCCGTAAGTAACTAATCGGTTTGCCGCAATTTGAATACTGGCTACAAAGCCTAAAATAGTGTCTTTAAAAACCAATAAAGTAACAGCGGCTATCGCACCAAAACCCGACAAAATATAGGTAGGCGATTTTTCAAGCACAATGCTGACTATTAAAATTGCACACACAATAAAGGTGATCAGCTTAACAACTTGTAATAAGCCCTGAATTGGCACTTCGCGGGCAAAATCTAGCTGGTTATAAATAGCGCCGGCAATGCTTACAATGCTGCTAAAAATAAAGCCTACATGAATAATTAATATACCTTGGCCAATGGTTTTTAGTATTTCGGCACTGAGCTCATTAACAGGGTAAACGCTGTCGAAGGTTGCTAAAAAAAGCACGCTACATAGCATACCGGCTATGCGCTTATTAAGTTTTGTGAGCAATGGAGAAAGTAACCCTATGCGCTCTGGAGATAACTTAGTTACCACTTTTTGAATGCCTGGCAGCATTAATCGGCGTGTAAATAAATACACCACTAACAACGAAAAAACACCAATAGAGGCTGCAGTAATTGCACTTAAAAAATCTGCGTCGGGTACTTTTTCAAACCAAGGAGCGATTAGCTCCTGCAGGTGGGTATTGGTCATAGTGTTTCTATTTCCTTACAAATGGGTGGCTCAGGTAAATCGTGTTGGGCATAAATGCTGGCAAGTTGCGCGTCTTTAGCAACCCATAGCTCATTAACGTACTTTTGAAAGTGGCTTCTAAATGCTTTGTCGTGTTGGTAACTACCTAACATTTGCTGGTTTATAGCAACTACGTCAATAGAAACATAAATTGAATCAAGCTCGCCCTTTAAAATATTACGACAAACATGGCTTGTGCTGCCGCTGTACACCACACTGGTATTTAGCATGGCGTCAAATTGCTCGCCAAGTACCTCAAGTGCAAAGGCAATCCCGCCCGCTTTGGGCTTGAGTAAATGTTTAAACGGGCTTTGCTGGCTTGCATGCTTTGCGTGCGTGTAGCGGGTGCCTTCAACAAAATTAATTATGGTGGTGGGATTATTCCTAAAATTACGACAGCTTTGCTTGGTACGCTCAACATCTAGCCCTTTAAGCTTGGGGTTTTTAGCAAGCTGCGCTTTAGTTACGCGCTTCATAAAAGGCATGCCCATAGCCCATGCACCAGAGCCAATAAATGGCACATACTTTAATTCGTCTTTTAAAAAAAACTTTGGTGCTGGTAATACATTAATTGAGCTAAGTACCACAATATCTAACCAGCTCATGTGGTTACAAATTAGTAAGTACCAACTTTTTGAATTTACATCGCCGTTTATGTTTACTTTTATGTTGGCGCAGCCCAGCCACAAGCCAAACCGATTGCCATTACACCAGCCTCGGTACACGCTATGCAGTATGGTGTTAATTATAGAAAAAGGCAGGACAAGCTTTATTAACCCTAGCAGTAATACTAAGGTGCCAAAAATGATTACATTTGAAAAAATCACGCAGCCTACAATTAAGCCGTTGAGCCAATTTGGTAACCACTTTTTTAGCATAATTGTAAGCCCATTTTTTATTACCTTATTATTTATGGTTTTGTTCGAGCTGCAAAAGCGTGTGCTCTTTTTCTTCCCATAAACGGTTTAATTCACTTTGAAAGCCGACTCTAAACTCAGAGTCGCCAGTGTAATCACCAATCAACTCCTCGCTTACTGGGCGAATGTCTACATGCACATTAATTTGCTTCACTTTGCCGCCGGCAAAGTCCATAAACGTAGGGATGCCATCGGGGTAATGAATGGTCACATTAACCACTTTAGAGATTTGCTCACCCATGGCTTGCATTACAAATGCGATCCCGCCTGCTTTTGGCTTTAATAAATGCGGAAAAGGGCTATTTTGGCGAGCATGTTTTTGCGTAGTAAAACGTGTACCTTCTACAAAGTTAACAATGCTTACTGGCATTTCTTTAAATTTTTCGCAGGCTTTGCGGGTTGTTTCTATGTCTTTGCCACGTAGCTTTGGGTTCTTTTTTAGCTGTGCTTTACTGGTACGGGTCATAAATGGAAAGTCGAGCGCCCACCAGCACACACCTAAAATTGGCACGTAAATAAGCTCTTTTTTTAAAAAAAAGTTTAAAAAAGGTATTTTACGATTAAATACACGTTGCAGTACTAATATATCTACCCAGCTTTGGTGATTAGCAATCACTAAGTACCAGTCTTTTAATTTAGTTTCTTCAAGGCCGGTAACGTTAATTTTTGTTGGCGTGAATAAGCGTTGGTTAATGCTATTAACCGTCACCCAAATAGTGGCACACTGTTTAGCAACCCAGCTTAAAAGCTTTTGCATAGGCTTGATAGGAATTAATTTTAATAGCCCACAAACAAAAATAGGCACAAACCAAATAAGTGTGTTTATTGTATAAAGCATAATACTTAATACACTGCGGATTACTGACATTTATTTACTTTCCTTTAAACAATGCGCGCCAAACAGCGACGCTTTTAATTCTGAGAGTGTACGGTTAATCTTCGAAGTAAGTATAACCTTCAAGCCCGGCATTAAGCTCGGCTAAATACCCTGCTTTACACTGCTCAGACACTGCTAGCTTGTTGACCAATAATTCAAAGTTTTGTGCCAAAATGGCGCTATCATAGTCAACAAACTTTAATACATCCTTAACGCTATCACCTTTAATGGCATTGGTTAATACATAACCGTCGTCGTTAAGCTCTACATGCACTGAGTCGGTGTCACCAAATAAGTTATGTAAATCACCTAAAATTTCTTGGTAAGCCCCTACCATAAACATGGCTATATGGTATTGCTCGCCATGTTGGTACTCAGGTATAGGTAAACTGGTCTCTATGCCCGCGCCTTCTACGTACTCACGAATTTGCCCATCTGAGTCACAGGTAATATCTTGAATAATAGCGCGCTGGGTAAGCGGTTTATCTAAATTTTCGATAGGCATAACCGGAAACAACTGCTCAATGCCCCATACATCAGGTAGCGACTGAAACAGTGAAAAGTTAACAAATAGCTTATCGGCTAGCTTTTCGTGTAAATCGTCAAGTACCTCACGGTGCGCACGCGCGTTATTGCTAAGTGATGCGCGTACTCGGTGCAAAATAGTAAAATATAATTGCTCTATTTTCGCCCACTCTAGCATGCTTACTAACCCATGCACGTATTGGTCGTGCGCTTCGCTAAATAAGTGCATCGCATCATGGTAAATCTCTAGCGCCATACGCGGGTTTAAACGCTGTAAACACTGCCACATTTCATCAAGCACTAACGCACTGTTTTTAAGTGGCGGTTCTGGATTTGGATGATTTGGCGCTTTTTCTACGTCTATCACATCGGTAATTAACACCGCGTGGTGCGCTGTTAAAGCACGCCCTGATTCGGTGATAATGGCTGGGTGCGTAAGTTGATGTTGGTCGCACACCTCAGCAAAAGCATTAACTACATTGCGTGCGTATTCTTCAACGGTGTAGTTCATCGAGCAAGCACTGCGTGAGCCTGAGCCTTCGTAGTCAACCCCTAAGCCACCGCCTACATCAACGGTATTAAGCGGCACTCCTAGCTGGGTAAGTTCAGCAAAGTGGCGCGCGCATTCCCGCAGGGCGCGGTGTATGTCGCGTATGTTGGCAATTTGAGAGCCAATATGAAAATGCACCATTTGCATTAAATGCAATTTATTATGCTTTTTAAGCACCTCAACAGCACTAAGCACTTGGCCTGCGGTTAAGCCAAATTTGCCTTTTTCGCCCCCGGTATTTTGCCACTTACCTTTGCCTACTGAGTTTAAGCGAATACGTATACCAATGGCAGGCTCTATGCCTAGGTTATCTATTTCTTCAAGTAAGGTTGTCAGCTCTGAGAGTTTTTCGACGACTATTTTAACGCTGTGCCCCATGGCTTGGCCAATACAGGCTAAACGTAAAAACTCACTGTCTTTATAGCCATTGCACACAATAGTAATGGGTTTATCGGCTACCCCTAAAATTGCCATAAGCTCAGGTTTTGAACCGGCCTCTAAGCCAACTAAACCACTTGGGTGCGCCAATAGTTTACTGACCACCGAGCGCTGCTGATTAACTTTAATAGGGTATACACACGTGTACTTGCCTTGGTACTCGCGGCTGCTGCGCGCTAAGGTAAATGCATGGGTGAGTGTATCTACTCTATTTTTTAAAATATCGGTAAAGCGCACCAATACCGGCAATGTTAAACCTTGCTGCTTAAATTGCTCTGTGAGCTGCGTTAAAGAAATCGCATTTTTAGATTGGTCACCATCTGGGTAAGCAACCAGCTCGCCTTGTGCGTTAATATCAAAATAGCCATCGCTCCAATGAGCAACATTATATGTAGCGCGTGCTGTTTCTAAACCCCAAGTCATGGCAACTCTTCTTTAATCAATTAGCTATAAAGGCGCATTTTAATACGTCACTACCCCCTACGCTAACAAAAATTGAACTTTAACTCGATACTGGCTAACTTTATTGGCAAAGCAGTTAAAATTTCATTGAGCAAAACGCGAAGCACTGGCAGAATTGCCCCTTTTTCATACTCAACTTAAAAAGTGTAAAAGCAACTATGGCAAATTTAGATCAAAGTAAGTGGTTTACAGAAATTAGCGACCGCGATGGCAGCGCATTTTCATTACGTATCAACAAAAAGTTGGATGAAAAACAGTCTCCTTTTCAAAAGGTAGAAATGTTCGAAACCACAGACTTTGGTAATTTAATGATCATCGATGGCTGTACTATGGTGACTACCCGCGAAAACTTTTTTTACCATGAGATGATTAGCCACCCTGCACTTTTAGCGCACCCAAATCCTAAAAACGTGGTAATTATTGGCGGCGGCGATTGCGGTACATTACGTGAAGTTTTAAAACACCCAGGTGTAGAAACCGTAACGCAAATAGATATAGACGAAGTAGTCACGCAAATGTCGTTAGAATACTTCCCAGAGCTTTGTGAGTCTAACAACGATGCACGCGCAACTGTTATGTTTGATGATGGTATAAAATACATGCGTGACGCTGCGGGCGAGTCTATTGATGTTGTTATTGTTGATGGTACAGACCCTGTAGGCCCAGGCGAGGGATTATTTAACCACGCGTTTTACACTAGCTGCTTAAATGCATTACGCCCTGGTGGTATTTTAGTGCAGCAAAGCGAATCGCCATTAATGCATATGCCACTGCTAGTAGAAATGCGCGAGGCCATGCTAAGTGTGGGCTTTAACGACTTACAAACACTGCCATTTCCACAGCCAATTTACCCAAGCGGTTTATGGTCAGTAACGCTTGCTCGTAAATCACAAGCATTTGATGGCTTTAGAGAAGCCGATGCCGAGCAAGTTGCACAGCAAAGCGAATACTACAACAGCGGTATTCATCACGGCGCACTTGCTACACCAAATTTTATGAAACGCGCATTTGATAAAAAATAATTTACACTTTTTTTGAAACTTAAAGGGAGCTTTAAAAGCTCCCTTTTTTGTACTTTAAAAACGCCATTGAGCGTTGAGCATAATTTGCTGCTGCGATATTCGCTGAGCAAACCCACTACCCGGCCTATTTTGTACAAAGCTATGCAGCGCCGAGCCTTCAGCACCTATTTGTAGCGTATCGGTTAATTGGTAACGCCACGTAGCTGTTAAGCCTTCGCCGTGGCTGGCGTTAGGGTCAAACGCGGTGGTGTCATCGTCATCTACTTTAAAATAATCATACCTAAGCGATAACCTATGCTTACCCGCTTTATGGCTGAGCATTAAATAATGGCTATAAAAACGGTTATAAATAAGCTTATTAGCCCCCATTTCGGTTTTACCATCGAGTAGCTGGGCAATCAAACGGGTTTTACCTGTAAATTTATATAACCACGCTAAGCTGCTAAAGCGAGTATGCCAAGCATACTGCCCTGTTGTGCGATTAAAAATGCTGGGCTCGGCGTTATTATCGTAATAATAAAACCTAAACTGCGAGCGTTTTAAATAATCCCAATGCACACCGGCATAGTAGCCAAAGCGGCCATCTACTTCTTCAAAAGGCAGCACTTGGTTAGCTTGCCAACGTAATTCGTCACTATTTAATGCCGCAATAGGTGCAAATTGTACACTTTCGTTAAATGTTGTTTGCCTGTCGTGCAGCGCAAAGCCGCGCCAAGATAGCAACGTCCCTGTTGGGTCGTTCCCTTTATAAATAGCAGCGCTCACACTAAAACTATGCTTAGAATTAAAACGTTTACCTGGGCGCTTAATGCTAAGCTCACCACCTATGGTGCGAAGCTCTTCGCCAAGCCAACTGTTTATGGCCGAATTAGTATAATTGTAAGGCGAGGCCCAGCCTATATCGGGGTTTTCTAGCGACATACTAGGGTAAAACCCACCAAGCTTTACATGCCATTTATAACGGCTATTTACTAACGGCTGATACTGGAAATACGCTTGGCTTAAACCTAATGTGGTTTTCGGCTCTTGATTAGCATTAACAACGGCATGTGCGCTCCAGACGCTACTTAAATCGGCCTTAAAGTCTATAATTCCTTGCGATAACAAAATGCTATCACTGCTATCTCCATGGCGATATAAACCAATACCGCCATCTTGAAAGCTTTGTGTATCGTCGCTTGCAACCGCACGTACCTGAATAAGCCCTTTAACCTGCGAAAAAGCCGGTAGGCTCATAAAAAGTAAGCCAAGTAATACTGTATTTTTGCGCTTAATAGTCATCAAATTCATCCGTAGCAAAGTCTATTTGCTCGGCTATGGCCTGCTTTACGGTGTAGTGTAAAGGTGACTCGCTTACATTAACGCTGTGGGTTTCTACGTTGCTTATATCGCTAAAGCCAGAATGCCATACACTCATGCTGTATTGCCCATTAGGGGCAGTTAAATTAACCCTACCGTTGTCGTCGGTAATTGCAAAAACGGTGCTATCAACCACCACAATATAGCCCAGCATCCAGTCATGAATATTACAGCCAAGCTCAACCACCCCAGTTTGATCAAACGTTATGGGGGCTTTAGGCTGCTCTTTGTAAAGTTTCAGCTCAAAGGTTTTAGCTTTAGAAAACGAATAAACGTGGTGCATGATAGAGTCGGCATTAGGAAACTCTACCTTTGCATTTTGCGGAACAACTAACGTACGCGGCGTAAACTCGCGGTTTTGTTGGCTCATTGCGTAGGTTTTACTTTCTTGATTGCCGGCCTGAATTGATGCCCCGCTTAGCCACACAACCGCATTTGCTAAAGGCTGATTATTGGCATTTTTTATAGTTATTGTTGTTGCTGCTGCGCAAGTACTCATACATAGCAGTAACACACTTAGTAAGGGTTTTATCATGGGGCTAATCACTATTATCAATTTGTTTACATTATAGACCGATTAAACCGTTAAATTCTTTCTATTTTTTAAAACATTGAATACGTATGTAGACAGTCGTATTAACAACTCACTGCCATTATCCTTAAAGGTCACCACCGACTCATCAAAGGACACACAATGAGAACATCCGCACTTTTACTACTGGCGTTTGCTGGCAATAGCTTTGCACAAACCGCTGTAGTTGAATCACCAAACTCACAAATAAAAGTGACTATTTCAGATGAAAATAGCACACCCAGCTACGCTATTAGCTTTAAAAACAAACCAGCTATAAACGCATCGCGCCTGGGTTTTGAATTTAAAACCCAAGCCGCATTTAGAGATGGTTTTAAAATTACCCATGTTAAGCAGCAAAGCGTAAGTACCCAGTGGCAACAACCTTGGGGCGAGCGACAAACGGTTACTGATAAACACAACGAAGTTGCGGTTACGTTTACAAAAAACGAGCCTAATGGTGCAACCTACACAGTGCGCTTTAGAGCTTTTGATAGTGGCGTTGGCTTTAGATACGAAGTACCAAAACAAGCAGGCTTTGAGCAAACACACATTACCAAAGAGCTCACCGAATTTGCCATTAACAATAACAACAATGCCACCGCCTGGTGGATACCCGCCCGCGGCTGGAACCGATACGAATACGTTTACAACACCACTGCATTAAATGACGTCCCCCTTGCACACACGCCGTTTACCTTAAAAACCCATGACGGTACCCATATAAGCATTCATGAAGCAGCCTTAGTGGATTACGCAGGCATGGTGCTTAATCAGCGCCGCCCAGGCACTTTTAATGCCGATTTAACACCGTGGTCAGACGGCATTGCCGTTAAAAAACAAGGTGCGTTTAATACCCCTTGGCGCACCATTCAAATTGCCGACAGCGCGGTAGGCTTAGTCAATTCAGACATAATATTAAATTTAAACGAGCCTAATAAACTAGGCGATGTGTCGTGGGTAAAACCTGGCAAATACGTGGGTATTTGGTGGGACATGCATATAAACACGCAAACCTGGGGCAGCGGCGAAAAACACGGGGCCACTACACAAACCACTAAGTACTACATGGATTTTGCCGCAGAATATGGCTTTGATGGCGTACTAGTAGAAGGCTGGAACATAGGCTGGGATGGTGACTGGTTTTTTAATGGCGATGTATTTAGTTTTACACAACCCTACGACGACTTTGATATAGCGGCCCTTACTCAATACGGCAAACAAAAAGGCGTGCAGTTAATTGGCCACCACGAAACATCGGGTAATGTAAGTAACTATCGCGACCAAATGGAGGATGCCTTTGCCCTTTACGAAAAATCAAACGTAAGCCAAGTTAAAACGGGCTATGTAGCGGATGGCGGTAACATAAAACGCATAGACGAAAACGGCATTGCCCGTCATGAGTGGCACGACGGCCAATTTATGGTTAACGAGTACCTTTACAACGTAAAGCTGGCTGCTAAACATAAAATTAGTATTAACACCCACGAGCCGATAAAAGACACCGGCCTGCGCCGTACCTACCCAAACTGGATTGCGCGCGAAGGGGCACGCGGCCAAGAGTTTAATGCATGGGGCACGCCACCTAACCCACCAGAGCACATTCCTATGCTGGCGTTTACCCGTATGCTGGCAGGGCCTATGGACTTTACCCCTGGCATTTTCGATATGGGCTTTAATGGCTTAGGCGATGATACAAACCGCCCGCAAACAACACTTGCCAAGCAACTTGCACTTTATGTTGTGCTGTATAGCCCAATTCAAATGGCCGCCGACTTACCTAAAAACTATTTAGCCAAGCCTGATGCATTTCAATTTATTCAAGACGTACCAACCGATTGGCAGCAAAGTATTGCGCTTGATGGCGAAGTGGGCGACTTTATTGTTTTTGCCCGTAAAGAGCGTAAACGCGATAAATACTCAGGAAACGATTGGTACTTAGGCGCCGTAACCGACGAAAAAGCCCGAACTATTGAGGTAAAACTCGACTTTTTAGAAAAGGGTAAAAAGTTTGAAGCGCACATATACCAAGACGGTAAAAACGCTGAATGGAAAAACAATCCGTACGATTTAGATATCAAAAAGCGCATTGTTAGCGCAAACGACAAGCTAACTTTAAAACTAGCAACAAGTGGTGGTACAGCAATCCGCTTTAAAGCACTTTAAGTTTTAATACTATTAACGTTATGGAAATAGCCAACTCTGCACAGCTTACTGTGCAGAGTTTTGTATTTTTATAGGTAAATAAATTTGTGCACTTAGGCCGCCTTCTGGACGGTTTTCTAGCTTAACTTTACCATCGTGCATATCAATAATACGCTTAATAATGGCAAGGCCTAAACCACTCCCCTCACTACCACGCGCAGTGTCACCTTGTTTAAAAGGCTCAAACACCGATTCTAGTTCGCTTTCTGGTATACCGGGGCCGTTATCGTTTACCGCTATCACAACGTATTTTTTGTTTGAATTAAAGTAGCTTAATACTTCTATATCGCCATCGGAATAGCGCAGCGCGTTTTCAATCATGTTAGTAATTACACGCTTAATAGCCACACTACTTAACGGAACAAGCCCTACGCTGGGGTTGCCTTTAAAGGTAATAACGCGTTGCTGTTTAAGCTCACAATTAACCACTTCAGTCACTAGCGCGTTTATATCTTCGCAAACAAGCTCATCTGTTTTGTGGTGGCGTAAATACTCAATAAATTGATCGATAATGCCGTTCATATCTTCAATATCGTAAATAATGCCTTCGCGAAGGTAGTCATCTTCATCATTCATCATTTCGGTGGCAAGGCGGATACGAGTAAGCGGGGTGCGTAAATCGTGAGAAACACCAGCCATGAGTAAACGGCGGTCGTTTTCAAGAGCGGCTATACCGCGCGACATTTGGTTAAATGCACGGGTAACTTCTATTACTTCACTGGAGCCTTCTTCTTCAAGCTTACTACTAAAATCGCCCTTACCCACTTTCACGGCTGCTTGCTGCAACGCCTTTAATGGGCGATTTAAGTGCCGAGCAAATAGCCAGCCGCCTAACACACTTAAAAAACCAATACTTGATAAGTAAAACGTTAAAAATTCGAGGTTATTTTCTTGATACCCGCTAAGCGGTACTTTTACCCAGTAACCGGGTGCTTGCGGCGCTTCTACCCAATAAATCAGCGGGTCGGTTTGACTAATACGCACCCGAGCAGAACCATTTAATTGCTCAGACATACTACGCGACAGCATCGAGTATTCTCGGGTTTGACCCAGCCCTTGGCGCATTGCCTCGCGCTGCGTCATCACTTCTATACCTGTAATTTCAAAAAACTTTTCAGATACTTCGTCGTTTATTTCTACGCCGTCTTCCCAGTCTATAAATACCGTTTTAATTTGCTTTGCGAGCATTAAATTTACTTGCTCTATGGTTGGTTTTACAACGTAAAAGCTCACCGTTACATACGACACTATTTGGTTAATTAGCAGTAAAGCGGCCACTAAAAATACAGTTTGTCCAAACGCACTACGCGGAAAAAATCCCATATAAACTACTTATCACCGTCAGGAACAAACACATAACCCAAACCCCATACAGTTTGAATATAGCGCGGATTGGCAGCATCTACTTCTATCATGCGGCGCAGTCGCGATACTTGCACATCAATACTGCGCTCAAGCGCACTGTAATCTCGCCCTCGAGCAAGGTTCATTAGTTTATCGCGGCTCAGTGGCTCGCGCGGGTGCGATACAAGGGCTTTAAGTACGGCAAATTCACCGCTGGTGAGTGAAATGGTTTTATCGCCCTCACTCATTTCGCGCGTGGCTAAATTAAGCGTAAATTGACCAAAGGCTATTAAGTTTTCTTCTGCTGCGGGTGCGCCCGGTACTTCTTTGGCGCGGCGGCGTAAAATAGCTTTTATGCGAGCCAGTAATTCGCGCGGGTTAAACGGTTTCGGGATGTAGTCGTCTGCGCCTAGTTCAAGGCCTATAATACGGTCGACCTCATCGCCTTTTGCTGTCAGCATCACAATAGGGATTTCGTTTTCTTTTTGGCGTAGCCGACGGCAAATAGATAAACCATCTTCGCCTGGTAGCATTAAATCAAGCACCATTAAGTGAAAGTTCTCTCGCTCAATGAGTCTATCCATTTGCTCTGAGTTTGCGGCGGTTCTAACAATAAAGCCTTGCTCTACTAAATAGCGCTCTAGTAAGCTGCGCAGGCGCATATCGTCATCTACAACTAATACTTTTGTGGTTTCGTGTCCCATTGCGTGTTTCTTATTTTTATTTCCAATTAATAGTTAATATAAATGAAAAACTTAATAATCAAAATCTAATTGCGCGCTTAGATTGTTACTGAACATTTCAAAGTTATAATATTAGGGCGTGTTGACCTTTGCGGATTGAAATTTGTTCAATCTAGGGGCGATTAAATTGCGGCGCGAGCTTTATAACCTAGTGGGCTAAGTAAAAACCGAGTAAAGCTTCCGCGTCCTGCTCACGCCCCTTACCTACATCCATGTAGGCAACTAAGAGTTTATCGCCCCTAGGCAGAACCCGAAGGGCAGCGCATGTTTGGCATTTATGCTGCGTTATCACCTATTTATGGGGAATAACCACACTTCATAGGCTCTGCCTTGCCTAAAAACCAAACATACTGCTGCAAATTCGACCATCAAAGAACAACACGCCCTAAAGTTTACACTCGACAAATTTTAGCAATTTTAATAACGTGCACAGCATTAGAGTTAATGAATAAAAGCCCATGAAAACAAATTTAATAACCCGCGAAGGTTACTTACAATTACAGCAAGAGCACGACCATTTATGGAACGTTAAACGCCCTGAAGTCACTAAAATAGTGAGCTGGGCGGCAAGCCTTGGCGATCGCTCAGAAAATGCAGACTATCAATATAATAAACGCTTACTGCGCCAAATTGATCGTCGTGTTCGGTATTTGCGCAAACGCTTACCCGATTTAAAAGTTATTGATTACTCACCGCAGCAAGACGGTAAAGTATTTTTTGGCGCATGGGTAGAAATAGAAAACGAGCAAGGCGAGGTTAAAAAATTTAGAATTGTAGGGCCTGATGAAATATACGACCGTAAAGACTACATATCAATTGACTCACCTATGGCGCGCGCCCTGATAAAAAAACAAGTAGACGATGATTTTGAGGTACCTACACCGCAAGGTAAAAAAGAATGGTATGTAAATAGTATTGAATATCAAAAATAGTCCCCCATAACATTATTAATAAATAACTACTTTGATTCAGATCAGGTAAATTTTTTATTGTGTAATATATCTCATTAGGATATATATTGGTTTAGCAGGTTTATCTTTAACCTGATTTTTAAGGTAGTGGCTATGTCAAACTTAGTACAGCGCATATGTAGTAATGCCGTATTGTTTGCACTTTTAATGAGTGTGAGTTTGACTCTGCATGCCAATACCACCGAAGTAAGTATAGATAACGCCAGTGTATCTAATCATTTTATCGCTTGTGAATTTCCTGACCAAGCAACCCCCGACATTGACTTAGATTCTCATGTTAATGCATTTGCTATTAGGTTGTTTCAACCGCTACCTAATGCTGTTTCATCTTTTTACCAAAGTACAAACCTATACCGTCCTTTTAGTACGGCATATCAACGTGGTCCACCTAGCTATTTAATTTAATTCACAATTTTACTTTTTGATTAAATTTTATAACTAATAAGGTGACTACTATGTCTAACTTTAAAGAATTACGTACCCAAAATATTTCTCATGGCGTTATTGCAAGCACGTTTGAAGATCAACAAGCCACTATTGATTTAACATCTCCGGCTTTAACCGTAATCAATAACTTTACCCAAAAAACGCCAATTCGGGCTCAATACGACACTCCTATTAGCGAGGCGCTTAAACAAGTACTAGCAGAGCACTCTGACTATGTATTGGTGACTGATGATGCGCAAAAATTAATTGGTATTGTTTCAAGTGCCGACCTACAAAGCGCTAAAATTACGGCCATTGCACAGCGTTTAAATACCAGCCGCAATGAAGTGAGCTTACGCTACATTATGACACCTATTAGCCAACTTAATGGCGTAAGTATGCAAAGCCTAAGCTATGCAAGTATTGGCGATGCACTACAAACAATGGAGCATCAAGGCAGCATGTTTTTATTAGCAACAACCACTAATAACGAAATATGCGGGTTAATCTCGGCGCGTCAAATAGCTAAAACGTTACACATTCCAGTGCATATTACCCCTATTGCTCACACGTTTAGTGATGTTTTAGAAAGCGTAGAGCACCCTCACTAAAGCGCGCTTTTACGCTTTGTAAGCTCAGCCAAGCCAACCATCTTAAAGCAAGCAAAATTGCTTGCTTTAAGAGCTTTTTATTACAACCTGCTGTGATATTATTCAACTAATAAATACCTACCAAACTCATTAAATAGCAACTTTAATAAGCTGGGTATAACAGTACCAGAGGGATTTTCTGGTTTTATTTTTTGTATTAAAAGGTTTATGCATGAGCGATATCTCTGCACGTTTAGCCACTGAGCTAAATGCACAACAGCAACAAGTTGTTGCTGCTACAAAATTACTTGATGAAGGCGCAACGGTTCCTTTTATTGCGCGTTACCGTAAAGAAATTACCGGTGGATTAGACGACACGCAATTACGCCTTTTAGAGCAACGTTTGTCGTACTTGCGCGAGCTGGAAGAGCGCCGCAGCTTTATTTTATCAACCATCGAATCACAAAATAAATTAACGCCAGCACTTAGTGCCGATATAACCAGCGCACAAAGTAAAACTGAGCTTGAAGATTTATACCTTCCTTATAAAGCTAAACGTCGTACCAAAGGGCAAATAGCCATTGAAGCAGGCCTTGAGCCACTTGCCGATGCGCTATTTAACGACGCAAACTTAGAGCCAGAGCAACAAGCGCAGCAGTTTATAAATGCCGACAAAGGCATTGCTGATACCAAAGCAGCCCTTGATGGCGCTAAATTTATTTTAATGGAACGCTTTGCAGAAGATGCCAAGTTATTAGCTAAATTTAGAAGCCACATTAGCCAACACGGCGCTATACAAAGCACACTTATTGACGGCCAAGAGCAAGCCGGTAGCAAATACCGCGACTACTTTGACCATCAAGAACCTCTTAAAAAGGTCCCTTCTCACCGCGCACTTGCTATGTTGCGCGCGCGTAACGAAGGTATTTTGCAGCTGAGTATTAACCCAGAGCCAAGCAGCGAAAATTCAGCCCAGCTATGCGCGCAAATGATTGCTGATCACTACCGCTTAGATGTGAAATATAAAGCAGCTAGCGCATGGCTATTAAGTGTTGTGCAGTGGGCATGGAAAATAAAGCTTGGCCTACACCTAGAAAATGAATTTTTAGCAGCCATGCGAGAAAAAGCCGAAACCGGCGCTATAGATGTATTTGCTAAAAACTTAAAAGACTTACTTATGGCCGCCCCTGCTGGGCCGCGTACCACGCTTGGTCTAGATCCTGGTTTGCGAACTGGCTGTAAAATTGCCGTAGTTGATGGCACAGGTAAATTGCTTACAACCCAAACTATTTTTCCCCACGCACCACAAAATCACTGGGAAAAATCGTTACGTACATTAGAGCAACTATGTCGCCAGCATAAGGTAGAACTTATTGCGATTGGTAACGGAACCGCATCACGCGAGTCTGACAAGCTAGTAGGCGAACTTATTAAGGCCAATGCTGAGCTTAAATTAAACAAAATTATGGTAAGCGAAGCCGGCGCGTCTGTTTACTCTGCGTCTGAATTTGCAGCGAATGAATTTCCTAACTTAGATGTGTCTTTGCGTGGCGCGGTATCTATTGCGCGTCGCCTGCAGGACCCACTTGCCGAGCTTGTTAAAATTGAGCCAAAATCAATTGGTGTAGGCCAATACCAGCACGATGTATCGCAAAGCCAATTAGGCCAAACACTAACCGCAGTGGTAGAAGACTGTGTAAACTCAGTGGGTGTTGATTTAAATATGGCCTCGGTGCCGCTTCTTACTCGCGTATCGGGGTTAAATAAAACCTTAGCGCAAAATATAGTAAATTACCGCGACACTAACGGCACGTTTACTAAGCGTAGCGAACTTAAAAAAGTTGAGCGTTTAGGACCAAAGGCGTTTGAACAAGCAGCAGGCTTTTTGCGTATTAATCAGGGTAAAGACCCACTTGATAACTCATCAGTACACCCTGAGGCTTATCCTGTTGTTAAACTTATTTGTGAGCGTAACAACCTTGATGTAAATAGCTTAATAGGCAATAGCGAGTTTTTAAATAAGCTGGTTGCTAATGACTACACCGACGAGAAGTTTGGTTTACCTACCGTTACCGACATCATTAAAGAGCTAGATAAGCCTGGGCGCGATCCTCGTCCTGAGTTTAAAACTGCTGAATTTAAAGCCGGTGTAGAAAAAATCACAGACCTAAAACCCGGTATGATTTTAGAAGGTGTGGTTTCTAACGTTGCTAACTTTGGTGCGTTTGTTGATGTAGGTGTTCACCAAGATGGCCTAGTGCATATTTCGGCAATTACTAATAAGTTTATCTCTGATCCGCGCGAAGTAGTAAAAGCCGGTGACATTGTAAAAGTAAAAGTGGTTGAGGTAGATGCCCCACGTAAACGCATTAGCTTTACTATGCGCTTAGATGATGAAATAGACACAAGCAATAAACCCGCTGCCGCGCCGCAAAAGCAACGCAGTAATCAGGGCCAGCAACCGCGTGCAGCAAAACCAAAGCGCGATAACGGTAACGCCATGATGGGTAATGCCTTTGCCGATGCATTTGCTAATGCAAAAGTAAAAAAATAATACCCTTTTGCTTCATTAAGTGATGTCTCCTCAAACTAAAAAGCCGCTCATTGAGCGGCTTTTTTAATTATGCTTAGCTGGTTTTAACCAAACGCAGAAAAACCACTCTCGTTTTGGGGTGAGCTAGTCATTTGATAAAAATTGGCTATACGGCCAGCTCGTGCGTCTACTTCTGGGTCGCGTGATTGCTCGGTATTAGTATCGTTTTGAGACTCAGCAGTGCTGGTTTCGTTTATTGATAACGCACTTTGTGGCTCTTGTGCTTGCGCTTCATCGTCAGCAGGGGCTGATAATTCAGCTTGCGCTGCGGCCATTTTTTGGGTTGCATCAGCGGCAATGGCTCTATCGGCACTAGAAGGTTCAGCAGGGGCAAGTGCGGCTGCACGTACCGTTTGCATTTTATCTATAGTGGCTTGCGGATCGCCAGGGATTTCAGATACATCAATTTGTACCTCACCGCCAACAGCGTAATTAGTGCCATCTGGTCCACGTTGGTATTCATAACTTGGTGAGCCTGCATACTGCCCACCCACCGATGCATGAGCTTGTTCGTGCACACGCACTTCAGTATCGCGCGCTTTAAGCTCTTCAATTTGCTGCTGTTCTAATTCTAGCTGTTGCTGATCTTGCTCTTCTTCGGGGGTGTCTTCGCTTGCTTGTTGGTTTTGTTGTTCGCTATCTGAATCTTCGCTGCCTTGCTGGCGCTGCTCAACAGCTTGCTCATCACTGAGTTTACCGGTTGCATCGTAGGTGGCGGCTTCTGCACTGCTTGGCAGTTTTGCTTTATCAGCATCGCTTTGTGCTTTGGTTTCGGTATTACTGGCGCTATTGGGTGCAGGGGCAGGAATTACTTCGCGCAGTTGGTTGTCACGCCGAGCGGTTTCCGTATAAACATTGGCGGTGTTTATATTGATAGACGGAAATGGCGTGACAATATTCATAACGTTTAAACTTTAATATCGATTAGCGTACCAAGCACTTCATCTGCAGTTTGAATAGATTGCGTGTTTGCCTTGGCATTAAACTCTTCAACTTTTAAATTAACAAGCGCTTCGTCAACCCGAGCTGGCTGTGCAACAGGCGCTGTTACAGCCTCTTCAGGTCGCGCAGCTGTTAACTGGCGCTGTTGGGCTAGTTGCGTATCGTCTTGCTCTTCAATGGTGGCACGGTTTATCTCTGCGCTTGCGCGTTCTATACTTTGGCTTGCACGATTAAACCCTTCTACACCACTATTAAATACTGTACCAATAGCCATGCTGTACCTCCCAAAAATAAATATTGTTTAATTATCGCTCACTTCATGGGCAAAATAAAGCTTTAAACAGTACCTTTCTTTAGGCTATTTTAAAGCATTGATTTAACGGCAGATAAAAACTCTTTTTTATGAGAAATAAACGGCGCATGGGAGGCTTTGTCTAGTACTTCGTATTCAAACTCAGTATTTAGTGCTGCCATTTTATTAATTGCTTTGTAAGGTACCAGCGCATCTAAACGGCCAAATATCGCTTTTATAGGCACTGGGCAATGCGCAAATACGTTGCGTAAATCATCATTTTGTAAAATATTTAAACCCGCACTTAATGCCTCACTTTTAGGGGCGTTGTACTGATTTAGCAAGTGCTTTAGCTGCTTTATATCATCGCGTGCCGACTCGCTACCCATGGCCTGAATAGCTAAAAAGCGCTCTATGGTTTTTTCTCGGTGATTAACTAATTGCTCTTTAAATTGCTCAAGCACGCTGGATTTTATTCCAGGCCAATCATCTGCCTCGGAAAAAAAAGGGCTTGAGGCAACTAAAATTACTTTTGCTACTTTATTTGGCCAATGTTTAGCAATATAAAGTGCAAACAATCCTCCTAGCGACCAGCCCATTAAAATAGAGCCAGAGCTAAGTTGCTCGCTTACGATTTCAGCTGCATCGTGTAAATTATAAGGGCTTGGGCAGCTATTGCTGTTGCCAAAGCCAGGCAGGTCAATGCTGCGCACCGAGCCACTGTATAAAAACGTTAACTCTGGCTGCACTAATTGCCATACGCCTTGGTTCATGCCCCAACCATGTAATAAAACTAACTCGCTTTGCATATTTGCCTAACCTTAACCAAACTTAGCCACATCATAACGCTTACATTGACGAAAGCAACGCAAGGAGCAGCCAATGCAACACTCATTTTTTAATTGGTTATTCCCCTCTTATTGCGTGCAGTGTCAGGGAGTTATTAGTGCTCAAGAGGGGTTGTGCGACTATTGCTTAACGGATTTAAGCGTGTTTGATTTAAATAAGCACAGTAATTTATTGCACCGCCCGGATATTGTAGAAATGTTTCCGCATTACGAATTTGATAAGCTCTTTGCCTGTGCTTTTTATCAGCCCCCTTTTGAGCATTGGCTTAAACGGCTCAAATTTAATAATCAAATTCACTATAAAAAAGCGCTGCAACAAGTAATTAAACGCCAACTATCGGTGTTTTTTGAAAATTTAACTACCCAGCCCGACATAGCTATTATTTTACCTTTGCACCGAGGACGCTTTTTAACGCGCGGGTTTAATCAGGTAAGCCAAGTGTGGCAACCGTGTTTGGCAAAACATATTTGTATAAGTAATGCGCTAATACGCAATAAAGCCACGCAAGCACAGTCACAATTATCTAGATCCAAGCGGGTTAAAAATGTAAAAAATGCCTTTGTATGTACACAAGATATGAGCGGTAAAACGGTGGTTATTGTAGATGATGTAATGACCACAGGCGCCACGCTCAACGCGGCTACCCGGGTATTAAAGCAAGCGGGCGCTAAACAAGTCTGGGCTTTTGCTACGTGTTTAACGCCACTTTAAAGGGGTAGTTAATCACCTCTTACTCTAAATGTGTGGCCAAAAAATAAAGCATTACTGAGTAATCGGCTTGTGCCGTACCAGTATCCTCTAAATACAGGATTATCTGTCATCGCAATAACACTGCCACGCCCGTATGAGTGGGCCATCATGGCTGCTGCACCGGCAATTTGCTGCTCATTTACGCCATCGGTAAACCCTGCTAATAGTGGTTTTTGCGGGTAAGTGAGTATGTTTACAAACGGGGCAGATGATTTTTCTAATAACCAGGTACTATTTTTAAATACAGGCAGCGTTTCGCGATTAAGCGAAAACGTTAGTGGATGCGTGGTGTCTACATCGGTATTAAAAATAGCGCCGGCTATACGTTGTCGCCCTGCTAAATGATCTTTATCTGCGTAATTTAGCCCTTGAGTATTAAAAGCGCTGGCTACATCTTGCCTAGATAAATAATTAGCCTTAAGTAATTGCTGATCAGCTAAAAATTTAGCGCCGCCTTTGTGACCCCAAATTACGCCGCCTTTTCTTACCCAGCTTTTAATGGCAACTTTATCGCTATCGGGTAAGCCCGAATAATTACCATTAGCTAGTACAATGTGGCTGTAATTATTTAAATCTAGGCTACCTAAACGTTCCATTTCTACTATGGTCGGAGAAATACCGACAAAGCGGTCAAGGTAATACCATACTTCACCCGCTTCGTATTGGCTTACGCCTTTACCGCCCACAAGCAGTACTTTTGGCTCGTTTAATACCGCCATAGTGCGCGAGCCTAAATCGGCGCCTTTCCCTGTAAGACCAGTGGTAATAGGCTTTATCGCAATACCAAACTGGGTTTGAGCATCGTTTAAAATAGCCACCCAATCAGGGGGTGTTTGCAGCCCTGCGGGGACAATAATGCTGCCAGGTGCAAAATCTATTTCGGTGGTGCTACTTTTAGCTGTTAAGGCGCTTAACGCGACACGCGCTTTAATGCCTTGCTTTAGCAAGCTATTTAACATTTTAGGCGCTAAGTAATCGTCCCAGGCAAAGCCAAATGCATAACTTTGCTTTAACGCAGCAAATGATGGTTTAACTGCTTTTTGCCACGCAGTGCTGGCTACTTCTAAGCCCCAACTACTTTTTACTTGTGCAAACTCTAAATTAAAAGCGTGGGCGAGTGTCCAGCCCGACACATCATAAAATGTGTTATCGGCAAAACTTTTTTGCTCACTAAAAATAGCTTTTACTAAACGAAACTGTGGCTGAGCTAACGGCACAAAATAACTCTGGGTGCTAAAGTTTTTGCCATTGGCTTTTAGCGCTTTTGTAAGTGGATAGGCGTTAATTTGATGCTGCTTTAACAGGTTTAAAAATAGTTTAATCCGGGTGTTGTCTTTAGCACCCTCAACCACATAGCCTTCAAAACTTTCATCATGTGCTAAATCAACTGCTTGGTTATAAAATTTAGCCTGATAGGTTAATAGCGCCTGACGGTTATCTACCGCTGCTTTAAAGGTTGATAGGCTTGTTAATAACTGATTTTTAATAGTAAAAGGAAACGTAAGCGTACCATTTATGGTTTCTTGTATATGCCCACGTGAGCTGGCTTGCTCAAATAAAATACCTATACCGCCGTTTACATCGGGGTAGGTTGAACCCTTGCCGTAATAAAAGTCGTCAAAGCTTTCTTCGGTAAAATAAAGGGCATTATTTTTATCTAAAGTTTTAGCATGGTAATTGGCTATGGCTTTGGTAAGCGTTACGTTTTCATCTGGGGTAATTGGGTGCTTGCGACTGGCAATGCCAGGTTGAAAAAAGTAGCTGCTGTTTGGGCCCATTTCATGAAAATCGGTAAGAATATTTGGCTTCCATTGATGAAACTTAGCAATGCGTGCACGCGACTCTGGGTGTTGTAGTAACAACCAATCGCGGTTTAAATCAAACCAATAGTGATTTGTACGGCTACTTGGCCAGCTTTCTACGTGTTCACGCGTTTTAGGGTCGCTTGATAAGTTCATCCCCCGATTACTATTAGCCCAATTAGCAAAGCGAGCCAAGCCATCAGGGTTAAGTGAAGGGTCGAGCAAAATAACGGTATTATTTAATAGTTTTTCTATTTCTGGGCCTTGCGCTGCAGCAAGGTAGTACGCAACCAATAAAGCGGCATTGCTGCCTGATGACTCATTGCCATGCACACTGTATCCCATCCAAACTACAGCAGGCTCATTTTGTGTGTTTTTAACTTGCTCACTGTTTGTTAAACGGGCTAAGTGCGCTTGGCGAATTTGCTCTAAGTTAGCTAGTTTTTCAGCGCTGCTAATACTTAGCATCACAAGCGGACGTTGCTCGTGTGTGCGCCCTATTACTTCAAAATTTATACGATTACTTTTTTGCGCTAGAATTTCCATATAACGCACCAGTTGATCGTGCCTTACATGCCACTCACCTACTTCGTAACCAAGTACGTCTTGTGGGGTGGGTATTGTTTTATCAAACTCTACACCTTGTTCAAAATAATACGAAAGTGGTTTTGCCATACTTGAAAAGCTAAGTATTGCCACCATTATAGTTACTATCCAGCGCATATAAATCACTCTAAAAATGTTTGTTATTTGCACGCTAGCATTGCTTAAAATAGATGCCAACTTTTTACGCTCAACACTAGCCGCAACACGATGAGCGGAGTATGATATGCAGTATCCGAGTAATTTAGTCAAGTATAGACGGTTTTATGATTTCTATTTCCGAAACAGCACAAGCGCATTTTGCTAAACTTTTAGCAGATCAAGCACAACAAACTAATATTCGTGTGTTTGTTGTAAACCCTGGTACATCACAAGCGGAATGTGGTGTTTCTTATTGCCCAGAAGACGCCGTAGAAGACAGCGATATTCGTCTTAACTTTAATGGTTTTGATGCAGTAGTAGATACAGAAAGCGCTCCTTTTTTAGAAGAAGCTGAAATTGATTTTGTTACCGACAAAATGGGCACTCAGTTAACTTTAAAAGCGCCTAATGCAAAGGCACGTAAACTAGGCGATAACGCATCGCTAAATGAGCGTGTTCAACACATGCTAGAAACCGAAGTAAACCCGCAGCTAGCTAACCACGGTGGCCAAGTAAGCCTAGTTGAAGTAACCGCTGAAGGTATTGCAGTACTTCAATTTGGTGGTGGCTGTAATGGCTGTTCTATGATCGATGTAACGCTTAAAGAAGGCATCGAGAAAGAAATGATTGCAAAGTTTGATGAAATCACCGGTGTTGCCGACATTACCGAGCACCAAGCGGGCGATCACTCTTATTACTAAGCAATAATGTTAAAGCCGCTTATTTATCGCTTAGGGAGTAACCCTAAGTTGAGTTTAACGCGCTTTTTTCGCGGCTTAGCACTGTTTGTGCTAGCCGTGATATTTATTGCCCTAGGCTACTACACCCACTTTAGCTTACAAATTATAGGTGTGGTTATTTTAATCCCGGCATTATTTTTTGCTGCATGGGGTTATAGCGGTATTTTTGCCAATCGTTTCTCGCAAGTTTTAAAAGATATGGGGCCAAAAGATCACGACCCCGACCTATGGAAATGACACGTTCGCTTAATCTAGCAGCTGATTAGTTGCTTTTAACTGCAAATACTTAATAATTAACGTAACGCCGCGCATAAGCATAAAGCAACTCATAGCCAGCCATAACGCATTATTTTGCCACTCTATAAACACCCAAAACACCCCAAAAAAGCCAACAGCAGCAGAAAGAATCATACTGTTACGCATATTTTTTGCCCGTGTAAGCCCTACAAATACGCCATCAAACAAAAAGCAGCTCATTGCTAACATAGGCAATACTATTACCCACGGTAAGTAATTTGTCGCAGCTTCTATTACCTCGGGTACATTGGTTAAAAGCTTAATAATAGCGCTGCCAAACACAGCAAAAAATACGCTGTATAACACGCCAAAAAGCATCCCCCAAAACACACTTATTTTTACCCACAATCTAATGTTATTAACGCTTCGCTGGCCTTTAGCTTGACCAACTTTGGCTTCGCTTGCATAGGCTATTCCATCAAGCGCAAAGCTTACTAACATTAAAAAGTTAAGTAACACGGCATTCGCTGCAAGCGTTGTTTCACCTATGCGGGCGCCATAAAAGGTCATGAAGCTAAAGCATAATTGCAAAATTAAAGAGCGAATAAATATATCTCTATTTAAACTAAGTAGCTCTGCCATTTTGCTAACACTGAGCCAGTTGGGCACGCTTAGCTCCACGCCTTGCTTTTTAGCGAGCTTAATCACTAGTAGCAACGCAAAAGCCAACGCGCTGTAATCTGCAATTAACGACGCCCACGCTGCTCCCGCTACTGCCCAGTCTAAATACACCACAAAATATATATCGAGCACTATGTTGGTAATATTGGTCACTAACAGCAAGTAAAAAGGCCCACGCCCATAATGTACGCCAAGCATCCAGCCAAGCAGCACTAAATTACAAAGTGCGGCAGGGGCACTAAATATACGAATACTAAAATACTGATATGCTTGAGCAAGAACCTCACTATTTGCGCCTGATAAAAATGCAATGGCTTGTTTTATCAAAGGCGATAAAGCTATAAGCGCTAACGCCACACACACGGCAAGCAATAAGCTGCGTTTTAAAAGCGCTGCCAACTGTGTTAAGTTATTTTGCCCGTATGCTTGGGCCACTAACCCTGTGGTGCTCATACGTAAAAAACCGGCGAGCCAAAATAAAATAGAAATAACAGCTGAGCCAAGTGCGATGCCCGCTAAGTAATGTGCGCTACCTAAGTGGCCAATAACAGCGGTATCAACAATTCCTAACAGTGGGACAGTAATATTTGATAATATCATTGGACCCGCTAGCAACAGCAAGCTTTTATGGTGTGCCTTATTATGTTTAAGAAATTGTTTCATTTAGTTTTAATTACTCTCATTTGTTTATCAGTACGTGCTCATGCGGCGGTTATTTTACAGTATCACCATGTAAGCGAAACCCTTCCGGCTGTGACCAGTGTAAGCGCAAATACGTTTACCAAGCATTTGAGCTACTTAAAAGAGCATAATTTTAATGTTATTGCACTAAATGAGCTAATAAGCGCTATACA
Organism: Pseudoalteromonas sp. 2CM37A; assembly: GCF_023161885.1. Lineage (NCBI taxonomy): Bacteria > Pseudomonadati > Pseudomonadota > Gammaproteobacteria > Alteromonadales > Pseudoalteromonadaceae > Pseudoalteromonas > Pseudoalteromonas sp. 2CM37A. The sequence continues at coordinate 61,013 of NZ_JALNTJ010000010.1, forward strand.
ACAAGGCAAAACCTTACCTGAGAAAACAGTCGCTATCACCTTTGACGATGGTTACAACAATAACTACGAACAAGCAGCGCCTATTTTAGAAAAATTTGGTTACCCCTATACTATTTTTGTAAACCCTACCCTTATTGATGAAGGTAAAGGCTACGTAATGGGGTGGGATAAATTAAAAGAGCTCGCAGGCAAAGGGGCGTTAATTGCCAATCACACTACCCAGCATGACTACCTGCATATTAAGCTAAAAAATGAGAGCGATGCACAGTGGCAAGCACGTATTAAACAAGATATTTTGCATTCTCAACAGCGTATTAAAGAAGAAATAGGCCACGATTATAAATACCTAGCGTACCCGTATGGTGAGTTTAATAACAAACTACAAGCGCTTGTAAAAGAGCTTGGCTTTGTTGGCATTGGTCAGCACTCAGGCGCTGTAAATAAAAACGCTAACTTTACCCGCTTACCGCGTTTTCCAGCCTCTGGCTTTTACAGTAAATTAGATACGTTAATTACAAAATTAAACTCTCGGGCGTTTAGTATTAAAAACCTAGATTACCAAGACAGTGTAACCTCACAAAACCCACCAACGCTCAGCATTGAGTTTGAAATGGGTGATTTTCATAAAAGTCAGTTTGCGTGTTATGTATCAAGTGTAGGGCAGGCTAAGTTAACTTGGATAAACGACACAACTGTAAAAATTGACTCGCCAAAGGCGCTAAATAAAGGCCGTTCACGCTTTAATTGTACCGCCCCTTCTATTGAGCACCCTGGTAGTTACTATTGGTTTTCGCAGCCGTGGGTTATTCAGTAGCAATTACACCTTTATAGCCTGATGCAATAAGCGTTGGGTTACTTTATCAAGCGCAACAATTTCGTGAGCGGCGCCTAAATCAACCGCCGCTTTGGGCATTCCCCACACCACAGAAGAAAACTCATCCTGTGCAATGGTGTAACCACCCGCTTGTTTAATGCTAAGTAAGCCCTTTGCTCCATCGCTCCCCATACCGGTTAGTAACGCTGCCACAATGTTTTTTGCGCCGCACTCAAGTAACGAGTTAAATAATACATCTACTGCCGGTTTATGGCGGTTAACAGGCTCAGAATCATCAAGCTCGCAATATAAACTTGCCCCTCTTTTTTTTATGCTTAAGTGCAAACCACCTGGGGCTATATAAGCCCATCCCGCAGTGAGCTTGTCGCCGTGCTGCGCTTCTTTTACGTTAATTGCACAGGTGCGGTCCATACGCTGGGCAAACGAGGTACTAAATACCGGAGGAATATGCTGGGTAATCACAATCGCAGGGCAATTGGTCGGCATTTTTATAAGCACTTCTTTTATTGCTTCTGTGCCCCCTGTTGAAGCCCCTATCGCTATTACCTTGTTTAATAAAAATTGTGCATTGCTAGGTAAAGGCTCGCTCACTGTGCTTACCTTTTTAAAACTTCTTACCCTTGCACCTGCCGCCACACGCACTTTTTGCTGCACAACATATGCATATTGACTCATTTGCTGCTTAACATTCACCGTTGGCTTGGCAATAAAATCCACGGCACCAAGCTCAAGTGCTTCTAAGGTGATAGGCGAGCCTTGCTGGGTTAGTGTAGAAATCATCACAACGGGCATAGGTCTTAAGCGCATTAGGTTTCTTAAAAAGCTAATGCCGTCCATTTTTGGCATTTCTACATCGAGGGTAAGCACATCCGGATTGAGCAATTTAATCATTTCTCGTGCTTGATAAGGGTCTTCAGCACAGCCAACAACCTCGATATCGCTAGCCTGAGATAATATTTCGCTCAGCAAACGCCTTATCAGTGGTGAATCATCTATTATCAGAACTTTAACCATTACGGCTCCTAAAACAGCTCTATGTTAGTCTCGGTGGCTTTATCTTGTTGCTTAAGGTTTTGCAGGTAGCGCACTTCGCGTTTTTCAATTGTATTGTTGTGCAAATTCTTCAGCTTTTTTACGTGGACTTTGCCCGTATGCGGATGAAAAAAAATTTTTCGAGGCCACGGCCCCCCCATATCTTGTGCGACAAGATTGAGCGACTCTTCCTGAATATACGCATTGGCAAAGCTAATATTACCTATCCCTATGTCGGTCATTGCGCTAATTATTTTGCCGCCACCAAAGAGTTTTATTTTTAAATTTTTTCGCGCAGCACCACCTTTGAGTACTTCGTTGATCAGGTATTCCATTGCCCAATTTCCGTAGCGGCAGCTCAAACTATGGGCACTGTTTAATTCTAGGCCTTTTTTTACCGGCAACATAAAATGATTTACGCCACCTATACCGGCTTTTTCATCGTAAACACACGCGGCTATGCACGACCCAAGCACTGTAGAAATAAGCTCATCATTTTTTGAGACATAAAATTCGCCAGGTAATATTTTTGCCACCACGCTTGTGCGCCCTGCATCCCAGTAACGTTTTATATGTTCAAACCCTGGGAGCACAGGCCTAAACTGTGCGTGCATTGTGTTGCTTTTGATACATGGTTTTCCCTAAATTTTTAAACTCAGAATGCTCTTTTCCCATACTCTCTGAGTGCCCCAAAAACAAATAACCGTCACGATTAAGTGCATTTGCATAACGTTTAAACAAGGTGTCTTTTGTTTCTTTATCAAAATAAATAACCACGTTACGACATAAAATTAAGTCAAACTGCCCTTTCATAGGCCATTCTTGTAAAAGGTTAAGGCGTTTAAAAAAAATGTGCTTATTTAACTGTGGTTTTACTTTATATGTTTGCCCATCTTTGCTTTTTAAAAACCACTTTTTAAGTACATTGTTTTCTAAGCCATTTACATTTGCCGCGGTATAAATACCCGCTTGTGCTTTGGCTAATACATTAGAATCTAAATCGGTTGCTAAAATTTTTACATCCCAAGAACTTGGGAATAAATCGGCAAGGGTTATTGCTAAGCTGTAAGGCTCTTCGCCTGTAGAGCAACCCGCTGACCATACGCGTACTCGTTTTGTTACTTTGTTACTGCTAAGTAACTGCGGCACTATGGTGTTTTTTAAAAACTCAAAGTGGTGGGGCTCTCTAAAAAAAGAGGTTAAGTTAGTGGTAATAGCATTAATAAATGCGTCAAACTCAGCCTCTTTATTATTGTGTAAGTACTCTAAGTATTGAGAAAAGTTTTTAAGTTTATGCTCTCTTACCCTTCTTGCTAAGCGGGAATACACCATTTCGCGTTTATGATCGCCAAGCACAATTCCGCACGCGTTATAAACTAAAGTGGCAATGTATTTAAAATCTTTATCGGTACATAAAAATTCTTTCATTGTCATACCATCCCTTGTAAAGCAGGCTTGCTAGGGTATTAACTAGCAAGCCAGTAATGACTAAAACTCTTCCCATTCATCTGCTGAGTCTATAAAGTTTTCGCCTTTGGGTTGGGTATTTTTTAAATAGCCACTAGGTTGGCGCGCAGGGGGCGCTGAGCGTTCAAAGTGTGTATTTGGCAATGTGTTCATGCCTTGCTGCCCGAGTGAAAAAAAGTGCAATAACTGACGCATCTCGTTTGCTTGCTCAGCCATTGACTCGCCCGCCGCAGACGCTTCTTCTACAAGGGCCGCATTTTGCTGGGTCATTTCATCCATCTGGGCAACCGCTTTATTAACTTGCTCAATACCTGCGCTTTGCTCTTCAGAGGCTTCGGTTATATCCGAAATCATTTGCGTAACACGTTGTACGCTTGAAACAATTTCTCTGAGTGTTTCGCCCGACTCATTTACAAGCACAGAGCCATCGGTAACTTTTGCAACGCTGTCTCTAATAAGCTCTTTAATTTCTTTGGCTGCTCCAGCTGAGCGCTGCGCTAAATTGCGCACCTCACCAGCAACAACGGCAAAGCCACGGCCTTGCTCACCCGCTCTAGCTGCTTCAACGGCGGCGTTAAGTGCCAGTAAATTAGTTTGAAAGGCAATTTCATCAATCACGCCAATAATGTCTGCAATTTTTTTACTCGACTCGTTAATGGCCGACATACTCGTTACAGCTCTATTAACTACTTCACCACCTTGAATTGCTTTCTCGCAGGTTTCTTCGGCTAAATCGTTAGCGACTTTTGCGTTATCTGCATTTTGTCTTACGGTACTGGTCATTTCTTCCATACTTGAGGCGGTTTCTTCAAGTGATGAAGCTTGTTCTTCGGTACGCTGGCTTAAATCGGCGTTGCCTTGCGAAATTTCCTCTGCGCCACTGGCTACTAACGTGGCCGATGAGTTAATTCGGTTAATCACATCAGTCAATTTATCTGCTGTGGTATTAGCATCTTGCTTGAGCTTATCGAACGAGCCTTGATACTCTTTTTCTATGCGTTTTGATAAGTCGCCATTGGCCATTGCATCAAGCATTTGCGCGGTATCACTAACGGCATCATCCACAATTTCAACTAAGCTGTTTAAGCCCTGCGCTAAGCGTAAGAAAAAGCCTTCTTTACCTTTTTCCTCTACTCGGGTTTCTAAATCGCCATTACCTGCATCGCTGACTAATTGTGCAATTTCTTTTTCTATTGCAACTTCGCCTGTTCTATCTTCCCACTCAACTACGGTGCCTATGCGTTCTTGTTCTGGTGTAAAAATAGGGTTTGCAACTAAACCAAAGGTGCGCCCGCCTACTTTTATTTCGGCTCGGTAAGTTGTTGTAAGCTTAGCTAGTAGGTTTTGTTGATGAGCCGGATTTTTATGGAATATATCAATGTTTTGCTGCATTAAATTGGTGCTATCAAAGTTTGGCAGCTCCTTTTTCAAATCATCTTCAGCAATACTCATCATCGATTTAACCGCGTTGTTCATGTATACAATTACATTTGAAGCATCGGCTATCATGGTGTTTGTTGCTACGGTATCAAGCGCTTGTTTTACTCGTAAGTTTTCTTGTGCTTCAGCACGTTCTTGCTCTGCTTTTGCTACGCTATCGGTAATATCTTCCCACTCAACAATGGTGCCTAAATGCTTACCTTCATGATTTATCCACGGTGTAGCAATTAAACTAAAAATAAGCCCCGCTAAACGTAACTCAGTTTTATAAGGTTGTTTTAAGTTTTTTAATAGTTCGCGTTGATGAGCTGGGTGCTTATGAAAATCATCAACACACGTGCCTATTAAATTATCAACAGAAAAACTAGGTAGCACACCTTGCAACTCAGTTTCTCGCGCTTTGAGCATTAACTTAACCTGATCGTTTACAAATACAATATTTAGGTCTTTATCGGCAATCATTACATTGGCTTGGCAAACAGTTAACGCACTTGCTAAGTCGGCAGCCTTTTTAGACTCGCGCTCTAGCTGTTTTTGCGCGGTGATATCACTGGCGTATTTAATAACCTTATAAGGCTTGCCGTTTAAATCGAAAATAGGGTTATAAGAGGCTTGAATCCATATTTCTTGCCCTTGTTTGCCTATTCGCATGTACTCGCCCGAGTCGTACTCGCCTCGTCCTAACTTATCCCAAAATTGTTTATACTCGTTTGTTTTAGCGTATTCTGGGTCGACAAATAATTTATGATGCTGGCCTTTTATTTCGCTAAGTTGATAGCCTAAACCATTTAAAAAATTGTCATTGGCAGTAATAATTGTGCCATCAAGATTAAACTCAATCACCGCCTGAGATTTACTAATTGCCTCAAGTTGGCCTTGCGCTTCAGCGGCCTGTTTCTTTTGTTCGGTAATGTCGGTAGCAAATTTAATTACTTTTAGTACTTGCCCTTGGCTATCAATAATTGGGTTATAGGTAGCTTGGATCCATACTTCTCGCCCTCCATTAGCAAGACGCTTAAACTCATTAGAAATAAACTCACCACCGCGCAAGCGTTGCCAAAAATTTTTATACTCGCTGCTTTGTGCTTCATCTGGTTCAACAAACATAGAGTGGTGCTGCCCTTGCACTTCCTCTAAACGGTATCCCATTGCATTTAAAAAGTTTGAATTAGCCGTAATTATTCTGCCACTGGGTTCAAACTCAATAACCGCTAATGATTTATTTAATGCATTAACGATTAAGTCATTACTTGATTCTGACTGCTTCGGATTACTAAACCATCCCATGCCCATCACCACCTTTATGTTTGTTTTTGTTGCTACATAGCGCTGTGGCTATATATCCATTGTTCTTTGTAAATCTATCAACGAGACCATTTTTTCGCCCACGTTCACCAACCCTGCGACATATTCACAATTACTCGAATCAGACAGGCTAGGGACGGGCTTGGCGTCTTGCTCTGCAATGCTGTAAACATCTGAAACCGCATCTACTGCGATGCCCATTATTTTTGAATCGTTTTCAAAAATAACTTTTACAACAATAACAACCGTTAATGACCCATATTCAGTGCTTGGCAAGCCAAAACGTAAGCGTAAATCTATTATTGGCACTATGGTGCCGCGAAGGTTTATCACTCCTTTAACAAAATCCGGCGCGTTGGGTAGTACGGTAATTTCTTCCCAGCTCCTGATCTCTTGCACGGTTAATATATCTACGCCGTATTCTTCGCCGGCCATAATAAAGGTTAAAAACTGCTTAACGCCTTGCTGTTGCCCTAAATCAATTTTGTTGTTTAGCTCGCTTTGCTCACTAATCATGAAGCCTCCAGAGGTGTTTTAGGTTCTATGATTAGCTCTTGGCTACCTGGTTTTTTAAGCCCTGATAATTTTATTAAGCCGCTAATATCAACAATTAACGATACACGCCCGTCGCCTAAAATAGTTGCTCCAGACACCCCATCTACTTTTTGGTAATTGGCCTCTAAACTTTTTATGACTACCTGCTGCTGCGAAAGTAAGTCATCTACCAGCAAACCCACTTTTTGGTTGTCGGTTTCAACAACCACCAGCAAGGTTTTGTCTAATGACTCTATGGCGTTTTGATGATTAAAAATTTGATATAAGCGTAAAATAGGAATGTATTCGTCACGCAGCCTTAGTACATCTAAGTCTTTACCCACTCGGCTTACTTTAGTGATATCAATCTGTAGCGATTCAACAATAGAAATAAGCGGAATAATATAAGTATGCTGGGCAACTTTAACTAATTGCCCATCTAAAATGGCAAGCGTAAGGGGCAGCCTAATTGTAAAGGTAGAACCAACGCCAGGCGCTGATGAAACTTCAACCGAGCCATTTAAAGATTGAATATTGCGCTTAACAACATCCATTCCTACACCACGCCCAGATAAGTCGCTAACCGCATCGGCGGTAGAAAAGCCAGGCATAAAAATAAGCTCGTTAATTTCATCATCTGTTAAATTACAATCAGCGGTGATCAGCTCATTAGCAATGGCTTTTTCTTTAATTTTTTGCGTATTTAAGCCTTGCCCATCGTCCATTATTTCTATCACGATATTGCCACCTTGATGAAAGGCATTTAAGGTCACAGTGCCCACTGGGTCTTTACCTGCGGCAACCCGCTGTTCAATTGTTTCAAGGCCATGGTCGAGCGAATTTCTGACTAGGTGCACCATGGGGTCAGATATTTTTTCCATTACCGTTTTATCTAGCTCGGTTTGCTCGCCTAATAATTTTAACTCCACCTGTTTATTTAGTTTTTGCGCTATATCGCGCACTAAGCGCGGAAACCGGCTAAATACAAAGTTAATCGGTAACATACGAATACGCATAACATTTTCTTGCAGGTCTCGGGTATTGTGCGCCAGTTGTGCCAAACCTTCTTGTAATGACGTAATGGTTGATTCGCTAATTTCTTGCTCGCTCAACTGATTTAACATGGCTTGTGTTATCACCAGCTCACCGACCATATTTATTAACGAGTCTACTTTGTCTATTCCTACTCTTATGGAGGTAGACTCTGGTGCTGATGTTGGCTTTTTATCGGCTGTGGGTTTGCTTTTAGGTTTGTCGGGTGCTTTTTGAGCATCGCTAATAGGCGGTGTTTGAGCTGTGCTATCGCTGCTCTTTTCATCAGCGTTTGCGGTGTGAGAAGTGTCTTCATCAAATAACCCGCCACAGAGCTCTATTTTTATATCGGCATCATCTTCTACCCATTCAAATACCTCTTTAATGGCGGCTTCTTTTTCGCTGGTATTTAAAAAAAAGCGCCAATGTAAGTAGCACTCGTCACTGCTTAAATCTTTAATATCTGGGATATCGTCTAAAAAGGCCTGTGTTTCAAGCTCACCGAGTTCAGCTAATTCGCTGATCATAAATAAAGGCTCGTTGCCTGTTTTAAAAAGGTGATGATGCGGTTTAAAATCAATTTGAAAGGTATTTACCTCAGCAGCAGCCGTTACTTCGCTTGCCTCGCTTGGGGCTGAATCGGCTTGCATTTCCAGTACAATTTCAAACTGTTTTTTTAAGGTTGTTGCGTGTGATAAATCAGGCTCTTGCTCTGCTTGCAGCTCACCGAGTAACCCACGCAAGCAATCAACAGCTTTAAGCAATAAATTAACGTGCTCGGTGGTGAGTTCGCGCTCACCTTGTCGTATTTGATCCAGTAGGGTTTCTAGCACATGGGTAAACTCAGCCACAGAGTTAAAGCCAAAGGTGCCACTGCCCCCTTTAATTGAGTGCGCAGCTCTAAAAATAGTATTTATTGTTTCTAAGTCTTCTTCGCCGGGCTCTAAATTTAATAGCTCGGCCTCCATTGTATCTAGGCCTTCAAAACTTTCTTCAAAGAACACTTCAAAAAATTGACTTAAATCTATACTCACGCCGCACTCCTCAGTTAACGAATTACTTTTTTAAGTACCGCTAGTAACTGATCCGGGTTGAAAGGCTTTACAATCCAGCCTGTTGCGCCAGCTGCTTTACCTTCTACTTTTTTATCTAATCCTGACTCTGTGGTTAGCATAAGTAGCGGCGTAAATTTGTAATCAGGAAGGCCTCTGAGCTCTCTGATAAGCGTAATGCCATCCATAATGGGCATATTTACATCTGAAATTACCGCATCAAAAATTTGCTGCTTGGCAATCGCGAGGGCTTCGCTGCCATCTTTTGCTTCGGTAACATCAAAACCTGCGGTTTTAAGCGTAAAGCTCACCATTTGACGCATTGACGCAGAATCATCAACCGCTAAAATTTTCTTCATATAAACCTCTAACCTTTACTTTCAAGTGTTAAATATTGACTTAAGCCAAGTTGATTAATGGCGTTTTGAAGTGCATCACTGCTGCCTACCCATACAATTTTATGGTGTATGGTAAGTAGGTGTTTTTGTAAGGCACACAAAAGTTGAATTGACGCGGTATCGGCTGAAACAACCTCACTGACATCTAAACAAATATCGTTGTTGCTATTGAGTTCTTGTAATAAATCTTGGTGAAGAGTCTCTACTTGCATAATCGCAAGTTCGCTTGGAAGTTTTAGCATTTTTTCAGGACTTTCCCTGTCAATTCAATTCATAACAAAAGCTTAGCCTTAGTTATTAAAATTGCCATAAAAGGCTCAAAAAAATTAATAAAACTTTTAAAAGTGGCGCTAAAAAGCAAAAAAGGAGCCTAAGCTCCTTTTAAAATGCGTGAAAAGTTTAAAACTAGTTTTTATAGTAATCCGCTATTTGTTTAAATTCGCTAATAAGTTGAGTGGTATTAATAAGGGGCACATTTCCTTGTTGGAATTCAGGCTTAAATATGGCTCTTACCGCTCCATTTGCATCAACTAAAGCCACCGAAGCACTATGATCGACCGCATATTCTGATTCTTGCGAGTCACTAATGGCATAAATTAGACCAAGCTCTCTAACCACCGGGAATAGGTTTTTGTGCTCACCCGAAACAGCTAAAAAGTCAGGGTTAAAATAATCAATATACGCTTTGCGTTTTTCCGGCGTATCGCGTTGAGGGTCTACCGACATAAACCAAATTTGCAGTGGGTATTCGTTATGTAACTTTTTATACACGCTGTTTAGTTTAGCAAGCGTTAATGGGCAAATATCTGGACAACTGGTATAGCCTAAAAACACTAAGTTCCACTGCCCCAAAAATTGCGCTTTGGTGACTAACTCACCGTTTTGGTCGTTAAGTGTAAAATCAGAAAGAGGCTTTGCTTGCTCATACACTAAGGCTTGCACATCGGGTGCACTATTTTGCTCTGAGCAAGCGACTAATAAAAACGAAAAAATTACAACTAAGCTAATCCGTAACTGCTTCATAAAGGGAGCCATTTATCTATAAATAAGATCACGAAGAGTACCATTAAATGCACAATTGAAAAGCGAAATAAGTCCATTGCGGTGTCATCGCTAGGGGCTAATTTAAGCTTAACCGCTTTATACAAAAAGAGTGCATTGAGCACACATGCGCCGACTAAATAAATGCCGCCCGACATACCAATTAAATAAGGTAATACACATACAAGCGCCAGTAATATGGTGTAAGCCACAACACACGTTTTACAAAAGTCGATACCGTGAGTTACTGGCAACATAGGAATTTTAGCGCGTTCGTAATCGCTTTTGCGTGCTATTGCCAGTGCCCAAAAATGCGGTGGGGTCCACGTAAATATAATCATTACGAGTAACCATGGCGCGGCTGCCATTTGGTTGGTTTCAGAAACCCAGCCCAATAAAGGCGGCATTGCCCCAGCTAAGCCACCAATTACAATATTTTGCGGTGTGGCACGCTTTAAAAAAGAGGTATAAATAAAAGCATACCCAACTAATGCAAACAAAGTAAGTACGGCTGTTAGTGTGTTTGCCCAAAGCATTAGCATTATAAAACCAGCAACCCCTATCACACCTGCAAAGCTTAACGCATGGGTTTTACTAAGCCGGCCTTTAGCTACAGGGCGGTGGCGTGTACGCGCCATTTTTGTATCTATTTCGCTATCAACAACATGATTTATTACTGCCGCAGCGCCAGAGAGCAAACCAATGCCTAATAAACTAATAAATTGTACTGCAATGCCTCGCCCTACATCAGGCGCCAGTGCCAAGCCAACCCAAGCAGTAAGTACCAACATAGCCACTACTTTAAACTTGCTAATAGCTAAGTAATCTTGCAGTAAATTATAAGCACGTTGAATAAAAGGGTGTGCGCTAATAACCTGTAGTTCTTTTTTATCGAGTGTGAGTGCCATAATTATTCCCCTTTAAGTGCGTGCTTTTAGGTAGTAACACAACCTAACCATAGTCAATAACAAGATAGCTGCCATTAAATTGTGCGCCAGCGCCACTCCAAGCGGAAAGTGCCAATGCACCACCGCAAGCCCCAAACTAATTTGGCAAAGTAGCGCAACAAGCACGCTGACAGTACAGTGTTTTATTTTTGCAGATTGCGCCTGACTGTATATACGCCACATAATTAGCGCCAACACAATACATGTAACTAGCGCCCAAATTCTGTGTAGTAAATGAATAGACATACGCGCCTGTTGCGATAGCACTCCGTACTCATAATTACTGTGCTCAAGCGGCAGCTGAAACACACTACTGAGTGAAAATGGCTGCGCATAACTACACAGCGGTAGGCCATTACAGTGTGGCGCCGCATAATTTGCTGCAAGCCACCCACCTAATGCAATTTGAATAACCAACACAGCCAATGCAACTAAGCTCAATGAAAAATAGCGTTTAGCGCTACTATCTCCGCCCTCTATGGTTTTACTGGTTAAACGTAAGTATAAAAGAGTGATTAGCGATAAAATACTAAATCCCCCCAGCAAATGCCCCATTACAATGAGCGGTTGTAAGTTCATAGTAACGGTCCACATACCCAGCGCAGCCTGAAATATAACTAACAACAATAAGGCTAGCGGTAATTTAACCGGCGTGTTTGAGTAATGGCGCTTTACAAAAGCCAACACAAATAGCGCTAAAATAAGCAATCCCAGCGCGCCTGCAAAGTAACGGTGGATCATTTCTTTCCACGCTTTGGCGGTTTCAAACATCATATCTGGGTAACTTTGGGTAGCCAGTGCGATATCGGCTTCATGCTTTGGTACAGTTAAAAACCCATAGCAACCGGGCCAATCAGGACAACCAAGCCCTGCGTCACTTAAACGTGTATAAGCACCTAGCCCTACCACCAACAGCGCAAGTAACCCCGTTGCAAGTACCCAGTTTTTATAATTTTTATACATAGGAATCTCCCATTAACAATGCGCTATTAATTAGCTTGAACGAGAATAATTAAGCAGTTTTTTTAAATCTTTTAATAAACCTTTTTGCACTAAACGGTTTTCTTGTGGCTGCTCTTTAAACGGATATTCAAGCACCACTAACCCCATATGATCGATTAAATATAGGCTAGCGGGCTGCAAATTTTGTTGCGCGTTAAAGGTTTTCCAAGGAATGTTTTTAACTTTAGGCGCTCCCATTACAGCCATATCAACCTTGCCCTGATTTTTTCCTAAGGCGATATATAAGTTATCAAGCGCATTGAGCTGCTCATCGCACGAAGCATTACATTTATTGGAGTAATTAAGCGCAATTGTCCATTGCTTAGGGTTGTGTTGCTGCCAGTTTTCAAGCTTTACTTCGCGCTGTAAAAACTCGCCATTATTGGTAATGGCGCTCGGCAACCAGTCTAGTTTTAGCGCACCGTATGCAAGTACTAGCGGTACAGCGCAACATACAACAAACAAAACTAAGGGGTTATTTTTCATTGTTAGTCCTCTTTTTACTGGCAAAAATGGCCACCACTACACAGGCTAAGGCTATTAAAAACCATTGCACTGCATACGCTTGGTGCTTTTGCGGACTCATCACCACCGCTTTATAATGCGGTATAGCTAGCGCATCTCCTGCACCTTGACGATAAGCCATAAAATTAAATAACGATTGATTACTCTGCTCACTTAGCTTTTGTAAATCTATTGATTGAATTCGTTTTTGAAGGTCATGTTTTGTCGCATTGGTTTGTAAGTTAAAGCTCGTTAAATTTCGCTCTTTTATCTGCGCTTTAAACGTAATATTACGTTTAGGAAGTTGGATGTTAGGTAATTCGCTGCGTGAAATAGGCGCTTTTACCCACCCTAAATTAACGAGTAAAGCGTCACTTGCTTGGCTTGGCTTAAATAAAACCAATAAATCGTAACCGACTTGCCCTTGGTAAACTTGGTTATCTAAAAGCCAGTATTGCTGATTTATTATTTTTCCGACAAGCTCAACCACTACACCTGTTTTATTCCACTTTGTAGGCATTGCCTGTAATTGCTGCCAGCTCATTACGCCTTGGGTTTGCATGTTAGCTATAGCTGTTAGCTGTTGCTGCTTTTGCTCAGCCCTTGCTAATTGCCAATACCCTAAACGTACACATACCAGCACCACAGCTACCACAACGCAAAGTGCGATAAATGAGCTAAGCTTTTGTTTACGCCTTAAAATTAACTGCATAAAGGGTCAACCCAGTGATTATTAAAATTATTATTGTGCTGCTGTTACTATTTATACTTTTCAACTTGTTTAGAGCGCTATTTATTATGGTGACCGATAAATCTGGCGGTCGGCCTATGTCGCATTTTTTAGGCCGTCGCGTGCTGTTTTCTGTGGTGGTTTTGGTGATGGTGATAGCCGCTGTAAAACTTGGTTTTATAAAGGCTAATCACTCACCATTAGCCGTTACAACACATACACAAAAACAAATAAACACAGCCACACCACATCAACAAAATGCCAGTACCAAGCCGCTGCTTGAAACGCAAAATGTTTATCTTTCGTAAAGTGGCCTTTTAAAATACGCACAAATACAACAAACAAAATGATGGCGCCAAGGGTCACATGCATGCCATGAAAACCTGTCAGCAAAAAGAATGTATTCCCGTAAATGCCTGCATCTAGTGTTAAGTTTAAGTCGTTGTAGGCATAAATATATTCTTCTACCTGCAATGCTAAAAAGCACACACCCAATAAAATGGTTGCCCCTAGCATCACCTTTAGCGGTTTACGTTTATTGTTTTCAATGGCTACGTGAGCAAAGTGCAAAGTAACCGAAGACGCTAATAAAATAAGCGTATTAATAAGGGGTAAGCCTTGCCACCCCATAGCTTGCGTGGTTTCACCTGCTGGTGTGGTTAGTAGTGGCCATACGGCCTCAAAGGTCGGCCAAAGCACCTCGTTGGTCATCGCATTATTCCCAGCGCCGCCAAGCCAAGGCACCGACAGTATGCGGGCGTAAAATAATGCGCCAAAAAAGGCCATAAAAAACATAACTTCAGAGAATATAAACCAGCTCATTCCTTGTCGAAATGAGCGGTCCATTTGCGCTGAATATAAGCCCTGATCAGACTCGCTAATTACATTTTTAAACCAGCTAAAAATCATATACAGCAGCACTGCAATGCCTGCATATAGCAAGTACACACCGCTGCCCCCTTCACTTTCTAAGTTCATGACTGTTAAAGCCGCACCCACTGCAATAAAAAATAACGCCACCGCGCCCACTATGGGCCAAGGACTTTGCTCGGGTACGTAGTAGTTTTCATAATCTTGATTCATGTTACTTGCTCCTAGTTTTACACTAGACATGCAGGCTAGTTATTACTTGCTACTAGCTGCTCACTAATATCAAATACGGTGTACGATAAAGTTAGCTCTTCTACATCGCTCGGCAGTGCGGTATCAACATAAAAAAGCAGCTTAAACTCAAGCTCTTCACCCGCTTTTAGGGGTTGTTGATCAAAGCAAAAGCACGCTATTTTATGTAAGTACTTGGCTGCCTTTCCGGGCGATACAGAAGGTACCGCTTGCATTACTTTATCAATATCACTGGTGTTTTTTGCGCTAAACATTACCTCACGCATGGCACCTGGTTTCACATCAACACTGTATTCTTTAGATTTAACAATAAACGGCGCACCACTTTGCGCATGGGTTGTAAAGCTCACACCTATTTCTCGATTTTGTGCAACCTGTGTACTTTGTTTAGCTTGCTCAAGCGACGGCTTGCCATTAAGCCCAGTTATGTCGCAAAACACGTCATATAAGGGCACTAAGGCAAATGCAAAAGCAAACATACCTATACAAATAAGAATTAGGCGCTTTAATAGCGGTGCATGTGTCATTATTTAATTTCCGGCGGCGTAGAAAAAGTATGATACGGCGCAGGAGAGTCCACTTCCCACTCTAAACCTTCAGCACCACCCCATACTTTTGCAGGGACTTTATCGCCCCCTCGGGCACATTTAATTACCACCGCCACAAAGAGTAACTGCGATAACCCAAAGGCAAACCCACCTATGCTTATGATTGCGTTAAAATCAGCAAACTGCAGGGCGTAATCGGGAATACGGCGCGGCATACCTGCCAGCCCTACAAAATGCATAGGGAAAAACAATACATTTACGCTTACCAGCGACAACCAAAAGTGCCACTTAGCCAAGGCAATGTTGTACATGTTGCCCGTCCACTTAGGCAGCCAATAATAAGCCCCCGCCATAATCGAAAATATTGCCCCCGTAACTAACACGTAATGAAAGTGCGCCACCACAAAGTAAGTATCGTGATACTGAAAATCAGCAGGGGTTATAGCCAACATCAGCCCCGAAAAGCCCCCTAAGGTAAACAGCACAATAAAGGCAATACTAAATAGCATGGGCACTTCAAAACTTATTGACCCTCGCCACATAGTGGCTACCCAGTTAAATACTTTTACCCCTGTAGGCACCGATATCAGCATGGTCGCGTACATAAAAAATAGCTCGCCAGCAACGGGCATACCGGTCGTAAACATATGATGCGCCCACACTATAAAGCTCAGTAATGCAATAGATGAGGTTGCGTAAACCATTGAGGCATAACCAAATAGTTTTTTACGTGAGAATGTAGGCACTATGGTCGAAATAATACCAAAGGCGGGTAAAATCATGATGTACACTTCGGGATGGCCAAAAAACCAAAATATGTGCTGAAACATCACCGGATCGCCGCCACCTGCCGCATCAAAAAAGCTGGTTCCAAAGTATTTATCGGTGAGCACCATAGTGACCGCTCCCGCCAGTACGGGCATAACAGCAATTAATAAAAATGCGGTTATTAGCCATGTCCAAACAAATAATGGTAGTTTCATCCATGTCATGCCTGGGGCACGCAAATTAACAATGGTCACAATAACGTTTATTGCGCCCATAATTGAGCTAATCCCCATAATGTGCACTGCAAACACAAACATTGCGGTGTTGTCGTTACTGTACGTTGTTGAAAGCGGCGCATAGAACGTCCAGCCAAATGCGGGGCCGCCTCCAGGCATTAATAACGAGGCCAATAAAATTAAAAAAGCGAAGGGTAAAATCCAAAAGCTCCAGTTGTTCATTCTGGGCAGCGCCATATCTGGCGCACCAATCATGAGCGGTACCATCCAGTTAGCAAGCCCCGTAAAGGCTGGCATAACAGCACCAAACACCATAATTAAACCGTGTACTGTGGTCATTTGGTTAAAAAAGTGTGGGTCTACCAATTGTAATCCTGGCTGAAATAACTCAGCCCGAATAACCATGGCCATTGCACCACCAATTAAAAACATAGTCAGCGAAAAAATTAAGTACATGCTGCCAATATCTTTATGGTTTGTTGTGTATAACCAACGTTTAAAACCTTTGGCTGGGTGATGGCCGTGGTGAGCGTTATTGGCGTTAGGTTGTTCTACTATGCTACTCATTAGTTCGCCTCCGCATCAAGTGCTGCCTGAATTTCACTAGGTTGGATGACATCACCCGTTTCATTACCCCACGCATTACGTTTATAGGTAATTACCGCTGCAAGTTGTTTAATTGAGAGCTGCTTTGCAAATGCCTGCATTGCAGTTCCTGGGCGACCATGAATCACTACATCAATGTGATCTTTTATATCACCCAAAACAATGGGGCTGCCTTTTAACGCAGGAAATACACCCGGTAAACCCATACCTGTAGGCTGATGACACGCAGCGCAACTTGCCATATACACTTGCTCACCTAGTGTCATTAGCTCTTCTTTAGGAATTGTTGTCTCAAGCAATGCTGCATCAGCAAGTGCGGCTTTTTGCTTAGCTTGCTTAGCATCTGCAAGCCATGCGTTAAAGTCCTCTTGCGATTTAGCTTCAACCACCACGGGCATAAAACCATGATCTTTACCGCACAGCTCTGCACACTGTCCTCGGTAAATACCTTCTTCGTTAATGTTGGTCCACGTTTCGTTGATAAACCCCGGGTTGGCATCTTTTTTAACGGCAAAATCGGGTACCCACCAAGAGTGAATAACATCATCAGAGGTCATTAAAAAACGCACCTTTTGATTAATTGGCAGTACTAAAGGTTTATCAACCTCAAGTAAGTAATTGGGGTTTTTATTAGCAAGGTTGGCTATTTCGTCTTGAGGGGTAGATAAAATAGAGTAAAACTCTACGTCTTCGCCCATGTATTCATAATGCCATTTCCACTGTGACCCTGTAATTTTAATGGTTAAGTCGGCCTTACTGGCATCTTCCATCGCAATGAGGGTTTTAGTGGCAGGGATTGCCATGGCAATTAAAATAACAAACGGAATGGCAGTCCAAAGAATTTCTACTTTGGTACTTTCATGAAATTGGGCAGGAACTGCCCCTTTAGATTTACGGTGATGAATCAGTGCCCAAAACATTATTGCGAACACTATCACCCCAATCACACAACATATTAAAAATATGGTCATGTGTAGCTGATATACATTATTACTTATATCGGTTACGCCCTTGCGCATATTGTATTGGCTATTAGCCAGCACTTGCTGCGGGAACATAATCAACACAAGCCACAAGGTAGAGGTCAGTTTACCCATGTGACGGCTCCTTTGATGCTATTGCGAATGCAAAGCGAAGAGGCATACGGCTTAAACGCCAATTCGTTATTTTTATTTTTTAACCAATCTTATTTTTGATCGGTATCGCTAGGACAACAAAAGGTTTGTGTATATTGTGTGTTCTCATAACTAAAAAGCTGTGAGTTATTGTTAGTCCAGCACATTAATGATTAGCTAAAAAACGTACAACAAGCAAGTTTTAGTATAAAAAACAATCAAGTGATATTTTAAATTTGACTAAATGACGGCGTATTAAATTGTTATTTAACAGCCAAGACACGAGCAAAATTAAGGGATGTAACACGCTTAGGAAGATAAAAGTATGAGTGAAAAAAAGTTTACAGCCTAAATAATTTTAGGGCGCTTTGAGATGGTGGAAGGTTTGTTTTTAAAACAAAAATGCACACTAAAAAGTGCGCATTTATAGATATTAGTTAAAAATTACATCCAGTCGGCATTTCTTATTACGCCAACGGCTAACCCTTCAATATTAAACGACTCGTTTTCAAGGTCTACTTCAATTGGCGTAAACTCTTCGTTTTCGGCGTGTAATAATACTTTTCGGCCTGCTTTTTCTAGGCGTTTTACGGTTACGTCTTCATCTACTCGTGCAACCACAACTTGGCCGTTTTCAGCTGTTTGAGTACGGTGTACGGCAAGTAAGTCGCCATCCATAATACCTATATCTTTCATACTCATACCGTTAACACGCAATAAAAAGTCGGCGGCTGGTTTAAACATAAGTGGGTCTATTTTACAGTGACTCTCAACATGTTCTTGCGCCAAAATAGGCGAACCCGCTGCAACTCTACCTATTAATGGTAGACCTAGTTGCTCAGGCTCTTCTTCTTCAACCAATTGAATACCACGGCTTGCGCCTGGTTTCATTTTAATAACACCTTTTTTGGCAAGCGCTTTTAAGTGCTCTTCTGCGGCATTGGCACTTTTAAAACCGAGTGTTTGCGCAATTTCGGCACGTGTAGGAGGCATACCAGTGTCTTTAATAAAAACTTTTATTAGTTCGAGTATTTGAGCTTGGCGTTTAGTTAATGGTCGCATACAACTGGCTTTCCATACAGTACATTTAACTGTGAGTATATACAGTTAAATAAAAATCGCAAATTTAAATTGTGCTTTAAAATAGCTAAATACACCGCACCTGGATAAATTTTAGGTAATTGCAGACGTTCAGTATTTAAAATGCTATAAATTTGCTTTCAATATAAAGGAGTAATTATGAGTATTTGGCATCAACCCATCACATTAGAGCTTTGCAAACAGTTAGATGAGGGAATAAACTGCCAAGGCACGCTAATGAAAACCATGGGCATAGAAATAACTGAAATAGGAGATGATTACCTGGTGGCTACCATGCCTGCTATTCCTGAGCATCATAATCCTATTGGTATGGTACATGGTGGCGCAAATGTGGTACTTGCCGAAACCGTAGCAAGCTACGCCGCTAACTTTGTAGTGGACTTTACAAAATTTTATTGTGTTGGACAGGAAATTAGCGCCAGCCACTTAAAGGCCTCTCGAAATGGCACTTTAACCGCCGTCACTCGTGCATTTCATATTGGTAAGCGCAGTTCTGTATGGGAAATAAAAATAACCAATAGCCGCGGCGAGCTTTGCTGCGTATCAAAAATGACCGCAGCGGTTGTCGAGCGCAAATAATTAACTATGGCTACTTTTCGATAGGGTAAATCGTTATTTCCATCCCAGCGCCAATGGCAGATATACGTAGCAGTGTATCTGCATGTAGAGCTTGGTTAAAACACTTAGGTGACGTGCCCGACTCAAAGCCTATATCAAACGTTCTGCGCGAACAGCTTAGCCACTGCTTAAGCGCATTACGTGAACACGACTCTATTAATTCACATAAGTGGTTGATTGCTTTGTCTGGCGTGGTTATATCACCTGAGGCTTCAATACGCGCCAATTGACGATATTCGTCTTTGTCATAATGCAAAACCATCGCGTTTTTCTTTAAGTCTGCCACTAGGGCGCTAATATCTTGTTTAGACTCAAGCTCTAGATCTACATTTAAAAATTGAATTTCCGACATTGTCTGCTTTTTACCCTCTTATAGTTTCATCGCAAACTTTAACGCAGTTTTACTTTTATACCAAATCAACAAAGCGCTAAACATGGCTTTATTAATAGAAAATACCTGTTTAAACGCCATTGGCACCTAATTTGCCTTATAAAACGGGTTAGGCTAGTTACGCTTAATTTTACCGTTTATGTATGAAAGTTATACACACTGTGTAATTAAACGCTTCAGGAGGACAATTATGGTAGATCATGGCCCGCAAATTAAAAACGACGATCAGTACGATGCGCTTCGAGATGAAGGCATGAGCAAACAAAAAGCCGCGCGCATTGCTAATAGCAATACTCATAAAACCGCTGTCAAAGGCGGCAAAGCCTCAAAGTATGAGCAGCGCACTAAAAAGCAGCTGTACAATAAAGCTAAAGAGCTCGGCATTAGCGGCCGCTCAAAAATGAGCAAACAAGGGCTAATAAATGCTTTACGTGAGCATTAAACACAGCCTCACTGATTTTTTACCGCTCCTTTTTATTATTTTTATAAAGTTAGAGTAAGCTTAGCTTATGAATAACTGCGACAAAATGCCGCAGTAAAAGCATGGGCTGCTGTAATACACTAACGCTAAAAATAATAAGAAGCACAAAATGAGAAAACAACTATTTAAGCGCGCTCGAAAACTACATAAGTGGCTAGGCTATTTACTTGCCTTACAAATTTTAGCTTGGCTTTTAGGCGGCTTAGTAATGAGCGCGATACCACTTGAATACGTACACGGTAAGCACCTTGCTAAGCGCACACTTACAAACCCATTTACTCAAGCAGACTACCCCACATCACTCTATAATATTACTGCGCAAGTGCCTAACCCCACGCAAATAGTGTTTGAGCACTTTTTAACGACCCCGCTTATTACTGTTATTAATACTGACGAGCAGCAAAGCTTTAATGGTTTAACGGGCCGCCCTTTTCAGCCACCCACTAAAATACAAATTACCGCTAATGCACAAGCGCATTTACTCATCGACGCTAAGCCAATTAGCACAACGCTTTTAAAACAAGGCACTCGAGAGGTGGGATATAAAACAAATGTGTGGCAAGTACAATTTAACGACACCTTTAATACCACGCTGTATTTAAATGCAATTAACGGCAAAGTTATCACCGTTCGCAGCACACTATGGCGCATATTCGACTTTTTTTGGATGCTACACATAATGGATTACGATGAGCGAGAAGATTTTAACAACCCGCTTCTCATCAGTTTTGCAGCCACCAGCGTACTATTTTGTTTATGCGGTATTATTTTATTAATACAAAACGTTAGGCTAAAAAAACTTACACGTGTTGGTCAATCAAAATAGGGTTGCCGTCTGGGTCAGTAATAATAAAACTTTTATCACCCACAGGTTCAACCTGAATATGAGCGCTTTGAAAATATTCGCTAAGCGCATCAACATCCTTAAACTCTGTAACGGTTTGTGCGTTTTGATCCCAGCCAGGATTGAAGGTCAGCATGTTTTTATCAAACATACCCGAGAACAAGCCAATTAAATGCTCACCGTTTTTCATCACTAGCCAATTTTGCTCTATCTCACCTGCAAACTCGCTAAAGCCCAACTTTTCGTAAAACGCTTTTGAGGCTCTAATGTCTTTAACCGTTAAACTTATTGAAAAAGCACCTAGCATAGTCATCTCCTCGCTATTTTTTATATCAGTATAGAGTGTACTAAGCAACGCGGATTAAAATTTGTTCAGGCTTTATCTTTTAGCAGCAAAACTTTAGACTAGCGCCTCCTGTAGTTCACGTATGTGATGGATATGCTTAAATTTATTTTGGCCTTTGTGGCTTGTTGTATTTGTTTTTCTGCATCGAGTGAAGAATTTACCCGTTTTTCAACGGCTAAAAGGCACTTAATTAAAACCCTACCCGAAAACGCCAAAAGCCTTTACTGCGGCTGCGACATTAAAAAACAAGGTAAAAAGCTAATCCCCGACCCTAGCAACTGTGGTTATATTCCGCGTAATACGTTAACTTCCTCTGGCAAGGTTAATGTACGTGCACTGCGTATAGAGTGGGAGCATATAGTGCCGGCGTGGGAATTTGGTCACCAGCTACAATGCTGGCAAAACGGTGGTCGTAAAAACTGTCGCAAGGTCAGTGCTAAATTTAGAAAAATGGAAGCCGATATAAACAATTTAGCCCCTGCTATTGGCGAAATTAACGCAGATCGCTCTAACTATCGCTTTGGTATGCTTAGCGAAAACGCCACCCAATATGGCCGCTGCCAAGTAAAGGTTAACTTTAAACAACGCGTTGTAGAGCCTCCTTTTTATGCCCGTAAGCGCATTGCCGACACCTACGCCTATATGCAAAAAACATACGGCTTAGAAATATCAGCTAAACAACAAAAACTATTTGATGCCTGGCAAAAACAAGCATTTGCAGATAAAAGCAGCGCAAGTAAGCTGTAGCACACCTAAGTGTATACACTCATTTACATAATTTAGGGGCGAATACGTTGAATAAATGAGCGGGTGTTGTAGTATTTTAAACAACTTATTTACAAAAAGTAGTTTTGTATGTTTAAAAATAATAAAGCAACACTCGCTATTATTGCTGCACTTTCAAGCCTAACGCTTGTGGGCTGTGGCGGTGGTAGCAGCATGAATGAAACGCCCGACCCAGTCGTCACCCCCCCTGCTAGTTCAGCCCCAACTTGGACGGCAGGTGTATTTGAGCCATCGGAGGAGTTAAAAAACTTTTGCGAAAACCCACGCACAGGTAACGATCCGTTTAATAATAATGAGCCTTACCCAGACCAAGCCGGTTCGGCCCTTTACGAAAAGCTTTGGCTTCGCTCGTGGAGCGACGAAACCTACCTTTGGTATGATGAAATAGCCGATAACGACCCTGAAAACTTTGCTACAGTGGCCGATTATTTTGCCCAACTAAAAACCGAAGAACTAACCGACTCTGGTGCTAAAAAAGATAATTTTCATTTTTCAGAGCCTTCTGAGGACTACTTTCAAGAAGCGCAATCAGGTGTAACCTCAGGCTATGGTATAAATTGGGCATTTATTGGCGACCCAGCTGATAGAATTTTACGTGTTGCCTACCTAGAAGACGACTCACCAGCAAGCCAAATTGGTTTTCAACGTGGCGATACTGTACTTGAAGTTGATGGCGTAAGCATTAATACCAGCACACAAGCAGGCGTAGATACCTTAAACGAAGGATTATTTAGCCCCACTAATGGCGACTCGCACACCATCGTTGTGCGCAGTAACGATGGCGCTGAAAAAACCTTTAACGTAACTGCCGGCAACATAGAGCAAACACCTGTACAAAACGTAAAAACCATTACCACTGCAAATGGCACTAGCGTAGGGTACATGCAGTTTAATAGCCATATAGGTATTGCCCAAGAAGGCTTAATTGCTGCAGTTAATAAATTTAAAACCGATAACGTAGAAGAGCTTGTTATCGACTTTAGATATAACGGAGGCGGTTTATTAGCGCTTTCTTCGCAGCTGGCTTACATGGTGGCGGGCAGCGCCAACATTCAAAACCGTATTTATTACCAAACTCAGCAAAACGATAAACAACCGGTAGAGTCGCCTTTTCCGTTTATAGATGAAGAAATTGATTACTCAACTTTTTTTAGCACTGGCGAAAGCCTCCCCGATTTAAACCTATCTAAGGTGTATGTGCTTAGTACATCGGGTACGTGTTCAGCCTCAGAAGCCTTTATTAATGGCTTAAAAGGCATTGACGCCGAGGTAGTGCTCATTGGCGACACAACCTGCGGTAAACCATACGGTTTTACCCCAACACATAACTGTGGCACCACCTATTACACCATTCAATTTAGCGGTATTAACAGTAAAGGGTTTGGTGAATATGCAGCAGGCTTTACGCCAACGCCTACACCACAGTTTGATGCTGATGTAAAAGGCTGTGTAGTCAGTGACGACTTTGATAATCAACTAGGCGATCCAAACGAAGGGATACTCTCTACTGCGCTTTATCATATTGATAATAACGGCACGTGCCCTGTTAGCACCGCCTCTGCAAGTATTAAAACGCAAGTACAAAGCGCTGCTGGCGATAGCAAGCAGCTATTACCTTTAAACGCACCTAATAACGTTAACCGTGGCAATATGGATTTAACCTGGCCTACGTTAAATAAGGATAAGTAATGGCTAAACTACTGGCAATATTAACCTTATTATTTATTGGAGGCTGTAACAGTATGAGTAATGCCACTGCTAAGCCTGCACTACTAACCGAGGTAAACCCAGGCGTTATAGCCACGCTCCAGCAAGCGATTATAAAAGCAAAGGGCGGCACACTAGTTACACTGGCCGACACCGTTTTTACTAAACGCAGCGAGTTATTACTAAGCCATGGAAATAGTAAAGACTCAAATGGTATGCCCATAATGGGCGCGCATAATATCAAGCCAGAAAAGTTTGTTTTACAAATAATCGGCAAGCAGTGCGTGCTTTATTATCCTAAAAAAGATATGTCTATTGAGCTTAAAAACGTAAGCTGTAAAGCACAATAAAATACTATTAAAAAGGCACACAGCATTTATGCTGTGTGCCTTTATCATTTTTCTCTTGGTTTATAAGTCTTGATGCGGACCAAACACTTCGTAATGAATATGCTCGTTTTTAACACCGAGTGCCATTAACTGGCTTTTCACAAACGCCATAAACCCAGCGGGGCCGCATAAGTAAAAATCGCCATTTTTAAGAGGTAACTGTGTTTTTATGGCAGTTAAGTCCATTAACCCTGTAAAATCAGCCCTATCACTACTTTGATTAAACCACGTAATAGTTTGCAAGCTGTTATAAGCCGTACTTAATTCATTTAAATAGTGTGCAAACGAATGCTGCTGCGTATTTTCGCACGCATGTAAATACATAATATTTTGCTTAGGGTTATCGCTTAATAGCGTTTCGAGCATCGCAAGCATTGGGGTTTGCCCTACACCTGCTGAAATCAGTACCGCTGGGTTTTTACTATTTCGTAAAAAGAAATCACCTGCAGGCGGGTATAGTTCAACTATGTCACCTTGAGCTAGTGAGTGTAAATAATTAGACACCATGCCAGGCTTTGGCTGTAGCTCTTTTTTAACGCTAATACGGTAGTTTTTACCATTGGCTTTTTGTGAAATAGAATACTGGCGAATTTCTTCATATTCAGCGCCCGCTGGTTTAACTTTAATACCTAAATATTGGCCAGGTTTATGGGTAATCACCGCTTTGCCATCAACCGGCGTAAGTGTAAAACTTGTTACGAGTGCTGATTCAACCTGTTTGTTGGTTATTTCAAATTGGCGCGTGCCCGCCCAACCACCGCGTGTATTTTTACTGTGCTCATATAAAGCCGCTTCTTCGGTAATACACATATCAGCAAGCAGTGCATATGCTTCACGCCAAGCGTATTCTACATCTGGTGTAAACTGCTCTGGTATTAGCTCTTTTAAGGTGCCAATTAAGTGATCACCAACAATCGGGTAGTGCTCTGGTAAAATATTTAAACTGGTGTGTTTATGGTTAATGCACGCTAATGCCTCTTTTAACACCGCTAAGTTATCAATGTTTTGAGCGTATGCCGCTAAGGCGTTAAACAAAGCAAATTGCTGGCGCCCGGTGTTTTGGTTGGTCATATTAAAAATATTTTTAAGCTCTGGGTTATGGCTAAATAGTCGCTTATAAAAATGATCGGTCACAACCGTGCCGGCTTGCGCTAATAACGGAACAGTGCTTTTAACAATCTCAATGGTTTTATCAGATAACATAATGTAGTCCTGTAGGTAAACTAACCACGGCGCCCATCAACACGACGCCGCGTTAATATAGGTGTGCAGTAAATTAAAAATAACAAAAAAGCCACTAACCACAGCAAGGCACTGAGCTGCCAAGTAAAGTGTGGCCCAATAATTAAGGGGAGTATGGAGCGAGTAATAGCTGCCACCAGCACAAGCGCAAAAGCAACAGATATATATTTAGGTATATTAAGCCTACGCCCTGTATGCCCTAGTGATACACGGGTCATCATGGCTAAAATCATCATCCCTATTGTGCCAATAGTGATAAGGTGGAGCGCATCTTTAAAATGTATTTCGCTTGTGTAAAAGCTCAATGCAATCATCATTAAGCCAACACCTAAAGCAAAATAAGAAAAATGCAAAGACCATAATAAAGGCACTTTTAGCACGTTTGCATGCCACCAAAGTTTTGCGCGAATTAAGTGAAGCACAGCCACTATTGCAACAATGAATGCAGGGCTAATTGAGCTTAAAAATAATTTACTGATAAAAAATAAAGTAATTGCCAATATTGATAAATACAGCAGCGCTTTATCAATTTTAGGAGTGCGTACTTGCTCGCTAAGCGCTAAGCCTTTAGCTGTAAAAAAAGGAATAACCCGCCCTGCTACAATGCCGACCAGTAAGCTGACAACCAATACCGCAGTGTCAACTACAGCTAATGCAAGCTGCATGTTGTTATTTAAAACAAGTAGTAAATAAAGAGTATTAAGGGCGCACAACACGCTTAAAATAACTAAAAACGGGTAATTATTTTTACTGCGTGCTGTTATTAGCATATTAGCCAGTGCCGTAATTGCCCCTAGCCACCATGCTAGCTGTAGCACAGTAACAAGCCATAAATTAGCATTAGCAAAATCAGCCAGCTTTATAAAAAACGCTAAACGAGCACTTATCCATACAAAAGTAAGCAGCATAAGTGCTTTGCCACTTATACTTTCAACGCCCGTCCAAGTTTGTGCCGCCGTAAGTAAAAAACCGACTGCTACCACTCCTGCAAAGCCAAATAGCATTTCGTGCGCGTGCCAAAGTGTGGCTGGCATGGTTAAGTGCCAACTAGCATAGCCCGTTAAAATAAGTAGCCAATACCCTATCGATAAAAATGCCAGCAAACCGCCTGCTAAAAAGTAGGGTCTAAATGCAAGCATCCATAACGGCCATTGTGTTACGTGATGAATAGCCACGCGTGCAGGCATTGGCTCTGTTAAATTTAGTGGGCGCATTAGCGTACTTCCTGCCCTAAACCATGTTGAGCAACACAACGCAGCACATAACTAACTTTTAAAATAGCTGCCACTACAATCGTACTAATATGCGCTGATATTTGTACCTGCATCGAAAAGTGCTCTGCGTACGGGTAACTAATTAAAATGCTCACAACCATACAAATAGCGCTAAGCCCTAATACTGCATTAGCAGTAAATAATAGCGATTTAAAAAATACGCCTAACTCAACCTGGTTGTTTACATTATTTAGTGTAAGTGTGTTCATAACTACCTCAGTAACCATTAACGTTACTTAGCTATTACACATAGTGTGCCAATAAAATAAAACATTAATATTCAGTAAGTTAAATATAAACACTTTACAAATTGAGTCTTTATGACACACTCTAATTTAAATCATAAAAACACGAATAGGTCATTTTGACATGAACCAGCAATTCAACCTTACCCAAGTGGCTTTAGAGCTTGCCCAAAGCACGCTGCACGAGCACAGCTTTGATCAATTATTGGCAACGGTTGAACGTGTAATACCTAGTGATGCCAGTGCATTACTTGTCGTGCAGGGCGAGCAACTTAAGCCCTTAGCCATCAAAGGTCTGATGTCCGACAGCCTTGGCAGGCGCTTTAAAATAGCAGAGCACCCACGATTAGCGGCCATTTGTAGTGCAAGCCACGCATTACAGTTTGCACACGACTGCCCCCTGCCCGACCCATACGACGGCCTACTGCTGGCCAAAACGGGCGATATTCCTGTGCATGCCTGCTTAGGCTTACCCCTTTACGATAAAAACACTTTGCTAGGCGTGCTTACATTCGATAGCTTAAACGCAAATGCCTTTAGTAGTATTAGCGCAGATACACTCAGCACCTTACAAACACTGTGCAGTGCGCATTTTAAAACAGCCCTAGAACTTGCCCATTACAAACACCATGCACAGCATTCAAACGCCCTTGTGCAAGAGTTAACGCGTGATGCGCTTACTCGCGATGGCGGCGAAATTATTGGCCAAAGCCCTGTAATGCAAACGCTAAAAAATGAAATAAAACTCGTTGCGGCCTCTAATTTTAGTGTATTGGTGTTAGGAGAAACGGGCGTAGGAAAAGAGCTAGTAGCGCGTAATATTCACTTAAATTCTGCCCGAAAAGATCAACCGCTGATTCACTTAAATTGTGCCTCACTCCCCGAAAATCTTGCAGAGAGTGAGTTTTTTGGCCACGCCAAAGGCTCATTTACTGGCGCACAAAATGCCCGCCAAGGTAAGTTTCAGTTAGCTGATGGTGGCACGTTATTTTTAGACGAAATTGGCGAGCTACCATTGGCTATGCAAAGCAAATTATTGCGTGTGTTGCAAAGTGGTGAAATACAAACAGTGGGAGAAGACACGCCAAAATATGTGGATGTAAGGGTAATAGCAGCCACTAATCGTGATTTAAAACATGAGGTAGCGCAAGGCCGCTTTAGAGCCGATTTATATCACCGGCTAAGTGTTTACCCTATTAGCGTGCCGCCACTTAATAAACGCGAGCACGACATAACTTTATTGGCTGGTTATTTTATTGAACAAACTGCCCGTAAATTAGGTATTAAACAATTAAAGCTAAGCACTGAAGCGCAAGTATTGCTCAACCAATACAGTTGGCCTGGTAATGTACGCGAGCTTGAGCATGTTATTAGCCGCAGCGCATTAAAAGCTAAACAAAGCCAGTGGCAAAACCCAATAATAACAATTACAAGCGAGCACTGCGATTTAGCCCAACAACCAAACAACAACGCGCACGTTAGCACGCCAATTACCGCCCACACTGCCCATCATCAGCCCTTAAAACAAGCCGTTGAATCTTTGCAATTTACGGTTATTACCGAGCAATTAAAACAGCATAATTATAATTGGGCAGCTACTGCACGAACCCTTGAACTCGACAGAGCCAACCTAGTTAGGCTTGCCAAACGCTTAGGCATTAAAGTTAAAAAAACTATTTAACGTGTGGCATGTTACTAAAGTAGGTTTTTAATAAGCCTGCAAAAGCTTGTACTTTCGCGGTGCGGTGTACTAAATGGTGAGTAACCAACCAAGAGTCAAACTCCCAATGTAATTTGTCGTGCAATATAGGCACTACGTCGGGGTTATTTTCTATCGCGCTTTGGTGCAACCCCCCTATGCCTAAGCCTTTAATAACCGCGCGCGCCGCTTCTGAGGTTTCTGATACTCTTAATTTAATTTGCGACTGAGGAATAAACTCATCAACCCAGCTAAAGTACGGTACACGCGCATTAAATCCCGCAATACCAGATATAAAATTATGCTGCTTTAAGTCTTCTAAGGTTTTTGGCATGCCGTGTTTAGCAATATAACGTTTGTGGGCATAGAGGCCGGCCGATAGCTTAGCTAAGTGCTGCGCTATATAGTCGCCTTCATCTGGTTTGGGGCCTACTCGTATTGCTATATGAGCTTGTCCGTGGTCAAGCCTTAGGCGCTTTTGCTCTAAAATCACTTCTAGCTGCACTTGCGGATGCAATGTTTGAAATTGCTCACACACGTTGCTTAGCATATCCATAAAACCACTCACGGTAGTCAGTAACAAGCTCCCTCTGAGCTCACTATCGGCTGCGGCAATGGCGTTATGTAAACCTTCAAGTGAGTTATCTATCGCTTGAGCGGTTTCAAATAATTTTGCCCCGCTTTCGGTTACTTTATATCCGCGCGCATGGCGATGAAATAACCGTACATTTAAGTTTTTCTCTAAGTTATTTATTCGCCTCAACACTGTGCTATGGTGCACACTTAATGCCTCTGCTGCGGCGGTCAAAGTACCTAGCCTTGCCACTTCAAAGGCAACTTTTACGTCTTGCCAGTCGTCAAATTTTATTGCCACGCTACCCGCCTTCTACTTATGTGCATATACGCACATAAGTGTTGCGTTTATTCGGGTTTTCTACAAGCAAAAATTTGCTACATTAGTGTCATACCCAACCAATAAAAAGGTCTAAATTATGTCAGCACCAAAAATTATCGCGCTCGCGGGTAGCCTGCGTAAAGATAGCTTTAACCAAAAACTCATTAACGAAGCAGCTCGTTTTGCTCTGCAAACCGGTGCTGAAGTGGAAGTAATTACACTCGCTGAGTTAAATTTGCCATTATTTAGCGAAGACATTGAAGCGCAAGGCACACCCACCGATGCCCAACTATTGAAAGATAAACTGCGTAATGCTGATGGTATTTTACTGGCAAGCCCTGAGTACAACGGCTCAATTACTGCTGCACTTAAAAATGCAATTGATTGGGCATCGCGAACTGAGCAAGGCGCAGTACCCGCATTTCGCAACAAGGTAGTGGCGTTATTTGCTACATCACCGGGCGGTTTGGGTGGGCTGCGCGGCTTAAACCATGTACGCGATATTTTAAGCGGGATTGGCTCGTTAGTACTTGCCGATCAGCTCGCTATCCCATCAGCATTTACTGTATTTGACGAAGACGGAAAAATTAGCGACCCAACCACTGCAGAAAAAGTTAGCGTATTAACGCAGCAGCTCGTTTCTGTTGCTAGTAAATTAAGCTAATTTTTACGATTGTGTCGCTGCTAATTTAGCAGCGATAAAATCGGTGTGCGCTACATATAAAAGCCCAGCCACTTTGCGTATTACATACTCTTCTTGAGGATCTATCTCTCCATCGGCATACGCCAATCGCCATAATAGCTCAATTATTTCAATGCGCTGCGCCGCACTGCAGTGATCGTTAATCTGCTTAGAAAATTGAAAGTAATCAATAGCCCCATCTAAGCTACCAGCGGCATTCGTGGTGAGCTCATCAACTTCCGATTCTGTTAAATTAAAGTATTTTTTTAAGGTTACAGTCAGGGTGTGTTGTTCATTATGGTCGAGCTTAGAATCAGCACGCATTACTTCAATAAGCAGCGCAGCAACCGCTGTTTTTAGATCATGCTGCTCTATGCTTGGCTGTTGCTCGTCAAAAGCGGCAAACAGTTGTTTTATTTGTTTGAACATCACATATTCTCTTTTTGGGTGTTAGACTTAACTTAAATACATCGCACTTAATGCTTTATTAATGGGTATTAAGTTCGCAAATTAAAGGATACATTTTTATGAAAGGCTTATACACACCGCATTTAGTTGTTGGCGCTGCATTGCTAGCCTTTTCTGGTATAGGGAGCGCCTTTGCAGAAGTGGGCGAAAAAGAAAAGTCATACGACTTTGATAACAAAGTACATTACTACCAAACCAAAATTGGTGAAGACAACTATAAAATAGAAATACAATCAGACGACTACAAACACTTTGCTAATCAAAGTATGTTTTTACTGCGCCACGCAGACAGACTATGCCGCGGCAGAACCTTTATGTTAAAAGTGCTTGAAGGCGTGCAAGAGTACGAACGTTTTCCTACTAAACCACGCGCTTATCAACCACCATTAAACGTTTTACTACAATGTGACGCACCCGAGAAAAAAGAAAAATAGTTTATTTTTCGTAGCCCCACGGCGCTGCTGGTGGAGTAATTGGTTTAGTTAAATCAAAGTCCACCTTAAACTCGCGCCCTTGGCGAATTAACCGATACGTAAATACCTCAGGATAAATATACATTTGCCATGTATTACCTGCCGACTGTGCAATACCTTGTGCTACAAATAACTCTTTAGAGTATTGATCGGCCGGGAAAGACTGCATTTGTGCAAAACCCGCATCAAGGGTATGACCGCCATACATAGTTGAAGCATCGTCGCTGCCATTTTCATGGCGATGATCATGCTTTAAGCTCAAACCACTGCCCGTTTTAGTAATGATCCATGTACGCGATGCATCATCTCCCACATGAAATGGTACTTGTAGCTCGCTATCTGTGCATTTACGAACATGCATAATTAGTTTTTTATTCTCAAATGAGCTTGGGCCTTTTGCGTTATCTACGCTTACTTTGCCCTCAAACGCTTTACCACAATGCGCAGCTATATTATTAAAAAACGCATCGTGTGTAGGTATAGATACTAAAGGCGCAGGACGCGCGATAGCCGCTGATGAGGCAAGTAATAACGTTGCTGCCGTTAATAATTTCATAAAGTACTCTTATAATAGTTTTTTAATACCATAGCGGTTTAAGTTAATAATGGGAAATAGCTGCGACAAGTGGCTTTTCTGCTCTGTTTTTCATTAATGTTAAAAGTGAATAATGGAAGTCTTGAAAAATCACCTCACCCCATATTCGCGAATAAACACCAAAATTTGTATTATCTTGCACAGTCGTTTTTAAAGTTAAAATCGTATTGCCGCTTTTATCTTCACTTAACGCATACCCACCATACAGAGGTGAAAAGTATTCGCCGCCTAGTTTTACGTGTTTATCGAGTGCATCATCGGGAATAGCATCAGGGTCTATCTCAAATCTATAAAGCATCTGTTTATTTGGCTGCCAATCCGTAATCACTTCTTTAAATGTAACTCCTTTTTGCCATTTACTGGTTCTAACAGCCCCAACCCCCGTAGCATTCATATTTGCCTCTAAAGGTTTAGGTACACCTATTAATTGGGTAAGCGAAAATGGCAATTCTTGTGGCTCTATGGTGCTTACATTAGCAAGCTGCTGCCACACACGGTTTATAGGCGCTTCAATAACTATAGAGTTGGTGACTTCATACGTTTTTGATAAGTGTAAATAATTTACCTCAATAGGTGAGAGCAATACAGGAAGCAAAACTATTGAAAGTAAAGGCTTGTTAGCGTTTTTTGTTTGACGGTTTTTAATAAAGCCTGCCAGTAAGCCACCCATACTTGCAAAGAGCATAAAGGCAGGCAAAGCCATTGCCACACAAATACTGCCTTCCAGTAGTGTAATAACGCTTACAAGTAAAAAAACAAAAATTGGCTGCCAAGCAATTGTCACCATTTGCCTTTTAGTTAATGTATTTGAGCTTTTAAATTCAAAATGAATACGAATATAGCCAATTGCAACGGGCACTAAAAACATAAATGAAATAGATACAAGGCTACTTAAATTATAAGTATCAAGCAGCTCCACAAACAGCCGCATAAATATGCCGTAAAGCGTACCAAGTAGAATACCAATTGATTTAGGGGATTGAATTTGCATTGTATTTCTTATTATTTGAGTAACCATTGAACCTAGCAGATGTGCTATTTCAGTTCAATTAAAATACATAAACCACTACTTAGACTAAAGGATAACAGCCTTGTTTTTACAATGTTTCACCAAATTAGAACACATAAAAAACAAATCAACACACTGATTTTAAACAAAATATACTTTACATTTAAGAATAAAAACACAATGATTTAGCATAAAATAAAGCCATACACGACCTTTTGCCTATACATTCCTAAGTAAAAGCTGATCTACTCTGCTCCTTCACTATTCATTTGCTTTAACAAAAGCCGTATTAATAAATAAGCAACGAGTAACAGGAGGGACTATGTCAGTAACCCCAAAGGGTAACGAGCCAAAAAAAACAAGCGCATCGCACGTAGATGATGCCAACAGCTATCAAAATAAGCATAAAGCTAGTTCAGAGTTTAGTACCCGCGACGAATACCTAGAGCACGAGCTGCAAATTATGCAGCCTAAACGCTGGCGGCCTAATTTACCCTTTAGAGACTACCGCTTTGAATTTGAAGACACGATTCCTGCCATGGCGGGCACCATTGGTAAAGTCGTTATGGTGGGTGCTATTGCCGCTACTTTTGCAGCGCCACTGGGTTTAAGCGATGCGTTTGTGTTAGAAAACGTACGCTATGAATTACTGATTGTTTCTATTTTTATTATTTTGTTTTCGGGCTTTATTTTACCCACGGCTAATTTAGCCGGTACTCATGGCCCACTTATTCCTCTTATTCCTATTGTGGTTGCCGCTGGCGGCCACCCTATGGCATTTGGCTTACTGATTGGTGCCTTTGGCTTTATTTTAGCCATAACCAAAGGAGGGAGCTTGCTGGCACGCTTAACCAGTAAAGGTGTGTGCGGGGGCTTACTTATATATTTAGGCTTTATTGGCACAATTTCGCAGGTTAAAAAGCTGTTTGCATGGGCTGAGGCCATTGATATGGCGCACATTGCATTTATTGTTATTTTGGCGACCATTTTATTGTATGCGTTACTTGAGCACTTTAAAAAGCGCTGGTTAGCTGTGCCGCTTAGCTGCCTTATTGGCGGTGTGGTTGCATTTGCACTCGGTGCGCCGTTTGAATTTAATACTGCGCCGGGCTTACCAAATATGAACCCTGCTTATTGGTGGGGCGAAAACACAGGCTGGATGCTTGGCTTACCTACGCTTGAAAGCTTTGTGGTTGTGCTGCCGTTTGCGGTATTGGCTGTGGCTATGTGGTCACCGGATTTTTTAGGGCATCAAGTATTTCAAAAAATTAGTTACCCGCAACGCACTGAAAAAGTTCAAATGAACATAGACGACACCATGCTAAGCGCATCGGTTAGACAAACCTTTGGCTCGCTGGCCGGTGGTGCTAACTTTACCTCATCGTGGGGGACTTACATTGTCCCTGCCGCTATTGCTAAACGCCCTATCCCGGCGGGCGCCATTTTAACAGCCGTATTTTGTATTATTGCGGGTTTATGGGGCTACCCAATGGATTTAGCCATTTGGCAACCCGTGCTGTGTGTTGCGCTTATTGTAGGTGTGTTTATTCCGCTGCTTGAGGCGGGTATGGAAATGACACGCGAAGGTAAAACAACACAATCGGCCGCTATTGTTGTGTTTGCCTCAAGCTTGGTAAACCCTGCTTTTGGTTGGTCTCTAACTATGCTGCTTGATAACTTAGGCTTAATTGGCTGTAAAGAGCGCAGTGCTAATTTAACTAAAATGAGCCGCTGGGTTATTCCGCTAATTATGTTTGTTATTTTAACTACCGTTATGGCTATTGTTGGTATGCTGCCAGGCATACCTGCGCTAATGGCAGATTTTAGACATTAATAATTAGAAGACTTAAACATAAAAAAAGCGCGGCTTATATACTCAGCCGCGCTTTGTTTTCATATGTAATTAATTGCTTTTCGTTACTGCCAAGGGCGCTCAGCAGCAAGTTGTTTTTCAAACGCATCAATTTGTGGATTTAGCGTTTCGGTCACACCAATAAAATCTAAGCCACTTAATAAACGCTCTTTTACGTCTTTACGAATATCAAAACTAATTGGCGCAAACTTATCGCTTGTTAGTGTTTGGTTTTCAAGATCGATTTGAATGTTTATATCGTCGTGTTGCTCACTAAGTACAAACAATTGCTCAAGCGTATCAGCGGGTAGCGCAATGGCTAGCATTTGGTTGTTGCCACAGTTATTAAAGAAAATATCAGCAAAGCTTTCCGCTAAAATTACTTCAAAACCATATTGCTTAAGCGCCCACGGCGCATGCTCGCGTGATGAGCCACAACCAAAGTTGTCGCGGGTTAATAATATTTGCGCGCCTTGGTAGCATGGGCGGTTTAAAATAAAATCAGGATTTGGTTCGCCGTTTTCTAGGTAACGCCAATCGTAAAACAGTGCTGCATCAAAACCATCACGGCTGGTTGATGTTAAAAACTGCTTTGGAATAATTTGGTCTGTATCTACATTGTTTTTATCAAGTGGGGCCATTAAGCCACTAAAAAATACGCTCATTAGGCTTCTCCTCTTATATCAACAAAGTGACCATGTATTGCAGCAGCCGCTGCCATTGCTGGGCTCACTAAGTGCGTACGCCCGCCACGGCCTTGGCGGCCTTCAAAGTTACGGTTAGACGTAGATGCACAGCGTTTGCCCGCTTCTAAGCGGTCATCGTTCATTGCTAAACACATTGAACAGCCCGGCTCGCGCCACTCAAAACCTGCCGCTTTAAAAATATCGGCTAAGCCTTCGTCTTCGGCTTGCTTTTTAACAAGGCCAGAGCCCGGTACGATAAGTGCTTCAATGCCTGCGACTACTTGCTTGCCTTCAACAATTTTTGCCGCGGCACGTAAATCTTCGATACGACTATTTGTACATGATCCAATAAAGACTGTATCTACTTTCGCGCTTGATAATTTATCGCCGGCTTTTAAGTCCATGTATCTAAGTGCGCTGCGTATAGCATCAGCTTTAATTAAATCTGGTTCTTGGTCAGGATCTGGTATGCATTCATCAACGCCAATTACTTGCTCTGGGCTTGTGCCCCACGTAATTTGCGGCTGAATGTCGTCAGCTTCAAGCTCAACACTCAAGTCAAACTCAGCGCCTTCATCTGATTTTAAGGTTTCCCAGTATTCAACTGCGGCGTCAAAGTCAGCGCCTTTAGGTGCAAATGGGCGACCTTTTAAGTAATCATACGTGATTTGATCTGGTGCTATTAAACCTGCTTTTGCACCCATTTCAATACTCATGTTACATAACGTCATACGGGCTTCCATTGAAAGTGCTTCAATGCCTTCACCACAAAATTCAGCAACATAACCTGTACCGCCAGCTGTGCCTAACTTACCAATAACCGCCATAATTAAATCTTTAGAGGTTACAGTTGGGCGAAGCACACCGTTAATTTGAATTTTTAACGATTTTGCCTTTTTTTGCTGTAGCGTTTGCGTTGCTAATACATGCTCAACCTCAGAAGTACCAATACCGTGCGCTAATGCGCCAAACGCCCCATGCGTAGAGGTATGGCTATCACCACATACAATGGTAGTGCCAGGCAAGGTAATACCTTGTTCTGGCCCCATTACATGCACTATGCCTTGGTTAATTGAGTTTAAATCGTAAAGTACAATGCCAAACTCTTTACAGTTAGCATCAAGTGCCATTAACTGGTTTTTAGAGACTTCGCTTGCGGCATCAAGTGATCGGCTTTTAGTCGATACGTTATGATCCATTGTTGCAAAGGTTTTTTCTGGGCAACGTACCGTACGGTTTTTTTCACGTAGACCTGCAAAAGCCTGTGGTGATGTCACCTCGTGTACTAAATGACGGTCAATATAAAGTAAATCAGTTTGCTCGTTTATGCTGGCAACGGTATGTGCTTGCCAAATTTTGTCGTATAACGTTTGGGCCACTTGCTAATTCCCTACTTTGTTAAGTCGCAGCATAACGGTGCTGCGATTTATATATTAAATACGTGAAACGATGGCAGCTGCCACATCGCTTGTGCTGTATCCACCTTGTGGGTAGATATCTGGCGTGCCAACGCCTGCTTCTACGGCTTCGGCTACGGCTTTTTCAATGGTGCGCGCAGCTTCGTCTTGCCCTAATGAGTAACGTAGCATAAGTGCAGCACTTAAAATTTGCGCAATCGGGTTTGCAACCCCTTTGCCAGCAATATCTGGCGCTGAGCCACCGGCTGGTTCGTACAAACCAAAGCCCGATTGATTCAAGCTGGCCGATGGTAATAAGCCCATTGAGCCTGTGATCATCGCACACTCATCTGACAAAATATCACCAAATAAGTTATCGCAAAGTAGCACGTCAAACTGGCTAGGCTGTTTAACTAATTGCATAGCTGCGTTATCTACGTATATGTAATCTAGGCTGACTTCTGGGTAGTCTTTGCTTACTTCGGTAACTACTTCACGCCATAATACGCTTGATGCAAGCACGTTTGCTTTATCAACCGACGTTACATGGTTGCTACGTAATTTTGCTGCTTCAAAGGCAAAACGGGCAATGCGTTCAATTTCTTTACGCGAGTAAGTTTGTGTATCAAATGCAGCTTCTTCAGCGCCTTCGCCGCTTCGGCCTTTTTCACCAAAGTAAATGCCGCCTGTAAGCTCGCGTACACATAAAATATCAAAGCCTTTTTCGCTAATATCTGCACGTAATGGCGATGCTGCGCTAAGCGCTGGTAAAAGTTGTGCTGGGCGTAAGTTACAAAACAAACCAAAGTGCTTACGAAGCGGTAAAAGCGATGCACGCTCAGGTTGCTCGTTAGGGGGTAGGTTTTCCCATTTTGGGCCACCTACTGAGCCAAATAAAATGGCATCGGCGTTTTCACACGCGCTTAGCGTTTTTGGTGGTAATGCTTCACCAAATTCGTCAATGGCTGCGCCACCAATAGCATGATGCTGACGGTTCAGAGTAAAACCAAACTTATTGCTTACAGCATCAAGTACTTGCTCTGCTGCTGCCATTACTTCTGGGCCAATACCGTCGCCTGCTAATACGGCAACGCTGTAGTTTGTTTTACTCATCCTGCTTTCCTTTGTTGTTTTAAATCAGACACTTTTTGTGCACGATAAATTAAGTTGTAAACACGGATCATGGCGCGTACCGACGCCTCTACCACATCCGCAGCAATACCCGCACCGTGATAAGGGCGGCCATCGTATTTAGCAATAATGTTTACTTGACCAAGCGAGCTTGCGCCTTGACCAGTGGCTTCTAAATTGTATTCAATCATTTCAACGCTCATACCAGTTAAGCGCTCAATAGCCGCAAATGAGGCTTCAACAGGGCCATTACCTGTAGCAGCTTCTTGTTTTGCTTCGCCATCAATTAGCATCCCAATGGTAGAGCTGGCTACCGACTGTGAGTTAGACGCTGAGTTTACAAACTCTAATTGGTATTTTTCGTCTTTGTCGTTAATTTGATTAAAGTAAATCATGGCTTCAAGGTCGTAGTCGTATACGGTACCTTTTTGATCAGCTAACGCTAAAAAGCTTTCGTATAAGCTGTCCATATCGTAGTCAGCTTTTTGATAACCTAACTCTTCTAAGCGGTGCTCAATAACATGACGACCCGAACGCGAGGTCATATTTAATTGGTTATTTGGCACACCGACGCTTTCTGGCGACATAATCTCATAAGTATTTTGCGCTTTTAATACGCCATCTTGGTGAATGCCCGAGCTATGTGCAAAGGCGTTTTCGCCCACAATCGCTTTATTTGGCTGTACCGGCATATTGCATATTTTTGCCACTTGGCGAGATGCGCGATAAATTTCTTCGCTTTTAATATCGGTGTGTACGTTTAAGTGGTCTTTGCGCATTTTCATGATCATCGCCACTTCTTCAAGCGAACAGTTACCCGCACGCTCACCAATACCATTTATTGTACACTCAATTTGGCGAGCACCTGCTTGTACCGCGGCTACCGAGTTAGCTACAGCTAAACCTAAATCGTTATGACAATGTACACTTAAACGCGCTTTATCTATATTCGGCACGTTATTCATTAAATGGCGGATCATTGCGGCGTATTCGTCTGGCGTTACAAAGCCAACGGTATCAGGTAAATTAATAGTAGAGGCACCGGCGTTAATTGCCTGCTCAACAATTTTACATAAATCCCAGTGCGGCGTACGCCCGGCATCTTCACACGAAAACTCAACATCATCAGTGTAGTTACGCGCTAATTTAATTGATTTAACCGCCATGGCCGTTGCATCGTCTAGGCTCATACGTAATTTGTGTTCAAGGTGCAAAGGGCTTGTGGCAATAAAAGTATGAATACGGCTTTGCTGTGCTGTGCGAAGCGCCTCACCACAGGCTTCAATGTCTTTTGCTACTGAACGTGCTAAACCACAAATAATTGGGCCTTTAACCTCGGTTGCAATACGTTGCACCGAGCGAAAATCAGCGGGGCTCGAAACCGGAAAACCCACTTCCATCACATCCACGTTCAAGCGGCTAATAGTATGCGCTAGCTGAATTTTATCGTCTTCTGTAAGGCTTGCTTTAAGTGCCTGCTCGCCATCACGTAAGGTGGTATCAAAAATCCATACTTTATCTTTGTCTTGCATAACTGCCCCTCATTCCTCTGTTACCCAAATTTCAATTTATCCCAGCCGCGAGATAATAAAAAACCCCGCAATTGCGGGGTTTTTAGTGTTTAACTCGATGCAAACACACTAATCCCCGCTCACTGACCATAGCAGTAAGAGGTTAAGTTTTAGTGTAATTAAACGAATATTTTGCATCTTGTTTCTTGTGTGTGTGTTCAGTGAGGCCTATTTTTAACATTACAAAGCAGTTGGTGCAAGCATAAATATTCCAAATAGAGGAATAAAAACCCCACATTGAGGAAATTTATATACCTAAAAACAGCATATTCAGGTTTTATAAGTCACAGAGCTACACTTTTTAGCTTAAATTAATGTGTTGAGTAAACTTGCGTGCTTAGATTAACTTATTGCTAATTTTTTAAGCTAAACCTGATTATTTGTTTCACGAATATAATGACCTGCACCGCGGGTAATATAACGTAGCTGCCAAATAACCCGCTCAATGAGTTCTTCGCGTTGTTGACCTTCTATATCAAGTGCTTCTGCACCGGCATTAAATACCAGTGTTACCATGGCTTCGGCCTGAATATAAGCGTGGATCGAATCGCACTTGGTTTCGCTTTCTAAATAATGCGCAAGCTCTAAAATAAAGTGCTTTACCTCACGAGCTACGGCGGCTCTAAAGGCTTTTGAGGTGCCAGAACGTTCTCGCAGCAGTAATCTAAATTGGTTGCTTGAGTTATCAATAAACTCCATAAAGGTTACAACCGAGGTATTTATTACGCTACCACCACTGGCTATACGTCTGCGAGCTTGGCGCATAAGCTGGCGAAGGGTTAAGCCTGCTTCGTCGACCATGGTTAAACCTAGCTCGTTCATATCTTTAAAGTGGCGATAAAAAGAGGTGGGGGCAATACCGGCTTCGCGGGCAACTTCGCGTAAGCTTAAATTAGAAAAACTATGATCAGCACTAAGCTGATTAAATGCCGCCTCAATTAAGGCTTGTCGTGTTTTTTGTTTCTGTTGTGCTCTAACACCCGACATCCACAGCTCCCTGAGTAATTTTATATGAAGTTTTAATGATAATTAGCCGAATTGTCTAGTCTAATACTTGACGCCAAGAGATTGAAACACTATTTTAGCTTACAGTTGTACGCTGAGAGTAAAAACGATGAATAAACCACCGATTATTTGGACAAACGTCCTATTTTTTAGCCTAACCTTTTTGGCGGCTGTCACACTTGTACCTTGGTACGGCATTAGTTACGGATTTACCAGCGCGCATTGGATTGCATTTGTAGGCTGTATGTTTTACGCAGGCCTCTCTATTACTGCCGGATACCACCGATTATGGGCGCATAAAGCCTATAACGTACACCCTGCAATAGAATTTATTTTTGCCCTTGGTGGCGCATTTGCTTTGCAAAACAGTGCGTTGCACTGGAGTAGCGATCACCGTATACACCACGGCCAAGTAGATGACCCAGTAAAAGACCCTTACGCCGCAACTAACGGCTTTTGGTACAGCCATATTGGCTGGATGCTACGTGATTACCAAGGCGACAGCTATAACGATTACAGTAATTGTCGCGATTTACAGCGCAATAAAATTGTTATGTGGCAGCATAAACACTACTTAAAGCTTGTTATAGCCATGAACGTCGGTTTACCGCTTGTGCTTGGTTTATTAGTAGGCGATGTGTGGGGCATGCTACTACTTGCAGGTTTATTACGCTTAGTATTGAGCCAGCATTTTACCTTTTTCATTAATTCATTGGCTCATATTTGGGGCTCACGCCCATACACTGAAAAAAACACCGCGCGCGATAATGGCTTTTTAGCGTTATTTACTTATGGCGAGGGTTACCATAACTTCCACCATATTTTTGCAAGCGATTACCGTAACGGTATTAAGTGGTTTCATTACGACCCAACTAAATGGATGATTCGCTCTTTAGCAGCGCTCGGTTTAGCCAGTAAATTAAAGCGCACCCCGGTTGAGCGCATAGAAAAAGCCAAAGCCGAAACGCTAATGAGTAAAACGCAAACGCGCCTTTCAAAATTGCCTTTAGCGCAAGAT
This sequence comes from Pseudoalteromonas sp. 2CM37A, assembly GCF_023161885.1. Classification (NCBI taxonomy): domain Bacteria; kingdom Pseudomonadati; phylum Pseudomonadota; class Gammaproteobacteria; order Alteromonadales; family Pseudoalteromonadaceae; genus Pseudoalteromonas; species Pseudoalteromonas sp. 2CM37A. The sequence continues at coordinate 102,632 of NZ_JALNTJ010000010.1, forward strand.
AAGCTTACATTATTACAACAAGAATACGATTTACTGCTGAAAAAGCTGCAAAATTACTGTTCACTACAAAAACAAGTGTTAGAAGCTAAAAAAAATAACATGGCAAAGCAGTGTGAACAATCAGCATTAATGACACAATACCATGAGCTGGAAGCCGCCTGGGAAAATCAAAAACAGGCATGGCTAGCACTTAATGCGAGGTTATTAAAAGCCTCTTTTAATTAATTTAGGAGTGGCTGTGGCCAAACAACCAGAACAGAAAAAAGCACCCGTAAGTTTCCAATATGACGCAATAATTATTGGTACGGGCCCTGGCGGTGAAGGCACCGCCATGAACCTATCTAAAAACGATAAAAAAGTAGCGGTTATTGAGCGCCAACAAGCTGTTGGCGGTGGCTGTGTACATTGGGGAACAATTCCTTCAAAAGCATTACGCCACTCGGTTAGCCGCTATATTGAATACAAAGCAAACCCACTTTTTAATGTTGGCGAGCGCCCTAGCCGCTTAACGTTTCCTGATATTTTAAGTCATGCAAGTTCTGTTATTTCTAAGCAGTCAAACTTACGTAGCAGCTTTTACGACCGTAACCGCATTCATATGTACCAAGGCGATGCGAGCTTTGTAGATAAACACACGGTTGAAATTAAGCGTCTTGATGGCTCAGCAGAGCGTATTACCGCTAAAACCATTGTAATTGCTACTGGCTCACGCCCATACCGCCCACCTGAGGTCGACTTTAGCCATTCACGTATTTACGACAGCGATACTATTTTAGGCCTAGAGCACGACCCACAACGTGTACTTATATACGGTGCGGGTGTTATTGGCTGTGAATACGCTTCAATCTTTAAAGGCTTAGGCGCTAAGGTAGATTTAGTAAACACACGCGACCGCTTATTAGCCTTTATGGATGCAGAAATTTCTGACGCGCTTAGCTACCATTTTTGGAACAGCGGTATTGTTATTCGTCATAACGAAGAGTTTGACCGTATAGAAACGCGCTCAGATTGCGTTGTCATGCATTTAAAATCGGGCAAGCGTGTAAAAGCCGACTGTATTTTATTTGCTAACGGACGCACAGGTAATACCGATACGCTAAACCTTGAAGCTATTGGTTTAAAAGCCGATGGTCGAGGCCAACTTAAAGTCAACGAAATGTACCAAACTGAGGTAGACAACGTTTACGCAGTAGGCGATGTAATTGGCTACCCAAGTTTAGCGAGTGCTGCATTTGATCAAGGCCGTATAGCTGCCGATGCTATTGCCTGCGGTAATTGCGAAGATAAGCTAATTATAGATATACCGGCCGGTATTTATACCATTCCTGAAATGAGTTCGGTAGGTAAAACAGAGCAACAGCTAACCGCTGCAAAAGTACCGTATGAAGTTGGTCGTGCTCAGTTTAAGCACTTAGCTCGTGCGCAAATTGCGGGTACAGAAGTTGGTAGTTTAAAAATATTGTTTCACAGTGAAACAAAAGAAGTACTTGGTGTGCATTGCTTTGGTGAGCGTGCCTCAGAAATTGTTCACATTGGCCAAGCCATTATGGAACAAAAAGGAGCAGGCAACACCGTTGACTACTTTGTAAATACCACATTTAACTACCCAACGATGGCAGAAGCCTACCGTGTTGCGGCGTTAAATGGATTAAATAGGTTATTTACTTAACCCGATTACTACACAGCAAAAAGCCCGCTAATTAGCGGGCTTTTTAATAGCTATTAATACTACGGCTGTTATTTGTGGTATTGCGCGCTTAGCTCATGTACTGCATTAATAAATACACCGGCGTTTTCTGGGTCTACATCTGGTGTAATACCGTGGCCTAAGTTAAATACGTGGCCATCACCTGTGCCAAAGTCTTCTAAAATAGTGCCTACTTCTTGGCGGATACGATCAGGCGTACCGTGAAGCATTGACGGGTCCATATTACCTTGCAATGCAACTTTATCGCCTACACGGCGTTTAGCGTCGCCAATATTAATAGTCCAATCAAGACCTACTGCATCACAGCCTGTTGCTGCAATTGCTTCAATCCACTGGCCACCATTTTTGGTAAATAGCGTTACCGGTACTTTACGGCCGTCGTATTCGCGAATTAAACCATCAACAATTTTATGCATGTATTGCAGTGAGAATTCGTTGTAATCGCGCGGACTTAATACGCCGCCCCACGAGTCAAATACCATTAACGATTGCGCACCGGCTTTTACTTGTGCGTTTAAGTAATCAATGACTGAATCAGCTAGTTTATCTAGTAGTAAATGTAGTGTTTGCGGCTCTGCAAACGCCATTTTTTTAATTTTACCAAATACTTTACTGCTTCCGCCTTCAACCATGTAAGTTGCTAGTGTCCACGGTGAACCCGAGAAGCCAATTAGTGGCACTTCGCCTTTAAGTTCACGGCGAATAGTACTTACTGCGTTCATTACATAGCCAAGCTCGTCAGTTGGGTCTAGCTTAGGAATCTTTTTAACATCAGCAAGTGACGAAATAGGGTTTTCAAATTTAGGGCCTTCACCGGTTTCAAAGTACAAACCTAAACCCATAGCATCGGGTATAGTTAAAATGTCACTAAATAAAATAGCAGCATCTAACGGGTAACGGCGAAGTGGTTGTAGTGTTACTTCACATGCAAGCTCAGCATTACGGCACAGGCTCATAAAATCGCCCGCTTGTGCACGTGTAGCACGGTACTCTGGTAAATAGCGTCCTGCTTGGCGCATCATCCATACCGGTGTTACATCAACGGGTTGTTTTGCAAGTGCACGTAAATAACGGTCGTTTTTTAATTCGCTCATAGCGTAAATAATCCTGAGGCTTATAGAAATTGTTCAAGATTGTACCACCATATTCTCCGGCTCTCTATCGCTAAGCTCGTAAAACATGTGTTACAGCTAACAGAACCTAGTTTGTTGCTTATTTAGTCACACTTGAGTGTTAAATAACCAAAAAGAACTAACAATAAAAACTTTTTGTTAATATGTTTGCAACATAACAAAAACCTTGGTATTGTTTGTCCCGCGTTAACAAGAACAATAATAAAAATCTTAAACAACAATAACAAAAATATTTATAATAAAAATAACAAAAATCTTCTATAACAATAAGAAAGCTTGTATTAACAGGCCAAAACAAGAAATTAAGCCACCTTAACCGGTGGTTTTTTCTTGCCTGCAATAAAATAATAATTTACCTACAATAAATACACTCATGCACCAGCTCATACCTTTTACTTGTTGATATACACTTAAATAAAATATATCTTGATGTATAAGAAAATTTAAATTTAACCATAAAAGTGACCCAGCTTAGGAGAACAGTAATGCTGACGCGCGTAGAGAAAGCTCAACAAAAATGGGGTGGTAGCCATACTGTCATTGATAAATGGTTAAACGAGCGCCAAGAGTTAATTGTACTTTATTGTAAAATGGCTGGGTTTTCGCCATACGACAAAAAAGATCACGCCTTACCAGAGCCAGAACAAATTCAATCATTTTGCCAAATTTTAATGGATTACTTATCTGCCGGCCATTTTGAAGTGTACGATGACATTGCAAAAGCCTGCGAAAGCAAGGGCCTTGAAAGCCAAGAGCTGGCAAATACAATTTACCCGCGCATTTCTAGCACAACAGATATTGCTTTAGATTTTAACGATAAATACGCAGAAGTAGATAAAGAGGACTTATTAGCAGAGTTTGATAACGATTTGTCGGTACTTGGCGAAACGTTAGAAGCGCGTTTTGAACTAGAAGATGAGCTAATAGATAATTTGTTTTCTAACCACACAGATTAATAAAATAGCTTACAAAAAAGGGACCGTTATGGTCCCTTTTTGCGTTATAAGCTACCGCTTATTGCGCAGGTGCTTCGTCATCTTGAATTTCAAGTAGTTCTACTTCAAAAACAAGCGTTGAGTTAGCTGGAATTTTACCTAGGTCACGATCGCCGTAAGCAAGTTCAGAAGGAATAGTGAACTTGTACTTAGACCCTACTGACATAAGCTGTAAACCTTCAGTCCAACCCGCAATTACACGGTTAAGAGGGAAAGTAGTTGGTTCGTTACGCGCATAAGAGCTATCAAACTCAGTGCCGTCTAATAAAGTACCTTTGTAATGTACTTTAACTACGTCTGTTGCTGCTGGCTTTTCGCCTTCGCCTTCGCCTTCGCTAAGTACTTCGTACTGTAGACCTGACTCAGTTACTGTTACGCCTTCTTTTTTAGCATTTTCTTCTAGGTATTTTTTACCTGCTTCTTTGCTTTTTTCAGACTCAACTTTAGCTTTAGCTTCTTGCTTTGCACGCACTGATGTATCTAGCTCAGTTAGCACTTCACGGATTTTTTCTTCATCGATTTTTGCATTACCAGCAAGCGCGTCTTCAAAACCACGAATTAATAGTGCTTGGTCTAGTTCAATACCAATCTCTGATTTATCAGCTAGGTCTTTATTTAAAAAGTTACCTACTGATGCACCAATACCGTATGCTTGTTGCTGCTCTACAGTGTCTAATTTAACTTCAGCTTGTTCTTGTTTTGCTTCTTGATTACAAGCTGTAAGCGCTAAAACCGACGCTGCAATCAATGACAATCTAATCGTCTTTTTCATTTTAAATCTCCGACACACTTTGCAGTTGTCATTTATTGTATTATTACTAGTTAAAGATTAACGGCCTACATGATAGGCTGCTTGTTTAATAACTAACTAAATTAAAACCTAACCTATTATAGTGATTAGACAAACACCCTAGGCCTTCAACGTGACCTAGTCTAACCTCTCAGTCACTAAGAGTTAAGAGGAAATACCTGTAATATGTCGATATTTCGTACTTTTTTAATCGCTTTTAGCTGTTTATTAGCCCTAGCTTGTAGCGATCAAAAACAGCAAGCTGCACAACGCTTTGAACACGCAGCACAGGGTGCGTTTTCCTCGGCAGTATCTAACGATGGTAAATACAGCCTAGTCTCCTCCATTCACCATGGGGTCGCCCTGTGGGATAATCAACAGCAGGTGCTAAAATATCAATGGTTTCAACAGCAATCACAAGAAAGCCTAGTATATGCTGTGGCTATTGCCTTTGATAATAGCGTGGCCGTTACCGCCGAAAAAACCACCTTTGCCGTGTGGGATATTAGCAGCGGCGAAAACCGCGGCTATTATAAAATTCAACAAGCCACTATTCGCGATATTGCGATAAGTAACCAAGGCCGCAGTGTTTTATACGGCAGAAGCGACGGCGTAGTGGTATTTTTAAACCTAGAAACCGGACGCCGCATTGAGTTTTTAGGCCACCAAGACAAAGTAAACACCGTTGATTTATCGCCTAATGGGCGCTATGCCTTAAGCGGCTCAAACGATTACGTTGCTTATTTTTGGGATACACGTACAGGGCAAGTAATTCATCGCTTTAATCACCCGACGCGTGTTACCCAAGTAACCCTAGACCCACAAGGTCGCTACGCATTTACCGCAGATAGTATGAAGCAAGCACATGTATGGAAGCTGACTACAGGTGATCTTGTGAGTAAACTGGCGTATATTGCGCGTCAGAAAATTTTTACTGCGGTACGCTTTAACGAACAAGGTACATTGCTGGCCACAGGCTCGCCCAATAAGCGCGTTGATTTATGGCAGTTACCCAGCGGAGAGAAAATTCAAACTTGGCAAGTCACACCACGTGAAGGCAGTAAGCCTAAATCGGCTGTGGTGCTAGATGTAACGTTTATAGATAACGGCAAGTCGTTGTTAACCGAGAGCTCGAGCGGAATTGCAGAGCACTTTACAATACGAGAAGCAAATGAACACAATTGAAAATCGTTTAATGGAGCTTGAGGCAAAAGTTGCTTTTCAAGACGAAACAATAGAAATATTAAATGACGAGCTAAAAGCACACCAACAGCAGCTTGCAAAAATGAAGCGCCAAACTGAGTTACTAGCAGAAAAACTTAAAGAAGCGCAGCAGCCGTCGTTAATGTCGCAAATGCAAGAGCCGCCTCCTCCACATTACTAGGGCATGTTAACCTTTGCGGATTGAAATTTGTTCAATCTAGGCAGAACCCGAAGGCAGCGCATGTTTGGCATTTATGCTGCGTTATCGCCTATTCATGTGGAACAACCACACTTCATAGGCTCTGCCTTGCCTAAAAAACCAAACATACTGCTACAAATTCAACCATCAAAGATCAACACGCCCTAAACACACGGCAAAATAAAACCGGGTTAATCGCCCGGTTTAAATACACCAATTACTTGTTCAAATTGGCGAGTAGATGCCTGAACAGCGTTATCGGGTTGCGCCATTTTGTGGCCGCACTCTACACACTCTACTTTTTCAACATCATGTTCTCTGTACAGCATCATGGTATCCATGGCTTTACATTCAGGGCACGATGCACCAGCAATAAATCGCTTCTTTTGTCTCACAACATTTTTCCTGTGGTTTGAACTGCACATATTTTATCGTATAACTTCCTATGTTGATACGCTTGATAAGAGCAATACGTTCTATGGTATGATAGCGCCAACTTAACCAGGGCACAGTAAAGTAACGCATTCATGATCCAAATCTCAGAAATAGAACTACTTCGTGGCGGAAAAGCCTTATTAAAAAATGCCTCGGCTACTTTATTTCCACAGCACAAAGTGGGCTTAGTTGGCGCTAATGGCTGTGGTAAATCTACCTTATTTAGTTTATTAAAATCTGAGCTGCAACTCGATGCGGGTGATTGCAATATACCTAAAGATTGGTCTATTGCTTCTGTAAAACAAGAAACCCCAGCCCTTGAAATAAGCGCCATTGATTACGTACTACAAGGTCACCCTGAATACTATGCATTGCGCATTGCCCTGCGTGAAGCTGAGCAAACAAACGATGGTGACACCCAAGCCAAAGTACATATTCAGCTTGAAAATATTAAAGGCTACAGCATAGAGTCAAAAGCGGGCGAATTACTGCACGGCTTAGGCTTTGCTAATCACCAAATAGAAAACCCTGTAAGCGCGTTTTCTGGTGGTTGGCGTATGCGTTTAAACCTTGCACAAGCACTTATTCGCGATGCCGACTTACTATTACTCGATGAGCCTACCAACCACCTTGATTTAGATGCCGTTTACTGGCTTGAGCGCTTTTTACGCGCCTACACAGGCACCTTGGTACTTATATCTCATGACCGCGAGTTTTTAGACGCCGTGGTTGATCAAATTTGGCATGTCGATAAACAGCTTATTAATGTGTACAAAGGTAACTACTCACAGTTTGAACGCCAAAAAGCAGAGCGCTTGTTACAACAACAAGCAATGTTTGAAAAACAACAAGAGCAAATTGCCCATCTTGAGCAGTTTATAACTCGCTTTAAAGCCAAAGCCAGTAAGGCCAAACAGGCACAAAGCCGTGTTAAAGCACTCGAACGTATGGAAAAGCTGGCACCTGCACATGCCGACTCACCGTTTGACTTTGAATTTGCCGAGCCAACAGCCCTGCCTAACCCGCTAATGACCCTAGATAAAGCAAAAGCAGGTTATGGCGATGTCACTATTTTAAATAATATCGCGCTAAACCTAGTTCCTGGCAGCCGTATTGCGTTACTCGGTCGTAACGGCGCGGGTAAATCAACGCTTATAAAGCTATTAGCGGGCGAGCTTGAGCCGCAAGCAGGTAAAGTGGTTCAACACCATGGCTTAAATATAGGTTACTTTGCGCAGCACCAACTTGAATCGCTTGATTTAAAAGCCAGCGCAGTGACCCATATTCAACGCTTAAACCCACAAGCCACTGAGCAATCATTACGTGACTTTTTAGGTGGCTTTGCATTTATTGGCGATAAAGCACTTGAACCCGTGGCGCCGTTTTCGGGCGGTGAAAAAGCCCGCTTAGTGCTAGCCATGTTGGTGTATCAAAAACCCAATTTACTACTACTTGATGAGCCAACTAACCACCTTGATTTAGAAATGCGCCACGCGCTAGTGATGGCACTGCAAGGCTTTGAAGGCGCCATGGTTACCGTATCGCACGATCGTCACATGCTTAAAAACACCGCCGATGAATTTTATTTAGTCGATGATGGCAAAGTCACTCAGTTTGGTTACGACTTAGATGCGTATTACCAATGGTTACTCAATGCCAATAAAGAAGCCGCTAAAAGCCAGCAACCTGACGAGCCAAAAGCAAATCCAAGCGTTAATCGTAAAGAGCAAAAGCGCCTAGAAGCTGAGTTTAGAAAAGCCATTCAACCGCTTAAAAAGCAAATTGAAAAGCTTGAAAAGCAGCTCGATAAATTTACTGCAGAGCTTAGCGAAGTTGAAGTAGCCCTTGGCGACAATACACTCTACAACGACGACAATAAAGCGCAATTAAAAGAGTTAATTGCTAAGCAAGCCACGCTTACCCCTAAAGTAAACGACACTGAAGAAGAGTTACTGATGGCGCTTGAAGAAATGGAAGAAAAAGAACAGGCCTTTGCCGATGAACTTGCTCAATAAAAACGACTTTTGGCAATTTGCCTGCGCTTTGTACGCAAAGCCTGGGCAACAACAAACCTTGCTGGCACTGCAAAACCAGCAAGGTAAAAACGTTAATCTGTGCTTATTTTTGCTGTACTTAGATTCACTTAAGCTAAGTATTAATGCCGAGCAGCTCAGTGCGTTAATAGCGTCGATTAATGAGTTTGATACGCAGGCACTTAAGCCACTGCGTGCAACGCGCAAGTATTTAAAAGCCAATCAAGAAATTATCAGCGACTATGCAAAAATACGCCAAGAGCTATTAAGCGCCGAATTAAAGCTTGAAAAGCAACAACAGCAAATACTGATTGATACAGCGAATAAACTTAGCTTTTTAGAAGCTGTAAAGCCAAACAATATTGAGCTGTATGTGAAAGCGACTTAGGCTGTCAGTTTTTACACCCTCCTCTAAATGTTCATTCTATTTTCTTTGTGCAAAAAATCTTTAAGCCAATTAATCACATAGAGGGTTAGAGACGCTGCGCTTTTAGAGAAAAATAAAAGCCAAGTTATAGTCGCTAAATGTATAAACCTTATTAACTGTTTAGTTCATAGCTTATGACTATCTTTTCTCATTTACTTCTCATTCTTTTCTCTTTGTGCAAAAAATCTTTAAGCCAATTAATCACAAAGAGGATTAGAGACGCTGCGCTTTTAGAGGAAAATAAAAGCCAAGCTAATATCACTAGAAATATAAGCCTAGCCTCTGTTGGCTTGTGGCTATCTTTTCTCATTCACTTCTCATTTCCTTCTCTTTGTGCAAAAGCTCTTTAAGCCAATTAATCACAAAGAGGGTGAGAGGCGCTGCGCTTTTAGAGAAAAATAAAAGCCAAGCTAATATCACTAGAAATATAAGCCTAGCCGCTGATGCCTTGTGGCTATCTTTCTCATTTACTTCTCATTCTTTTCTCTTTGTGCAAAAAATCTTTAAGCCAATTAATCACAAAGAGGATTAGAGACGCTGCGCTTTTAGAGGAAAATAAAAGCCTAGTTATTATTGCTAGAAATATAAGCCTAGGCGCTGCTGCCTTGTGGCTATCTTTCTCATCTGCTTCTCATTCTTTTCTCTTTGTGCAAAAAATCTTTAAGCCGATTGATTCTCAAAGCCTATAGGTGCTGCAGTAGAAACTGAATAACCCCAAAAACATGATCTATATCAACTTTACTTGGTTACTTTTTCCACGCAGGGAAATAGTTTGATCTCGATCACATTATGCTTTGCAAAGTCACTTTATGATGTCTCCAACAACTGAACGAGGAGATTAATCATGAACGTATTCTTTAGAGACTTTTTTAGCGACCCTGTTTTATTTATGTCTTTTGGGATTTTAGGCGTCGTGATTTCTCTTTGCCTATTTTACGCTTTTTACTTTATTAAAAAAATTAGCGAGGCTGAAGTTCCCGAGCATCATTAAGCACGACGCACAAAGCGCCTACTCAGGTTACTGATTAGGCGCTTTTTATTTTATAAAGCGAAAAATTTGGTACACTAACGTTTCGTTTTTTTCATAGTGCGTAGTACAAACATGATCAATAAGTTTAAACCAGCATGGTGGATGACCAATCGTCACGTTCAAACCATAATGCCGCGTTTTTTCCGTCCATTTCACAATACGTCCTACGAACTTGAGCAACTTGATACGCCCGACGGCGATTTTATTGAACTTGCATGGTCGCTGCCTCATAACGAAAACGCTCCCCTTGCTGTGGTTTTACATGGCCTTGAAGGCAACATAAATAGCTTTTATGCCAAAGGCATGATGAAAGCCTTAAAAAAGCAAGGTTATGCCGTAGTACTTATGCACTTTAGAAACTGCTCAAGCGAAGTTAACCGCTTACCGCGTGCTTATCATAGTGGCGATACCGCCGATTTAGCTTTTTTTATAAATCATTTAAGGGAGCAATTTCCCAGCCGCCCTATTATGGCTGTTGGTTTTTCGTTAGGGGGCAATGTACTAGCTAAATACCTAGGCGAAGAGCGAGAAAACTGCCCGTTAAGTGCTGCAGCCGTGGTTTCGGCTCCTTATGATTTATCATCATCAAGCGATGTTATTCGTAAAAGCTTAGGCAAAATTTATCAAAAATATTTGCTCGATAGAATGAAAAAATCAATGCAGCGTAAATTGCCACAAATTAAGCAGCAAATACCTATTACCTCTGAGCAGTTAATGAAAATTGACGATTTGCTAGAGTTTGATAATCAACTAACCGCTCCACTGCATGGCTTTGAAAACGCACACGATTACTATCGCCAAGCCAGCGCAATGCCCTACTTAAAACATATTGCGATTCCTACGTTAATAATTCATGCCAAAGACGACCCAATGTTGTCGATTAAAGCCGTGCCAAGTAGGCAAGATGTGAGTGAGCATGTTACCCTGAGCGTCTCTGAAAAAGGCGGCCACGTAGGGTTTATTAGCGGTAATAATCCGTTTAGGCCGGTATTTTGGCTTGAACAAGCCGTCCCTCATTATTTTGGCCAGCACGTCCCCACTAAAGCGAGCAGTAAGCAGTTATGATTATCCCTTTTGAACAACTTGATAAAGACACCCTCTATAACCTAATTGAAAGCTACGTGCTTCGTGAAGGCACCGATTACGGTGAGCAAGAAGTGAGTATTCAAAGTAAAGTAGCGCAGGTTAATCAGCAGCTTAGAAATGGTGAAGCGATGGTGTTTTTTTCTGAGCTACATGAGTCGGTCACTATTATCTCAAAAAATGAATTTAAAGCACTGCAAAGCGAAGAGCATGAAGCGCAGTCGTTTGATTAGCGCCTAACACTTGTAACTTTTGAGCTGAACGTACACAATGGCTTTTTACCCAAAGAGCCAAAACATGATAAAACTCAGCACTCTAGTGGTAGCCATATCACTAGCTTTAACACCACAAGCCTTTGCAGAGCAAGTAAAAAGCCCGTCAGACAAAGCAGTAAAACTAGCAAAAGACACTATTTTAATCGACACCCATATTGATGTACCTTATCGTATCCACGAAAAATGGGTTGATGTAACTAAAGCCACCGACGGCGGCGACTTTGACTACCCTCGCGCAGTACAGGGGGGTTTAAACGCCCCTTTTATGTCGATTTATATTCCTGCTCACTTAGAATTTGAAGGCAAAGGTAAGAGCTACCAGCTAGCCAATCAAATGATTGATAGCATGGAAGCCATTGCACAGCGCGCCCCTGAAAAATTTGCTATTGCTAGCTCAACAGCGGATATAGAAGCGCAATTTGAGCAAGGTAAACTGTCAATTGCGATGGGCATGGAAAATGGCTCGCCAATTGAAGGAAAAATGGAAAACCTTCAGCACTTTTTTGACCGCGGTGTACGCTACATCACACTTGCGCACTCGCAAAGCAACCATATTTCTGACTCGTCATACGATATTCGCCGTAAATGGAAAGGTTTAAGCCCATTTGGTAAAAAGCTAATTACTGAAATGAACAACGTCGGTATGCTAATTGACGTATCACATATATCAGATGATGCGTTTTATCAGGTAATGGAGCTATCTAAAACGCCGGTTATTGCTTCACACTCATCACTGCGCAAATACACGCCAGGCTTTGAGCGTAATATGAATGATGACATGTTATTAGCGCTTAAAAAGAATGGCGGGGTTATTCAAATTAACTTTGGCTCAAGCTTTGTAACCTCTAAAGCCGGTGCGTGGTACAAAGACCTTAAAAGCACTAAAGAGACCGTTAAAAAAGAAGGCACTAAGCCAAGTAAAGACTTTGATGCAGCGTACCGCGCTAAAAACCCATTCCCGTTTGCAAGCCTTGAGCAAGTACTTGATCATATTGATCACGTTGTAGAGCTTATTGGCATTGATTACGTGGGCATTGGCTCTGACTACGATGGGGTTGGCGATTCGTTACCGATTGGCTTAAAGGATGTATCTAGCTACCCTAACCTAGTACAAGGCTTAATGGACAGGGGTTACAGCGATTCAGACATTAAAAAGATTTTAAGCGAAAATACGCTAAGGGTTTGGAAGCAAGCCGAAGCATATGCGAAAAAGCACTAAGCTGTAAGCTGTCAGTTGTCAGTTGTCAGTTGTCAGTTGTCAGTTGTCAGTTGTCAAAAAATTTAATTAATAGCACGGCTTAAAGTCGTGCTTTTTTATGTGTTAAGTATAATTTAACACCAAGCTACTAATAGCTGATAGCTAAACACTTTTCTTCAGGCATTAAAAAAGGCCACCGAAGTGACCTCTTTTTAGTATTAATTAGCTAGGCTAATTATTACTCTACGATAGTTGCTACAACACCAGCACCTACAGTACGGCCACCTTCACGGATAGCGAAACGAAGACCTTC
>NZ_JALNTJ010000011.1:0-109662 GCF_023161885.1 Pseudoalteromonas sp. 2CM37A
TAACAATCATCTGTGTGGACACTACGAACAAATAAGTTCTAAATCGTATAAGGAGGTGATCCAGCCCCAGGTTCCCCTAGGGCTACCTTGTTACGACTTCACCCCAGTCATGAATCACTCCGTGGTAAACGTCCTCCCGAGGGTTAGACTATCTACTTCTGGAGCAACCCACTCCCATGGTGTGACGGGCGGTGTGTACAAGGCCCGGGAACGTATTCACCGCATCATTCTGATATGCGATTACTAGCGATTCCGACTTCATGGAGTCGAGTTGCAGACTCCAATCCGGACTACGACGCACTTTAAGTGATTCGCTTACTCTCGCGAGTTCGCAGCACTCTGTATGCGCCATTGTAGCACGTGTGTAGCCCTACACGTAAGGGCCATGATGACTTGACGTCGTCCCCACCTTCCTCCGGTTTATCACCGGCAGTCTCCTTAGAGTTCTCAGCATTACCTGCTAGCAACTAAGGATAGGGGTTGCGCTCGTTGCGGGACTTAACCCAACATCTCACAACACGAGCTGACGACAGCCATGCAGCACCTGTATCAGAGTTCCCGAAGGCACCAAACCATCTCTGGTAAGTTCTCTGTATGTCAAGTGTAGGTAAGGTTCTTCGCGTTGCATCGAATTAAACCACATGCTCCACCGCTTGTGCGGGCCCCCGTCAATTCATTTGAGTTTTAACCTTGCGGCCGTACTCCCCAGGCGGTCTACTTAATGCGTTAGCTTTGAAAAACAGAGCCGAGGCTCCGAGCTTCTAGTAGACATCGTTTACGGCGTGGACTACCAGGGTATCTAATCCTGTTTGCTCCCCACGCTTTCGTACATGAGCGTCAGTGTTGACCCAGGTGGCTGCCTTCGCCATCGGTATTCCTTCAGATCTCTACGCATTTCACCGCTACACCTGAAATTCTACCACCCTCTATCACACTCTAGTTTGCCAGTTCGAAATGCAGTTCCCAGGTTGAGCCCGGGGCTTTCACATCTCGCTTAACAAACCGCCTGCGTACGCTTTACGCCCAGTAATTCCGATTAACGCTCGCACCCTCCGTATTACCGCGGCTGCTGGCACGGAGTTAGCCGGTGCTTCTTCTGTCAGTAACGTCACAGCTAGCAGGTATTAACTACTAACCTTTCCTCCTGACTGAAAGTGCTTTACAACCCGAAGGCCTTCTTCACACACGCGGCATGGCTGCATCAGGCTTGCGCCCATTGTGCAATATTCCCCACTGCTGCCTCCCGTAGGAGTCTGGGCCGTGTCTCAGTCCCAGTGTGGCTGATCATCCTCTCAAACCAGCTAGGGATCGTTGCCTTGGTGAGCCATTACCTCACCAACTAGCTAATCCCACTTGGGCCAATCTAAAGGCGAGAGCCGAAGCCCCCTTTGGTCCGTAGACATTATGCGGTATTAGCAGTCGTTTCCAACTGTTGTCCCCCACCTCAAGGCATGTTCCCAAGCATTACTCACCCGTCCGCCGCTCGTCAGCAAAGTAGCAAGCTACTTTCTGTTACCGCTCGACTTGCATGTGTTAGGCCTGCCGCCAGCGTTCAATCTGAGCCATGATCAAACTCTTCAATTAAAAAGTTTTGTGTCTTTCGACAGCTCAATGAATTCTGAATTTATTTAATATCTTTCGATATTGAATTGACTGTGCTGCAATTCTTTTCTTAAGTAAAACCTAAGTAAGTTATTGCTGTTGGTCACTCAGTTTCAATTGAGACTCTAAATTTGTTTGCCTCACTACCTAAGTAGCTTGGCTGTTAGAACTCAATCTGTACGAGTGCCCACACAGATGATTGCTTTATATTGTTAAAGAACGTTGCGATTAAAGCGTTAAACCTTATCTCGCTAGGGCTGCGCATCTTACGCTTTCCTATTTTTTTGTCAACACTTAATTTTGTTAAACTTGAAAGTTTTTAAAACTAAGTTTTACTCAACTCACTGATTGACTCTTGCCTCGCTAAGCGTTGCTGTCTGCCGTCTCAGTGGGGTCGCATTATAGGGAGAACGGATTTTTACGCAAGCGTTTTTTAATAAAAACTATAAATAAAAGCTCTTTCGTGCATTTTTCACTCTAAAGAGCCAAAAGCAGTACAAAAAACAAACTAAACCTATATACAAAGCCCAGTTTGTTTTAAATATAACGATGTATAAAACGCAAAAAGCACCTATAAGGTGCTTTTAAGTTAATTTATTAACTGCGCATATTAATACAAAATACTATAAAGCTTTCTTCTGTATTTTGCTGCAAGTGCATCTCCATCTGGTAGAGAAGCGATAATTGCTAAAAAGCTTGCTTTAGCGTCATTAAAGTTAAGATCCTTTTTAAGTACGCTGAACAGTGTTTCGAGTGCTTCTTCTTTTCGTCCTGCATCATTTAGCAATTGGCTTAGCTCTATTTTCAGGTCTAAGTCATTTGGGTACTTTTCTACTTGAGATTGCTTTTCTTTTATCTCTGGCGAGTCGGTAGCTTCTAGCGCCGCTTCGCATTTAGCTTTTATATTATGAAAATAAGCATCTTGCTCTTGGGCGTCAATGGTATCAATGAGTGCTTGAGCATCATCTAACTTGTGTATTTGAATGCATATATCGGCTAACACAAGCTTTATACGTGCGTTTGCACTGTCTATTTCATACGCTTGCTTTGCGTAATTAAATGCAGCATTTAGGTCCGACTTTAATAATGCTTGTTTTGCTTGTTCAAGAAGTAGGTCCTGCTGCGCTGGTAAATGCTTACTCAGGGCTTCGCGAATTTGCGCGTCTGTTTGTGCACCCGCTAATAAATCTACTGGAGCTGAATCTTTTAACAACACAAGTGTAGGTAATGTTTGCAAGCCAACCTGCTGCGCTAATTGCGAGGCGAGTGCTTGTTCTGCGTCACAATCAAGATTAGCCACTACAATATGATCTTTATATTGCGTAGCTAAGTTTTCTAATATACCGATTTGGCTAATACACTCAGGACTTTGTGGCGAGTGGAAGTTAAGCAGCACCAACTTTTGTTGTGATGTTTCACCGAGTACTTGCTGAAGGTTTTGTGCGTTGATACTAACTATGTTGCTCATTGAATTAATTGCCATATTCATTTATTTAGGTTTTTATATGGAGACGAACATAATAAATACAAGTATTAAATACTTTCAAATAATGAGGGAAAACATGAAAATCACCTATCTAGCTGCAGCATTTATGATAGCAAGCCCACTTACTTACGCTAAGTCACTAAACTTAGATTTAACTAAGAGTATGCCAGCTATTGAAAAGTTTTACCTCGACTTACATCAATCTCCAGAGCTTTCATATCACGAACAAGAAACTGGCCAAAAAATAGCATCGCAATTAACAAACCTTGGGTTTGACGTAACAGATAATGTGGGCGGCTACGGTGTGGTAGGAATTAATAAAAATGGCACCGGCCCTACAATAATGATTCGTACTGATACCGATGGCCTACCAATCACAGAGCAAACCGGTAAACCTTATGCATCTATAGTACAAGTGACCAATGAGCATGGGAATAAAGTAGGTGTAATGCATGGTTGTGGCCACGATATACATATGAGCTCGTTTATTGGTACTGCTGAGCAACTTATTGCCCATAAAGATAAGTGGCAAGGAACGTTAATGATGGTTGCTCAACCTGCAGAAGAAGTTGGCGGTGGAGCAAAAGCCATATTAAGTGAAGGCTTATTTAGTAAATATGCTAAGCCTGATCATGTTATTGCGCTGCATGTTAGTGCCAGCGTGCCTGCGGGTAAGGTATCAATGAAAAATGAATACACCATGGCAAGTGTTGATTCAGTAGATATAACTATAAAAGGTAAAGGCGGACACGGCGCCTACCCGCACACTACCGTAGACCCTGTAGTTATTGCGGCGCGTACGGTATTAGCATTACAAACAATCACAAGCCGCGAGCTTTCTCCACTTGAGCCTTCTGTTGTGACTGTGGGATCTATTCATGGTGGCTCAAAGCATAATGTGATTTCCGATGAAGTAAAACTACAGCTTACGCTTAGAAGCTACAACCCAGAGGTACGGACGGCGCAAATAGCAGCAATAAAACGTATTACAGCGGGTATTGCTCAAAGTGCTGGCCTTACTGAGTCACACTACCCTGTTGTTCACGTTCATGAAGATGAATCTATTCCATCTACTTACAATAACCCTCAGCAAACTAACATTGTTAGGAGTGCTATTGCTGATGCAATTGGCGAAACTAATGTACTTGAGACAAAAGCGGTTATGGCTGGTGAAGATTTTGGACTGTACGGTAGAACTGACGAAAACATTCCTATTACGTTATTTTGGTTAGGCGGAGTAAACCAGCAGCAATATACAAATGCGATGAAAAGTAACCAAACACTTCCTTCATTACACTCAAGTAAATTTGCGCCAGATTATAAAATAGCATTACCGACCGGTATAAAAGCCATGAGTAACGCTGCAGTCGCATTATTTAATAATAAATAAGCCGTATTTGAGAGCTCAGCGATTAAGTGGTTGCTGAGTTCTTTTTATAATTAGATTTTTTAAATGGTGCTTTTTTACCACCCTTAGCAAAGCGCTTTTTAGTCGGTGTTTTAGGTAGCTTTGAAAATACATGGCTATCACAACTAGCTGCTTGCTGTACAAAACCTTCAAGCTCCACCAGCAGTGGTCGTAAAAATTGTTGGTAGCTCATTGCTTGTTGAGCAATATTGCCTAAACTCGCCTCCCATTTAGCGGTCAAATCGGGGCTAGCTAAGCCCTCTGGTAAAACACTAATAAGTGCCAAGCCTGTTTGTGTAGCTTTAATTGATTTACCTTCGCGCTTTAAAAAACGACGCCTAAATAATAATTCAATAATGCCTGCGCGGGTTGCCTCTGTTCCTAGCCCGTCGGTCTCTTTGAGTATTTTTTTAATTTGTGAATCTTTTACATAACGACTAATGCCGGTCATGGCACTTAGCAATGTTGCATCAGTAAAATGAGACGGTGGCGTAGTGTGTTTTTCTACCACTTCACCTTTAGTGCAGTTAAGCGCCATGCCTTTTGTTAAATGAGGTAAGGTTGCTTCATCTTTTAGCTCGGCTTTGCCCATTAATACCTTAAATCCTAAGCTTACATCTTGCTTTGCATTGGCTTTAAATAAACCTCCCGCAATTGTTACCTCTACTTTAGTTTCGTTATAAATATAATCGGAGTAAAACTGAATTAGGTAATGCCTGCTAATAAGTTGATATACTTTTGCTTCATCAGGGGCCAAAGTCGCTGTTTTTAGTTGTTTAGCGGTAGGTACAATTGCATGGTGTGCAGCCACTTTTGCATCGTTAAAACATTTGCTGCGTTTTTTAGCGTCAGCCCCATTCACAAACTCAGTGTTTTGACCGCCATTAGCTGCAATTGCTTTTAAAATTGCAGGCGCATCTAAATGATGCTCTTTAGGCAAATAACGATTATCAGAACGAGGGTAAGTAATTAACTTATGACGCTCATAGAGCGTTTGGCAAATATCAAGTACTTGCTGGGCTGCCATACCAAATGCCTTTGCAGCATCTATTTGCAGTGCCGATAAATTATAAGGCAGCGGCGCGCTTTGTTTTTTTTGTTTTTGTTCAAGTGCTGTAACCTCGCCTGGTTGATTGGCTATTCGCGAGGCGACGTTTTCGGCTAATGCATTATTTAAAACGCGGCCCTCTTCATCTTGGTACGGCTCGCAGGCTTTGCTTGGTACCCACTTGGCCACAAAGCTTTGCTGCTCAGGGGTTATTAAATGCGCCAACACTTCATAAAATGGTTTTGACACAAAGTTAGCTATTTCGTTATCCCGATTAACCACTAAACCTAAAATTGGGGTTTGTACGCGACCCACCGACAACACATTGCCAAAGCCTGCTTTTTGCCCCGCCAGCGTATAAGCACGCGTAAGGTTCATACCAAATAGCCAATCTGCACGTGAACGCGCAAGCGCCGACACACTAAGCGGAATAAATTCACGATTTGAACGCATAGTAGTAAGCGCTTTTTTTACCGCCGCTAAATTTAAATCACTTATAAGTAAACGTTGAATGCTTTGCTTTTTGGTTTTACTTATTTTGGCTTGCTCTATGACTTCATCAACCAACAATTGGCCTTCGCGATCGGGATCGCCCGCATGCACGAGTACTGATGCCTGCTTAATTAGCTTTTTTAGAATAGTTAATTGCTTACGCGTTTTCGTTTTTGCCTTGAGCTGCCATTGCTGTGGCACTATGGGAAGGTGTTCAAATTGCCACTTTTTAAAACGCGCATCATAATCATCAGGTTCAGCTTGCTCAAGTAAGTGCCCTATACACCACGAGACACAGTCACCATTAGCCACTTCTATATAACCATCGTGTTTTTTATGTGGTTTTGGCAATGCATCAGCAATAGCTCTGCCAAGTGATGGCTTTTCTGCGATATAGAGTTTCATGGGAGTTGCTCATTAACTGTTTATATGAACAGTAGTTTAGCACAGCTATTTTAGGGGGAGGGAGTTTTATATTTACTACTAATCTGGTCTTCTTTGTTTTTAACTAAAATATAAATAAGAGGGAGGTAACATACTACTACAGTAGAAATATTAATCAGAGGTAAAAGAGTTTTATACATTAAAGTACTATAAGATAAATCCCATAAATGGCGATCTACAACTCTGAACAACTGTAAAGTTGGGGCCATTACAACCACAAGTTGCCCTAATACACATTGCCATAAATAAACTTTATCTTTTAAGCCTAGATAAGCAATTAATGCCATCCAAGCAATATCATTAAAAGCCCAAATGACGTACCTGTAAATGTTAATATCTTTATCAAACGTTTTTAAAGGCTCATATATAAAAGCACCAAATAAGAAAAAAGCACTCGTGATACAAACAAACCTGAGTGCTAAATAATCTTTTCGTAGAAAAAAAATAAATATAGCTGGAAGTAAAAACAAAACCCAGCTGAGCTCAATAAATGCATATAACTCATTGAACCATCTAAACATAGTTAATCATTAGTCTTATCATCGTCACCACCAGAACCATTTCCCGGCATATAGCAATATTTATCGATTATTTTCACAGAAACACCATTACATATGTTAAAGAAATGTACTTTAAGCTAAAATAATGAACTTGCCAAGATACTTAGGCGATTAAGTACCTTAAAAAGAGACTTAATTAGAGAAATTAGCGCCCGCTACTCGCCTAGCGCACATCAATAGGGTCTGACTCTTTAGCCTTACCTTGTAAGATTGATATTTCTACACGGCGATTTCGGCGTCTATCTTCGTTTGAATCATTCGGAACAAGTGGACGAGTATCAGCACGCCCTACTACCATCATGCGGTTTTTATCAAACCCTTGTACCGTTTGTAATTCGCTTGCTACTGCTACAGCACGCTTTGAAGATAAGTCCCAGTTATTAATATATAACTCGTTAGAAACCTGAAAATCATCGGTGTGACCCGATACCGTAATTTCTCCAGGTACATCTTTTAATAACTCACCAATATCTTGAATTATGGGCTTAAACTTAGGTTGTAAAAAAGCACTGCCAGAGGGAAATGAGCCATTTTCACGGATACGAATAATGATTTGCTGCCCTAAAGATTCAAGCTCGATTGCACCGTCGATAATTTGTTTTTCGAGCTGTTGCGCTATTTTTTTCACTAACTCGTTAGTTTGTTCTTGATCGGCGGCTGAAGTTGCTTGCTCTGAAGATTGCTGCTGCGATGTACTACGTGACTCGCCACCACGTTTATCGCCACGTTGCTCTTGTCTACCCCCCGCAGAGCTTTCATCACCCGCTTGAAACTCTAACATTTGCTGAGTCATTTCAACGGTTTGTTGCTGAATGGTTTCTATCGGGGTAGGTTCAGGCTTACCTGGGGTAAATTCCATAGCAATAACCGAGGTCCCTTTAGGGATATCTTTTACTTCTATTTTGTTTTGCACACCAAATGCAAACTTCATCGAGCCAGCTATTTGCTTAAATTTAAGTACATCCATTTCTGAAAACGCGAGCAAAAGTACAAAAAAGCACATTAAAAGCGACATTAAGTCGGCAAATGTTCCCATCCAAGCAGGCAGACCTGGGGGTGGGCATTTGCACTCTTGATCAGACATGGTTACTCCTCGGTATCTACTTTGCGCTTAGACTCAGCAAGGTAGTTTTTCAATATACCTTCAATTACTTTCGGGTTTTGGCCATCTTGAATACCTAAAATAGCATCCAGTATTAGACGCTGATTCATGGCTTCTTCGTCTTTGCGAAGCTCCAGTTTTACCTGAATAGGAATAGCCACTACATTTGCTAAAAATGCACCATATAAAGTAGTTAATAATGCCACCGCCATTGCGGGGCCAATGGCTTTAGGGTCATCCATGTTAGATAACATAGCAACTAAGCCTATTAACGTTCCTATCATACCCATTGCAGGGGCTATATCGGCAAGTGACTTAAATAAACCGGCGCCCAGTTCGTGACGAGTTGTGGTTAAAGAAATGTCTTTTTGAAGCGTGGCACGAACTACATCAGCATCGTGGCCATCAACGAGCATATCTACACCTTTGCGCATAAAAGGGTTTGGTATTTCGGCTTCTTCGAGGGCTAAAAACCCCCCTTTACGGGCTGAATCAGCAAGTTCAACTGCTTTTTCAATCAGCTCTTCTGGCGATTCGATTTTAAACATAAATGCTTTACCAACAACCTTACCTATGCCCAAAAACTGCGACAAGGTAAAGTTTGATAACACAATAAATAGTGAGCCACCAAATACAATTACACTAGAAGGCGCATCGGCAAACATCCCCATTTCACCGCTACTACTCATAAACATGGACATGACAATTAAACCAATTGCGCCAAGGATCCCAATTATGGTTGCTAAATCCACATTTCCTCCAAAGTATTATACTTTGTTATTCAAACTTTTATTATTAACTGCTTATCGGCAAGATACTGAAATACTTAAGCCATTTTTGAAAAAAGTGTAAAACACTGTGTTTGGCCTAATTTTAGATCAAGATACTCTACTCGCCTAGCGACTGATTAATTTTATTGTACACAGTGAGCACTAATACGCATCTTATACATGGTAAAAATACGATTTAAACTGATATAACTCAAAAAACAACGATCATCCTTTGACCTAGTTTAGCATTCCCCCTAAAATTGGCTCCTAAATTTATCATGCTGGCTGAAATTAAACATGGCGACTAAAAAACCTGAAAACCTAAGTTTTGAACAAGCACTCGAAGAACTATCAACCATTGTCGGTGAAATGGAACAAGGTGATTTATCGCTTGAGCAGTCGTTAAAGCAATTTGAGCGTGGTATAGCCTTAGCTAACGCCTCAACGGGTAAGTTACAACAAGCAGAACAAAAAGTGTCTATTTTGATGGGTAATGACGAAAAAGCAGCGCTTACTTCATTTAACAACGATATGGAATAACCGTGAGCATACAAGAAAAAATAGAATGTGCTCAACAAGATGTCGTAAAGACCCTGCAACAGTACTTTGATCAACCCCTTGATACCGCACACACAGTAAAAGAAGCTACGCAGTACGGCTTATTTAACGGTGGCAAGCGTTTACGCCCCTTTTTAGTCTACGCAAGTGGCGAAATGCTCGGAGCTAATAAGCTAGATTTAGATATTCTTGCTGCTGCTATTGAGTGTATTCATAGCTACTCGTTGGTGCACGATGATTTACCAGCCATGGATGATGACGACCTTCGCCGTGGACGCCCAACTTGCCATATAGAGTTTGACGATGCGCATGCAATTTTAGCAGGCGATGCACTACAAACATTAGCCTTTGAACTTATCTCGGCTCACAATTTCACCTGCAGCGCATCAACACAAGTAAAAATGATCAGCGCACTGGCTAAAGCATCGGGGCTTGAAGGCATGGTAGGCGGGCAAGGGCTAGATATTGCAGCCACAGATAAAGTGATTACAGTACAACAGCTTGAACGAATTCATAAATTAAAAACGGGTGCCTTAATCAACTGTGCCATTACATTGGGTGCATTATGTAGCGAAAAAGCAGACAAACAAACCTTAGAAAACTTACGTGTTTTTGGGTATGCTATAGGGCTGGCATTTCAAGTGCACGACGACATTTTAGATGTTGAAGGTGACACATTTACTTTAGGTAAGCCACAAGGCTCTGATTTAGCTGCTAATAAAGCAACTTATCCGGCCCTATTAGGTATGCAAGGTGCCAAGCAAATGGCGCAAAATTTAATAGAGCAAGCGCATCAAGCATTAAACAAAATAGATGTTGATACCTCTGCTCTAGCGGCGCTGGCAAACTACCTGATTAAACGTGACCATTGAGTGTTACATATACGTATTGCCATTTAGCACTGACATTATTACTCAACAGCGGTAACAACTAATAAGTTAGCACCGGTGTTAGCGAAGGATAAAATAAATACCATGACACTTGATAGTAGCAAGTATCCATTACTTAACTTGGTTGACGAACCAGCCCACTTACGCGATATAGCGCAAGATAAACTCCCTGCGTTTAGCAACGAGTTACGAGACTATTTACTCAACTCTGTTTCGCAAAGTAGCGGCCATTTAGCGTCTGGTTTAGGAACTGTTGAGCTTACCGTTGCTCTACATTATGTGTATAACACACCAGAAGATCGCCTTGTATGGGATGTAGGCCATCAAGCATACCCGCATAAAATTTTAACCGGTCGACGCGATTTAATGCATACAATTCGTCAAAAAGACGGATTACATCCATTCCCTTTTCGTGAAGAAAGCCAATACGATACCTTTAGCGTAGGCCATTCAAGCACCTCTATTTCGGCAGCACTTGGTATGTCTATTGCGGCTCAAAAAGAAGGCAAAGGCCGCAAAACTGTTGCCGTTATAGGCGATGGTGCCATTACAGCAGGTATGGCATTTGAAGCCATGAACCACTTAGGCGATGTAAAATCTGACATGTTAATCATTTTAAATGATAACGAAATGTCGATTTCTGAAAACGTCGGTGCGTTAACTAATCACTTTGCGCGTATTTTATCTGGCAGCTTTTACACAAATATTCGCGAAGGCAGTAAAAAGTTACTCTCTGGCGTGCCTCCTGTTAAAGAGCTTGCCAGTAAAGTAGAAGAGCACCTAAAAGGAATGGTTATTCCAGGTACCTTTTTTGAAGAACTAGGTCTTAATTACATTGGCCCAATTGATGGCCACGATGTAAATATGCTCGTAGATACACTGCGTAATATGCGTAATTTAAAAGGGCCTCAGCTTTTACATATAAAAACCCAAAAAGGAAAAGGCTATAAACCCGCAGAAGCTGATCCTATTGGCTATCACGGTGTGCCAAAGTTTGACCCTAATACATCAAGCTTACCTAAATCTAAACCTGGTGCCGCCACTTTCTCTAAGGTGTTTGGTGATTGGTTGTGTGATATGGCCGAGCAAGATAAAAAATTAATGGCTATTACCCCGGCAATGCGTGAAGGCTCAGGTATGGTGCGTTTTTCAAAAGAGCACCCAGAGCAGTATTTCGATGTAGCCATAGCAGAGCAGCACGCTGTCACATTGGCCGCCGGTTTTGCCTGTGAAGGGTTAAAGCCCGTTGTAGCTATTTACTCGAGCTTTTTACAACGTGCGTATGATCAACTTATCCATGATGTTGCACTGCAAAACTTACCTGTGCTTTTTGCTATAGACCGCGCTGGTATTGTAGGCGCCGACGGCGAAACACACCAAGGTGCGTACGACTTAAGCTTTATGCGCTGTATTCCCAACATGGTTATTATGGCCCCAAGTGATACTAACGAGTGCCGCCATATGCTTTATACCGGTTATAAGGCTAATTGCCCTGTAGCAGTTCGCTACCCTCGTGGTAGTGCCGGTACTGCCGATATTCAAAGCGAAATGACGCTACTAGAAATAGGCAAAGCCAATACCATTAAACAAGGCGCTAAAATTGCTATTTTATCCTTTGGTACTTTGCTTGAAAACGCGCAACTTGCTGCAAGTGAGCTAGGTGCAACGCTAGTTAATATGCGCTTTATTAAGCCACTTGATACAAGTTTATTAGATGAGCTTAGCCAAACTCATGATGTAATAGTAACGCTTGAAGACAACGCTATTTGTGGTGGCGCAGGCTCAGCGGTTAATGAATATTTAGCAGCGCAAAAAGCCAACCTAAAGGTGCTTAACTTAGGTATTCCTGATGAATTTATTAAGCACGGCACACAAGCGCAAATGCACGATGAAATGGGCTTAGGCGAACAAGGCATTTTAAATTCAATAAAATCGTTTATCGCTTAATTATTTTTGCTAGCTAGTTTTTAAAGGGAGCCTGATGGCTCCTTTTTTGTTTTTTATTTTTTAAATTTTTGCATCCAATGTGTATTTCTACGCGTTATCCCTATGAGGTTAACACAGTAAATAGTACGTACTGAGGAGTATAAACAGGCACGTTATTTACTTTCATTTGATGGAATATTAAAAGGTAAAAATGATGAAAAAAGCTAATTTAACTCACTTTCATACACAAAACAGTTCACTTAAACGCCCCCTTTGTTTTTCAGCATTAGCGCTTGGGATAGTACTTGGTATTTCAGGGTGTAGCGGTGATGATGGAGAAAACGGTTTAGCCGGTACGCCGGGAGCAGATGGTCAAGATGGAAGCGATGGCACAAACGGTAACCCCGGCTTTAGTGCAGCCACGTTTATTTTAGCTAATAACGGCGATCAAAACGCAGGCACTGTTGATTTAATAAACCAGGACGCTGCCAAATTAAAAACCTTTAATACCACTGCAAATGAAGGCGTAACCTTTGATAGCCTCGGTAATTTAATACAAGCAAGCGACAGCGAAAATGGTAGCATTAAAACTATATGCCAACTTGCCAATCGCGATGATGGTGCAAGCTTTAGTACTAATCAAGACCGTGAAATTACAGGCCCTGCCACTACACTGGTTAATCCTAAGGGCATAGCGATTGCAAAAAATAGCGGGCTGATATTTATAGCTGATTTTGGTGCCATGCAAATTACCACATTTGGCAGTGCTGCAGCGGGAGATGCCGCGCCGCTTGCTACCACTGTTACCGAAGCCGCCCCGTGGGATGTTGATTATGACCACGTAAACGACCGACTTTATGTAGCACTTACCAACGGTGATGTCGCGGTTTATGATAATTTTGTAAGCGGTGAATTTACCGCTATGCCAAGTCGTACTATTACACCAAGCGATGCCGGTGGTGTGCAAATATCGGTAAATATTCACGGCATTGTTTATGATGAAACCACCAATAAACTTATTTTATCGGATGTTGGTAGCGCATCAGATGCTACCGATGGCGCGCTTTTTGTTATTAATAATGCCTCTACTGCGCAAGGTAATACATCTGTTGCACGCAGTATTTCAGGCCCTGCGACTATGCTAGGCAACCCTGTAGATATTACCCTTGAGGGTAGCGATTTACGTGTGGCCGAAAAATCAAACGATGCAATTTTAGTGTTTAGTAATATATTTGCCGGTGAAAGTGGCGATATAGCGCCCGATTTAAGTACTGCGTCTACTAAGCCAGAGTCAATTACTAACACGCTAACTCAAAGCTCAATGGCTGATATATCAGATAGTACTGAGCCTAATATGGCGCTATTAGGCGTAGCCGTATCCAGTAATCCAAGCACTGCGGGTGATACAACAGGCCAAATTAGCCGTTTAAATACAGCATTAAGTAGCGAACTTGCAAGCTATAATGCAAGCCAAACGATAGAAAGCGTTAGCTTTGATAAAGCAGGTAATAGCTACGCAACATTCGATAATGCCAGTACAGGAATGGGCGGAATCGTCATTTCTACTAAAGTGGCTTATAACCGTGATGGCGAAACATTTAACGCCAGCCAAGATAGACTGATTTCAGGAAGCAATACAGGCCTTATTTCACCTAAAGGATTAGATATTGCCTCCGATAGTGGAATGATTTTTGTGGCTGAAAATAATGAAACCACGCCGAGCATTACTATATTTTCAAGCTGTGCCACCGGCGATGTATCACCTCTTATGACCTTAACTTTTGCCAATAATGCACGCCCGTGGGATGTTGATTACGACAGTAACACTGACCGCGCTTTTGTTGCGCTAACCAATGGCACTGTAGCGGTATTTGATCAAGTTAAAAATAAGCTACTAAGTGGCGAGACCACAATAGGTACAGAAGATAGATTAATTACACCTGCCAATAATTCACAAGCACTAGCAGGACCTACCAATATTCATGGAATAGATTACGACTCATTAAGTGGTGCGTTAATACTTTCTGATGTAGGCAGCGCAGCTGTTGCTGACGATGGCAAAATTTATGTATTAAATAATACCGCAAATGCCTCGGGACTAGTTAATATAAGCGCGACGATTAGCGGGCCCAATACATTATTAGGAAACCCTGTTGATATTATGTATAGCGGAACCGATTTATACGTTGCCGAAAAGTCTAACAACGTAGTTATGCGCTTTAATAATATTTTAAGTACCGCAGGGGGAGATATAAGTGCCGATGCAAGTATGGCATTTAGTGCACCTGAGTCAGTGGCTATTTTACCAGCGTGGCTAAACCAGTAATTAAATAGCGTTACCCTCACCATGCCTAACCTACTTTTGTAGGTTGGGCATTATCGCATCCACACTTTAATATCTGCTAAGCCATTACTTTGTAAAATACCCAGCTGCTGATCTACATTCGAATTTTGCTCAAACTCAAACGCATCCAACTGTTTATCAAACGTAATATTTGCCACACCGTCACCACCACGTTTTTTAACCTGATGAAGCGCTATATCGGCTAAGTTTATCGACGTTTCCCAGCTTATTACTTGCCCACCTAAAAGCGGCAGTGGGTAAAAAGACCACCCCAATGAAGCCGTAATATTGGTTGTTTTACCGTTTGGTAATTGAAACGAATTTAAAGCGATTGCTTGGCATAAATCAGAGGCATAGCTGTCAATCATGTTGCACTTAAAATCGCGCAGCAATAATAAAAACTCATCCCCACTCCAGCGTGCTACATAGTCAGAGCCTTGGGTACGCGAATTAAGTAACGCTGCCATTTGTTGTAAGCAGCTATCTCCTGCTATTGGGCCATATGCATCGTTTATACGGCTAAAGTTATCAAAGTTGATAATAAGCAGTACAAGTGACTTTCCTTGCGCTTGTAAAGACTGTGCATTACGTTGGAAGTGCTCAATATCTTTAGGGAGCTGATCAAACAAAAAGCGGCGGCTACGTAGCCCTGTAAGCTCATCTGAGTGACTAACTAGTTTAAGCTGTGAGTTTACTTGGCCTAATTTATCGTTAGCTTGGCGCAGCTCTAATGTACGCTCTGTAACCAGGGCTTCGAGTACTTCTTGCTTACGGCGCTCTTGCGCTCTAAATACCCAAAAAATAAAGTAAAACAGTAAAATAAACCCACTAACAATTAGCAATCTAAAGTAAATAGTTTCGTCAAAGCGCTGCGGTACTACAAATGCATACTCGACAGTTTGCGCTCTGTCCCAATCTTCGCCTTGGCGTTTTGCCTCAAGCTCAAATAAAAATGACCCCGCCGGTAAGTTTGTATAAATGGCTTCTCGGCGTGCATTAGCATAGCGCCAATCACTATCTAACCCACTTAACTTATATCTAAACTCAATACTATTTGGCGCGTAATAATCGATGGCTGTGTACTTTAACGTTATGTCGCGCTCATCAGTATCTAGTAAAGGCTTTTCGCCCAATGCTGCGGTAGTTAACGCGCGCAGTGGTGTGGTTAGTGTTTCTACTTTAGGCTTTAATACATTTAGGCCAAATAGCTCGGTATTTTTAGGTATTTCTACAATGCCTTGTAAGCTTGGGTACCAAATTGAATAATCTGTCATGGCAACGGCATCGTGTCCTAAACCGTTACAACACTGGCTTGCTTTACCATCGAGCTGCCTATCAAAAGAAGAAATAACCTCTTCCACTTTTAAGCTCGACACCTCTGATTTAAATTGCGCTACTGGCATACGGTAAACACCTTTCATGGTACTTACCCATACACGCTTATAGGTTTCGTCATACTCTAGGCTAAAAATAGAGCCATAGGGTAAGCCGTTGGCTGCATCTAACTGTCGCCAATGCCCTTGCAAACTTCTGTAAAATAAGCCGTCATTAAGCGAGCCAATTAAAATACCTACACCATCTATGTGTAATACGCTGGTGATGTATGCACTTTCGAGCGAAGTTTGGTCACCTATTTTTTCAATGCCACGGTCAGTAAAGTAATACGCCCCTTTACTGGTCCCTATTACACCAAAGTTTGCTTTATCGAGCACATACGTTATAAATTTACTGCCTAAAAAGGCATTGTATGCAAAGGGTGTTAACCCGCCATAACTCAGCCTATACAAGCCACGCCCTGTACCTATCCAAAAACCGCCTTTGCTTGATGGGCTAATAGCAAATACCGGATTGTCGCGCAGCGCTCTGCCAGGAAAACTGTATAGTTTATCTTGCTCGTAAAAAAACAGCCCTCGTCCGGTCGCTATATATAAACGCGAGCCATCAAACTGTAAGTCGTGTACTGTTGCGCGGCCAAATTGCGCACTGGGTATTTTATTGACAAAGTTTTTATTTAAATCGAAATAACCAATACCACTTTTATTTGCCACCCATAAATTACCATCGGGCGCTTGGCTAATTGCCATAACGGCCTCTGTCATTTGCGATAAAGCAGAGTGGCGCTCAATACGCCCTTCGTGTGCAAGCCATAAGCCTTCGCTAAAACTTGCAAGCCAAATATTATTTTGGCTATCGCGGTAAATATCGGCAAACCAAATACTTTGATCTAGCTGACTTGGCTCAACCCATTGCCATTCACCCGACTTAGCTCTAAAAAGCAGTCGTCCATAAGTAGAAACCCATAAGCCACCATTGGTGTCGCTCATAAATTTATACACAGCTGAGTTATTCGCATTCGGAAGCGGGAAAGGTCTTAGTTCATCGTCTAAATCTAAAAAGTAAGCACCCAGTTCAGAGGCTAAATATAAATTACCATTTAAAAAAGACAGATCATGAACAATGGTTTGTGCTAACCGCTCAGGCAATGACACCTTAGCTGTTAACTCCAACCTGAGTTTTGAAAAATCAGAGGCGCTTTTAGTTAAGCGTAGTAAATGACGGTCGTTGACAAGCCAAATCCCCTCTGGAGAAAGCGCCATTTGACTAACCGACCCCACTATTTGGGTGATCACGGTGGCATTTACAATAGGAACGAGTTCGTTCGCTTTATCACGTAAATCAACTTGGTTGCGGTCTACATAATAAAGCCCATTAGCTGCAATCCAAATGCTGCCCTTGGCATCTTCTAATATGTCTCTAACTGGGCCTTTAATATTAAATTCTTGTGCGGCAAGCGTTTGCGGGTTTATGACCACCAAGCCACTTTTAGTGCCCACCCACAGATAGCCATTACTATCTATGAGCAGTTTATTAATACCATTGCTTGGCAAAAAAGGACTATTTTGTGTGTTGTAATTAGTAAAAGTTGTGCCGTCAAAACGACTAAGACCAAATTGCGTTCCGACCCACATATAGCCTTGCTGATCTTGCACAACACTTTTTAGCGATTGCGAGGGCAAGCCATCTTTGATATTCCATTGCTTAACAACGTAATCAGTAATAGAAGCCCAACTTGGCATGGCACACAACATAAGTACACATACCAGTAAAAATCGCATCATTTCGCTGCCACCTAGTTAAACAAATAAAACACAAAAATTAAAAGGGTAGTAAACCTGCTTTTATTAACGCTTGCAAACAAATAAGCGAAAAAATACCGGCAAGTACATCATCAGCCATTATACCCACGCCGCCGTCCATTCGCTTATCGAGCGTTTTGATCGGGCCAGGTTTGGCAATATCAAAAAATCTAAATAATAAAAAGCCTACAAGTAAGGTTTGCCAACTAAGCGCTGCACCAATCATCGTAATGTAATAACCCGCAACTTCATCCCACACTATGGCTGGGTGGTCGTGCACACCTAAATCATCGGCGGTTTTGCCACACGCCCAAATACCAAAAATACTAATAACCACGGCAAACACGATTTGTAGCCAAAGCGGAAAATACATGGTCATAAAAATAAATGGTAAAGCAGCAAATGTACCAAAGGTGCCTGGCGCAACAGGCGCAAGGCCAGTGCCAAACCCTAGGCCAAATAACTGGTGCGGGCGCTTTAAATTAAACTGTTTTTTGCTAGTCAAACCTGCTCCTTGGCAAAGTGCTCAAAGCCCTGTTGCTCAAAATTAAATTTTTCACCGTGGTGTAAAAGCTCAATGTGCCCTTCGCCACTTTTTATTTGCCCTATGCACGTTGCTTCTACGCCGTATTGACGTAATTTAAGCTCCAACATGCTTTTATTATCTTCAGAGACAGTAAAAAGTAATTCGTAGTCATCGCCATAGCCTAAAATATACGGCAATTGCGCCTCAAAGTTCAGGCTTGAACGCATAGCGTCTGAGGTTGGGATGTTTTCAATATTTATACTGGCGCTGACTTGTGACATATCAAGTATGTGGGTTAAATCCGCCATAAGGCCATCAGACACATCAATAGCTGATGAAGCAAGGCCACGTAATACTTGCCCTGCAGCCACCCGTGGAGTGGGGTAATCAAAGCGGCTATTTATGTACTTTAAGTGCTCAGGCTCAATACTTAGGCCACGCTTTCGAGATTCAATAGCCAAGCCTGCATCACCTAGCGTGCCGGTTACACATACCCAGTCGCCCACTTTAGCACCTGCACGGCGTAAAGCTTTGCCCTCTGGCACAGTGCCTTTAGCGCATATAGTAACTGTTAAAGGGCCCTGCGTAGTGTCGCCACCAATTATTTGTACATTAAAGTACTCAGCAATTTCGTGCATTCCCTCAGTAAATTCTTCAATCCACTGCTGGTTAATATTTGGTAGGGTTAATGCCACCGACACCCAAGTAGGCTCAGCCCCCATGGCTGCTAAATCACTTAGATTTACGGCCAGTGCTCGGTGTCCTAATGCTCGGGGAGAAATGTCATCAAAAAAATGAACACCCGATACAAGCGTATCAGTTGTTACTGCAAGTTGGCAGTTTTGCGGAACGGTAACTAATGCACAGTCGTCCCCTATTCCTAGGCTTACATCACGACGAGTTATACCACGACCTTTAAAGTAGCGGTTTATTAATTCAAATTCCTTCATACACAAAAAAGCCGACCTATGCCGGCTCTCCTTTTTAACGTGTACTAACTGTTAAAGCTAAGCCCTTTAGCAGAGCGCTTTAGCAAGGTTAGTATTACTTGCGTAAATGCTTAACAGCTTTATCAAGTACACCGTTTACAAATTTATGGCTGTCTTCAGCGCCAAATATTTTAGCAAGCTCAATGCCTTCATTGATTGCTACTTTGTATGGCACATCTTCACGGAATTTAAGCTCATACGCGCTTAAACGTAAAATTGCACGCTCTACCATATCTAAATCATCAAATGGACGTGTTAAATGCGGAGATACAGCTTCATCTAGTTGCTTATAATTAACGGCAACGCCACGCGCTAAATCTTTAAAGTATTCAACATCAATTTTAGTCACGTCGTTTTCGATCAACATTTGTTGTTCGATATCGGCAATTAAATTGCCACTTAATTGCCAAGAATAAACGGCTTGAAGTGCTAAGATACGTGCTTTACGTCT
Organism: Pseudoalteromonas sp. 2CM37A; assembly: GCF_023161885.1. Taxonomy (NCBI): domain Bacteria; kingdom Pseudomonadati; phylum Pseudomonadota; class Gammaproteobacteria; order Alteromonadales; family Pseudoalteromonadaceae; genus Pseudoalteromonas; species Pseudoalteromonas sp. 2CM37A. The sequence goes on from NZ_JALNTJ010000011.1 coordinate 19,734, forward strand.
TGCTGCTGGTTTCACAAAAATTCCTTAAACTTAAATTTTATCTAACACATTAACCATTTCAAGCGCGCCTAATGCCGCTTCGCCGCCTTTGTTACCCATTTTGGTACCAGCGCGTTCAATTGCTTGTTCAATGCTTTCTGTGGTTAATACGCCAAATGCAACCGGGATATCATACTCAAGCGATACATTTGCAAGGCCTTTGTTAGATTCGCCAGCAACGAGGTCAAAGTGTGGTGTACCACCTCTGATCACTACGCCTAATGCGATGATTGCATCATACTCTTTTTTTGCCGCAATGCGTTTTGCCGCTAAAGGTAACTCTACTGCACCGGGTACATACACAACGGTAATGTCATCATCGGCTACGCCACCAGTACGCTTTAGCTCATCAACAGCACCTTCTAGTAGGCTGCTACCAATAAAATCGTTAAAACGAGAAATAACAATAGCGAATTTTTTGCCTGGAGCGTACTTATTACCTTCAATAATTTTCATTTGATAACCCTAAAAATATGTTCAAGCGGTTGCGATTGCGCAAAAATTGCTGCGCATCATACCATAAAAATAAAAAAATAGACTAGTTAAAAGCTGAGCCCTTATTGTGGCTCAACGTAATCAACCACTTCTAAATGAAAGCCCGAAAGTGCATGGTACTTTTTAGGGCGACTCATTAAGCGCATTTGCTTAATACCTAAATCAGCCAGTATTTGCGAGCCCACACCAACAGTGCGTGATGTGCCTTTAAATTTACGCGGCGTAACATTCTCGCCAGCATCGGCAGCAGCAAACGCTTTTACTGTGGCCTCTAGCTCTTCGGTGCTTTCTTGTTTACCTAAAATAACCAGTGCACCGTTATTTTCTGCAATGTAAGCCATTGCATCAGAAAGCCCCCAACTACGGTCCGCACTTCTGTCTGAAAGCAAAATATCGTTAAAGGTGCTTTGTAAGTGCACGCGCACAAGCGTTGGTTCTTGCTCTTTAATTTCGCCTTTTAGCAATACGTAGTGCAGTTGGCCGTCAATCGTATCTTTGTAGGTTACTAAATCAAACTCACCGTGCTCAGTGGGTAATTTACACTTAGCCACTTGCTCTATGGTGGTTTCGTTAAGGTTTCGGTATTCAATTAAATCTGCAATTGTGCCAATTTTAATACCATGCTCTTTAGCAAATACTTCTAAATCAGGGCGGCGCGCCATAGTGCCATCGGCATTGAGGATTTCTACAATAACTGATGAGGCTTCAAGGCCGGCTAAACGTGCTAAATCACACCCGGCTTCGGTGTGGCCTGCGCGCGTTAACACGCCACCTGGCTGTGCCATAATAGGAAAAATATGTCCAGGTTGTACGATATCGCTTGGTACGGCGCCTTTTGCAATTGCCGCTTGAACTGTACGCGCTCTATCGGCTGCAGATATACCCGTTGTTACGCCTTTGGCAGCTTCAATCGACATAGTAAAGTTAGTAGAAAACGCTGCGCCATTGTTTTTTACCATTAACGGTAAATCAAGCTGCTCACAACGCTCTTGCGTCATAGTTAAACAAATTAAGCCACGGCCATGAGTGGCCATAAAGTTAATTGCTTCGGCGCTAATGTGCTCTGCTGCAATGATTAAATCACCTTCGTTTTCTCTGTCTTCGTCATCCATTAAAATCACCATTTTACCGGCTTTAATGTCGTCGATGATTTCTTGTGCGCTGTGTAAATTCATAAATTTGCTCGTGTAAGTTATCAGTGTCGTTATTTAACAAAACCAGCTTTAGCTAGTAAGCTCATTGAAATATCTGAGCCAGTCGGCTGCTCAGCCCCTTTAATAAGGCGCTCTAAATAACGTGCAATTTGGTCGACTTCTAAATTAACGCGTGTGCCCACTTTAAAATCAGCGATGGTGGTTTGCTCGCTTGTGTGCGGCACTATGGTTAATTTAAATGTATTACCTTGTACAGCGTTTACTGTCAGGCTTATACCATCTATACATACAGACCCTTTGTAAGGAATGTACTTCATTAAGTTTTCATCGGTGCTTAGCCAATATTCTGTGGCGCGCGCATTACTAGTAATGGCTGTAATGGTTGCAATGCCATCAACATGACCTGACACTAAATGCCCGCCTAAACGTGAAACCGGCTGCATGGCTTTTTCAAGGTTAACTGTTTGGCCAATATTATAATTTGCAAACCCAGTTAAGCTGATAGTTTCGTTTGATAAGTCGGCACTAAAGCCATCAATGTGCTTATCAACTACCGTTAAACATACGCCATTTGTGGCAATGCTATCGCCAAGCTTTACATCGCTCATATCAAGATTAGCGCTTTGAATGCGAATGGCTAAATCGCCTTGTTTTTTTTGTAATAGCGCAATTTTGCCTGTGGCTTCAATTATTCCAGTAAACATAGCCCTACTCTTTTAATTAAGTGATTGGAATGTGTTTTGTGGCGGTTATACGTAAATCATCGCCTATTTTCACACACTCTTTAAACGTCAAATTAACGGTGTTTTGCATATCTGTCAGCGGTGCAAAATTAACTAAGCTTTTTGCATCGCACCCCATTAGTTTAGGCGCTAAATAAAATATATATTCGTCTATTAAATTAAGCTCTGTCATTTTACCGGCAAGTGTAGCACCCGCTTCTAAATAAACATGATTAAATTGCAGCTTAGCAAGGTGCGCTAAAACAGACGTTAAATTAACTTTGTTATTTTGCTGTGGTACTTCTATATGCCTTACAAAATGCGGCCACTGCGTTGATTTATCAACCTTGGTAGTAAAAATTATTATTTCACTTTCAATATTAAATACTGCCAGCTCTGGTGTAAGCCTATTTTGTGAGTCAATTATAACACGCACCGGTTGGCGTAGGGGTAATTCAGTAGGCAAAGCCTGTGGCAACTCGCTTAACCTCACATTGAGCTTAGCATCATCGGTAATAACCGTATCGGCGCCCGTTAAAATAGCGCAGCTTTGTGCTCGGTGTAATTGTACATCTTGTCGCGCAGCGCTTCCGGTGATCCACTTACTTTGGCCATTTTTTAGCGCGGTTTTACCATCAATGCTGGCCGCCATTTTACACGTAACATACGGAAGTCCCTGCTCCATACGCTTAAAAAAACCTAAATTAAGTGCCCGCGCTTGCTGCTCTAAAAGCCCAAATGCAACCTCAATACCGGCATCGCTGAGTATTTTAAGCCCTTTACCTACGACTTGTGGGTTGGTGTCGACCATAGCTGCAATAACTTTTACTACACCTGCCGCTTTTAAGCCCTCTGCACACGGCGGAGTGCGTCCGTAATGGCTACACGGTTCAAGCGTAACATACGCAGTCGCACCTTTTGCGTTTTCACCTGCTACAGCAAGGGCATTAACCTCAGCATGCCCCTGCCCAGCTAATTGATGAAACCCTTCACCAATTATGTGGTTATCTTTAACTAAAACACACCCTACATTAGGATTGGGGGTGGTTGTAAATCGCCCTTTTTTTGCAAGCTCGATGGCACGTGCCATGTACATTTCATCTTGCGCAGTAAAGGTTGTTTGGTTTTGCATTATTACTCCCCTAAACGGGCAATTTCTTCACCAAATTCGCGTATATCTTCAAACGAGCGATACACAGAGGCAAACCGCACATAGGCTACTTTATCCAGTTTTTTAAGCGCCTCCATTATGCACTCACCCACTAGGTGACTTGATATTTCTCGCTCGCCGGTAGCACGCAACTGCGATTTAATAATATTAACCACTTCATCCACTTGCTCTGTACTAACAGGGCGTTTTTCTAGGGCGCGATTAAGGCCATTGAGTAGTTTATCTTCATTAAAGGGCTCTCGGCTGCCATCTTGCTTAATCACACGTGGCATAACTAACTCGGCGCCTTCAAAGGTAGTAAATCGCTCGTGACACTCGTTACATTCACGACGACGGCGAACTTGGTGGCCTCCGCCGACTAGGCGAGAATCAATAACTTTAGTATCTTTTGCGGTACAAAATGGGCAATGCATAACTCGGTACTTCCGTTTTAAAACAAAAAAGGCCGCTATTTAGCGGCCTTTTATCTTAGCAAAAAAATAGGGCCTGTTGGCCTTTCAGGATTAAATTTGTTCTATCTAGGGGTGATTTGATCGCGGCGCGAGGTTTGTAACCTAGTGGGCTAAGTAAAAACCGAGCAACAAAGAGTAAATCACCCCTAGGACGAACCCGAGGGCAGTGCATGTTTGGCATTTATGCTGCGTTATCGCCTATTTGTGTGGAGTAACCACACTACATAGACTCTGCCTTGCCTAAAAACCAAACATACCACTGCAAATTAAACCTCGAAAGGTAAACAGGCCCCTTGTTGTGATCTAAATTACTGCTGCTTATGCAATTAAGCGTATACAGGTAGTTTTGCACAAATTGCTTTAACTTTTTCTTTAACTTGCGCTTGTACTGACTCATCGTTGATGTTGTCTAATACGTCACAAATCCAGCCAGCAAGTTCTTTCGATTCAGCTTCTTTAAAGCCACGACGCGTAATTGCAGGTGAACCAATACGTAAACCAGAAGTAACAAACGGTGAGCGAGGATCGTTTGGTACAGAGTTTTTGTTCACAGTAATGTTTGCATTGCCAAGCGCTGCGTCGGCATCTTTACCTGTGATATCTTTATCGATTAAATCAAGTAAGAATAAGTGGTTTTCTGTTTTATCAGATACGATTTTGTAACCGCGCTCTTGCATAACAGCAACCATAGCTTGAGCATTTTTAACTACTTGTGCTTGGTATGTTTTAAATTCTGGTTGTAGAGCTTCTTTAAATGCCACTGCTTTTGCAGCAATAATGTGACATAAAGGACCACCTTGGCCACCTGGGAACACAGCGCTGTTAAGCTTTTTGTAAATTGCTTCGTCGCCACAAGCAGAAATAATTAAACCACCACGAGGGCCTGCTAATGTTTTGTGTGTTGTTGTTGTTACAACATGCGCGTGAGGTACTGGGCTTGGGTAAACACCCGCCGCAATTAAACCAGCAACGTGAGCCATATCAACGAATAAGTAAGCACCTACTTTATCAGCAATCTCACGGAATTTAGCCCAATCAACAATACCTGAGTACGCAGAAAAACCACCAATAATCATTTTTGGTTTGTGCTCAAGTGCTAGCGCTTCTACCTGTGCGTAGTCAATTTCGCCAGTTGCTTCGTCTAGCCCGTACTGGATTGCATTGTATAGCTTACCTGAGAAGCTTACGTGTGAACCGTGCGTTAAGTGACCACCATGAGCTAAGCTCATACCAAGTACAGTGTCGCCCGCTTCTAATAATGCTAAGAAAACAGCTGCATTTGCTTGAGAACCCGCATGTGGCTGAACGTTTGCATAGTCAGAACCAAATAGCTCGTTAGCACGATCAATTGCAAGTTGTTCAACAACGTCTACGTGCTCACAACCGCCATAGTAACGTTTGCCCGGGTAACCTTCTGCGTATTTGTTTGTAAGCTGTGAACCCTGTGCTTCTAGTACGCGTGGGCTACAGTAGTTTTCTGATGCGATTAATTCAATGTGCTCTTCTTGGCGAGCAGTTTCTTTGTTTATCGCGTCAAATAACTCTGGATCAAAATCCGAAATATTCATGCTACGTTCTAACATTGGGGTCTCCTAGGGCAACGTGTATGGTGTTTTTTAGAGGCTTTATTGTACGCTTTAAACGACTCTTTGCCTACGCTCTTAAGTTGAGGATATTTAAACAGGGATTGAATCTATTTCACAGCGTTTTTAAGATGATATTTTTTTATAAATGCATTAATAATTTAAATGATTTTTATTTTTTACATTTAATTACTTAATGATAAATACTTTATTTAGCGCGTTCAAAATACAAAAAAAGCGGCCAAAGCCGCTTTTTTAACGCTAAGTTAGTTAGCCTAACTTAGCGAGTATTTCAGTGCGTAACGCTTCATAATCAGGGTTAATGTCGCTTGCTAAACAAGGTTTAGCAAGCGCGTCGCTAAGTGGTTTTGGCATATCAAGTTCAATATTTAGAATCTCTTCTACGCTATCTTTAAACTTAGCAGGGTGAGCAGTTGCTAAAAAGATACCTGCTGCGCCGGGTGCTTTATTCTCTACAAGACCTTGGTATGCAATGGCGGTATGCGGCTCTGCAACATAACCAGTTTGTTGAATATTTTTCATCACTGCTCGCGTATTTTCTTCGCTCACGCTGGTTGAGTAAAAATTATCGTAGCTAAACCAGTTATTATCTAACATTGTTTGCACACGTGGCCAGTTATTTGGCTTGCTTACATCCATCGCATTTGAAAGCGACTCAAGTGTGGCATTTGGCGCCCAATTTTTATCAAGCATGTAACGTGGCACAGTGTCGTTTTGATTTGTAGTCGCGCTTAGTTTACCCACCGGCAAACCAATTACAGCACCAATCATGGCGGCACATACATTACCAAAGTTACCACTAGGGACTGAAATATGCGCTGTAGCACGCTTTTCTTTTGGTAGCTGAGCAATGGCTTCAAAGTAATAACATACTTGTGCCACTAGGCGGCTAATGTTGATTGAGTTAGCTGAATTAAGGCCAAGTGTAGATTTAACTTCGTCATCTAAAAACGACTTTTTAACCAGCTCTTGGCAATCATCAAAACTGCCATCAACCGCGTAACAATGAATGTTGTTGCCAAGCGTAGTAAATAGCTTTTGCTGAGCAAGCGAAATTTTGCCTTTAGGGTATAGAATAACCACATCTATATTTGGCTTGTTGTAAAACGCATGTGCAACAGCAGCGCCAGTATCGCCAGAGGTTGCCGTTAAAATCGTGACTTTTTCGCCTTGATTAAACTGTGCTAAACACTCAGCCATAAAGCGCCCGCCAAAGTCTTTAAACGCAAGCGTAGGGCCATGAAAAAGCTCTAAACAATAGTTATTGTCTTCAACCTCTACCAATTTTACGGGGAAGTTAAACGCATTTTTAACCATTTGAGCAACGGTATCAGCGGGTAATTCATCACCAATAAGGTGCGATAAAATTTTGCTACTGCGGGTAACAAAATCCATATCTAATAACGCATCTACATCGGCGAGTGGCGCTAAGCTTTCAGGGAAAAATACCCCCTGATTACGCCCAAGCCCTGTTTTTACCGCTTCAACAAACGACACTTTTTGAGAATTTTCTTTTAAATTATGTAATTGCATAAATGCCTATCCTATAAAACTGTTAATTGACGCGTGCCGTCGTTATCTAATTTACAAATGTGGCAAAAGCCCTGCTCATTTATATAGTTTTGCGCTAACCACTGCGCACATTTTTCAGCAGCTTCTAATGTTTTACACACTGTAAATAACGTAGGGCCTGCACCTGAAATACTGACAATTTCTGCACCAAGCGCTGGCAAATTTGCTTTCGCTTCGCTAAACCCTGTTATTAACGGTGCTCGGTACGGCTCTGCTATATCGTCTTGCATAATGCTCAATGCATCATCAAAACGCTGCGTTAATAACAAACTGCTAAATGCCGATAAACGCTGTGCAAACTCAACCCCTGCATGCATGCTTAGCTCTTTAGGTAATACCGAGCGTGCCTTTGCGGTATTAAGCGAAAACCCAGGAAACGCCGCTACGTAGTACCAGTTTTCATCAACTGGTAGAGCGATTGACTTATCAGGAATTAAATCGCCTGTAAGCTGTAAGCCCCCTAAATAACATGGGGTGATGTTGTCATAATGACGCCCGCCACTGACTATAGCTTCAAAATCAGCCATTAATTCAATCAGCTCAACTTGGCTTAAATTGGTTTGAGCAAACTTATCAAGCGCAGCAAAGGTTGCTACCACCGAGCACGCACTCGAACCTAGCCCTGAGCCAATTGGTAAGTTCTTTTTAAGCTCTAATTTTACACTTGCCATATCTGGCGCAACGTGCGCTCTAAAATGCACTAAACATTGATATGCTAGGTTTTCGCTCGCATCGCTTGGTAACTTATGCGCATATTCGCCAGAGCAAACAAACTCATCACTTGCTGCGGCGCTTACTACGGCTACATCACCTAATAAGCTGCCATCAATAGGCGCAAGCGCTGCGCCAAGTGCATCAAAGCCCACTGCAAAATTACCTATAGACGCCGGAGCATATACTTCTATCATAATGTTCTCCTAGCGCGATAACGTTTTTAATACGTCGGCAAATACGCCTGCAGCGGTTACTGCAGAGCCTGCACCGTAACCACGAATTACAAATGGGCGTGGTTGATAATACTGGCTTAAAATAGCTAATGCGTTTTCACCATCACGAATTACATTTAATGCATGCGATGAATCGACCGCTTCAATACCTACTTTACAGTGGCCTTCTTTAATTGTACCTACATAACGCAGTACCTTGCCCTCTGCCGCCGCACTTTGAATACGGTCGTTAAACTCAGCGTCTAAACTTGGCAGTTTAGCCATAAATTCATCTACGCTGTCGCCTTGTGCAAAACCTTGAGGCAATACTGACTCTACTTCTATATCGCTAAGCTCTAATTTCATGCCGGCTTCGCGAGCAATAATAAGTAACTTACGTGCTACATCGGTACCCGATAAATCATCGCGTGGGTCTGGCTCTGTAAAACCGCTTTCTTTTGCTTTAATAGTTGCCTCAGAAAGTGATAAACCATCTTCTAGTGCACCAAACATGTACGACAGTGAGCCTGATAAAATACCGCTAAACTCAAGTAACTCATCACCTGCACCAAATAACGACTGTAGGTTATCGATTACCGGTAAGCCTGCACCTACGTTTGTTTCGTATAAAAACTTGCGGTTATTTTTTTGTGTTGCTGCAATTAAGTCTTGGTAATAATCGTACGAGCTGGTTGTTGCTTTTTTATTAGCGGCAACCACATGGAAGCCCGCATTTAAAAAATCCACATACTGAGCTGCTAGCGCATCAGAAGACGTACAATCTACAAGCACAGGGTTTACTAAGTGATTTTGTTTTACAAACTGCTCAACTAAATTTAAATCAAACGCTTGCTCTGATGCTGCAAGCTTTTGCTGCCAGTCATCAAATGCAATACCTTCGCTGTCTAAATGCAATTGACGAGAATTAGCAACGCCATATAGGTTTAACTTAATATTACGTTTTTCAAGCCACGCTTGCTGGCGCTCTAACTGAGAAATAAGCTCTTGACCTACTAAGCCACAGCCAAGTAAAAATACGTCAATTGAAGGGACGTGCGTAAAAAAGTTTTCATGGCATATTTTCACTGCATCGTTACACAGCTCGCCATCAATAACCGCCGAAATAGCACTTTCTGTAGAATCCTGCGCAATGGCTACAATGTTTACTTGGGCCTGTGCAAGAGAAGCAAAAAACTGTGCTGCTAAACCTTTGTGTGCGCGCATGTTATCGCCCACTAAAGTGACAATGGCAAGATTACGTTGTACTTGTACCGGCTCAATTAAGCCTGCTTGTAATTCAAGTTCAAATGCACTTTGTAAGGCTTCTAGTGCTAGCGCTAAATCGCTTTCGTGCACACAAAAGCTAATGCTAAATTCACACGATGATTGAGTAATTAATACTATCGATACGTTATCGTGCGCAAGGGCATTAAATACCTTAGAGGCCATGCCCACTTTACCTTTCATGCCAGGACCTGACACGGTAAGCATTGCTAAGTCTTGCAAGCTAGAAAGCGCTTTTACTGGCTCATCAGATGAATAGTCGTTACCAATTAATGACCCTTGAGCATCTGGGTTATGGGTATTTTTAATTTCGCAGGGTACGCCCGCTTTCGCGCACGGTAAAATGGTTTTAGGGTGAAGTACTTTAGCGCCAAAGTAAGAAAGCTCCATCGCTTCTTTATAAGATAAGAAATCAACTTTAGTTGCTTTTTTGATGTAGCGCGGATCAGCACTGTACACACCATCAACGTCAGTCCAAATTTGGCAAATTTCAGCATCTAAACATGCCGCTGCAATAGCTGCCGAGTAATCAGAGCCATTACGACCAAGTGTAGTAAGTTCGCCATGCTCGTTGCTTGCTGTAAAGCCTGGCATAATGTAAATGGTGGCTGGGTTTTCTTTAAGTACTGCTTGAAAGCGTGCTTTACTCGTTACTAAGTCGGCCTCAGCATCAATGTAACCACCAGTAGAGGCAACACAACGCGTTGCTTCAAGGTATTGTGCATTGTGCGAGCTTAATAAACTTTGCATTAGCGATACGCTAACACGCTCACCAAAACTAATTACAAAAGCACGAATTTGATCTGGGCAACACTTAATAAGCGCCACACCATCTAGCTTATTTTTAAGCTCATTAAAATCTGGCCAGTTTGTTACTTCGCCACTGCTTTTTTCTACTTCTGCTTTTAATGTCTCGCATCGGCTTAGTAAAGCTTGCCATTGCTGAGAAAAATCTTGACCTTGCTCAGCGGCACTGGCCAGCGCAACTAATGAATCAGTCATACCTCCGGGTGCAGAAAGTACCAGTAACATTTCATCTTTTAACTGTGCTTTTACCAGCAAAGCTACTTGTTGCAAACAGGCAAAGTCGGCAAGCGAAGAGCCTCCAAATTTTAAAACGCGCATTATTTATGTTCCTCATCCCATAAAACGAAAAAAGGCCTGTGTTCTTAGTGAACACAGGCCTTTAAATTTGTTGCACCGACCTATGCCACTATCCAGTAAGAATGGTGGTTGTAATAATAATGGTCAGTGCGCGATTAATTGTTTTCATAGAGCTAAGACTGCCTTAACAAAGGCTATGCTGTCAACCCCAAATTAAAAGATAAAACAGCCTTTTTGAACATGAAAAAACCTAATGAATGCCAAATTTATGCAAAACTTCACTTAAAGCCGATTTATTAATAGGTTTATTTATAAAGTCGATAGCACCAAGCTGCGCGACTTTTTGCTTCATTTGTTGTTGTATATCAGCGGAGATCACCAGTACAAAACACTCAATTTTTTCTGCTTTAATGCGCTCTAGCACTTGTACACCGTCAACTTCTGGCATGGTTAAGTCTAAACACAAAAGATCAAATTGCTGCAAGCGTAAAAGCGCCAGCGCATCGGCCCCGTTTGCGGCTTGTTGAATGTCGGCACTCACGCACTCATTTAAACAACGCACAACTTGTTTGCGTGCAACAGTGGAGTCATCACACACTAATATAGAAAATTTCATCATGTTAACTACTAAAATAACCTTCTAAAAATTATAAAAACGAGCCGTCCGTTGGTTTTTGCTATTCTAACACGTTCCTAAAACTCTAACACTTTGCTTGTTCGCATAATGTAATACTGTAACCTTACAGTAAAACGTCAAACATTATTAATAATTGCCTTAGCTGCCTATTAAAAATCATCGTTTTTGTAATCTCAGTAGCCATTAAAATTAATTTAAATCAGTTTAGTGCACTATTATTAAAACAAAACGACTCAATAGCTGGGCTATCTCTTTAAAATATAAATTTTTTATTTATTTTTAAGGTTTTATTGACTAACTTTTAAGTTAGAAATTGCAACTTAGATATAATTACACCGGATGAGTAAATCCCATATGTTACAAAAAAGCCTTTCTAAGAAATTGTTAACTAATGTTTTATCAGTGTATTTTTTGCTTACCTTTGTGGTGACATGTGGACAGGTGCTTGCAGAATTTGTAAATACTAAAGACTACATTCGTGATGAGCTAAGTACGCTGCAAAAAACCTTTAGCCGAAGCTTAACACGCGCAATTTGGGAACTAAACACAAAGCAAACAATTACAACCGCAGAAGGCTTACTTGCTATACCTATGGTGGAGGGCATTATAGTGCGCGACGACAGCGGTGAAATTATTTCGCAGCTGGGGCGCTCTCTTGATATACACAAACTTTATAACCAACAACTCGTACAAGAGGAAGTCATTATAGAGGACACCAAATCGGGTCTCTTTGGTTATACCTTCCCCCTAATTTTTGAATTTTCGGGACGCGCTACTCAAGTAGGTGATGTGACCTTGTTCTCTAGCCGCGATGTGGTATTTAGCCGAATAATGGTATCTATTTACTTTTTAATTGGTAACGCCATGATCAAAACCACCTTTTTGATCATTCTGTTTTTAATGGCATTTAGAAAGCTGCTCACCGACCCTTTAAACGAGTTAACCGATCAAATAGAAAACTTAGAGCTTGATGACTTAGAAGGTCAACACATAGACATTGAGACCGAAGAGCATAACGAGCTAAACGTTATGGAGCAGTCTTTTAATAACTTAATAGATAAAGTAGTTCAATACAGAAAAGAGCTTGAGCATACCCAACGTGAGTTGATTGTTAGTAACGAAAAGCTCGACCAGCACAATATACAGCTTGAACAAGATGTTGCCCGTAAAACGTCAAACTTAAGCCAAGCTATGATGGATTTACAACAGCAAAAGTACGAACTAGAAAAACAAAAGCTGGTACTAACCGAAGAAGTTGATTTACGCAGACATACCGAAGAAGAATTATTAACTAAACAAAAAGAGCTTGAACGCTACCTTGACGAGCTAAGCCTTGCTCAAGAGCGCTTAGTAGGCACCGAAAAAATGGCTGCACTAGGCGGATTAGTCGCCGGTATTACACACGACATAAATACACCTATAGGGATTGGTGTAACTGCTATATCGTTTTTACAAGAGCGTTTAAACACGTTAGAAAATGCCTACAAAGAAAAAAAGTTATCGCCCAAAGCATTAGAAGAGTTTATAAACGAAGCCAAGCAAAGCACAAGCTTGCTTACAACCAACCTTGATAGAGCCTCTGAGCTTATTGCCAGCTTTAAACAAATAGCGGTAGACCAAGCCAGTGAAGCTGTAAGAACAATTAACTTTAAAGATTATTTAAACGAAGTAATTTTATCGCTCCACCCTAAACTTAAAAAAACCAAGCACACCATAAATTTACAGTGCCCGGATGATTTAGTTCTTAACTTGCCTGCAGGGGCAATTAGCCAAATTTTTACTAACTTAATTATGAACTCAATTATTCATGGTTTTGATAATATTGCGCAGGGCAATATTGATATAAATATTAGCGCCGATGACACACTCCTTATTATTGACTACACCGATAACGGCAATGGCGTAACAAAAGAGCAATTAGCCAAATTGTTTGACCCATTTTTTACGACAAAACGCGACCAAGGCGGCAGTGGGTTAGGCACACACATAACCTTTAACTTAGTTAAGCAAACACTTAGCGGCTCAATAGAGGCAAGCAGTGAGCCTGGCAAAGGGCTTCATTACCATATTGAATTTCCTAAAAACATGCCAAAGCCATTATTTAATCAATAACGGCTTTGCTTAAAATCAGCCATTTCGAGAACCCCATTTTATTGCTATGATTGAGCAAATTTAAAAGATGGAAAAGTTACCTTATGTGGTTTAGTAACCTGATTTGTTATCGCTTTAAGCAAGATGTTTCGTACACTCAAGAAGAGTTTGAAAAAGCGTTAGAACAAGATGTATTTCGCCCTTGTGGCTCTCAAGACCTTTCTACATTTGGTTGGACAAAAGCATTTGGTAAGCATGGTGACTCGCTGGCGCATTTTTCACAAAAAAGCATTTTAGTGTGTGCCAAACGTGAAGAAAAAGTGCTGCCTGCATCTGTTGTTAATGAAATGGTTGCCGAAAAAGTAGATCAAATAGAAGCGGAAGAAAACCGCCCTGTTAAAAAGAAAGAAAAAGACGAGTTAAAAGAAAACATTTTAACTACCTTATTACCTCAAGCGTTTAAAAAATCGAGCCTACAGTTTGCTTTTATTGACCAAGAAAACGGTTGGGTTGTAGTAAACAGCGGCAGTTTTAATAAAGCAGAAGAGCTACTTGCATTGCTGCGTAAGTCTCTGGGCACATTACCGGTAGTACCTGCTTTTGCAAACTACGACCTAGATGTATTTTTAACTGATTGGTTAACTAACTTCAGCACCCCTGAAAACTTTGCTATAGGTTTTGATGCTGAGCTAGAAGAAGCCGACGACAGTGGCGCACAGGTTAAACTAAAAGGTCATGATTTATCGTGTGATGAAGTTAAATCGCACCTAGAAAATGGTAAACGCGTGACCAAACTTGCACTTGATTGGCAAGAACGCCTGAAGTTTATGCTGCAAAACGATGGCTCTATCAAGCGTTTAAGCTACTCAGAAACTTTAAAAGAAGAAAACGCCGATATTCCTAAAGAAGATATGGCAGTTAAATTAGATGCTGACTTTATTTTAGCCTCAGAAGAAATCAAGCTACTGCTTGAAGAGCTGACGGCCGGTTTAGGTGACGCAGAAGATTTATAAGACGCTAAAATTATAAGCGCTATTAAAACCAAAAAAAGCACGACTTAGTCGTGCTTTTTGCTTTTACCTTTATAACTGCTAATTAGCTAAATGTGTCTTTTACATTTTCAAGCATGTCGTTGTATTCGTCACTTGAAAATAGCTGCATAGAAGGAATAACGCCTTTATCTATGTAGGTTTGTAAAGCCGCTGATTTATCAGAAACCTGTAAAGTCCCCTCTAAGATAGCGCCAATACGAATAAAATCAACATAACCAATCTCTTCAGGGCGATACGTAGGGTCTGCCCAATGTCTAGCAACATTTACAAATTCAGGTGGAAACTCCCACGCTCCCATAATTGAGCCACCAATTTTACCACTGAGCTTTTGAATTGCATGCGCTAAAAAGCTTGGGTTAGCAAACACCTCTGGGTGGCGCTCAGCTTCGGTTAAAATAGGCAGTACACCAATGTTATATACCAACGACGCCAACGTAATAGCGTCACTATTTAACGATGTACGTTTATTATTTTGTAAATAAAACGCCATAAGCGTTATTGAATGCCCCGCCACATTTAGCGTTTTTTGCCACGCTTTACTCATGTAGCCTTTTATTAGCTCATTATTAGAAACAAACAGCTGCTCCATTGCCATTGCGGTTGCTATATTTTTAATTTGGCGTAAACCAATGCGAGTAACCGCTTGCTGTAAGTTAGACACCTTAACCGCTCGGCCCATAATTGCACTGTTAGCCACTTTAATCATGCGCGCTGAAAGAGCCGGGTCTTGCCCAATCACATCTGACATTTGCATTAGGTTTACATCAGGGTTATCGGCCGCTTGGCGCACTTTAATTGCAACTTCAGGTAACGTAGGTAAAACCAAAGTGTCGTTATTGATTCTATCAACCAAAATCGTTAATAGTGCATTTTCTGTAGACATAGAACTGTCATCCTTTTGTTTCTGGGCCGCAATGCAACTGCTAACCTCGGATAAAATGAGTAATACAATGAGTATTATCTAACTTACCGATAAAGTTAAGAAAATTATATAAATTAATTGTTATTATCGCCTGTAGGCGCGGTACACCGCCAAACACTTGCTATTTACCATTTAGTTTTGCTTTAATGCAGTCACTATAAGGAAACGTTTGTACGCGCTAGCAATTAAATTTAAGCGTACAAATAATTAAACTTACTTTTTTAACAGGCAATCAAATGATCTTAAACAAAATTAGCCAAGCAATTTTACTCTCAGGCGTCGTTTTTCTTAGTGCATGCTCAGAGCAAGCCCCCTCTTCGACCGAAGCCACAGGTGTAGAACTTGCTCAAAAAAGTGCCGCGCAAGCTGGCCCAGATTTAATTAATATTGATAAACAACGTTTAAATATTTACACCGACTTTAGCCTAGAAGCCGACCTATCTCATTTAAGTGAGAATCAAAAAGCCATGGTTGCTAAGCTTATCGATGCCTCTAAAATTATGGACGAGCTATTTTGGAAGCAGGCTTTTGGCGATAATAAAGACGCTTTTTTAGCAAAGCTAAGTGATGAAAAAGTACGTAAATTTGCTGATATTAACTACGGCCCTTGGGATCGTTTAAATGGTGACGAACCGTTTTTATCAGGTTACAAAGAAAAAGCCCTTGGCGCACAATTCTACCCAGCCGACATAACAAAAGAAGAGCTAAATAACGCCGACGTAGAAGATAAAAAAGGCCTTTATTCATTAATCAAACGTGATGAGCAAGGTAACCTTTACAGCGTGCCTTACTCAAAAGAATACGCTGAGGAGTTAGCTAAAGCAGCAGATTTATTACGTGAAGCCAGTAAGCTTGCCGATGATAAAGAATTTGCCAATTACTTAAACCTACGTGCTGATGCACTACAAAAAGATGATTTTCAGGGTTCTGACTTTGCCTGGATGGACATGAAAAATAACCCAGTTGATGTGGTTATTGGCCCAATTGAAACCTACGAAGATCAACTCTTTGGCTACCGCTCTGCTTATGAGTCGTATGTACTAATTAAAGATTTAAAATGGAGCGAGCGCCTAGCTAAATTTGCGGCCTTTTTACCAGAGCTTCAAAAAGATTTACCGGTAGATGCTAAATATAAGCAAGAAGTGCCAGGCTCAGACGCTGACTTAAATGCTTACGATGTGGTTTACTATGCAGGTCACTCAAATGCGGGCAGCAAAACGATTGCCATTAACTTACCAAACGATGAGCAAGTACAGCTTGAAAAAGGCACTCGTCGCCTGCAGCTTAAAAACGCAATGCGTGCAAAATTTGATAAAATTTTAGTGCCAATTGCTGAGCAGTTAATTGTACCTGAGCAACGTAAGCATATTACCTTTAACGCCTTTTTTGCCAATACCATGTTTCACGAAGTGGCTCATGGCCTAGGTATTAAAAACACCATTACAAATAAAGGCACTGTGCGCCAATCATTACAAGAGCACGCAAGTGCACTTGAAGAAGGTAAAGCCGATATTTTAGGTTTATACATGGTTGAGCAGTTACTTAAAAAAGGCGAAATTACCGAAGGCACATTAGAAGATTACTACACCACCTTTATGGCGGGTATTTTCCGCTCAGTACGTTTTGGTGCATCAAGCGCACATGGTAAAGCCAACATGATCCGCTTTAACTTTTTTGCACAAGAAGGCGCTTTTTCTAAAAATGAAGAGGGTTTATACCGTGTAAATATGGAAAAAATGGGCGTGGCTATGGCTAAACTGTCGCGCTTAATTTTAACATTACAAGGTGACGGCGATTACGAAAAAGTAGATCAACTAATTACCACTCATGGCGATATTAAAGAAGAGCTTGCTAAAGACTTAGAAAAACTAAGCCAAGCGAATATTCCGGTTGATGTAACCTTTAAACAAGGTAAAGACGTGTTAGGCCTTAACTAACCCAACACGTAATACTTTGTAATAGTTTAATAAGGCGCTGTAGTTTATAACTGCAGCGCTTTTTTTAGCGCTATTATTTGCTCATCTGTGTATGGTTTTGCAGGAAACTTACCCCACACCGGTGCAGGCCACGCAGCATCAGTTGTAAAACGTGCAATATGATGAATATGTAATTGCGGCACCATATTACCCAAAGCGGCCACGTTTAATTTATCAGGGCTAAACACTTGCATAATAAGCTTGCTGAGTTTGGCCGACTCTTTTAAATATACAATTTGATCGGCATCAGATAAATCGATGATCTCTTTTAAATTAGGTTTTCTGGGCACCAATACAAACCAAGGGTATTGGCTATCGTTAAGTAATAACACCTTACATAAAGGCCAATCTGCCAGTTCTATACAATCGCGCTTAAGCTCTGGGGCGAGTTCAAAAGTGTGGTTCGTCATCGTCACATCCTAGTTAGTCTTTAATAATGGCCACTTTATAGCATTTATTTGCAGTTGCACACGCTTAGCTTTACCATTTAATACAATATTTATAATAAGCTAAGGCAACCTTGTGCTAAAAAAAATAAAACACTTAACCCTCGCACTACCGCTAGCTGTTGGCGCACTGAGCGTACAAGCAAAACCATTATCGCTAGAGCGTATTTTTGATGATCCGAGCTTGTCGGGTAAAGCTCCCGTACAACTTAAATTTTCACCAGACGGTAGCCGCGTAACTTACCTGCAAGGTAAAACCGATGACTACAACCGTTATGATTTATGGGAATACAACTTAAAAGATAACACCAACAGAATACTGGTTGATTCTGCAAAGCTGTTTTCAGGCCCAGAAAACCTCTCTGATGAGGAAAAAGCACGCCGCGAACGCCAACGTATTTTTGGTAAAGGTATTTTAGAGTATAAATGGTCTAAAGATGGCAAAGCCCTGTTATTCCCACTCAATGGTGACCTGTATTATTACGAGCTTGCATCTGGTAAAAGTAAAAAACTTACCAATACAGAAGCGTTTGAAACCGATGCCCGTTTTTCTCCTAAAGGTAACTATGTATCGTTTATTCGCGAGCAAAACCTTTACGCTTTAGCACTTGATTCAGGTAAAGAAATACAACTGAGCAAAGATGGCGGCGGCGTTATTAAAAACGGCATGGCCGAATTTGTAGCACAAGAAGAAATGAGCCGTATGACTGGCTACTGGTGGGCAGGCGATGAATCTAAAATTGCATTCACTCGCGTAGATGAAACCCCAGTAAAAGAAGCTATCCGTAACGAAATTTATGCAGACGAAGTAAAGCTATTTAATCAGCGTTACCCATTTACAGGCACCGACAACGTTGAAATACAACTTGGCGTTGTGTCTTTAAATAATCAAAACGTTGACTGGGTTGATTTAGGTGACGATAAAGACATTTACATTGCACGTGCTAAATGGCTAAAAGACAGCACTACCCTTTCGTATCAATGGCAAAATCGCTCACAACATAAGTTAGAACTACGTTTTTACAATAGCGATACTAAAACGCAAAAAGTAGCGCTAACAGAAAACAGCGATACGTGGATCAATTTAAACTTTGATCTGCATTTCTTAAAAGACAAAAAGCATTTTGTATGGGCTTCTGAGCGCGATGGTTTTAAACACCTTTATTTGTACCGCACTAATGGCCAGCTAATTCGACAAATCACTTCAGGAGACTGGGTTGTTGATAGCTTAAAAGGCGTGGATGAGAAAAAAGGCATAGTGTACTTTGCAGGACGTAAAGACACCCCGCTTGAAAGCCATTTATACAGCGCACCACTGTTTAAAAAAGGCAATATTAAGCGCATTACCGAACAAGGCCAATACCACAAAGTGGTAATGGCTAAAGACAGCAAAACGTTTATTGATAATAGCTCATCGGTAAACAAGCCTAACTCGGCGGCACTACGTAAAGTAAACGGCGAATTTATCACATGGCTTGAACAAAATAAGCTTGATGATAGCCACCCATTAACACCTTATTTAAGTGATTTAGCAACTCCAGAGTACGGCACAATTAAAGCTGAAGATGGCCAAGAAATGCATTACCGCTTGTTTAAACCAAGTAATATTGCAGACGGTAAAAAGCACCCAGTAATTGTTAATGTATACGGCGGCCCGCATGCACAACGCGTTACAAATAGCTGGCGCAGCAAAAACTTGTACTTTCAATACATGGCGCAACAAGGCTATGTTATTTTTCAGCTCGATAACCGAGGCTCATACAACCGTGGTAAAAAGTTTGAAGACGCTATTTACAAACACTTAGGTGTTGTAGAAGTAGCAGATCAAATTAAAGGCGTTGAGTTTTTACGCACGCTTGATTACGTAGACCCACAACGCATTGGTATTTATGGCCACAGTTATGGCGGCTACATGGCCCTAATGACCATGTTTAAAGCGGGCGATTACTTTCAAGCCGGTGTATCGGGAGCACCAGTTACTGACTGGGCACTTTACGACACCCACTACACCGAGCGCTACCTTGGTCATCCTAAAACCAATGCCAAAGGCTACGAAGACAGCGCCGTATTCCCATACGCTGATGGCTTAAAAGGTCCATTAATGATTTACCATGGCATGGCCGATGACAACGTGTTATTTACCCACGCCACTAAATTATTTAAACAACTACAAGATAACGAAAAACAGTTTGAAATGATGACCTACCCAGGCTCAAAACACAGCTTACGCGGTAAACAGGTGCAAACACATTTACACCAAACCATCACAAACTTCTTTAATCGACATTTTGATGTTAAATAATCATATGACGACTAAATAGACTAAAGGCTGATTGAAAAATCGGCCTTTTTTTTGTCTTAATAAGTTAGTGAGCCTAGATTAAACGCTTTTTTTAGCTACGCTTATTCTATGCGCTAAGGCGTACACTAATTGAGGACAAATTAATGCTTAACCTACGTAGTTTCAGTATTTTCCAGCGTTTTTTACTGTTAATAGCCATTGTTGTATTTGGCCTAATAGTACTTAGTATATCTAGCCTAACTCATCAATATAGCTCACTCAAAAACGAGCAATATCTAAAAACCCAAAATGTAGTAGAAACGGCATACAGTGTTATTGAGCATTACCACCAGCTTGAACAAAACAATACACTCACACAAGCGCAGGCTCAAACACAAGCACTGGCCGCTATAAAAGCGCTGCGCTATGACAAAACAAATTACTTTTGGGTAAACAACTACCAGCCCAAAATGGTAATGCATCCAATAAAGCCTGCGCTTAACGGTAAAGACTTAAGTAATAATAAAGACCCCGACGGCAAAGCACTTTTTGTAGAAATGGTGAACATTGTAAAACAACAAAAAGAAGGTTTTATACCTTATAAATGGCCAAAACCAGGAAAAGATCAGCCGGTAGATAAAGTCGCATTTGTAAAAGGTTTTAGCCCGTGGCAATGGATTATTGGCTCAGGCGTATACCTAGATTCAATAGATGATGCATTTAGCGAGCAGCGTAATCTCATCATAATTAGCGCCTTAGTTATGATTATTGCTGTCATTTTATTAAGTTACTTTATTGGTAAAAGTATACTCACGCCTACTCGTCTTGCCGCAGACATGATGAAAAACATATCGCAAGGTGAAGGTGACTTAACACGTACGCTAAGCGAATCGGGCAATGATGAAATATCAGAGCTATCACGCTCTTTTAATTTATTTGTTTTAAAAATGCGCGAGTCGTTAGTGCATGTATCGCACAGTGCAGATGATGTAAGCAGACACGCTCACACGGTGGATGAGTCAAGTAGAACAAGCCATTCCTTCATTGAGCTACAAAACGACAGTTCCACACAAGTAGCCGCCGCCATGGAGCAAATGACGCACCAAATTCATGATGTGAGTCGTAATGCCGACGCCGCAGAACAAGCTGCCAATGATGCAGCGTACAATGCCTCAACCGGTAAAAACGTGGTAGCGAATACCATTACCGCCATAGAAACACTCTCAAGTAATATAGAAACAGTGAGCCAAGTAACTGAAGATTTAGCAAACGAAAGTAACAATATAGGCTCTGTGCTTGATGTGATCAGAAGTATATCGGAGCAAACAAACTTACTTGCACTCAACGCTGCTATAGAAGCGGCTCGTGCAGGCGAGCACGGCAGAGGGTTTGCAGTTGTTGCCGATGAAGTGCGCACATTAGCCAGCAGAACTGGGCAAAGCACAGATGAAATTCAAACCATGATCACTAAATTACAAGAAGGCGCTAAAGCGGCTGTAGAGGCGGTAAAATCAAGCCAAGCACTGTCGGTGACGACGGTAGAGCAGGTTTCATCTGCCGATACATCGCTCAATGAAATAGAAAGGCTGGTATCTATAATTACCGACATGAACAGCCAAATAGCCCGTGCCACTGAGCAGCAAACGCAAGCCGCTGACGAGGTTAATTTACGTATTAACGAGCTATCTCAATCAACCGAGCAATCACTAAATAATACAAAGCAACTTACCGATGCCAGCGATAACCTTAAACAAAGTAGCCAAGGGCTTTCGAGCGTGGTTAATCGCTTTAAATTAAAATAATTAAAAAAAAAGCCCTGAATTAACAGGGCTTTTTTATTGCATAAGCGTTTTTAGCTTATACCATTTCGCATAATTAAGTGATCTATTTTTAGGATGGAAAAACGTGTTGATGGCTAGGCAAAAAATTTGCTATTTAGTTGTTCTAAATGAGAATTTTTTAACACAGATAGCGACACGTTTAGCCCCGAAAAATGATTAAGTATTATTGCGGATTGGTATTACATACAGTAGCGTGCAAATAAGCTGGTTACTGATGCTGCGGTTGGCTTGCCGTGCTGCCAATCACCGCCTTCGACACCACTACCAGCAATATCCATATGTACATAAGGAAGCGGCTGCTCAGAGTCGTTACCGTGTTTATCAAGCCCACCAACAACGGCTAAAAACGCCATAGGGAATTGATGCCCACGGGCTGTAACAGCAGAGGCCGCATTATTGCTTGATAAAACATCATCAGCGAGGGTACGCGGTTTGATAAAGTCGTAATCTTCACGGCGAGAGCGAGAAACCTCAGCTGCATCTGCCCATAAATCACCACAATCTGCTATTTGACGAGAGGTATTAGCGCTACGTGCAGGTCCGTTTTCAACATATGCTCCATAAGGACCCATAGCACGTGCCGCATGGCCTGTAAGGGTTGCTACGGTGAATAATGTTGGATTAACTTCGCCTTTGGCTACATCTTTCATTTCGCTAAGTAGGTCACCCATAGCTAAGCGCCCTTCTGCATCCGTGTTACCAATGCGTACACGTACGCCTTCACGGCTAGTGATAATTTCATCTGGTACAAAACAATCTGAGCCAATTGAATTACGAACCACAGCTAAGTAAGAAATAACTTTAACGCCTTTAGGTTGGTAATCTGCCACGGCTTTCATAAAGCCCGCAACGGATGCAGCCCCGCCTTTATCACGGCTCATACCCGCCATGTAACCGCCTACTTTTAAATCGGCGCCGCCGGTATCGTAAACTAAGCCTTTACCAACAAACATTAGCGTGCGCGTTACTTCACCTTCTGGCACGTATTCTAGCTTAACAACACGTGGATGGTGGCGCTCAACCGCATAAGATGCGCGAGCAACGGTGCTAAGCATAGGGTAGTTTTTATCTATAGTGTTAATATCGTCAATCACATCAACCGCTACTTTAGAGCCTTTAAAAAGCTCAACACAGTAATCAGCAAAGCGTGGTGGCGCCATACGTTCAGGCTCAGTACCGCATAAGTCACGTGCCGCATATTGCCCTGCTGCAATTGCATTTACAGCTTTAACTGTTTGCTCATTTGCATCTATTAAACCTATTTGCGTAATAGGCTCAATGCTTTCGCCGTGGTATTCGCGTGCTTCAAGAGGTTGCCATAATGCTTGGCATGCGCCTAAATACGCCACTTCTAATGCATGCTGGTAACGCGCATCTGTATGTAATTTAGGTAAGTAAATAGCAGGGTTTACACTACCCGCGGCTTTTGCTTCGTTAATCGCTAGTTTAGCGGCATCAAAGTAGCGTCTTACATCATCGTAATCGCGGTTAAGCGGCCCCGTAGGCGCTAAAACAACGCGTACATTATCAACCACTAAAAACGTAACTTGTTTACCAATACGAGAATCTACTTTAGCGTGTGATTCGATAGCATCACTTAATGAGTTATTGGCTAATTGAGAAAAGTCATCACTAATTATAATAAGTGCATCGTGAGAAAATGAGTCAAAGCTTGCACTAAGTGATTGTGCAGCTATCGCTTGAGGATATGCCATAAGTAAAACTCCTGTTAGAAAACATAAGGGGCTATTATCGTTGATATAAAAACACAAAACCAGCCAACTGCGATCAGCTCATTTTAATCTGGCAACTTGGTTTTACAGCTAACTAAAGTGACTCAGTGTTTTAAGAAGAAACTAACAACCACTATATAGTTTTTTGTAAAGGCAGCCCCTGCTTATACCACGTTTAAATTACTTTGCTAAAGCACTCTAAATTGCAAAAAAGCGTGTAGTTAATCAAGAATACTCAGTTGCAGATTTAAATTAGGTTCATTTTTAACTCCTACTCCAATACCTAATAAGCGCACCGGTTGCTGCATCCCGCGTTGATACGCCTTAGAGAGTAATTCATTAAAAATAGCAGTATTTAATTGATGATGAGCTTGATCAGCTGAGGTAACAACAAAGTTTGCAAACTTCACTTTTACACTTAGCTTATTAATACGATTTTGTAGCTGTTGCTTATTAAGGCGCGCTGTTAGCTCTTCCAGTAATTTAGGTAACTGATCTAAACATTCTTGTAAGCTATTTTTGTTGTATTCATAGGTGTGTTCAACACTAAGCGATTTACGCACTCGCTCAGTGGTTACTTTACCAATATATTCGCCAGCACATTTTTGATAAAGCGATACACCAAAATTCCCCACGTGCTGCTGCATCCAATTAACGCCTTTCTCGCGAACGTCTTTACCTGTGTATAACCCCTTTAAATTAAGCTTTTCGAGGGTTACTTTGCCCACACCAGGGATTTTACCCAGGGGTAAATTATTTAAAAACGCATCAACTTCATCCGGCAAAACCACAAATTGGCCATTGGGTTTATTTTCGTCACTGGCTATTTTGGCAATAAACTTAATGGGGGCAACTCCGGCAGAGGCGGTAAGGCCGGTATCGTTATAAATATCTGCTCTAATTTGCTGAGCAATAAGCGTTGCGCTGCCTTTGCATGCGGTGCTGTTGGTTACATCTAGGTAAGCTTCATCAAGCGACAGCGGCTCTATTTGGTCGGTATAGCGTTTAAATACAGCGCGTATTTGGTTAGAAATTTCTTTATAAACCGCCATGCGCCCAGGCACAATAACTAAATCGGGACATAATTGCTTAGCGTGGTAGTTAGACATAGCCGAGCGAACACCATATTCGCGCGCTATATAATTTGCTGTAGAGAGCACACCACGACGGCTATTACCACCAATCGCTAAAGGCACACTGGCAAGTTTGGGGTTATCGCGCATTTCAACCGCTGCATAAAAGCAGTCCATGTCGATATGAATAAACTTTTTCATTACCACATAACAACTGTTTATTTATACAGCCATTATTAAGGATTCACTTTCATTAAGCAAGTCCATTAAAGCCTGTTTAACTTGCTAAAGTTAAAAGCGCTACTAGGTGTAGCGCGTTAAACCGTGCAAGCTTTAACAGCTTTTTTAAAACGGCTGCTTAAAGCGCTTTGATTTTTTAAAGCAATGTAGCCAAAAAACAAATTCCAATAAAAACCCCGCAGCTAAAAGCATTATGCCGCCGGAGGCATTACCCATTGCATAGCAAGCAAAAGACGCTATAAAAACTAAACTGGCTAAAGCCCAATTAATTATATTTTGCATGTGTGTTCTCGTGTGTGTGTTGTCTGTGTTATTTCACTGTAGTCCTAAAAATAAATAGGTACAATCATCTTATAAAAAAACATGGCATTTATTGTCTTGAGCTACAAACACCATATTGATAACCTCATTCATTTAAAACTAAGAGTACACATACATGCAAAGGTTCAAAGATCAGCACCCTATTCATACCGATATCACCGTAGCATGGGCCGATATGGACGCCCTACAACATGTTAACAACGTGGTGTACTTGCGTTATTTTGAAATTGCGCGTATCGATTTTCTAAATAAAATAAATCAGTTTGATACGATAAAACCAGGTGGAATAGGCCCGGTCATTAGTGAAAACAATATTCGCTATAAACGTCCAGTGACCTTCCCAGATACTTTAACCGTAGGTATTACTATTTCAGATATAAAAAGCGACCGTTTTATGATGAATTACTCTGTATTTAGCCATGCTCAGCAAGCTATTACTACCACAGGCTATTCTCAAGTTGTTATGTTTGACTTTAAAACAGGACAAAAAGCGGCTATTTCAGAGCCATTACTATCGGCACTACACCAATTCGCTTAATTAGGTTTTATTGCGAATTGGTATTAATTATCCACTCTCAAGATCTTACATAATTTAAGGATTTTAAATGCAATACAGTCCGTTAGGCAGCAGCGGTGTTGATGTTTCTAGAGTATGCTTAGGCAGCATGACTTGGGGTAAACAAAATACCCAACAAGACGCCGATGAGCAAATAGCTTATGCCTTGGCACAAGGCGTTAATTTTATTGATACTGCCGAAATGTATGCCGTTCCTCCTTCACCAGAGACCTACGGTAAAACAGAGCAAATTATAGGTAACTGGCTAAGTCGCAATGCGCAAAAGCGCGGTGATATTGTATTGGCGAGTAAAATTGCAGGCAATGGCTTGTCGTGGGTACGAGATGGCGGCGATATAACACGCAGCGCTGTCATTGAGGCCGTAGATAACTCGCTTAAACGCCTACAAACCGACTACATAGATTTATACCAATTACATTGGCCTAATCGCTCTACCCCACATTTTGGCAGGCAATGGCCAGGTAAACTCACTTTTAGTGACGTAGATACTGAGCAACAACAGGCGGGTATGCTTGATATTTTAGAGGGCCTTGATGAGTGTGTTAAAGCCGGAAAAATAAAATATTGTGGCCTTTCAGATGACACCCCATGGGGCATTAGCCAATTTTTAAATTTAGCAAAAGCGCATAACTTACCGCGTATGGTGTCTATTCAGAACGAATTTAGCCTAGCGCACGCTAAAGATTGGCCCTATTTAATTGAGCAGTGTATCCATGAAGACATTGCTTATTTACCTTGGTCGCCGCTTGCTGCTGGCCTGCTAACGGGTAAATACCTAAACGGTGCACGCCCAGCGGGATCGCGTTGGACATTTATGCAGCGCAATGGCATTTTTAGAGATACCCCTAACGCGCAAAAAGCCACGCAGCGTTATGTAGAGCTTGCACATGCAAGCGGCATAACCCCAGCCCAATTGGCACTTGCTTGGTGTAATCAAGTCGATGGCGTTACCTCGTCAATTATTGGTGCGACCAGCATGGCCCAATTAAAAGAAGACATTGACGCTTTTAGCATAACTTTAAGCGACGACACGCTAACTGAAATTGGCACTATTTTTAAAGATTACCCGCAGCCATATTAAACCAAAATAATAGGCAGTTTTTTTACTGCCTTTTTCTCTCTTACATTTGAACATATACAAAGTAAAACTATACTAAAGTTAACTTAAATGGATTATTTTTAGTGAGTTATGCTTAGAAATGTAATTTTATTCTTTGGTGTACTAGGTGGTTTAATGCGTTACGGGTACGCTGACAATACTCACCCAATTGAAGAAATTGTATGGTTACAAAGTTACACGCCCCCGTTTCATATGGATAAAGATTCGCATGCGCCGCAAGGCGGTATTTGTGACAACCTCACCGAGCAACTAATTAACAGTATTGATGATGTAAAACATACGCGACTAATCGTGCCGCAAGAGCGAATTAATAAGCACTTAAATGAAGGCGATAATGTATGCTTTCCGTGTGTTATTCATAAAAAAACGGCCAATGGGGTGTTACAGTTTTCTACCCCCACCACGGTTTACCCGCCTTTTTCGGTTTTAACCACTCAACAACTTGCTCCAGAAATACACGCTAAGCATGGCAGCCCTATTAAACTTATACATTTATTGTCAGACGAGCAATATGTGTATGGTCAAGCAGCGGCGCGCAAGTTTACTTCAAAAATTAATAAAATAATCGAAAACACCACGGTGTATCATAAAGCATCGCTAAGCTGGAGCAGCGAAAATGAAAGCCAAGCTGTTATTGCTCGCTTAAGTCGCGGCTTTTTAGATTACACAATAGACTACCCGTTTATGGGGGATTATTTTGTCAATCACAGTAAATTTAAAAATATAGTCAGTTTGCCAATTGAAGAAGACCCCAGAGAGTTTGTTTTAGGGGCTATAGGGTGTGCAGTAAGAGCACCGAATGATTTTGCTACCAAGGCGCTTAATAAAATAAATAAAGCGCTACATAAGCAGGTATTACAATCGCCTGCTTATATAAATAGTCAGCGTTTTTGGTTAGAGCAAAGTTTTCCGCAGTTTACTAAGCATTACCAACAGCAAATACTTAATCCTATTGCGCCTGCCAGCTCTGCGATAACAAGCAGGTCGAATTAGCATACAAGCTTACTGTAAATACGCTGTTTGCAGGCACTTCCCCTACGCCTGCAGGCGTCCCTGTCATTATTACATCGCCATTTTCTAAGTGCATAAACTCATTAATTTCACTTAAAATATCTTTAGGCTTATGTATCATAAATTGCGTATCGCCTTGTTGAATAACGTTATCGTTAATTTTAAGCTCAAACGTAAACGCCTGCTCGGCATCCGCAATACTTACAAAGGGCGTTAATAATACCGAGCCGTTAAACGCCTTGGCGCGCTCCCACGGTAACCCTTTATCTTTAAGCTTACTTTGCACGGTACGTTTAGTTAAATCCAACCCTAAACCTACGCCTGCCAACTCATTATTTTTAATAACAAAACACAGCTCGGTTTCATAATGCAGTGTGTCGTTATTGTGCGTAGCAAATAAGGTAGACGAAAGCGCACTGTTCGGTTTATTAAACAATACCATTTGATCTGGTAGCTCATTATTAAGCTCAGCAATATGCGCGGTGTAATTACGCCCAACGCATACTACTTTAGAGGGCGTTAATAGCTCACTTTCTAGTTTTATCGACTGCATAAAATAACTTCTAAATTACGAGCTGATCAAGGTTTCTAATAAGCTCAGGTTAATCGGTTTCAAAAGTACATGATTAATATTTAAATCTTTGATCTGCTTAGGATCGGGCTCTGCACCACTAACAATCACTAAGCTTAAGTCAGGGTAACGTTCGTTAATTTGTTTACCTAAATCTACACCACGCCCGTCAGGTAAGTGCATATCTAGCAATACCTTATTAAATTGTTGGTCATGATTGAGGGTTTGTAAACACTGTGCACACGTTGAGGTAATAACGGTTTCTACCCCTAAACTTTCTAGCAGCAACTGCGTAATTTGCGCTGCATCTTGGTCGTCCTCAACCAATAAAAAGCGCTGTTTTTTCTCTATTACAGCTTTGTCGCTGTGAATATTTTTAGCTTGAGGCGCATGCTCTGGCGATACTAAGTAATCTTGTAAGCATTGATACAAAGAAGAGCTATCAACGGGCTTTGGTATTACATCGTTAAAGCCAAGGGCTGCAAGTTCTTCATGTATGCCTTTCATAGTGGCGGCAGTAAGCGCAATAATTGGGCCTGTGTAGCCCATTTTTCTAAGCTCTATTGTGGCTTCTTTACCACCCATTACAGGCATATGTATATCAATAAAAATAATATCATAAGGAGAGCGATACGCCTCGGCAATTCTTACTTTTTCAAGCGCTTGCTGGCCATGTTCGGCGTAGTCTACACGCGCACCACATGTGCTAATCATATGGCCAACTAACATGCGTAAATCGCGTAAATCATCAACCACTAATACGCGGCCAGTCACTTTACAGGGGGCTGATTTTGTCTGTAATTGCGAGCCACTACTAAAGTTTAATACTTGGCGTTCTACTTCACTTATATCACCTGGGTACACCGAAATAGTAAAGGTAGAGCCTTCGCCCATTCTAGAAGTTAAATCAATACTGCCGTGCATACGCGCTAATAGCTCGGCACAAATAGCAAGGCCTAAGCCTGCTCCACCAACAGAGCGCGATTCTACATCGGCTATTTGCTCAAAGGGTTTAAAAATGAGTGCTTGTTTTTCAGGGGCAATCCCCATGCCTGAGTCTTTAATACTAAAAAATAGCATTTCTTTCTCATCGACCCACTCGGTCCAGGCACTAACCACTATTTCGCCCTTTTCGGTAAATTTAACCGCATTATTGATTAAGTTAATGAGTATTTGGCGTACGCGGGTGGCATCTACTCTAACAATAAGAGGTAAAGGCTGTAGAGACTCAAAGCGAAGCTTTAAGCCTTTATCAAGCACAGATACACGCATTAAGGTGTAAACATCAGCCAGCATGCTATCTAAGTTTACTTCACTTAAGGTGAGCTCTAATTTGTCGGCAGCAATTTTAGATAAATCGAGCACGTCGTTTAACAAGCTCAGCAAGTGCTTACCGTTTCGGTAAATAACCCCTAATTCGTTTTCGGCCTGTTTGCTAAAGTCGCTTTGCAGCAGTAACTCTGTGTAACCTAATATAGATGAAAGCGGGGTACGTAATTCGTGGCTTAAGTGGGCTAAAAATCTGTCTTTTGAGCGGTTCTCTGCTTCGGCTTTTAAACGCTCTACTCGCTCGCCTTCAACATCTTTACGCGCTAAAGCATAACGTATAGCGCGAGCAAACCGGCTCGAACTCATTTCTGTTTTTATAAGGTAATCAACCGCGCCGGCATCCAGTGCTGCAGAGTCTAATTCATCATTAGATTGCCCCGTAAGCATAATAATTGGCCCGCTAAACCCATTAGCAATGGCCTTTTTTAATACACTTAGCCCATTTGAGGCGCCTAATCGATAATCAAGCAAACAAATATCGTGATCGTTTTTACTTAAAATGCTTATTGCTTGCTCAGGAGAGCTTATCCATTCTATGTCAAATGTATGTGAATCTAACTGATCTAAGTAGTCGCAAGTGAGAATGTAATCATCTTCATCGTCTTCTACTAAAAGTAAGCGAGTCACTTTATCTAACATACTACCTCCTTTTGTTTGCATTTAATAAGCCCCTAATTAGGGGCTTAATGTTGCTACTTATTTAGTCGTTAAACGTTGTCGGCAGCTCTACAAATTCTACCCAGTATTTTCCTAGGGTTTTCATTAAATCAACCAAGCCATCAAACGTTACCGGTTTAGTAATATAAGAGGCCGCTCCTAAATTATAGCCTTTAACCATGTCTTCTTCTTGCTTAGAGGTGGTTAAAATAACAACCGGTATACCTTTAAGGTTTGGGTTTGCCTTAATGGCCTCAAGTGCTTCACGGCCATCCATACGTGGCATATTTAAATCAAGCAAAATCAACCCTGGGCGTGGCGATGAATTTTTATCTTCAAACTTACCCTTGCGCTCTAAGTACTCTAATAATTCAACCCCATCTTCCACAAAATGCAGCTCGTTTAATACACGGCTTTCGGCTAGCGCATCTTGCGTGAGTAGGCGATCATCCTCGTCATCATCTGCCATTAATATTGTAATAGGTTTCACTTTTGAATACGGCATCTAAGCCTCTCCTTGAAGTGTGAAAAGCGTTGTTTCCACAGGTAATTTTATTATGAAGGTTGCCCCTTCACCATCTTTACTATGAGCGGTAATTATCCCACCATGCCGCTCAACTATACGCCTACAAACTGAAAGCCCAATCCCTGTGCCTTTATATTCCGAACGCCCATGCAGGCGCTGAAATGGTACAAATATTTTATCAGCATACTCTTGTGAGAAACCAATACCATTATCTTTTATGGTAATAATTTGCCAACCCACTTTTTCGTTGTGCTCTTCACTAAACTCGTCTTTGTGCTCGTACATTACGCTTATGTGTGGCTCAACACCTGGTTTTCTAAACTTAACAGCGTTAGACAGTAAGTTTAAAAACAACTGCTGCATTTGGCTTTTATCGGCTTGTATAACTGGTAGTTCGCCCAGCTCTACCTGCGCATTGCTTTCTTTAATGGCCACTTCTAAATCACTTAAAATGTCGTCAACTACTTCTTTTAAGTCAGTGTCATCAAAGTCTTTACCTCGCGTTGTTACCCGCGAAAACTCTAGCAAGTCGTTAATAAGGTTAGACATACGTTGCGCTGCATTTTTCATACGGCCTATGTAATCTATGCCTTTTTCGCCCAGCTCATCTTTAAACATGGTTTCTAGGCGGTCACTAAATGCTTGAATTTTTCGAAGTGGTTCTTGTAAGTCATGACTGGCAACAAACGCAAACTCTTCAAGCTCTCGGTTTGAGCGGCTCAGCTCATCTGAATATAAGGTCAGCTCTTGCGTGCGCTCAGACACTTTTGTTGCAAGTGTTTCGTTTTGTCTTTCAAGCTCCTCACGGTATTTAGCCGCGTTTCTTAAATTTAGGCGTGTTAATAAAAACATACCAATTATTAAAAGCGCACTGGTAACCGCTGTAATAGCAAAGGTGATTTTTGCTTCATTTTTTATTTGTGCCAGCTTAGAAAAATGACTCACCTTAAACAGTAATTCTCGGTCTTGAATATCATTAACTTTAACGCGAATATCTTTGTATAGCTCTCGCCCTCTGTGCGTATTTAATACATATAACGCGCGGCGCTCTTTGTCATTAGTAGCCAGCTTAACCGTTTGTTTAAGCTCTTTAATTTTAGCTTCTGTTAACACTAATAGCTCAGCAATTCGCTCAGCTTGGCCATCAATTTCAGAGTGTAGAGACTTTACATGCTCTATTTGCGATTCTATTTGCCCTATCGCATCGTAATAAGGCATTAAGTAGTCTTCTTCTTCGGTGAGTAAGTAGCCGCGCTGGCCAGACTCTGCCTGCACAATTGATAAGTGAAGACGCTCAATGGCATCGGCTAATAAGCTGGTATTATCCAAGCTTTTTTGCGTTTGCGTTAATCCCTGAATAGTACTTAATGCTAAAACTGCATTACCAACAATAATGCACAGTACTATTGCGATAAAAGCGGCCCACGTTATATTCGCTTTACCCTGCTGCTTTTGCTTACTCATTATGTGTATATACCTAATTTTAAATGACTACTTGTTATTAAAATCAGTAATGTTTTGCAAGCTCTCGCTACATTGCTGACAGTTTGAAATTATTTTATCGAGTGCTGCTAACGCTTTATCTTTTGGCATATCGTTTTCTAATACCAGTTTAATGAGCTCTGCATTCATAGAAATTCTATTCAGTGGAGCTCTCGCATCATGTACCAATTTATTTAGCGTATTAACTTCTTTTTCATCACTCATATTACTTCCTATACTTATT
This sequence comes from Pseudoalteromonas sp. 2CM37A, assembly GCF_023161885.1. Lineage (NCBI taxonomy): Bacteria > Pseudomonadati > Pseudomonadota > Gammaproteobacteria > Alteromonadales > Pseudoalteromonadaceae > Pseudoalteromonas > Pseudoalteromonas sp. 2CM37A. The sequence continues at coordinate 52,387 of NZ_JALNTJ010000011.1, forward strand.
CAACCTGAACTCTGATTAAGAGACTTACTAAAATATTAAATTATAGTGATAATCAAATTCTTTTCTCTAGCCAGAGATTTTCAATGAAAACAAGGTGAATTTACGCGTCAATAGCTGGCCTATTGCAAGCAAATTTAACGCAGTTAACGTTGAAAATAGCTACTAGAGATAGGTTTATTATTCAGAGTTTAGGCTATTTATATTCTCCAATTCCGCCGTATGCGTTTAATCGGTTATACAATGTTTTTGTACTGATCCCTAGCATTTGCGCAGCTAGCGTTTTATTACCTTGCACCTTATCTAGCGTGGCATGGATTAACTCTTTTTCGACTTCTTCAATGGTTTGCCCTGCCGAAACATGGTTGTCGGCCACTTGCGTATTTACACGCGAAAACGGCGACTCTAAGTTATCCGGAAGTGTAATTTCGCTCGATTGTGGGTCGCTCATAATAAAGGCGCGATGGATAGCGTGGCGAAGTTCACGCACATTGCCTGGCCACTCGTATTGCTGTAGTTCTTTTAGCTGCTCGTTGTGCCAATAAAACGAAGTACCATTTTCATCGTTAAGCTGCTCTAAAAAGGCTTTCGCAAGCAGTGGAATATCTTCTTTTCGCTCTCGCAGCGCAGGAATATCAATGGGGAAAACCGCAAGTCTAAAGTAAATATCTTCACGAATAATATTGTTTTGCGCTAAGTCGGTCAGCGAACGGTTAGTCGCAGAAATAACGCGGCAGTTTATAGGCAGTTCACGATTGCCGCCTACACGTGTTACTTTTTTAGTTTCAAGTACACGCAGTAAGTTTGGCTGCATATCTATAGGCATTTCGGTTACTTCATCTAAAAATAACGTACCGCCGTCTGCTTGCTCAAACACCCCTTCTTTACGGGCAATTGCACCTGTAAAAGCCCCTTTTTCATGGCCAAATAACTCACTACCTATTAATTCTTTAGACAAAGCACCACAGTTGCTCGCCACTAAAGGGCCTTCGCATTGGCTAGCGTTATGAATTGCTTGGGCGACCACTTCTTTACCGGCACCGCTTTCCCCCATTAGCATCACGTTAGCATTGGTTTTAGCTACGCGCTCTATCATAGTGTAAAGCTTTTGCATTGGCTCTGATTCACCAATTAAGCTATTAAAATGGCGAGTAATAGCCGGAACTTTAGCTTTTTTAGCTGTTTTTTTAGGGCCGTTTAATACCAGCTCTAGGTCTTCGCGTTGCAGCGGCTTTAATAAATGCCCAACATCTTGCTCACACATGTCTGCCAAAATCCCTTTTACTGAAGGGTGGCCAGAAATAAGCGTCACTTTTGGAGACTGCCCAATCATTTTTAAATGATCGAGTAAATGAAGACCACTGCCATCTGGCAGCATAAAATCGAGCAACACGTGATCAAAGGTATTATTTTCAAACCATTGATGTGCTTCTTTTAAGCTAGTTGCAGTACAAATGTTGTGCCCGAGGAATTCGACAATGTGGCAAACAACGTCACTAAATTCAACGTCATCATCGACTAAAAGTATGTTTAACATGATAAATCCCTATGCTTTTCTTCTTATTCTACGCACCCTATTTTGCAAATAAAAGGGGCTACTAGAATCTCTTAAAAATGATTAAACTATTGAGTCTTTTAACGTTTAATTTTAACAACCCAGTATGTACGTAAACTTAAGCCATACCGATCATAATTTTTAAAAATAATTAGAATTATTTTTACTACTCGCCTAAGTATACCAGCTGATATAATTTTGCTTTTAAAAAGGAGACAAAATGCAATTATTAAAAACAATGGTCCACCCTGGCATAAATTTAAACCAAGGCACTCAATTTACCCGCCGCACAGGCCGCGCCATTGTGATTAAAGATGCACACATTTTATTAATGTATACCAATCGCTACGAAGACTACAGTTTACCCGGCGGCGGTGTAGATGAAGGTGAAACCCTAGAGCAAGGGTTAATAAGAGAGCTTAGCGAAGAAACTGGCGCGCAAAATATACAGGTTATTAAACCTTTTGGGTTATACGAAGAGTACCGCCCTTGGTACAAAGACGACTTTGATATTATACATATACAGTCGTATTGCTATTTATGCGATACAGACAAAGAGCTTGGCAAAGCACAGCTTGAACATTACGAGCAACAAAATGGTATGACGCCTAAATGGGTCAATATATACGACGCCATTGCACACAACGAGCGCACAATGAGCCTTAGTGAAAAGCAAGGGCTGTCTATCATTCGTGAAACTTACCTACTAAAACAAATAGCACAGCAACTGTTTAACTAAGGCTGTAAAATTTGCATAAAGCAGTATTTTTTACTGCTTGCTCATCACTCGCTTTTTATTTACATCCCATAATTAAATTTAAAGCGACCACTATTCAATAACTTAAACCCTATTTTACTTTATAAAACAAACTGGCTTTGTGTTTGCACCCTTACTGATAACTAATTTGTAAGGAGATAAAAATGAGTAACACAGTTAAAACAATCAACCCCGCAACTGAACAAACCATTGATACCTACACGCTGCTTTCTCAAGAGGAAGCAGAGCAAGTAGTCGAAAAATCTCACGAAACATATTTAAAATGGCGCCAAACCTCATTTACCGAGCGTGCTAAGTATTTAAATAAACTAGCCTCTTTATTTGAAGATCAAAAAGAAGCCATTGCTAAGCTAATGACCGAAGAAATGGGTAAAGTGTACGAGCAAGGTTTTCAAGAAATTGAACTGTGCGCTGGTATTTGTCGTTACACAGCCGAAAACGGCCCACAAGTACTTGGCGATGAAGAGCGCGATATGGATGGCGGCCGCGCTATTGTTAGCTACCAACCAACGGGCGTTTTATTAGGTATTCAGCCTTGGAACTTCCCGCTTTACCAAGTAATTCGTTACAGTGCTGCTAACATTATGGCCGGTAACACCACCGTACTTAAACATGCCGGTAACGTATTTGGTATGGCAGAGAAAATCGATACCCTGTTTAAACAAGCGGGCTTCCCTGAATATTGCTTTAGCAACTTACTTATTGATGGCAAAACTGCCAGCGCGCTTATTTCACACAAAGCAATCAGTGGCGTAACATTTACAGGCAGTGACGCTACCGGTAAAAAAGTAGCTGAGGAAGCAGGTAAATACGTTAAAAAAACAGTGCTTGAGCTTGGCAGTAACGATGCCTACTTAGTACTTGATGATGCAGATTTAGACCTTGCTGTTGAAACCTGTGTTACAGGGCGCATGATCAATAACGGCGAAACCTGTGTATCGGCAAAACGCTTTGTGGTTGTAGAGTCATTATATGATGACTTTAAAGAAAAAATTAAAGCGCAATTTGAAGCATTAAAAATGGGCGACCCAATGGCCGAAGATACCGATTTAGGCCCAATGGCTCGTGAAGATTTACGTGATAAAATTCACGACCAAGTAATGCAATCTGTTGAAGCAGGTGCAAATGTAGTCACAGGCGGTGAAGTGCCATCGCAAACAGGTTACTACTACCCACCGACTATTCTTGATAATTTATCGCCGGGCATGCCAGCATACGATGACGAGTTATTTGGCCCTGTAGCCTCGCTAATTAAAGCTAAAGACAACGACGATGCAATGCGCATCGCCAACGACTCTCGCTATGGTTTAGGCGGTGGTATTTTCTCTAAAGATGAGAAAAAAGCCATTGAACTGGCTAAAAAGCACTTTGATACCGGTATGATCAATATTAACGGTTACGGCCTTGCCCAACCAAACCTACCGTTTGGTGGTGTTAAAGAAAGTGGTTACGGCCGAGAGCACGGCGGCTTTGGTATGCGCGAATTTGTGAATATCAAATGTATTATGATCAATAGCTAATTTAGCTACACACGTTAAATACACGTATTTAAAGAATATTTATACGTATTTTAAAAAATATTATTAAGCCTAAAGGTGAGCAATCACTTTTAGGCTTTTTTATGGACGAATCTGCATGGTTTTATGCACGAATAGATCTATACAACAAGTGTATTTAAAACCGTAAACACTGTGAGAGAAATCAAAAACAAAGCTGTCAATTGACTAATACTGAGCATAGAATTTAGACAACCTGGCTTAGCTAGGCAGGTAAAAGTGGTGAGCAAACGGTCAGTAAACTCGTTTTTGGACAGAACTGTGTCAGTACTTCTTCTAAATTAGCAGCCCATGGATTGCCTAAGGTATTGCAAACCTCTAATCAGGTGTCCAAAATTACTCATCCATTACAACAGATCATGGTCGACACACGTCATATCGACCGCACATACTGTTAGTGCCAGTTAAAATTCTTGTACTGTAGGGCGCAATACAATCTCGTTAACATCAACATCGTTAGGCTGTTCAATCACATAAGTGACAGCATTAGCGATAGACGTCGCTGAAATGGCATCGTTATACACCTCATTCACAAATTGAGAGCTCGTTGCTTCTGAGGTGCCATGTTTAAGTTCAGAATCAATGAGTCCAGGTGAGATGACAGTTGTGCGAATATTACGACCCACCTCCATACGTAGCCCCTGACTAATTGCACGAACGGCAAATTTAGTATCTGCATACACACTGCTCGCTGGCGAAACTTTATGACCTGCAACAGAGGAAATGCTTATGATCAAGACTTTATTCATTGGGGATAGGATAAATATATAGAGGTTGGTTTTCAGATATCACCTGACAGATGCCGAGTCGAGTTATAGACAACTGTCAGGTTTGAATGAGTACAACTAACTCATAGTAAATGAAGCAAGAGCTTGCTCTGCTATTTCAACACCATACTCTTGAACAAAGTGACCAGCTTCTTCAATTTTCATTGGCTCAGGACAACCTTTGATAACCGCTTTAAGTTGCATCATGGCGGCCTCACCTAAGATTGCATCTTTCATTCCTATCGCCATGAAGCTTTCACCGCTCCATTCATTTGACCAGAACTCAATCGCACGAAGTCCATACTTCACCGCATCATCATCAGCATTCGTTGGGATCATCTGTGGGAATCGTTTCACGCCAACTTTGTAGTTTTTGTCAGGGAATGGCGCATCATACGCAATTGCGTCCATCACATTGACAGCTGCTCCAGCATCACATGCTATGATCCCTGCTACTGGTAATTCTGAAATTGTTTCATTAAAAGCCATCCACTGTAATGCGGCTTCGGCCAGCGGTTCACCATTTGAGATAGTAGTGTTCATCACAATAAGTTTTTTGAAACGATCTTGCATATCCATTGGTATCGTCAAACCAAGGCACCCGCCCCAATCCTGACAAACCAACACAATATTTTTAAGATCTAAGTGTTCAATTAATTGAATTAGACTGTTTCTGTGGAACTCAAAGTTGTACACAGAGTCTTCAATAGGCTTATCTGAGCGGCCAAAGCCGAATAAATCAGGGGCAACAACACGATGACCTGCAGCAGTAAAAACTGGGATCATTTTACGATATAGATAACTCCATGTTGGTTCACCGTGCAAACAAAGAAACGTGTATTCCGAGTCTTTATCACCTTCATCAATATACGCCATTCGCAGCGATTCATATCCCCCGAGATCATCAACATAATTAGGTTGATAAGGAAACGCAGGGAGTACTGAAAAACGTTCTTCTGGTGTTCTTAATGCTTTAATCGTCATTATTTTTTCCTACAGATTGGTTAGTATTCATAAAATCGTCTGCACGGTCATTAATATTTTGTAGTGATCGATACATATTGTATGAATGCATTCTGTACCGATCGATAAAGCAAGTCAACAACGAAATTGACATTTTTTAGTGAATACTACAAAATAGTTATCGATCAATATACTTTAGGTAGGAGCACCATCGGTAATGGCCGGAAGAAAAAGAGCGTTTGACAGAGAGATCGCACTCGATAAGGCAATGCGCATATTTTGGAACAACGGTTATGCAGCTACATCTGTGGCGCATTTAACCTCAGAGCTTGGGATCAATACGCCTAGCTTGTATGCTGCTTTTGGCAACAAAGAGAAGCTATTCAAAGAAGTGATCGTGCATTACATCACGCAATATAGTGACCCGTGTTATCGCCATATCACAGAGCCTTCAGACGCGCCTTTCATAGAAAGGTTACGAGCGTGTTTCTATGAGTTGATTCAAGAGTTTTCAGGTGCTGATACCCCGCTGGGGTGTTTATTAGTAAAAAGCGTCAATGAGTCTGACAGCGTTGCCTTTCCTGAAGAAGCTACGGTGTACATCAATCAATTTGGATTGAAAACCCAAAACTTGATCACTACCTTGATCGAGTCTGAGGGTGTAATAACTGAGTCAGAGACCGCAGAACTGCAGACAAAATACCTGCTATCGGTTCTTTATGGGCTTTCTACTCAGATTCGAGCGGGTGAGTCACAGCAAGTTGCAGAATCGGTCATGGACTACGCACTCAATTCGATACAGACGAGCAGCGGTCAGTAATACTATTGTGGTGACGATGCCATTTCACTTAAACCAGTAATATCTGCCATATCTGTTGCAACCACGCCAGGGTGAACATTCCGTATCGATCACTAAGTAATGTCAAAGCTATAACTAAATATTTTTTAGTGAACGATGCAGAATTAGTTCGAACAACCCTTTCATTTGATTGGGGAGAGAAAAGGTAAAGGAGTTTGTGTCGCTTATTGTTATGGTGAGTATCGCCGTTTGAGTCTTGTTGTAAGTTGGCAAACTCTTTTTTTGTTGTTCTGGTAAATGACAGATCATAAGCGAATTCTTCATGCAGTCTGTGTGATTGATTTGCAACGAGGATAAGGGGTGAAACCTATTCTGTAGTTATCGCTAAAAAATATTGACATTACTTACTGATCACTACAAAATAAGTCCTAGTCAACCGATACATTCAAATGATTGAGTAGGAATATGTTTAAGAAATTTGTACAAATTACCGCCATTTTTAATTTTCCTGTCGCGATTGGGATCATGATCCCTGAGCTTCTTTCTCCTAAGCCAAGTTCATTCATTGTTACTCTTGTGCTCGCTTCGTTCTTTATAAGTATCGGGGCAGCATTACTTTGGGCTGTCTCAGACTTACCTAGGCGTGCTCCTATAATTGTGTGGAATGGCCTTGTTCGACTTTTTGGCTTCTTCGTTGTCAGCTATGCCGCTCTGCTTGGTATCGCGCCAATGGCATTTATTCCTATTTCATTAATGGATCTGCTCGCTGCCACAATCTACATAATCGGAAGTTCAAAAATAACGGGGATTCCAGTTATGTCTCTGATTTTAGGAAAGTCCGCTTCTTAAAAGCTTTCGCTTTTTCACTTATAAAGCCAATGTAGCTAAAGTGAGCTAAGTAGCTTAAAAAGCATCAGATAAGGAATACAGGGGTATGAAACACGATGAATTCAATCAATTTTGTGAAGCTTTAAAATCCTCAACCTATGTCATGCAATGGGGAAACTCACATGTGTGGAAGGTGGGGGGAAAGGTGTATGCGATTGGCTTTACTTTAAAAGGAGGCACGACAGCATACACATTCAAAGCATCGAACCTGAATTATGAGTTTTTATGTAACCATGATGGCTACCGTCCTGCTCCATACTTTGCTAGTCGAGGGATGAAATGGATCCAGCAAACCGATACCGACGGGAAACTTGATGAAGAGCTGAAGTATTACCTGTCTGAATCCTATCGAATAGTCTCCTCTGCACTAAGTAAACGAAAACAAGCAACGCTTGGCTTACCTCAATGATATACATGCACTTGGGCGATCTAACCATAATAGCTCGATAGAGTTGCTTGTGGATTAATTGTGTACATCAACTGTTAGACTATGCGTGTAACACTTCTGTCATTGGTCGTATTTCAAGAAGAAGCCGAACCACGAAACTGGATCGGTATATCTAATTTACCCGCTTATACTTGCAATTTCACGAGAGTCGTAAGGTTAAGAGCTTGATGTGAACACATCAATCAGAAAGCTGTTTTACAAGCTCCTCATTAGTAATTGTAGGGCGTATTCCTGAATGAAAAACATACTATTCTGTTGCGCAAACTCATAATGGAGCAAAACCAATTTGCAAAATATGCAATTTGCTAACTCGAAAAGGGCAGAAATGAGTTAAACCTGGAAGGTAGCTTCACGCCATGAGGCACTCAACAACATAAATATTGATTATAATTGGTAAGGTATTTTACTGTGTCGGATGGCGCTTCGCTTATCCGACCTACACTGTCTGATGAAGTTATCAAGTCTGAAGAAATATCATGGATTAAACCTGAGCGTTCAAGTTAAAACGTATTCAACTAACAGCTAAAAACTAATAGCTAACAGCTAGCCCTCCTCAAACCTTGGCACTTTTCGCTTATCGGCTTTGCTCATAGCAAGCTCTTGTATCTCTTCTTGCTTAAGCTCGTCTGATTTATCTTCTAATGAATGCTGCTTGGCGTTTTCATACACCAGCTCGGTAAGTAGTGCAAAATGATCAGAGCCATATTTAGCAAGGCGCTTAATGCGCTTTACTTTAAAGCCTTGGCTGTGAAATAAATGATCAAGCGGCCAGCGCATAAAAAAGTAACTTGCGTGAAAGGTGTTATAAAAGCCACGGCCTTTACGTGGGTCTAAAAAACCACTTATTTGCATAAATAAACGGGTGCTGCGCGACCATGCTACGTCGTTTAAATCACCGGCGACAATGGTCGGGCGTGTTGGCTTTTTAAGTGCTTTAGCGACCATTATTAGCTCTGAGTCACGTGGGCGCGATGAGTCTTCTTCAGTGGGGCTTGGTGGCGCGGGGTGTATAAAGTGCCCTTGCATTTCAAGGCCTTCATTGTTTTCGAACAGGATATGAATTGAAGGAATATCATCTTCAATGAGCTCACATATTTGCGCATCAAGTATTTTAAATTTACTGTATAAATGCATGCCGTAGCGGTTGTCTTTAGGGCATTCAATATAATAGGGGTAGTTTTTTTTAAGAACAGCTAATTTATTTTCCCACCAGCTGTCGCTTTCAAGGGTAATTAATAAGTCGGGCTGATGTTTATCAACCAGTGAGATTAGTTGCTCACTATTGTGGTTTGACATAAGCACATTAGCCGACATGATTCTAACACTGTGATCTTCGCTCACTGAGGCCGTTTTAACTTCTTTTTTAGCAAGCCAAGTGTAAGGAAATATCCACTTACCTTGTAATGCCATGGTTAGTAATGCGGTTAAAGCAGTATACAAATACCCGGTATTGCCGCTTTGCCCCAGTAAATAAAACGATATAATTGCAACAGCGCTGGCTATATAAAATACCTGTAGTCGAACGAAGTCGCAGCTGCGCACTAAGTAGTGCTGACTGTACGACATAGGTAATAAGGTCACTAATAAAAAAAAGCCAATGATTATAGCCAGTGCAATGAGCATTTAAATATCCTTATAAATTGTACTTAACGAGTTAAAATTGAAAGTATTTCTCGGGTATCGTGCACCATGTGTATAACTGTACTGTCTATTTTTATACTTACTGTACCATTCTCTCTAGAACGTTCAATAACGCGGCCTTGTTTATATATATTGCGGTCTAGGTAATCGCCTCTATGGTAACGCTTACTTAACCCTGGTGGCGTCCACCCAGCACGCACTAACTTTTTTTGCTGCTTTTTAGATAGTTTCTTACTGCTTTTATGGTTGTGCTGCTGATGTTTACGGTGACCATTTTTATGGCCGTGATTGTCTTTGTCGGGCTTTGCCTGTGCATTAACGCTAACCAAGGCACCCGCTAAAACAACCGTATATAAAAACGCTTTCATAAATAATCTCTAATAATGTTAATAGCTAAAGATTATCAAACACGCCTGAACATCATATGAAACTGCAAGCAGCTATTTATCTTGGCTTGTACTGTGTTTTGCAATGGCTGCGCATTATGGCTGGGTCTCGCAGTTTTAAATGCTTGGTTTTACGCCCTGCGTGGCGTTTGCGCCACACTTTAAAACTCCCCTTTGAAATATGCTCTCGCATAAACAATACCAGCTGTGAATAATTAAGCCCGTATAACTGCTCTATAGCCTCAAAGGGGGTTCTGTCTTCCCACGCCATTTCTATAATTCGCGATTGCTGCTCTGTGTTAAACATGGTTATCTCTTAAAATTTAAACTTATACGAGAAGAAAAAATACATAGATCATCCCCTCAAAACCGAATATCGCTGTATAATAAACACACTAACATAAGAAAAAATCGGATTTACATTTATGCGCACATTACTGCTGCTTTTAGCTTTTAGTTTTTCTTCGCTATTATTAGCAGCGCCTAATAAAACGCTGCGCTGTGCAACTACCCATTACCCGCCTTTTACAATTTATGACGATGAAACACATACCTTTACGGGCATAGACATAGACTATTTAGCTTTTATAGAGCGTAATTTAAATTTAAACATTGAGGTGGTGCATTTACCGTGGGCACGCATTAAAAAAGAAATGACGTTAGGTTACTACGATTGTTACTTTGCGTTGGCTAATAATACCGAGCGTGCGCAATATTTAGAATTTACCACTGAGCCGCTACACACCACTCAATTTGGTTTATTTAGCACAGAAAAAGCAACCCTTAATAATGACTTATCAAATTCACGCATTGCTATGCTAAGAGGCGTTAAATTACCCAGTGTACTGGCAAAAGAATATAATATTAAACAAAGCAACTTTATGCATTCACTCTCCACTAAAGCCACGTTTGATTTGCTTAATAAACAGCGTGTTGACTACGCAATAACTAATTATCAAGCCGGTTTATGGTACTCAAAAGGCTATAAAAACATATATGCTAAGCAGCTTGAAGGCTACGCCCTACCTGTTTATATTGCTTTTAAGCACGGCATGCTCGACACCGCACTCGTTGATGAGCAAATAAAGCGCTATAAAGCACAATTCGGTGTGCATTAATAAGGTAGGCAATGTTAACTAAATTACCAAAATGGGTTGAGTACGGCGCGTTTACACTCGCCTTTATTGCTGGCATTGTTAACGCTATTGGGTTATTAGGGTTTGAGCATCAGGCTATTTCTCACCTTTCCGGTAGTGTTACTTTACTTGGTATAAAACTAATGAGCAGTACCTCTGCTGCGTTACTACTAATGAGTATAATTTTAAGCTTTATGCTTGGCTCTGCCCTTTCTGGTTTTTTACTTACCGGCGGCTCGTTAAAGCTGGGACGCCATTACGACACCCTATTATTTATTGAAGGCCTATTACTGCTTTTAAGCACCTATTTACTCAGCCGCGCCCATGTTTATGGCATTACGCTTGCCTCTGCCGCCTGTGGTTTACAAAATGCCCTTGCCACTAACTACAGCGGCGCAGTAGTGCGCACCACTCATTTAACCGGTATTTTTACCGACCTAGGTTTAATGATAGGCAAAGCGCTAAAAGGTGAACCCTTTGATACCCGCAAAGGCGTAATATTTATACTTATTATTGCCGGCTTTTTATTAGGTGGAGTGTGCGGGTTTATGCTTTATGAGCACTTAGCCCTACTTGCTTTAACCGTGCCCGCTGGGGCTTGCTTTATATTATCGCTAACTTATCGGGTATATAGAATACGCGCACTTTAACGCAACCGGTTTAAAAACTGTTTAAAACACCTTACCATGGCGTTAATAAAGCGTTACTCACCTTAAAGGAATGTATGAAACCTTATATTTTGCCGCTGTTATTGCCTCTCAGCCACGTTGCAATTGCTGATAATAAAAACGATGATGCAATAGAAACCATAACAACCACCGCATCACGTACAGAAGCACTGGCTACCCCCTACCCGCTTACTATTAGTACCTTATCTGAAGCGCAGTTAAATAGCATTGCGCCTACTCATGTTGAAGAGTCGTTACAACGTATTGCAGGTGCTAACGTACAGCGCGGAAATGGGCAAGAATACCTACCGGCCCTTCGCTCGCCGGTGCTTTCGGGCGCGGCAGCCTGTGGCGGCATACTAACCCTTGAAGATGGCATTCCACTGCGTGCTGCAGGCTTTTGTAATATTAACGAGCTTTTTGAAGCGCATAGTGAAATGGCGCAGCGCATAGAAGTACTCAAAGGCCCCGGCTCTGCACTTTATGGCTCAAATGCTGTGCATGGTGTTATTAATGTAATAACGCCCGATACCACCCAAGGCGGTGGATTAGTCGGGCTTGATTATGGCTCATACGGATATGCCCGTTATAAGCTTCGCGCTGGGCAAGACTACGGCAACAGTGGTATTGGCATAAACGCCAGTGTTACCGACGATACTGGTTACCGTGATGATGAAAGCGTTAAACAGCAAAAAATAAATATTCGTCATCGTTTTGAGCGCTCAAACCTATTACTTACCTCTGGCCTTACATACACAAATTTAGATCAGCACACTGCGGGCTTTATTACGGGTTTTGAAAGCTATAAAAACGAAGACATAGCACAGCAAAACTTTGACCCCGATGCATTTAGAAAAGCCCGCTCATTTAGAGCGTGGAGCAACGCCCAGTGGCAATTAAAAAACGGCAATGTGCTTTCTATTACGCCTTATGTGCGCGACCAAAGCATGGACTTTTTTAAGCATTTTTTACCTGGTACCCCGCTTGAAACCAACAGTCAAACAGGCATAGGTGTGCAATCGCTTTATCAACATAACTTGCAAAGTAATGTAAAAGTAAACCTAGGGCTTGATGGCGAATACACCCGCAGCGACTTTACTCAAAGTCAAAGCGAGCCAACTCAAGGCTCTGCATTTTTAGTAGCCACAGTACCGCAAGGCAAACACTACGATTACGATGTAAACGCAACCCTGTATGCGCCGTTTGCATCAGTTGAGTGGCAATTAAATAAATGGTTTATTAGCGCCGGCCTCAGGTATGAGCATATGCAGTACGATTACACTAATAATATGCTCACAGGGCGCACAACAGAAGACGGCACAGAATGTGGTTTTGGCGGTTGCCGTTATAGCCGCCCAGCCAATGGTAAAAATAGCTTTAGCAATACCTCACCTAAATTTGGCGTGAGCTACAAGGCCAACAAAAATAATACGCTATACGCTAACTTTTCCCGTGGCTACCGAGCGCCGCAAGCGGCAGAGCTTTACCAATTACAACGCGAGCAAACCACCGCCGATTTAAACCCCGAAATAGCCAATAATGTCGAGCTTGGCTTAAAAGGATATTACAGCAATGTAAGTTACGCATTGGCTGTGTATGCTATGAGCAAACACAATACTATTTATCGCGATAGCGACTTCTTTAACGTTAATGATGGCAGTTCACGTCACAGAGGTATTGAGCTTGAAGTAGATTATGCATTAAGCAAAACGCTTAACTTACAATTTGCAGGTACACATGCAAAGCACACGTATACCAATAATCAGTTAATTAATGGGCTAAATATAAACGGTAACAACGTAGACACCGCGCCTCGCAATGTGGCTAACCTTGATTTAACCTGGCAAACCTTTAATAACCTAGCGCTTGCACTGCAATGGCATAGCGTAAGTAGTTACTATACCGACCCAGAAAACCTACATAGCTACGAGGGGCATGATATTTTAAGCTTGCGTGCAAAGTGGCAAGTTACCAATAATTTAGAAGTGCTTGCACGTATAATTAACCTTACCGATGAAGCTTATGCAGAGCGTGCTGATTACACCAGCTTTACTGACGATAGGTACTTCCCTGGTAAACCGCGTAACGCCATGCTTTCAGCTACGTACACGTGGTAAAACCATGTATAAAGGTTAATTTAAGTCGCCCATATATTTAGTGGGCGATTTTCCCATTACCTTTTTAAACATAGTTATAAACGCACTCACCGATTCGTACCCCAATAATGCCGACACTTGCTGTACACTTTGTCCATCTGATAGTGCCTGCAGCGCTGTAATTATATGTAATTGCATTCGCCACTTACCAAAGGTCATACCGGTTTGCTTTTTTATAAGCCGTGCCAACGTACGTTCGGTTAAAGCAAAATCGTGTGCCCATTGCGCAAGGGTTTTACGATTATTTGGCTGTGCGAGTAACTGCTGCCCCATTGCTTGAATAACCGTATGCTTAGATAACACAAAGTCAAGCGGCTGGGCGGGCATTTCAATTAATAAATCAAACAGTACCTGAGCTAAGCGTGCTGTTTTAGAGTCTTCATTATAGGCTTGGTGTTCGCTTGCTAGTTTTAGCATTAAACTTTTTACCAGCCCCGTTATTGCTAATGTACAGGTATGCTGTGGCATGCCGTGCTTATTAGCATCAATAAATACAAAACATAATTTGGCGTTATCAGATGCGCGATTGCTATGTAAGGTGTTTGCAGGTACCCAAATAGCGCTGTGCGTTGGCACCATCCACATTTTGTTAGCCGCTTCGCAGGTTACATAACCATCAAGCGCTAAAATTAGCTGCCCCTTAGGGTGAGTGTGTAACGGGTATTCTTTACTGCCTTGTGCGGTATCTACTTTGGCAATTATAGGCTGTACCATGTGCTCGTAGTTTTGTAGGTATCCCCACCCTTTAGGCTCAAACATATTTTGTCAGTTTTTAGTTATTTAATGTCAGTATAGCTAAATTATAATACTGCTGATTTGTTTATACTAGCGCCAATAATTAGCTAACTTATTTTGTAATAATGACTCAAACACCTCACAGTAATGCTGGTATGTCGCGCTTTTCAAGCGTATTGCTTGTAATAGGTATTTTACTTATTGCTGCCAATTTACGTGCGCCTTTTACAGGGGTTGCCCCTGTACTTGAACAAATAATTGCGCATTTTAATTTAACCGCTTCGCAAGCAGGCTTTATTACCACCTTACCGCTAATTGCCTTTGCCATTATATCGCCTATGGCTGCAAGCCTGGCTAAACGCCAAGGGCTTGAGCGGACATTGTTTTTTGCTGTATTTTTAATATTACTGGGTATTGCCGCACGGGTGGTTAATTCATCCATTATGCTATTTGTAGGCACAGCCATAATAGGCGCAGGTATTGCCATAGCTAACGTATTGCTACCAAGTATAATAAAACGCGACTTTGCGGCAAAAGTGGCGGTAATGACCTCTGCTTATGTACTCACTATGGGCATTGCCTCGGGTGGTTTTTCAGCATTAGTTTATCCGCTTAGCCAATATGAAGGGTTAGGCTGGCAGTTTGCATTAGGGGCAAGTGCACTGATTACAATTACCACTTTAATTGTGTGGATGGCGCAATTAAATAAACACACAAAACCGGCACAAACAGCACAGGCCTCAACACTTAACAAAAGCGTATGGCGCTACCTACTTGCTTGGCAAATTACCTTGTTACTGGGGCTAAATTCATTTTTAAATTACATCATTATTACTTGGCTGCCTAGCATACTCACCGAAGCGGGCCAAAGCGCAACGCAAGCAGGCGCGTATCATGGTGCTTTTCAAATTGCGACCGCCATACCTGGGCTTGTGCTTATACCTTTACTAGGAAAATTAAAAGATCAAAGTGCGCTTAGCTTTATACTTGCATCACTGAGTGCGTGCTGTGCGCTAGGGCTACTTTATATGCCAAGCTTTGCATTAGTGTGGACACTACTACTTGGCTTTAGCTCGGGGGCGTGTTTTATTTTAGGACTGTCGTTTATTAGCTTACGTACCGATAACTCCACGCAAGCGGCTTCGCTTTCGGGTATGTCACAAAGTATTGGCTATTTGTTGGCGGCTATTGGCCCTATGGTAGCTGGGGCGCTACATACAAGTACCGGCAGCTGGAGTGCGCCGCTTTGGTTATGTGCAGGTGCAGGTGTGTTATGTGCTACATGTGGATGGTTTAGCGGCAAAAACACCACGCTTAATAATAGTTAACTTACTAGCTGCTGTAACCATGAAAACAAGCCCGTTGCTGGCTTTTTAGCGGGGCGATGCTTTTGCTCAAAGCGCTTATTAGCGGCTTGACGTTGCTCGCGGCGCAGCTGTGCTAAATTAGCTTTTGCAGCAAAACGCAAACGCTGCTCTTGGGTTAGTTCGTCATTAAAGTTAATGGCTGACTTTTTAACTGCTCGGCTACTTTTCGGTGAACTACACATATTTTTCTCCAAATGACTGTCTTATAAATAGACAGTCATTTGGTTAAAAAAATTTCAATTAATAATCTTTGCTTATCATTTTATGCTGTTTAGCTTTTAGCATGTAGCGCACCTTATTTAGTACGGCGAGGTAGAGCGACATGCTTCTATCTCATCGCGGGTCGGTTTTTTTAAAAATTTAACGCTGTGGCTCTTTTCGTCAATTTTAACTATATCCATAACGGCCATTTTTTTTAGCCAACCAAACATAGGTAAAAACTGCCATTTTTTTGCAAAGGTGTTGGCGTTATTACAAATATCTTCGGCGTAGTTTATAGGAGGCGTAAACTTGTCGTGGTATTGGTGCAGAACCCAATCATCAATGTAATTAAGCTTTATGTTGTTAACTTTACACTGCATAGCAAAGTCGGTGTCTTCAGCGCCGTAACCAATAAATTGCTCATCAAAGCCATTCACTTTATTAAAGTCACGTTTATTAATCGCAAAAATTAAAGACCAAAAAGTTAAAAAATCTACATTTTCGTTTATAGGCAGGTTTTTGCGTTTTGGATGATCAACAGCCTCCTCCACTAATAGCTCGTAGTTACCATTACAAGGCACATACGGTAAATACTTTGCCTTGGCACTTACCACTAATTTATGGGTTAATTTAGTCAGTAAGTTTTCAAAAAGTGTGGGGGAGCAAATACAGTCTACGTCTATAAATATAACGTTATTTTGCTGGGCATTTTTAACTCCAGTATTACGCGCTTTAGCAAGGGGTAAACCTGTGCTTTGCATATATACATTTTTGGTTAAAAAAGACGTGCTTGGGGTAACATTGTGGCTGTTTTTTTCATCCATCCACACCACCACCATATCGGTTGGGCGCAGCGTACTATTTTCTATACTATGAATAAGGTTAGCAAGTTGCTGGTGACGCCCTTTTACAATAGTAACGACTGAAAATTTATGGCTCAATTGCAACCTCCTCAACTAACGCAATAAATTCGCTAATAAACTGATCTGTATCACTTATTATTTGTGTTTTACTCATTTGGGTTTTTCTTGCATCAATTAATGCGGCCTCTATTAGGGCATTGTTTTGCTGTAAAAACGCTGAAAAAGGTAAATGCACGGCAAGATTATTTTTAGCTAACATACGCGCTTTTTCATCTTGCTCTTGGTAGGGTCGGTTTTCGGGTATAACAATCAGCTTTTTCCCCAGTGCTAACAACTGTGATACTGCATTATTGCCACCACTTGTAACTACAACGCTTGCAGTAATCGCTTGGTTTATATTAGCCACCATCCCTTTATAGGTTACTCCTTTTATAGGCTCGCCGTGGCAGCCAATAACCTCAACGTGATCTGTGTAATTAGTAAGTACACGTGCAATTAATGCCGCTCTTCGGGCATCTGTTATTAGCAAAGTAATATGATTGCCAAAATCTGTTTTTGAGGCGCTTTCACCACCTGTGTATTTTGATATAAACCCCAAATAATGGGTTTTATTAAAATAGCCGTAGCGAGGTGTTTCTAACTGCTTTGGGTACGGGGCGTATAATTTAGTCGCGCATTCATAGGCAAACACTTGAGTAGGGTCGCCACTAATATCACCCGAATGGCGCTGCATTAAAACAGGTATACCGGTACTTCTGGCCATAATAGTGAGTTCGGCCGATACATCACTTATAAATAATACCGGTTTGTATTGCTGCGCTAATAAGTTAAAAGTTATAGAGCGCTCAAGTGGCGCTTCGCTATATTCTATTCCTTCAAACGCTGCGTTATAGCTCCTTTGCACTGAGCTTTGCCCTACCCATTTTGAAGGCAGCTTTTCAAAAACGCTCTGCTTACACACTTTATTTAAAGCCATTTTGACTTTTAAATCGCCATAGAGCACTACTACGTTATAGCTATTTTGAAGCTTATTTATAAGTAACTCAGCACGTGTAATGTGGCCCGCGCCATGATGATGAACATAAAAAAATACAGTCGGTAAATTTGGCTCATAATTTGGCTCATATAAGTGCTGCATATTCGGCCTCATAATTTGAAACAGTAACGTTAAAGTCGAAGTTTTTAGCAAATGATTGGCACGCTTGCGGCGTTATTTTGCCCAGCTTTTTAATGGCTGATACAGCTTCATCCACATTGTTTAGTGCGGTGCACACATTAGAAAATCGCAATTCTTCGGGTATGGCTGTTTTAAAGCCTACAACCGGTATGCCATGAGCAAGCGCTTCAATGGTTGTTAGGCCAAAAGGTTCGTGCCACTTTGAGGTGGCTAAAAATAAGCGAGATTTAGTAAGCTCTGCAAATAACTCATCATGTTTTAAATGCCCTAAATAACAAATGGAGTCTGTAAGTAAGGGTTCGACTTTAGCTTTAAAATATTCTTCATCTTCAATGGGGCCAGCTATAGATAAATTGCGCTGTAACTTTTGCGCTATTTGAATCGCCGATACTAGGTCTTTTTCGGCGTTAATACGCCCCATCCAAAACAAATCATGGGTTTTATTTTCCTCTAGTACACATTCACTTTTGGGCATAGTAACACCATTTGAAATCACTTTAATTGCGCTACCAAGCTGAGACTCCCACTCTTTACACAACCGGTTAGACACGGCTATATAACGATGATCGCTACGCGCTTTATGCAGCTTATGTATTAAGCCAAGCTTTGGTGATACAGGGGCATGTAAAGTAATCACGCTTTTTATATTGTGCAGTAATGCAACATCATAAATCGCATGATAATAACTGTGGTAATGCACCACGTCGTAATACGAGTTGTCTATTAGCGCAAACTGGGCGGCCTGATACAGTTTTTGGCCTTCTTCTTCTGTGGTTATGTTGTCTTTCATGCGCAGGGGGGATTCATCTAACTGTAAAATGTTAAACTCGTTTTCTTCATCAGCGTCTTTACACAACACATCAACAGTGTGCCCTTTTTTACAAAGTGCGTTAGCTAAATTAGCAACAAAGGCCTCTGTACCCCCCTTAAAAGGTTGTCGCAAAGAAACTATAGGGCTTGCGACCATTAGTATTCTCATGCAATTCTCCCTAATATATTGCTGTATTCGCTGCACATTTTAGCTATAGGGAAATTACGCGCGCTTTTAATTACATCATTTTTATTTAACGAAAAAGAAGCTTCAAGCGCGGCAGCTAAACTGTTTACGTTATTACCTTTAGCCAGTACGCCTGCCCCTTCACTGACTATTTCAGCAAACGCACCACGATTAAACGACACCACTGGCGTACCTGTTGCCATAGCTTCTAAAGTAGAAAGCCCAAATGGCTCATCCCAGCGGGTGCCAAATACAGCAGCTTTGGCATTTGCTAATTGGAGTTTAATACTGTGGTGATCAAGATGCCCTAAATAGCTATCGCAGGGTCTTAGCAAAGGCCGTACTACATCATCCATATAGTGTTTATCTGCGATGGGGCCGGCAAATTTAATAGCAATACCCATTTGTTGCGCTGTAGATATTGCTATATCAATGCCCTTACTCGGTAATATTCGGCCATAAGTAAACACATAATCTTGAGGGTTCTTTGTTACCTGCCAACGTTTAAGGTCTATACCATTGTAAGTAACTTCTACTTTATCGTTTATAAAAGGCTTCCACGCCTCAGCTAAAGAATGCGACACTGCGGTGAAGTGTATAAACGGCGAGTAAGAAGCCAGCCCCACAACCGCTTTAAGTTTTGAATAAGGCGGCGTATGCAATGTGGTTAACATGGGAATGTTATGTTTACTGGCCCACAATATGGGGATGGGATTAAGAGAGTTATTATGTACTACGTCAAACTGCTCTTTAGTTATATCGGCCATTACCTTGAGCATAAAATCGTTTTCAACTATATCGGGATATTGTTGATATTGGCTGTTATCTATCTGAAACGATTTTAAATTACAGTTAACCTCGCTGTCTGGGTGAGCATACAAAGTAACCTCATACACTGATTGGTAGTATTCAACCAGTGCACCAGTAAAGGCTTCTAGCCCACCAGCATAGGGCGATTTAATAGGAAATCGAGGGTGAGCTATAATCGCAAGTTTCATACTGCAAGCTCCTCGCGTCCGTGCGGCTTTTTATACAAAAGAACCCATGGCGATTCCTTTTTGCTTTTTGCAGTAAACATTTTTTTCATTAACTGCCAATCACTGCTTGGCGCTGTTTCAAAGGGTAAAAACTCTAATAAAGAATCTTTTTTAAATATTATGCTTTCCAGCGGCCTTTGATAGGTGCGATCTACTTTCTTTGTGTTATCAAAGTAATAAGGAGTAAAAACAAAGTCCTCTTCAAAGCCTTCGTTTATTAGTTTAAAAGTGTGCTTTTCATCAAATACGTCATCATCTGTACGAAAAACCACAAAGTCACTCAACGTAGCCTGCAGCCCCACATTATAAGCCGCAAACCGACAGTTTAGCTGGTGATCAATATAAATAATGCTTGGGTCAATCGCCTTTAACCTTAGGCGTAAGTTATACCTTTGTTTGTACTTTTGCGTTGAATTATCAACAATGGTTATGATGCAGTTACTGGCGTATTTTTGTATTTCTTTAACCCGATCTATAACACCTTCATTGCAGTGATAAGTTACTAACACAATGGCAGTTTTACAGTATCTTTTGCTTTTCATTATTCTTCCTTAGCCACATTTTTATTTAAAACCGCTTTAAACAAGGGTATTAATTTCCGTATCTATTACGCTAATAAATTAAGCGCTAACTTTTGTAATCGTTAAAATAAGCACTTAATTGCTTTAAGCGCAGCTCTAAGGCTAATTTTTCAGAGAGTTTCCAGTGTGGTAGTTTTTTTAAACGTGATTTGGCCGCTTCTAATTCAGCCCCCACTTCGCTTGTAGATAAAATTCTCATTTGTTTCACCTCATAATAAATATGCAGTCCATAAGAATTTATCAGCAAATAACAAGCCAAATAGGTACAGCTAAAAATCAAATATTTATTAATAAATATCAAAAGCTTATATTTTTAAAAAGTGGAAAGGTGTTTTTATAAAGGGGGGCATAGGCATATATTTCAATAAAATATGAAAATAATTCACAAAGCGCTTTAGCTTATAAATACTTAATCACTCGCGTTAAAAAAACGCTCTAAAGCAACAATAAACAGATTTAAATATAAAAAAGAATACAAAAGGAAGGGTAATTTAAATAGCTGCTAGTGAGACTCTCCCACTAGCAAGGCATGGCTAATAAGGCGTTTTATTTACTCAGCGCCCATTGCGCTTATGATTGAGGCGTAGTTTCAAAAGCCGGCACTTGGTGTAAATCGTTTAGCCATGTAAGCGTTGATTGCGACCAAATTTGCGCAGCTGGGGTAAACTCATCACGCTGATCAACGGCCCCTATGCGCAGGCCATACACTCTATCGGCTTTTGCTTCGTTGGTTGCGTAAAGTGTAGTGCCGCACGTACCACAAAAACCTTGTGCGCGTTTATTACCGCTTTGTGCTGTTTTAACATACTCTTTTGGCTCGCCTTTAGTAAATACCACCGAGTTTGGCTCAGCCATAATTACGGCTCTAAATGGCCCACTCGACATGCGTTGGCAATCGCTACAATGACATACAAGTACGTTATTATTTTGCGACTGAGCTTGGTATTTAATTTCACCACAATAGCAGCTTCCGGTAATTTTCATTTTACTCTCCTTGAGTATGTTTAAAGGTGCTTAACCTAAATAAGCTAAAATAATTTTAGGTAGTTCTTGCGCGTATTGCTGCGCCGATAAATCACAGGCTATCGCAGGGGTTAAATCGTGATACAGCACTTTATCAAGCAATGAACTGACAATTAAAAATACTGCAGTACCTGCCGCCGTTTCGCTCACTTTGGTATCTGTTTGGCTAATTAGTTGCGCTAACCGCTGATAAATTACTCGCCTGTTTATGTGTTTATCACTGCCTAATAACTCACTGTGTAAACGCGAATTTAAATGCAGGGTTCTAAATACCCCCTGCTGTGATGATAAAAACACATAGGTTTTATGGCATAAAGTGTTAACTACATCGTCTAAGTTTTTATAGTGCTGCGCCTCAAGCTCACTTACCCAGTTATCTAATGCAATACCAAAGTCTTGATACAGCATAGGCAGCAGCGACTCTTTATTTTTAAAGCGACGGTAAAACGTACCTACCGACACCTCGGCGTAATCGGCCAGCTCTTTTATACTTATGTGCTCAAAAAACTTACTTTTTAAACTGTGATGCAGCGCTTTTACTAGTTTTTCTTGGGTTTGTTGGCTGCGTTGTTGCTTAGGCGCCAAAAAAGGGTGTTCAGACATAAATTCAAACATGTTGAGTTGTAAACGCACGTACTGTGCAGCTTGTTAATATAAACAACAATACCCAGCCAGCAATTACATTACTCGCTGGGTAGTTATGTCGTTATTTTTGGCTATTTAAATAATCTACCGCTAATTGGCTAAGCGCTTTGGTACCCACTTTAAACGATGACTCATCGGCATAAAAATAAGGTGAGTGGTTACTTGCTACCGTTTTTAAGTCTTGATCGTCAGGCGTACCACCTAAAAATACAAATACACTAGGTATTTCTAGGGCATAAAACGAAAAGTCTTCTGCGCCGGTTATTTTACCCATTTCTTGCACGTTTTGTTTACCGGCTGCTTTTTCAAGGCTAGGTAACATTTGCGCAGTAAGTTCAGGGTTATTAACCGTTACTGGGTAACCTTCGTGAATATGCACATCGGCCGTTGCCCCCGATGATTTAGCAATATGTGTAGCGGTTGTTTTAATATTTTCAAAGATTTGCGCGCGATTATCCATATCAAAATTACGAATAGTGCCAACCATTTCAACTTCTTCAGGAATTATATTATTACGCACACCACCGGCAATTTTACCAAACGACACAATAGCAGGCTCTTTGGTTATATTTACTTGGCGGCTAACAATATGGTTAACGCCCGTTACAATTTGCGCAGCGGCAGCAATAGGGTCAACGCCTGTCCACGGTGCTGAGCCATGTGCTTGGCGACCATGTACGGTTATTTCAAAGCGATCAGCACTGGCCATAAACGGCCCACTTCGATAGCCAATTTTACCCGTATGTAGGCTCGATGTAATATGCAGGCCAAAGGCTACGTCAGGTTTATATTTAGTAAATATACCTTCTTTAAGCATTAGCTCTGCACCGCCCTCTTCGCCTAAAGGTGCGCCCTCTTCAGCAGGCTGAAACACAAACATGATGTTGCCATGCAATTCATCTTTCATATTTGCTAATACTTCGGCTGCGCCCATTAGCATAGCTACGTGCGTGTCGTGGCCACAAGCGTGCATTATGCCTACATCAACGCCACGGAAATTTGTGGTTTTGGTTGATTTAAATGGCACATCTGTTTTTTCTGTTACCGGTAGTGCATCCATATCGGCGCGTAGCATTACTGTAGGGCCAGGCTTTGCACCTTTTAAAATACCAACAACACCGGTGTAAGCAATATCGGTTTGTACTTGCATACCTAACGACTTTAAGTGTTTAGCCACAATGCCTGCGGTACGCGTTTCGCGATTACCAAGCTCAGGGTTTTGGTGAAAGTCGCGTCGCCATTCAATTACCTGCTGCTCTACATTTTTAACGTGCTGATCAAGGTTTGCCTGCGCGTTAAACGCACCAAGTGCAGCGAAACCTAATGCCACCGAAAGTAATGATTTTTTCATCCTGATTTCCTTTATTATTTTAATGAAGCCCAACAACCGATTTAGTGTTATCGAAAAGTGCTGTTGAGTTATAGCCTACACCATTTTTAAATTTATTTTTTTACTACGAGCGCTAAGGCGTACAAGTTTGAAAGTAATACTAAAACACTGTTTACTGTAATAGCACCACCTAAAAATGTAAATCAGGATTCACATTTTAATTCATCATACTTTAATAAATCTTTTTTACTGTACTCTTTTTAAATTACACGGAATGACTATGAAAAATCGAATCGCTAAAAAGCACGTTTTAAAATCAACATTGGCACTGACTATTGCACTCGCATTGAGTGGCTGCGACATTGATGATGACGATAATAACGACCCTGTCGTTGTAGAAACACCAGAGCCTGCACCGGTTACTTTGCGCGTAATGGAAACAACCGACATACACATGTATTTATCTAACTACGATTACTTTGCACAAGCCCCCTCAGAAACCTTAGGGTTTGTTAACACCGCTACCCTTATAAAAGAAGCCCGCAATGAAGTGCAAAACAGTGTACTTGTTGATAATGGTGATTTAATTCAAAACAGCCCGCTTGGCGATTACGAAGCGATTGTACGTAAAGACGATATTTTAAATGGCGCAACCCATGTGGCCTTTAAAGCAATGAACTTGCTTGATTACGATGTTGCTAACTTAGGAAACCATGAATTTAATTTTGGCTTAGCATTTTTAGATGCCACATTAAGTGGTGCCGACTTCCCGTATATTAATGCCAATGTATACGTTGATGATGGTGATGATGACGACAGCAACGATGAAAACCGTTACACACCGTACTACCTTCAAGATAAAACCGTATTTGATATAAACGGCAACGAACAAACAATTAAAATTGGTTACTTAGGCCTTACCCCACCGCAAATTATGCAATGGGATAGCGCGCACTTACAAGGTAAGGTCATTGCTAAAGATATTGTTGCTACTGCTGAAAAGTTCATTCCACAAATGAAAGCACAAGGCGCCGATATTATTATTGCCATTCCACACTCTGGGTTAACAGCCAGCGCCCAAGAAGACCTTGCTGAAAATACGGCCCTTTACCTGTCTAAAGTAGATGACGTAGACGCCATATTGTTTGGTCATAACCACCGTTTGTTTCCGGGTGATTCGTCGTACGATGGCTATGAATCGGCGGGTATTGATAACGTAAACGGTAAACTTAATGGCGTACCGGCTGTTATGCCTGGCTTTTTTGGCAATAACTTAGGGGTTATTGATTTAATTGTTGAGCCAAACGATGAAGGCGGCTGGGAAGTAACCAGCTCAAAAGTAGAAACCCGCGCCATTAGTGGTACAGATGAAAACGGCGACTTTGTTGATTTAGCTGCTGTAGATACCGATGTAGCTGCCGCAATTGAGCTTGAACACCAAGCAACGATTGATTGGGTGAGCGAACCATTTGCTGAAATTTCAAACCCAATTTATAGCTTTTTTGCTTTGGTACAAGACGACCCGTCAATTCAAATAGTATCAGATGCACAAATAGCGTGGGGTAAAGCATTTATTCAAGGCACTGAGCTTGATGGCTTACCCGTGCTTTCGGCAGCAGCCCCTTTTAGAGCTGGGCGCAATGGTATTGAAGATTACACCAATGTAAAAGCAGGCGATATTACCCTACTAGATACCGTTAGTTTGTATGTGTTTCCAAACACTATTCGTATGGTAAAAGTAACAGGTAGCGATGTTAAAGAGTGGCTTGAACGCTCTGCAGGTCAGTTTAATCAGATTGATGTAAACAGCAGCGCTGAGCAAAACCTACTCGATACCACTTTTCCTACTTTTAACTTTGATATTATTGACGGCGTTACCTTTGAAATTGACGTCACTCAGCCAAAACGATACGACAACGATGGCGTATTAATAAGTGAAAACAATTCGCGCATTACTAACTTGCAATACCAAGGTGAAGCGATAGATTTAGAGGCAGAGTTTTTAATTGTAACTAATAACTATCGTGCATCGGGCGGCGGTAACTTCCCGGCGATTGACGGTACTAGCCGTGAAACATTTGAAGGCCCAGATGAAAACCGCGGTGTGCTGCGTAGTTACATTATTAGCGAAGCCGCTAAAAGTAGCACGGGCAGTATTGACCCTTCGGCCGATAATAACTGGCGCTTTAGCACCGTGACCACCAGCACAGAGCTAAACGTTGTGTTTAGAACATCACCGCTTGATGAAGTAGCTACTATTGCACAAACACTCCCTGCTGTTGCGTCTACCTCACCACTTAAAACAGACGAAAATGGTTTTGCGCTATACACCATAGATTTAAAGCAATAACCTTTAAGGCATAAAAAAGCCAGCTTAGCAGCTGGCTTTTACTTAACCTAACCCTTAATTATTTAGCAATATACACACTATAGCTTAGCCCTTTTAAAGTGACCGTTAACTTGCCATTTTGTTGCTCAAGTTGCTCGGCAGCTACAAGCGGCGAAAAGTGTTTATACGGGCTATTAAACTCTATTGTTTGTGGCGTTTTTTCGCTATTAAACACAATAATATACGCCTGCTCTGCACCTTTTACTGTGCGTGAAAACGCAAACATGCCAGTGTTTTTAGCAAAAAATAAGTCGTTGTATTCACCGCGGCGAAGCCCTTCGTGATTTTTTCGTAACTTACTTAATTGCGCAATAGTTTTAAATAATGGGTGCTGCTGGTTAAAGTTATTATCGGCCGTTGTTTGCGTGGTGCCTATAAGGTTATTGTCGTTATAGCTTGCAACATTTGATGCAAACATATCTTCGCGTGCATCAATATCGTGGCCATCGCCTGTAAAACCTTGTTCATCGCCATAATAAATAACCGGTATACCGCGAGATAAAAACATAAATGCATGCGCTAATTGGCTGCGCTTTAATTTAAGCTCATCACTTTCGTGATCAAATGTTTGGTTTATAAATAAGCCAGGTCTGCCCATGTCGTGGTTCCCTAAAAAGGTCATAAGTAAATCGGCTTGGCTGTCTTCATCTTGATATAGTGAGTCTTGTGCAAATAGCTCGCTAATGGCGTTTGGGTTCTGTCCTTTAAAAAACACATCGGCTGCTATTTTTTGAAATGCAAAATCAAGCACCGATGGAATTTTACCTTCTGTAGTAAATACACTTAGGTTTTTAGGATTAGGGTCGTACACCTCACCAAACACATGAAAATTTGGAATCCCTTGCGCTTTAGCGTAATCAATAATAGCGGGTGTAAATGTTTGCCAAAACTCGAGATTTACATGGCGTACGGTATCGATTCTGAAGCCATCGGGCTTAAACTCTTTTATTAAATTTTGATAAATATCGACCATGCCGCTCACCACCTGCGGATGCTCTGTTTTTAAATCGTCTAGGCCGTTAAAATCACCATTAAGTGAGCTTTCACCACTAAAGGTGCTGTCGCCTTGGTTGTGATAATAATCGACATTGTTTAGCCACTTTGGGTACTTAACATTTTTTAAGTGCTCAGGAATAAATGGGCTATACGGCTTAGGGTTATTTAGCGCTTTATACTCACAATGCGTTAAACCTGCTTTAAATTGACCGTTTGGCATGTGGCATTCGTCGTAACGAATAATATCGGCTGTGTGGTTAGTAATAATGTCAAAAAATACTTTAATGCCTTTTTTATGAGCTGCATCAATTAGCTTTTTTAAAGAAGCATTCCCACCAAAATGCGGGTCTATTTCGCTAAAATCGACAATCCAATAACCATGGTGCGCAACACCGTCTGATTGAATCGCTTGGTTGCGTAATAAAGGCGTCATCCAAATTGCTGTAACCCCTAGCGCTTCTAAATAGTCGAGCTTTTGTTCAATGCCTTTTATATCTCCACCATGAAAACCACTGGTGGTTGTTAAATTTAACCCACCAGCCGAAATAGCATGCTCATTGCTGCCATTATCGTTTTGCGGATCGCCATTATTAAAACGATCAGGTAATACAAAATAAAATATATCGTCGCGTACATCGCGCTGTAAATAATTATCAGTGCTTGCAGTGTTTGCGTTATCGGCCGCTGGTGGCTGATTACTTTTACAGGCCGTTAATGTCACTACAGTGCTTAGTAAAAATGTTGTTAGTGTGTTTTTTATCATTTTAGTGCTCCTTTACTAAACTATGGCAACTCGCAACCTTTTACACTTTCGTAAAGTGCATACCAATGAGCGGCCGTTAATTGTATTTTGTTTACTTGTGCACACGCTTTAATACGCGCAGTGTTAGTAGTCCCTATAACAGATTGAATGTTTGTAGGGTGCCTGTTTAACCATGCCAGTACAATGGCTTCTGCACTTGTTTCGTACTGCGCAGCTAAGCTTTGTACTAATTGGTACGTGTTTTTAATACGGGTTTCAGCGCCGGTTATATCAGCACCCGAAAACAACCCTTGGCATAAACTTCCCCACGCCTGCAGCTGTATATTCTCGTGCTGGCAAAACTCGATTAAGCCCGGCGTAAAGTTAATATTTGCGCCTTGCGCGTTACCAGCATATATGCCCTCTTCAACCCAGTCATTTTTTAATAAGCTCATTTCTACTTGATTCAAAATAAGTGGCTCTGACAGGGCTTGTTGAATGGCTTTTATTTGATGTTGCTGCATATTGGACACCCCTAAAAAACGTACCTTGCCTTGGCTTTTTAGTTTTTTATAAGTGCTAGCAATTTCCTGAGGGCACATGAGTGGGTCGGGTCTGTGCAGAATAAGTACATCTAAGTAGTCTGTTTTTAGCTGCGCTAAACTTTTATTTACACTTTGCTCTATCCACTGTCCTGAAAGGTCATAACGCTTTGGGCCATGCTCATCTGCAAAGCGAATACCGCATTTAGATTGAATAATTAACTTATCACGGTCGGTGCGCGTTTTTAAAACTTCACCAAATACCTGCTCTGCTTTACCAAAAGTATAAATATCAGCATGGTCAAAGTAATTAATGTTATTTTCAAGCGCTGCCTCTACTACTGTATGTGCTTGGTTTATATCGGCTTTGGTTATTGGGTTGTTATTCCAGCCACCACCCAAGCCCATACAGCCATAAATAAGTTCGCTAGCATTGGGTATAAATTGAGAAATAGTTTTATTGGTCATGAGTTATCGGTATTAAAAAAGAGTGACTCGTAGTTTACCGATTAAATTATTCAACTAAATACTAAAAATAAAACTCATTATTTGCTATAACAAACAATAAAAACACAGTGCTCATTTAAATGCTGAGAGAACATAAAAAATTTGAACGGTTATTTTTGTTTAACGAAGTAGCCAAACACTTAAGCTTTTCAAAGGCAGCTTTAGCGCTTGGGATCTCCCGAGGGTATTTGTCTGAGCAAATAAAAGCGCTCGAAAAAGAATACCAAAGAGCCCTACTTATTCGCACAACCCGCAGTGTAAAGCTCACCCCGCAAGGAAAGCATGTGCTTAGTTGTATGGGAAATATTAAAAGCACATTATTAGAGCTTGAACGAACCTTAGCCCATGAACACGAGGCTATTGCCGGCAACATTAGAATTACCGCGCCGAGCCAATTTACCAATAGATACCTGCTAACTATTTGCGAGCAATTTAACCAAGAGTACCCTGATGTTAAATTTAATATAGACTGCAGCTACACCCCTCACAATTTGATTCAAAGCAATTACGATATTGCATTTAGATCAACCCTTAATCCGCCCCAAAACATGATTGCCAAAAAGCTATTTAGTTATAAACAGGTGTGCTGTGCCTCGCCTAATTATATTGCTAAAAATGGTGAGCCAAGCGACGTTGAAGATTTATTAAAGCATAGCTGTTTAACCAGCACGCAATTTAGCCTGTGGCATTTTTCCGATAGGGCCATTGAGCTTGAAGGAAAGCTAAGCATTAACGATAACCACATGCTTAAAAACCTTGCACTGCAAGGTCAAGGAATTATATACACCCCGGAGTATTTAGTAGATTTAGAAATTAACGCGCACACTTTAAAGCCGCTATTAACGCAGTTACAGTATCCGCAATCTGATGTGTATTTAATTCACCCTCAGCTAATTAACGAATCAGCACGTATTAGCCATTTTATTAAATTTACCACCAACTGGTTTAGAAACTAGCTTACCAATTACTTTTATATTGAGATAAGTGGTTTACTAAATAATCGACTAAAGCTTTAACAGTTGGGCTTAACAAACGTTGAGACGGATAAAGTAAATTAATAGGCAGCGGGCTTGGCGCGTATTCACTTAGCACCTCTACCAGCTCACCGCTTTTAAGTGCTTGGTTAACGTAAAAATTAGGTAATTGCGCTACACCTTGGCTTGCTAAAGCAAACGCTTTTAAACTTTGTGAGTCGTTAACCTCTAAACTACCTGATACTTTTACAATGGTATTCTTACCATCAAGCCTATAACTCCAACGCTTCGCGTTAGCGACAACCGTGTTTATAAGGCAATTAAAATTTTTTAGATCATATTAAAACAATTAAGCCTATTTCAGCACCTGAAAAATAAACATCTTTACCTACCTAACTAATTAAGTGCTAGGATAATGGCTTGAAATACTGATAACTTGCAAACCTAACTATGAATTTAAATCAGCTCGATCTAAACCTTCTTATTATTTTAAAGCAGCTTTTAAACGAAAAACATATTAGCAATACCGCCTTAACTTTAGGCATGAGCCAACCTTCTATAAGCCGCTCGTTAAGTAAATTACGCTCCTTGTTTGACGATCAATTATTAATAAGAATGGCTGGAGGGTATGAGCTAACACCAAAAGCGCAATCAATTCAGCAAGACCTAAATTCTATTTTAAATATGGTAGAAACACTGGTTAACAAGCAAACCTTCGACCCTAAAACCAGCACTGCCACCATAAAACTGTTTGGCCTACCGCCGCAAATGCATTTATTTATAAAAACAATAATTAAAGATGTTCGCGAGCAAGCGCCTAATATCACCCTTGAAATAGACACCCTGCCTAAGCCGCAGTTTTCTGATTTGCTTAAAGGCGATACTCACTTTGTGATTACTGGCCACAAGCCCGCTAATTCAGAGGGTAAGTTATATCAACAGCCGTTGTTTGAGCGCGAGTTTAAATTAGTAATGGCTCGCTCCCACAGGCTGGCTAAACAAGAATTAAGCGTTGATTTATTGCGTGATTGTAATTTTGGGCAAATATCAATTCAGGGTGAAAAAGCATTAACTATTGCACAAAATTTTGCTGCGCTAGGCATTGATAATATAGCGACACCAATACGCTTAAAAAACTTTTACAGTATTGGCAGCATTGCTGACAACACTGATTTAATATTTTATGTGCCCAATCATTTTGCTGCAGATGTGTGCCAACAGCATGACGTAGTTGCCAGAACCCCGCCCCCAGAACTTAGCTCAGAGTATGCACAAGTGGCTTTATACTGGCATCAACGCCACCATAATGACCCTGTATGTCAATGGTTTAGAGAGCTTGTAAAAAATAAAGTATTTGAAGTTTAAATAACTGTTATTCATGTAGGGTATGTATTTTAAATTGCCATTTAAGGCAGTGAACGTTTTAATACGAATCATTCTTAATAATATTAAAATTAGATAAACATACTCACCATGAAAAACACGCTCCCATTTAATAAGCACGCGCTTAACGTTGTTATTGGTACTTTGTGTACTGGTATGTCATTCATAAGCTTAGCGGAACAAGCTCCCGACACCTCTGAAACCATTGAAGTATGGGGCACAACAATTACTAATGACTCGCTATTACAAGACGATATTGAAAGAAAACAAGCCAACCATTTAAGTGATTTACTCCGTGACCAAGCTGGTATTGACGTAGGTGGCTCGCACTCTATTGTACAAGGTATTAATATTCGTGGTGTTGACGATTTAGACCTCAACATTACTGTTGATGGTATTAGCCAAAACAATAATATGTTCCACCACTCAGGAAACTTACTTATTAATGCTGATATTTTAAAAGCAGTAGATATAAAAGTAGGGACTAACTCGGTGCTAACTGGCGGCCTTTCTGGTGGTGTAGCCTTTGAAACCAAAGATGCTAAAGATTTACTAGAGCCAGGTGAAGATTTTGGCGCGCGCTTATACACAAACTTAGGTACTAATGATTACGCAGGTGGCTCTGCTGCGGTATATGGTCAGCTAACCGACAACATAGACGCCCTTGCCTACTACACCTACACCGACAGAAATAACTTTGAAAACGGCAATGGTAAAGAAGTTACAGGTAACGAAGGCCGCACGGTAGATGGCATCTTCAAGCTCGGCTGGGATGTAAACGAGAGTAACCGTTTAGTGTTCTCATACGACAGATATAACGATGAAGGCGATTACTACGTAAAAACCAACTTTGGTGCTGGCTTTGCTGAAGATTCAGACGCGCAAACAGAAGATATTGACTACACACGTACCAGCACTTCACTTGCCTACGAGCTAGATAAAGGCGATGCCATTACCCTACGCGCTAGCGTTTATCGCAACGAACTAAGCTATATTGCACTAGGAACTGAGGGTAACTCTGAGCATACGGGCTACACTGCCCTTGCAACATCTAAAATTGCACTTGCTGGATTTAACCATACATTACGCTACGGCGGCGAAGGGTATGAGCAGGTATCAAAACGTATCGAAAACCACGTACAAACCAATAAAGACACTGCCGACTCTCACGCTATTTATATTGAAGACGAAATCGCTGTAACCGATCAGTTATTTGTAACCCCTGGCGTGCGTTACAACTACTTTAAAGTAGATATGTACTCAGCCGGTACTAACGATTCGTTAGATAAATCGTGGAACGAGTTAACGTTTGGTTTAGCGGCTAAATACCTAATTAACGATAACTGGAGTGTTAACGCAAGCTCAACAGAACTTTTTCAAGGTCCTGGCCTGCGTGAAAGCTATGTTGATTACAGTACTAACTTTGATAAAGACCTAAAAGCAGAAACCGGTGTAAATAACGCCATTGGTTTTGCCTTTAAAGATCAAAATATTATGGGCTTAGACTCATTTGGTTTTTCATTAAACCTGTTTAAAACCCGTATTGAAGATTACATAGACAACTGGGCAATTGGTAAAGGTCGCCCTATTGGTACCTATGAAAACTCGGGTGATTACGATATAGATGGTTTTGAATCAACGCTTTCACTGCGTAAAGCGCTATTTAGTGCGCGTTTAAGTTACTCTAAGTCAGACTCTGAACAACTAGAGACAGGCGAGCAACTGCGTTATGAAGTAGGTGATAGCATTTCACTAAACCTTGGCTACGAAGTACCAAAATACGACTTGAAATTTAACTGGACCAGCCTAGTTAACAGAACTGATGACTCAGTATCAAGCGGTGCTGATATTCATAAAGTGGGTTATCAGGTTCATAACATCAGCATGCAGTGGCTACCAAGCCAGCTTGAAGCACTAAGCATGACCTTAGGTGTTGAGAATATTTTTGATAAAACGTATTACTCTCACGCTTCATACTCAAGCGACACAGTGCAAGATTACGAAGCGGGTCGTAATGTTAAATTAAGCGCGTCTTACGTTTTTTAATTTAATAACTTGCTCATGATTTAAGGCTCAATATTTTATTGAGCCTTTTGCTGTTTAAGGGGGGCGTACCTTAAATAGCGTCAACCATACCAATCCGCAATAATACTTAATCATTTTTAGGGGCTAAACGTGTCGCTATCTGCGTTAAAAAACTCTCATTTACGACTGCATGGATGCAGAAGATAGAGCAATGCAGGAGCAATTGCCGAGAACAACTAAATAGCGAATTTTTTGCCTTGCTATCAACACGTTTTTCCATCCTCAAAATAGTTCACTTAATTATGCGGATTGGTATTATAAATAAATTATTTCAGGGTCAATAATGTCTGATTGGAAACAAAACTTACAAAAGTTCCGTTATGTAATGGACACCTTACTGCTTATTAGCTTTATGCTAGTAAGTGCACCTCAAGCTACTGGCATCCCTTTACACGAATGGTTTAGCCTATTTTTTATTATTCCTTTTGTTATACATTTATTGCTACATTGGGATTGGGTAACACGCAGTTTTGGCCGTTTATTTGCCAATATAACAGCACGTGAGCGCTTTAATATAGTGTGGGATTACCTACTTTATATAATGATGTTATTAGTATTTGTGAGTGGCTTTTTAGTGTCGGTGGCTCTACTACCCGCACTTAATATTAGTTTAAACATTCAAGACTTTTGGTCGAAAATACATCACGATTCAGCCACCTTTATTATGCCCATGCTAGGTGTGCATTTAGCGCTTAATTTTTCTTGGATAGTAAAACTTACTAAACGCATGTTTGCCAAGGAGGCTAAATAATGAAGCACCTAAAACAACAGTGGAAAACCCGCACCTGCATTGTGTTAGTTGTATCTGTTTTAGTGAGCCTTTTACTGGTTAGTTTAGAGCTCACCGACTGGGCCGCACAAATAAATCAACAGGGATACTCCCACGGTGCAGCTGAGGGTGAAAAGCCGAGAATAGCCCCTATTTTGATGTACATTTTACCCTTTGTAAAAGAGCTTATTTTAATAGGCGTACCTATGCTACTTACTTTAGGGATTGCTAAACTATTAGGCTTAATAAAAAGGGGGTTTAAAAACAAAGTCTGAATACGAATGCAACACGTATCAAAAACCGGCGTTTATATATACATTGCTAAGTTAGTATGTCTATAAGCGCAGGTTTTTATGAGTTATAAACCAAGTAATTACACACTCCAACACATCACTTTTCTACTTGGCACATTAATTATAGGTGCTGTATTAATAAGCTTTAAAGCTAATGCCGAAAAGGCAATTCCTTTTCAATCGCAATGGCTAAAAAAACATTATGCTGAGCGTATAGCCCATTTTAAGCTACAACCTTTATGCAAAGGCGATATTGTTTTTGTTGGTGATAGCATTACAGAGCAAGGGCTAAATTGGAGCATTCGGTTTAACGACCTACGCGTAAGAAACCGCGGTATTAGTGGCGATATGACCTACGGTGTTTTAGCGCGTTTAAACGAATTAAAAGCAGCCCCTCCTAAAGCTATATTTTTAAAAATTGGCGTTAACGATATTTTTAATTACCATTATATAAAGCAAGTTAAAGACTTAGCATCGGTAAGTGAAAATATCGAAAAAATAGTGACTCAGCTCAATAAATCACTCCCAAATACACAAATTTATGTACAGAGTATTTTGCCCGATCATCGCGATTTTATAACGCAAATGACGCAAACCGTTAACCAACAAATTAAAGCAATTGAGCACGCAAATTTTACCTATATAGACTTGCACACCGCATTTTTAGGCGCTCAAGGCACGCTTAATGAAACGCTCACGACCGATGGCACCCATTTAAACAAGGCAGGCTATGACCTTTGGGCTAAACAACTTGCATCAATAATGAAAACCTTAAAATGAAGAGTTTATTAATTGCTATATTAATGGCGGCAAGCTTTACGTGTGCAGCCAGTAAAGCACCTTTAAAAGGCTACCCTAACGGTGCCACTAAAGCCGTTATTTTTAGCTACGACGATGGCGTTATACAAGACAGAAAGCTGGTGGCGCTTTTTAACAAGTATCAGGTAGTTGGCACGTTTAACTTAAACTCAGGTTTATTTTCTAAAAAGCTACCGTGGATGAAAACCTTTACCGGTAAAGCAGGCGAATATATAAAGCAAAGTGAAGTAAAAACACTTTATAAAGGCCATGAAATAGCAAGCCACAGTTACTCACATCCGGGCTTTGCGGGCTTAGATACAGCAGAATTAAAATTACAATTAGCCCGCGATAAGCACATTTTATCGCTCTTAAAAGGCAGCTCCTTACACTCTTTTGCATACCCTTTAGGCTCTTACGATAAAGCCGCTATGAAATTAGTAAAGCAAGCGGGCTTTACTAATGCCCGAACAGTAAACGACACCCTTAATTTTGAGCTCCCTACCAACTACATGGCGTGGAACCCAACCGTTCACCACTCAAAAGCAATGCCTTTAGTAGAGCAATATATAGCGCTTAAAAGCAATAAGCTCACTGTAATGATGATTTGGGGCCATTCGTGGGAATTTGATAAAAACACTAAAAATAATAACTGGGATTACGCCGAGCAGCTCGTTCAGACAATCTCAAATAAAGATGATATTTGGTATGTATCGGCTGGAGAGTTCATCGCGTTTTTAGAAGGCAAATAAGCGTGCGCAGTGCTAAGTAAAGCTCATATAAGCCCATTTTAATGAAGTAAGCGTAATTAGCTCATCCTTGATGCAGTATCCATCGTTAATCCATTAACTCACTGCGAGTAACTGCGAAACTTCGTTTCGGTACACTCTCACCCTGCGGGCGGACTGTAACTGATATTAGCGCCACTCTGAGTGGCGCTCGAGTCCGTCCCAACACAAATTTCAGACATAAAAAAACCCTAACCAATTTGGTTAGGGTCATAAAAAGTGGTACCAGCGGCCGGGCTCGAACCGGCACGCCTTTCGGCAGGGGATTTTGAATCCCCCATGTATACCAATTTCATCACGCTGGCGTCATTTTTCTTTAACCTTCTAAACACGAGAAGATAAAGAAAAACCACTTTAGAGCTCAGGATTATTTATGTGCCTTCGTCTCTATGCCAAGCATTATACAAACAATAGGGGTGGCAGCAAGCGTTTTATGACATTAGCCTGATCAACCGCTTAACATTTAGACAGCCTGTGCAAAATGTCGTTTACTGGTTGAAGTATTAAATACAGCTAATAGTAACGCCAAGGTATATCACTGAACTATAGCGCTTAGTATTTGTGAGCTTTTTTGCTAAACTAGCGCGCATATTAACAGTGAGAGTGTATTTATGTCGGGTGAGTTTCCACGAGCTGGTTTTTGGCGTCGTTTTGCGTCGTTAGTTTATGATACGTTAGCTATTATTGCGTTTGCTATGTTAACGGTTGTGCTCTATTTGTTTGCCGTACAAGGGCTTATTTCACTTGATGTTATTAGTTTAAATGGTGCTGAAGATGTATCGGCACTTATTCAAGATTCACTGCTGCTGTCGAGTATTCGAAGCGCCCTACTTGTTATTGTTACTTTAGTATTTTTTGGCTATTTTTGGACTAAAAGCGGGCAAACTATTGGCATGCGCGCATGGCGTTTAAAAGTACAAACTAATGAAGGAAGCTTAATTAGTTGGCCGCAGTCTATTGTTCGCAGCCTAAGCGCCCTGCTTGGTTTAGGTAACCTTGTGGTATTAATTGATTTTAAAAACAAAAAAGCGCTGCAAGACTATGTCTCAAAAACTGAGGTAATTACTCTTACAAAAGAAGAAAACAAACGTATTTACCGCGAGCTAGATTAATACCTATTTATACCAATGCGCAATAATACTTAATTATTTTGCTGGGCTAACTTGTCGCTACCTGCGTTAAAAAATGCTCATTTACGGCTGCATGGATGCATAAGGTAGAGCAATGCAGGAGCAACTGCCGAGAGCAACTAAATAGCGATTTTTTGCCTAGCTATCAACACGTTTTTCCAGCCTCAAAATTGATCACTTAATTAAGCTGATTGGTAATAGTTTTTAAATAACGCGTTATAAAAACAAAAAAGGTGACCATAGGTCACCTTTTTAGTATTAAATAAGCGCTTATAACGGCTATACCCGCTTATTCATCATGTACGTAGCAAAGCCTATAAATAGTATACTTGGCAGTACCGCGCCTATAATAGCGGGTATTTGATAAACCATTACCACAGGGCCAAATATCTCATTTATTAAGTGAAATACAATTCCCGTTACTACACCCATAATGATGCGCGCACCCATAGTAACGGTACGTAACGGGCCAAATATAAACGACAGTGCAACCAGTAGCATTACGGCAACAGACACAGGCTGCATTAGCTTACGCCACAAGGCCAGCTCATAGGTGCTGGTATCTTGCTCATTTTGCTGTAAATACCCTAAGTAAGACCAAAGCCCTGTAAAGGAAAGCGACTCAGGCTTTACCGATACAACACCAAGCTTTTCGCCCGTTAATTGCGAAGGGTAAAACTCTTCATCAATGTGTTCACTGCTTATTTGCTCATCACTAATATGAACCTTGTTTACATCGCGTAATAGCCAACCTTCATCACGACCAATGGCCACTTTAGCTTTGGTTATTTGAGTTAAATCGAGTGACTTATCAAATTGATACATGTGCACACCGTTTAAACGGCCGTTTTGATCTACATCTTCAATATTAATAAAGTTGTTGCCATCTTTAGCCCATACGCCTTTTTGTGCATTGAATACATCGCCGCCATAAATTGCCTGATTACGCATTTCTTTGGCGTGTTGTTGCGCCTCTGGTGCGCCCCACTCACCAAGAGCCATCATACACACAGCCATAAACACGGCGGTTTTCATTACCGAGCCTATAATTTGCAAGCGCGACATACCCGCAGCTTGCATTACCACCAGCTCACTGTTTGAAGCCAGTGCACCTAAGCCTGTTAAGCCACCAATAAGCGCCGCCATCGGGAAGAATATAACTAAATCGCCCGGCATACTGTAAAAGGTGTAAAGCGTTGCGGTCATTAAATCGTAACTGCCACGACCAACCGACTTTAGCTGATCAATAAACTTAATTAATGTACTAATCCCTACTAGCACTAACAAAGCAAATCCGGTGGTTTGTAAAATGCTGCGGCCTAAGTACCAATCGAGTGTTTTCATCATGCGCTTAACTCCCGTTTTGTTACAACGGCTTTAAGCCAGGCGCCCAATGGGCGACCTTTTATAATTAATAAACTACCTATAAATAAAGCGCTTAAGTGAATCCACCACAAACCAATTGAAGGCGGTATTTTGCCATCTTCTACGGCAAATTTTGCAGCATTGAGTAAGATAAAGTAACCTAAGTACAAGCTAATGGCTGGCACTAATTTAGCAAACTTACCTTGGCGCGGATTAACCACACTTAGCGGTACTGCTATTAACGTTAGTAACGGAATAGAAAGCGGTATTGCAATACGCCACTGCCACTGGGCTATAGATTCAGAGGTATTGAGTGGCAATAGTTGATTAGTAGGTATTGCTTCTAATTTACGGCGCTGATGCTCTATTTCTTGCTCGCGTATTTGTACGCTGTAGCCATCAAACTGCGTTAAATTAAGAGCCGGTGTTTTGCCATCGGTTTCGTAGCGTTTACCATCGGTTAGCACTAATTGTTGCTCACCGTTTATTGCCTCTACCACCACACCTTGTTCGGCATACACTAAACGTGCAAGGTCATCTTTTTCGGTATCCGGCAGTTGCGCTACAAATACTTTGTTAAGCTCTTTACCGCCGTTTTCAATGTTATGAATAAACACCACGGCTTTTTCATTACCGGTTTGTTGAAACCGCCCAGCCCTTAACGCAGATAAGCCCGCATCGGCTTTGGCTTGCTCTTTTAATTGGTACTCTTGCTCACTCGCCCACGGCGCAAGGTACATGGTAAGAGAGGCTGCTAATATAGCCAAACCCACACTCGAAATTAAAGTAACGCGTACCACATACCATTCACTCACCCCACAGGCTTTAAGAACGGTCATTTCGCTGTCGGCGTAAATACGGCTGTAGGCTAAAATAATGCCCAAAAATATACTCAATGGCAGGATCAGCGAAGCTAATTGCGGCAGTTTAAGCGCAATCATCGATAATACTAACTTGGCAGGAATGCTCCCTTCAGAAGCATCTCCTAAAATAACCACAAACTTTTGTGACACAAAAATGGTCATTAAAGTTAAAAATACGGCGACCTGCGATTTTAAAACCTCAGCGGTCAAATAACGAAAAATAAGCAATGCTCGCCCCTGTTAAACATAGAATTTCACTACAATAGTGATAATTTGATAATAAAGTAGCTATTTTACCCAGTTTTATCTGGTAAATAAGTCGTTATTATAAGCTAACAAAATTAATTATCCTACCTAAGTGCACGATATATTGTTGCATTAGTAGCCCTTAAACATATAAAGTTCAATTACACAGTAAGAGTCAGAAAAAATCAGCTAAAATTAAGATTATCCCTACATAAGTTACGTAGCGAAGACTAGATTTTATTTTTTTAGCCCCAATTAATAACGTATATGACTCACAACCAGGAGTAACAATGGAATTTAACGTAAAAAGTGGTAGCCCAGAAAAACAACGCAGCGCGTGTATTGTCGTTGGCGTTTACGAACCACGTAGGTTATCCCCCATTGGTGAACAACTCGATAAAATCAGCGATGGTTATATCTCAAATTTACTACGCCGTGGCGACCTAGAAGGTAAGCCGGGGCAAGTGTTATTATTGCATCATGTACCTAACGTTTTAAGCGAGCGCGTATTGCTTGTTGGCTGTGGTAAAGAGCGCGAGCTTGATGATAAGCAATATAAGCAAATAATTTCTAAAACAATTAATACCTTAAACGAAACCGGCTCAATGGAAGCGGTGTGCTTTTTAACAGAGCAACACGTTAAAGGTCGTGATACCTACTGGAAGGTTCGCCAAGCGGTAGAAACAACACAAGATTGCCTATACACATTTAACCAGCTAAAAAGCAAAAAAGTAGACCCTCGTCGTCCACTTCGTAAAATTGTGTTTAACGTACCAACGCGTCGCGAGCTGACCATTGGTGAAAGCGCTATTGAGCATGGTTTAGCCATTGCCGCAGGTAGTAAGCTATGTAAAGACGTAGCCAACATGCCACCTAATATTTGTAACCCTGCTTATTTAGGCGAACAAGCGCAAGAGCTGGCTAGCAATTTTGACAACATCACCGTTGATATTATTGGCGAAGAAAAAATGGCCGAACTAGGTATGAACTCGTACTTAGCAGTTGGTCGCGGCAGTGATAACGAATCGGTTATGTCGGTTATTAACTACAAAGGTGCAAGCGATGAGCAAGCGCCTATTGTGCTAGTAGGTAAAGGCCTAACGTTTGACTCGGGCGGTATTTCAATTAAGCCAGGCGAAGCCATGGATGAAATGAAATACGACATGGGCGGCGCAGCCGGTGTAATTGGCGCTATGCGCGCACTGGCACAAATGCAGCTACCTATTAACGTAATTGGTGTTTTAGCCGGCTGTGAAAACATGCCAAGCTCTAACGCGTACCGCCCTGGCGATATTTTAACAACAATGTCGGGGCAAACCGTTGAAGTGCTTAATACTGATGCCGAAGGCCGATTAGTATTATGTGATGCGTTAACTTACGTTGAGCGTTTTGACCCAGATACAGTAATTGACGTAGCAACACTAACAGGCGCATGTATTGTTGCCCTTGGTGCACACGCAACAGGTTTACTGTCAAACCACAACCCACTTGCGCATGATTTATTAAAAGCGTCTGAGCAAAGTGGCGACCGTGCATGGCAGTTACCACTGTGGGATGACTATCAAGATCAACTCGATAGCCCATTTGCCGATTTTACAAACTTAGGTGGGCGCTCTGCTGGTACTATTACTGCAGCGTGTTTCTTATCTAAGTTTACTAAAAAGTATAACTGGGCTCACTTAGACGTA
Organism: Pseudoalteromonas sp. 2CM37A; assembly: GCF_023161885.1. Lineage (NCBI taxonomy): Bacteria > Pseudomonadati > Pseudomonadota > Gammaproteobacteria > Alteromonadales > Pseudoalteromonadaceae > Pseudoalteromonas > Pseudoalteromonas sp. 2CM37A. The sequence goes on from NZ_JALNTJ010000011.1 coordinate 93,639, forward strand.
GCCGGTACCGCGTGGCGCAGTGGCGCTAAAAAAGGTGCAACGGGTCGCCCTGTTCCTATGCTTACTCAGTATTTATTAAACCGAGCGGGTGTAAGCGAAGCTACGCACGACTAATAGCCTAATTAACCTGAGCCTTATTTAGAAAAGCCACTCAGCAGGTATTTTTAGCGCTAACAGCATTAAATTTATTTGCCATAAGGCAAAAATATTTTAACCCGAGCTTAGGTTATTTAACTTGTATTAAGGCGCCATTTGGCGCCTTTTTTATTGCTGCAATTATCTGTGTATTAATTGAAGCAAACCCCGTTATATGGCAAAATCTGCCTCTTAATTTATGTGTATCAACTATGTGCACATTCAATGTCATGGGAAACCCCGATACAATGAACATGAATGCTCAATTTTTCGTTCTAAAGCAACAAGATGAATCTAAAGCGCAGGCTGATGATCATTTTGCTTTAGCAGCTCAAATTGCCGCAGAGCAGTATCGATTAGGGCATCGTGTATTTATTTTTGTAGATAACGAACATACCGCCTATGCCATTGACGAAACCATTTGGGCATTTGATCCGGACAGTTTTGTGCCGCATAACCTGCAAGGCGAAGGCCCTAAAGCCGGCGCACCAGTAGAAATAGGCACCACGCCTCCTGTTGGCAAACGTAACGTTTTAATTAACTTAGCTAATAACCTGCCTGATTTTATTAGGCGTTTTAGCCAAGTTTTTGATTTTGTACCAGTAGAGTCTGTAGCTAAACAAGCCGCTCGTGAGCGCTTTAAAAAGCTGCGCCAACTTGGTGCCAATATCAGCACGCAAGAGATTAATAGCTAGCCGTTTAGGATAAAGCTAACCAACTAATTTAAGTACTTATTTAAGGTTCTGTGTAATGGATAAAACCTACAATCCGCAAGATATTGAACAGTCGCTATACCAAGACTGGGAACAAAAAGGCTACTTTAAGCCATCTGGCCAAGGCGTACCGTATTCGATCATGATCCCGCCGCCAAATGTCACCGGTAGCTTGCACATGGGCCACGCCTTCCAAGATACAATAATGGATACCCTTACGCGTTTTAAGCGTATGCAAGGTAACAACACATTATGGCAAGTAGGTACTGACCACGCGGGTATTGCAACGCAAATGTTGGTGGAGCGTAAACTACACGCTGAAGAAGGTAAAACACGTCACGATTTAGGCCGCGAAGATTTTATTAATAAAATTTGGGAATGGAAAAACGAATCTGGCGGTACTATCACTAAACAGCTTCGTCGTCTTGGCGCATCGGTTGATTGGGACCGTGAACGCTTTACGATGGACGATGGCTTATCTGAAGCGGTTAAAGAAGTCTTTGTACGTCTTCACAAAGAAAACCTAATTTATCGCGGTAAGCGCCTAGTAAACTGGGATCCAAAATTACACACAGCTATTTCAGACCTTGAAGTTGAAAACAAAGACAAACAAGGCCACATGTGGAATTTGCGCTACCCTCTTGCTGATGGCGTTAAAACACAAGACGGCAAAGACTACATTGTCGTAGCAACAACACGTCCAGAAACCATGCTAGGTGACTCAGGTGTGGCGGTTAACCCAGATGACGAGCGCTACACAGATTTAATTGGTAAAGAGATTTTACTGCCTATCGTAAATCGTCGTATCACAATTGTTGCAGATGAACACGCTGATAAAGACAAAGGCACGGGTTGTGTAAAAATCACCCCTGCACACGACTTTAACGATAACGAAGTTGGCAAGCGTCATAAAATGCCAATGATCAATATTTTCGATAAAAACGCAGCCATTCTTAGCCAAGGTGAAACATACACCTTTGACGGTAAAGAGCTTGAGTTTGATGCGCCAATTCCTGAGCGCTTACACGGCCTAGACCGTTTTGCTGCGCGTAAAGCGATTATCGCAGAATTTGAAGAACTTGGTTTACTCGAAAAAATCGAAGACCATGCGTTAACTGTACCTTACGGCGACCGCTCTGGTGTGGTCATTGAGCCACTCCTTACCGACCAATGGTATGTACGTGTTGCACCACTTGCAGAACCTGCAAAAGATGCCGTTAAAAATGGCGATATTCAGTTTGTTCCTAAACAGTACGAGAACATGTACTTCTCGTGGATGAACGACGTACAAGATTGGTGTATTTCACGCCAGCTTTGGTGGGGTCACCGTATTCCGGCTTGGTACGACAGCGAAGGCAACGTTTACGTTGGCCGCGATGAAGCTGAAGTACGCCGCGACAACAACATTGCCGATGATGTTACGCTAAACCAAGACGAAGACGTACTTGATACCTGGTTCTCATCTGCGCTGTGGACGTTCTCAACGCAAGGTTGGCCAGAGAACACGGATGATTTAAAAACCTTCCACCCGTCTGACGTGTTAGTAACGGGTTTTGATATTATTTTCTTCTGGGTTGCGCGTATGATCATGATGACGCTGCACTTTATAAAAGATGAAAATGGTAAGCCGCAAGTGCCGTTTAAAACAGTGTATGTTACTGGCCTAATACGTGATGACAACGGCGATAAAATGTCTAAGTCAAAAGGTAACGTACTTGACCCTCTAGATATGATTGACGGCATCGAGCTTGAAGATTTAGTACAAAAGCGTACTGGCAACATGATGCAGCCTAAACTTGCCGCTAAAATTGAAAAAGACACGCGTAAAGTATTTGCAAATGGTATTGAAGCACACGGTACCGATGCGCTTCGCTTTACCCTTGCAGCAATGGCATCAACCGGTCGTGATATCAACTGGGATATGAATCGTCTAGAAGGTTACCGTAACTTCTGTAATAAACTATGGAACGCAAGCCGTTACGTATTAATGAACACAGAAGAGCAAGATTGTGGCTTCAACGATGCTGAAAAAGAGTTCTCGTTAGCCGATCGTTGGATATTAGGTCAGTTTGAAGCAACGGTTAAAACCTACACTGAGCACCTTGATAACTACCGCTTTGATTTAGCCGCTAACACACTTTACGAATTCACTTGGAACCAGTTCTGTGATTGGTACTTAGAGCTGACTAAGCCGGTATTATTTAAAGGCAATGAAGCACAGCAACGTGGTACACGTAATACACTCATTACGGTACTAGAAAGCCTACTGCGCTTAATGCACCCAATGATGCCATACATTACCGAAACTATTTGGCAGCGCGTTGCACCACTGGCAGGGCTTGAAACTAAAGGCACCAGCATCATGGTACAGGGCTTCCCTGTTTATAATGAAGCAAACGTTGATGCCCAAGCTATGGACGACTTAGAGTGGGTTAAACAGTTTATTTTAGCAATTCGTGTTATTCGTGGTGAGATGGACATTAGCCCAAGTAAGCCACTTAACGTGTTGCTAGCTAACGCATCAGGCGATGATGTGCGCCGTATTAACGAAAACGAGTCATTTATTGCCTCGCTTGCTAAACTTGAATCGTTCACCCTGCTTGAAAACAAAGACGATGCACCAGCGTGTGCAACATCCTATGTTGGCAACCTTGAAATTATGATCCCTATGGCGGGCTTAATTGACGTTGAAGCAGAGCTTGCACGTATTAACAAGCAACTCGAAAAAGCAGAAAAAGGCCTAGCCCAAGTGCAAAACAAGCTGGCTAACGAAAAGTTTGTAAATAACGCACCAGAAGCAGTACTTGCAAAAGAAAATGCTAAATTAGCTGAATTCACTGATGCCAAAACCAAGCTACTTGAGCAAAAAACTAAAATAGAAAGCTTATAATTTTAGTTGCCTGCTAAAGCAATTTAGCAGGCATTAAAAAAGCCGCTCACTGTTAAAGTAAGCGGCTTTTTTGTGCCCTGCGATTAACCACAAGGCACAGCTACATTAAAACTTGTAGTTGTACTGAGCGCCAACAAGTACAGCGTGGCCTTTAGACTCAAAGCCCCACTCACTGCCTGACTCATCAGCTTCAGTAAATGTTTGTGTTTTACCACGAATAATACTCACACCTAAATCAACATTTGATTGCGTGTCGATAGTGTAGTTACCACCAAACGAGAACCAAAAACGGTCTGTATCAGGAATAGAGATAGACAGGTGAGTTTGCGATACTGGCGACTCATCAAACGCTACACCTGCACGAAGTAGTAAGTCTTCGTTGTATTGATAATCTGTGCCGATAGAGTAACGAAACGCATCGTCAAACTGCTCTTGCTTTTCAAAAGCAACAAACTTGTCGCCTGTTGGTGCAGTTACTTGCGCTTCTAGTGACTCAAAGCTGCTCCAACCTGTCCATAATACGCTGTAGTGTAAGCCAAGTTTTTCATCTAACTGGTGAGAACCAGAAAACTCAGCAATAGCTGGTAACGTTAGCTCTACAGAACCCGGTAGTTGTGCACCACCAGTGCCGCCTACAGCTACTGGTAAGTCATTTGAGAAATCACCTTCAAATGTGATGTCTGTTTCGCTGCGGTAGTTAAAACCAAAACGGCTATTTTCGTCTAGTTGGTACATTAAACCAACGTTTAAACCTAGGCCTGTGTCGTCACCTTGAAGGTTTACTGCATCAGCACCAAAATCAAAGCCGCTTGTATTAGCGCCTACTTTACGGATTACGGTTGCATCTGCATAAATGTAGTTTAAGCCAATACCAAAGCTAAATTGCTCAGTTACTTTATAAGCAACGCTTGCATTAAGGTTAACGGTGAAAATTTCTGTCTCGCCTGCAATTTGGCCCGCTACGTAGTCATCGTTAAACTCTGTAGATAAACCAAAGTTAGAAAACGCGCCAAAACCTAGTGATACTTTATCGTTATACGGCATAGTAAAGTAAGCGGCAGGTACTACTGCGCTTGGTGCTATGCTGTCATCATCTAGGGCACTTGGATCAATACCGTTATTGGTTTGTGTTCCTTCTAAGCTCACATCTGGAATTACACCAATAGCAGCAACACTAAGTTGCTTATCTTTAAATAAAGTCATTAATGCAGGGTTGCGAGCAACAACAGACGCATCATCTGCGATAGATGCTTCACCAGCGTATGCACGGCCTAAACCTGACGCGTTTTGCTCTGCTAATTGAAACGCGGCAGCAAAACTATCAGCCGAAACAAATGCAAGCGAAGCTGCAATAAGAGTTTTAGAAAATTTCATTGTTGTGTCCTTAACCAAACAAGCGTTTGGGTATCTATGTGTTGTTATTAGGATTTTAAACTTGGCTACACTACCTTAATTTTTTATAAAAAACTGTAACAAAGCGACAAAAAACACCAAAAAACACGTTTTTTAACTACATTTTAACAACTATTTAAAACTCATCGGAGCAGAAATGTGCTATTAGAGTTTATACTCTAATTGTAATTAATTATCACTTAGATTGACTTGTAATTCTCTGCATTTTAAACTCATTACAAAATCACAAAGGAAGCAAATAGGTGATCATTTTACTTATTATTGCAGGGCTCATTTTTTGTGGCGCCAGTGTGTTTTGTTTTTATAAAGCAAACTATTGTGCCTGCACACAAGCCGGCCAATGCGATAACCCCGTAAACCATTACTGGTTAGGGGCCATGCTAAATGCATTAGTGTCGTTAGCTTTTTGCTGTATTGCACTGCATGTACAGCAAGGAACATTATTATGGCTAACGTTAATGGCGAGTTGTTTTTTAGGCGCTTATATTTCTGCTAAACGCGAAAAACTTAAGCGCTGTAAAAAAGCTAATTCAACAAGTGCTCTTTTAACAAACGAGCCAAATTAATTTGATAGTCGAGTGGCTTGATACTCGACACTATTTTAATACTTTGATCAGGCTCATTTAAGTCTAAGTCTTTAGGGGTGACGTGGTGCCCGTGTTTAGCATTATAAAATAGCTTAACTTTAGGCTTGATGGGATTTGATTTATTGCCCTCGAGCACGAGAGCTAATCGCTCATTAGTTAATTTAACAATAGTGCCTACTGGGTGCACCCCTAAACATTTAATAAAGTGCTGTACTAGCTCTGCATCAAATAGCTCTTTGTTAGCCAACAAATAACGCAGCGCATTAATGGGTTCATCCCCTTCTTGATGCGGTCTATCTGCTGTTAGCGCATCGTACACATCAACAATTGCCATAATGCGCGCTGGGCGGCTAAGCTTTTCAGCTGTAATACCACGCGGATAACCTGAGCCATCTAGTCGCTCATGGTGGTTAACTATCATGTCGAGTATTAGGGGGGTAATGCCTTTTTCACCTTTAACCAAACCTAAACCTTGAGCCACATGGCGTTTAATAATATCCATTTCGCTGCTAGTGAGTTTACTTGGCCTAGAAATAATCCCCTGCGGGAGTTTAGCTTGGCCTAAATCGTGAAGTAACGCGCCCATAGCAAGCTGCTGCACGGCTTCTTCTTTGTATCCTAAATATTTAGCAAATACGGCGGTGAAAATAGCGCAGTTAATCATGTGCCGCCAATTGTAGCTATGTTTGTCTTTTATGCGGGTTAAAATGGTCATTGCGCTGGTATTTCTAAATACCGAGCTGACTATATCGTTAGCCATTTCATCAATCACCTTTAAATTAACCGACAACCCTGTGGTTACATCGCCATACAAAGCTTGCAGCTTGCGATTATGCTGCTCAAAGTTAATGCTGGCTTTGGCAAATTCTTGCTCAAGGGTAATCGCAGGTTTTACCGCGGGTGGTTTTGTTTTACTGCTTGAAGTGGTGCTCTTTTGTGGCGGCGCACTCTTAGGTTTGTACTTATCGGGTATGGCGGCATCGCCTTTGGTAAAGTCGATAAGCAGCTCTAAAACGCCTTCGGTTACTAAGCGTTTTATAATTGCCTGGTTTCGCACTAAGCCACTGGTTTTTATTTTTATACTGTTGAGCCCTTCATGCTGTTTGGTAACACTGTCAACAAACATACCTGGGGTGAGCTCTGAAATGGGTAACGCGATGAGCATGGCAGAAGCGTTTTCTACAATTAAATATGCCTACTAAATAGCATTATTTAACCCTAAAAGTCTACTTTTTGAGTTGAGGGCAATACCATATAACTATAAAGGACTACTAAAATGAAGGTAGACGTAAACAGGAAAACAATAAAAAGCAAATGGCGCTCTTGCTAGGAATCGAACCTAGAACTTAGCCTCCGGAGGGCCACGTGATATCCATTTCACCACAAGAGCACATTTGTTGCCAAAACACTAACTCGCGATATCAATGCTTTAGCACTGGCAATAATAAAGAGATCTTTAAATAAATACCAGCATCATTGAGTTATATGCCTATAAATCAAACTGTTTTTGATAAAACACTTCACAACTAGCCAAAAACAAGCTATTTATTGGTATTCGATAAAAAAATAGTAACCGTTTGGCAACATGTTCTGAATGCTTACGGATTATATAGAGGATGTAATTATGAGTTTAATGTCGACTGAGCAAGTGGCTGAGTTTTTAGGTGTAAAAGCCGAGCGGGTAAAACGCCTTGCTCGTGAGAGCTTGCTTATTGCCAAGTCTGAAGATGAAAACGGTGAACCCCAATTTGATGCTGACGAAGTAGCAAAGTACAAAGAGCTTGCCGCGCGTTTTGGCGGGCTTTAACCTTTTATTTCGCTTGATAACTTATTTAGCTGCGCGCGTAATGTGCTTGCCTTATTATTTATGTCGCGCTGCTCATACCACCCTATACATAACACCAAAAAAACCACTTTAAAGTAACGTAGCTTGTCATAAGCGCAATAAAACTCACTGGGTATTACTTGCTGGGCGCTATATTGCTCAAGCAAAGTGTGCTCTGCGTGCGCATTTAGCTCTAAGCTAACCGCAAGTGCCGCTAAATCAAAATACACGTCGTTTGTTTGCGCATATTCAAAGTCAATCAAATACATGCCTCTTGAATTTACTATTAGGTTATCTTTAACTAAATCGTTATGACAAAAGCCACTGTTGTAGGGCATGTCACTAATGGCGCTTAGCGTATCTTCAATTAAGCGGCTGTGCTGTTGATATATATTGCTAGTAGCGTAATACGCAAGCTCTTTTGCAATATCCATTGGCTGTGTAGCTAGAGGGTAACTATGAACGCGTGCCAACTTCTCAACTAGGTCAATACTGTAATTATTAGTAGCAATATCACCACAAATATAGCGAAATGCAGCTCGCCTGTTAGCCTTATCGAGCCAAATGGGTTTAGGGCAAACGTTATGCTGGCTAAGTGCAGTTTGGGCTTGTAGCCCTATTTTAGGCCAATGCGATTTGTAGCATTTTAATAAGTAGTTTTGCTGTGCAGTTTTTATTAGGTAATTGTCGTTACTTAAACCATTCACTAATTTAGTGGTTTGTAGCACGTGCTCAGGTGCCACAAACTCACGACATAACGCGGCAATATTTGGATTACGGTACATGCGTTATAATTGCGCTAATGGCTTAGCTTGGCTTTGCTCGTACTCTTCGTACCAGGTTTTAAATCCCCACGCGGCCATAATAGTGTAAAAAATAAATAGCGCGAGCGTTGGGTAATAGCCTTTTTCGTAATACAAATACATAGAGGCCGCATCAATAACAATCCAATACAGCCAGTTTTCGAGTACTTTTTTAGCAACTAAATACGTGGTTACCACCGCAAAACAGGTTGTAAAGCTATCTAGGTAGGCAAAATCGGCGTGGGTGTAGTTTTGCATTACATAGCCAATAATAATGGCCGCTAAGCTCGTAGCGCCTATAAGAATGGCGTGGCGTTGTGTAGACCATGAGGTAATACTAATATTATCTGCTTTGCCTTTGCGCCATACCATCCAGCCAAATACAGCCATGTACATGTAATAAAAATTAAGTAGCGACTCCATAAGCAGCGCGCCATTCCAGTACATTATGGTGTAAATAAGCGTGCTAAAAAAAGCGGCAGGCCAGCACCATAGGCTCTCTTTTATTGCCAGTAACAAATAAGCAATAGACAACCCTACCGCAATATATTCCCAATGCGACATTGCTGTAAAACCACTTAAGGTTTGTGTTAAAAAATCCATGTGTGCGGTTACCGTTTTTAATACACGTTAAATAAAGGCGATTACTCTGGAGATAAATCGCCAGATAAAAACTTACAAACAAAAATAGCCTTACCAAACTCTTCGTACGAGCGTTTAATTTCGGTGTTTAGCACTTGCATTACTAAATCGTAATCGCCAAAAATTTGCGTAGAAAGCGTATTGGTGATCACTTTTAAGTTGTCGTATTCGTTCAAACGGTCAATAAAGCCCTTAATAAACGGAATGTAATCTTGATGAAGTGGGTATTTACTGATCTCTACTGATAATTTCATTTTAAACTCTACTTTTAATTATTTGATTTCAACAAATCGTTCAATGCCAGTTCAATACAGTGTAAAATTACACTCACACTCAATTAGCTGAGCTTATTATGGCACGCAGAATAACCTATACATTTAAAAACCAACCGCGCGAAATTAACTTCGCAAAAGACAAATACCACGACATGTATCAAGCTATTGCCGCTGCCGAAGGTATTGATTTAACCAACTACTTAAACATGGTACGCCAAATAGAAATGACCTCAAAAGGCTCTTCGGCTGTACGTAACTTTCGTGACCAAGAATTTGCCCGTATGGGCTTTAGTGATATTTACTTTATTAAAGAATAAATATCACTTATTAACTATCGCTGGTACTCGTAACTTACGCGCGGTGTAATATTACACAGTAATTCGTAAGGGATAGTATCGGCGCAGTGGGCTATTTCTTCAACCGGAAGCTCCGGCCCCCACATTGTAACGCTGTCGCCTACTTTAACATTGTGCTCGTTTTCGCCTATATCAATGCTTATCATATCCATAGACACACTGCCTACAATACCGTAACGCTGCCCTGCAATCATAACCGGTGTGCCTTCTTTGGCATGACGCGGATAGCCATCGCCATAACCCATAGCCACTACCGCTAATTGGGTCGGTTTATCACTTTGCCAACGGCCTCCGTACCCTACACGCTCGTGTGCGGCAACATCACGCACTGCAATCACCTTTGTGGTTAAACGCATGACCGGCTTTAAATTGTGTTCTTGCCCTGTGCAGTTTGCCATTGGCGACACCCCATAAAGCATAAGTCCTGGGCGTATCCAATCACCGTGTCCTGCTGGCCAAGCTATAATACCGGCCGAGTTTGATAAACAATGTGCTTGGTCTATGCCCTTTACAAGCGTATCAAATAAACTAATTTGCTGCGCCGTTTTAGTATTGTGCGTATCATCGGCACACGAAAAATGGGTCATCAAATTAATGGTGCTTTTAGCATTGGGTGTGCGCTGCAAGCGACTATAAAATGCGTCAAACTGCTCCGGTGCTATGCCTAATCGGTGCATGCCGGTGTTTATTTTTAGCCAGCAAGTAATTGGCGCATCTAAGGTGGCATTTTCTATTGCTGCAAGCTGGTTTTCGTCGTGCACAATAGTTTGAAAATTATTAGCCAATAAAATAGGTAAGTCGGCTTTATTAAAAAAACCTTCAAGCAGCACTATTGGCTTTGTTAAACCGCCGGCGCGCAGTGCGAGGGCTTCATCAATTCGGGCAACAGCAAAAGCATCAGCACTATTTAAGTGCTGGGCAATTTTTACTAAACCATGCCCATACGCATTGGCTTTTAATACCGCCATTATTTTGCTATTTGGCGCAAAACGTTTTACCTGCGATAAGTTATGCGCAAGGGCGGTTAGGTTAATTTCGGCAGTGGCTAGGCGCATTAGTATTCATCATCAACTGCTGGCCCCGCGTAATTATCAAAGCGAGAAAATTGCCCTTGGAAGGTTAAGCGCACTTTACCAATTGGGCCGTTACGCTGTTTACCTATGATAATTTCGGCGATGCCTTTTTCTGTACTGTCTTCGTTGTATACCTCATCACGGTATATAAACATGATTAAATCGGCATCTTGCTCTATCGAACCCGACTCACGTAAGTCTGAGTTAATTGGGCGTTTATCGGCACGTTGCTCTAGCGTACGGTTTAGCTGCGAAAGCGCAATAACCGGGCACTGTAACTCTTTAGCGAGCGCTTTTAATGAACGCGATATTTCGGCAATCTCTAAAGTACGATTATCTGATAAACTAGGTACGCGCATTAACTGAAGGTAATCGACCATGATCATACTAATACCACCGTGGTCGCGCGCTATACGTCTTGCACGTGAACGCACATCGGTAGGTGTAAGCCCCGATGCATCATCAACATACATTTTGCCTTTTTCCATCAACAGCCCCATAGTTGATGAAAGGCGCGCCCAATCGTCATCATCTAGCTGGCCAGTACGTACCTTAGTTTGGTTAATACGACCAAGTGATGCCAACATCCTCATCATAATTTGTTCAGAGGGCATCTCTAATGAGTAAATAAGCACAGGCTTGTCTTGCGTCATTGCGGCGTGCTCAGCAAGGTTCATCGCAAAGGTGGTTTTACCCATTGAAGGACGTGCTGCAACAATAATTAAATCAGAAGGCTGCATACCTGCTGTCATTTTATCTAAATCAGCATACCCAGTGCTTACACCGGTTACACCGTCTTGCGGCGACTGGTATAGCTCTTCGATTTTATCGACGGTTTTTTCAAGAATGTTATGAATGCTTTGCGGGCCTTCGGTACTTTTTGTACGTTGCTCAGCAATTTTAAATACTTTACTCTCGGCAAAGTCTAATAAGTCGTGGCTGGTGCGCCCTTCTGGGTTAAAACCAGCTTCGGCTATTTCATTAGCTACGCCAATCATTTCGCGTACTACCGCGCGCTCACGCACAATATTGGCGTATGCATCGATATTCGCAGCACTTGGGGTGTTTTTAGCTATTTCGGCCAAATACGCAAAACCACCAATGCCTGCTAGTTGGTTATTTTTTTCAAGACTTTCTGAAATTGTGATTAAATCTATCGGATCGCCCACTTCAGCAAGCGCGGTCATGGCTTCAAAAATAAGCTTATGGGTGCGGGTATAAAAGTCCTGCGCAACAACCAGCTCTGCTACGCGGTCAAAAGCTTGGTTATCAAGCATTAAGCCACCTAAAACAGATTGTTCAGCTTCTATTGAATGGGGAGGAACTTTAAGGGTATCGACTTGCTTATCTGGTTTGGCCATAACTTCACAGTACTAAAATTGAATGGCTCTATTCTATCGACTTGGCGGGGCTGTGCAAATAGCAAAGCAGGAAATCTTTTCCTGCTTTTTGTAATCATTAACGCTAATTAGCTTATTTAGTTCGCAGCTCAATGCGCCCGCTTATAGTATCCATTTCAACACTTGCGCTGCCACCATTGGCACTAAACTCTAAATCACTAGAGGGGCCATATTTAGCTTTAGTCACTTTATCGCTGGTAACTTTATTAATAATTTTACCGTTGGCGTGCGCTTTAATCTCAAACTGAGCCGACACGCTTTGCGGGAAGTAAAAATCAGCATCACCACTTACCGACTCATAGCGAACATCAGCCCCTTTTAGCAGTTCGCTGATGTGTATTTCAGCTTCGCCGTTTACAGTATTAATACGTAAGCTTTTAATGCTCGATAATGTAAAATCGATATCGCCATTTACGTTTTCTAATCGTACGTCGTTTGCGGTTGTGCTTGATTTAATATCGCCATTTACGGCGCTAAAGCGCAGCTCTCCGCTTGATTGCTTATCGTTTATTTCACCGTTTACGGTTTCAAATTGAATATTGCCGCTTAAGTTCTGTGCGTTTACATCGCCATTTACGGTGCTTAATTTAACAGTGCCGCTAATGTCATTTACCGTAATTTCACCATTAACAACATCAACCTCAGCGCCTTTTTTAAGTGTTTTTGCAGTCACTGACACATTTACGCCAGCAAATTCTAAGCGACTGCTTTTTGGCATAAATACCGTTAAGTTAGAGCCATCTCCATTGTTACCCCATCCCAAATTGCGTGGCATTTTTACTATAAATTCGGTTTTATCGCCTGTCGTTTTAAGCTCAAACCCTTCGGCCTTGTCATCAAGCTCGCCGGAGACTTTAAATTCGTTTTTATCCCAGCCGGTTATGTTTACATCGCCACGTTGGTTTTCAATAAAAATAGTGCCGCCGCTTGGCACCTCTATTTGCTTATCTATTTTTTCGCCCGCTAAAACGCTCAGTGGTAATAGGCTCAGCCCAAGTAAAATTGCTTTCATATTATTCCCCTATATTTGCTGCCAACGCGGTGCATGCACCTTGTTAATTAAGTCGAGTTGTTGCTGGTAAACTTGCGCCAACATGGTCAGTAATGCCTGATTTTGTGGCTCGTTTTCAAGTGCCTGTTTAATTGCTTGCTCTGCTTCTTCAAGCTCTTGTAACTGTGCTTGCCAGTTATTGGTAAGTGCATCTTGGTTTTTGTACTGCACTAATAAACTTTGCTTTTGCGCTTTAAAATAATCGCTCATAGCAGCCACTTGGCTTGGCTCGTTATTGCTCATAAATATATTTATTGCTAATAACGCCGCTGCACTGCACGCAGCAATAGCGCTCAATTTAGGCCATAATGGCGCTTTAACAGCAAGTGGCTTAGCTGTAACTATGGCGTGCTCAATGCCCTGCCAAAGTGCTTTATTGGGCGCTATGTCTTTATTTAAATTGTTTAAAGACTCGTTTAAGTAGTCATCAAAATTTTGTTTACTCATACTCGTACCACTCTTGTAATAACTGCCTTGCACGATGATATTGCGACTTACTCGACCCTACTGCCATCCCCAATTGCTGGGCTATTTCTTCGTGGCGGTAGCCTTCAATAGCATATAAAACAAACACCATACGGGCGCGCTCTGGTAGGCGAACAATTAATTTATCTAACCCGTTTAATCCCTTACAACTTTGCACGCTTTGCTCATCCATACCGCTTTGTTCTATGCTCACAACTTTGTTTAACCAGCTTTTGTGCTTGCGTACATAACTAATCGCAATGTTGCTTGCTACGCTATATAGCCAAGTAGAAAATTGTGAGCGCCCGTCAAACTGCGCTATTTTATGCCACACCTGCACAAACACCTCTTGGGCGGCATCTTCAGCGTGCGCTTCATCGGCCAATAAGCGCAAACATAAACCGTAAACACGCTTTATATGCAGCTCATATAATGCCTTATAGGCATTTTGATCCCCCGCTTTAACACGCTCAATGAGTGCAAGGTCGCATAGGGGCGTGTGCTCGGGTTTTGTGTGTAACATCCGTGATGTCGCCTTTTAATTATTTTTATTTAAAAACGTGTATTAATGAGTGTATTGATTACTAAGACGCAAAGACAGACAAGAAAGGTTTAAACTAATAATAAAAATAGTTAAATAATTTTATATAGAGCTATTAGATGGGTATTAAAGAGGAATTTTAGATACAAAAAAGCCGCGCTAAAAGCACGGCTTTTTGGGCTTAATTAAAAATTAAGCTTCAGCAATAACGATTACTTTAATAGTAGCTGTTACGTCTGAGTGTACTGCGATTGCAACGTCGAATTCGCCAGTTTCACGGATAGTACCGTGAGGTAAACGAACTTCTGATTTAGCAACTTCAACACCAACAGCTGAGATAGCGTCAGCGATGTCACGAGTACCGATTGAACCGAATAGCTTACCTTCGTCACCAGCTTTAGATACTAAAGTAACTTCTGCTAATGCTTCTAGTTTGTCAGCGCGTGCTTGTGCTGCAGTTAACTGTTCAGCGATTTTCGCTTCTAAGTCTGCGCGACGAGCATCAAACGTTTCAATGTTTGCTTTAGTTGCAGGAACTGCCTTACCTTGCGGGAAAAGGAAGTTACGTGCGAAGCCAGATTTAACAACAACCTGGTCACCTAGGCCACCTAGGTTAGCGATCTTATCTAGTAGAATAACTTGCATGTTTCTACACCTTTTAAAAACTGTTAATCCGCTGCTTACTTATGTAAGTCAGTGTATGGAAGAAGGGCTAAGTAGCGAGCACGCTTAATAGCAGTTGCTAGCTGGCGCTGGTATTTAGCGCTAGTACCTGTAATACGGCTAGGTACGATTTTGCCACTTTCTGTAACATAGTTTCTAAGAGTAGCTAGATCTTTGTAATCGATTTGTTGTACGCCTTCCGCTTTAAAGCGGCAGAACTTACGACGTCTGAAATAACGTGCCATGAGATTAATTCCTCAAATAATTCTTTCTATATGCTGAGCATGCAAAACCAATTGGCTAAGGCCGTTACGACCTTCGTGGCGATTTAAAAAACCACTCACTTGCAATGCCTGCCCAACGTGCAAATGTTGAGTCTGTTGTTGCATTTGCTTACCACTGGCAACAACCTGAAGCCTAACGTAACTATTACGGTTAAGATCTGCTTCGGTTTGCATCGATTTATGTTCTACAACAAAAATACAATGCGGTATGCCTGCAGGGCTTTGGCTAAACTTGGGTGTTTTACAAACAACCCCCGATATAACCAGCTGATTCATATATGGGCTAACCATTACATTAACTGCTGACTACGTGCCATGCTAGGACTCAAAACAATTAAGCAGCTGGTGCTTCTTTCTTCTCTTCTCTTGCAAGAGGAGACGCTTCAGTTACTGCATTTTTAGTACGCATAACTAAGTTACGAAGCACTGCATCGTTGTAGCGGAAAGTAGTTTCTAGCTCGCTGATTACTTCAGTAGGTGCTTCAACGTTCATAAGAACATAATGAGCTTTGTGAAGCTTGTTGATTGGGTAAGCCAGTTGACGACGGCCCCAGTCTTCAAGACGGTGGATAGTACCACCAGCTTCAGTGATAGAACCAGTATAACGTTCGATCATACCAGATACTTGCTCACTCTGATCAGGGTGAACCATGAATACGATTTCGTAATGACGCATGGATATTCCTTACGGTTAATAGAGCCTTCTACCGTTTCGGCCGGTCGGTTTAAGGCAAGGAATTAATAGTGTAAAAGCCGAAATGAGCGCGCATTTTACGCTTAGATGGATAATTAAGCAAGCAGGTTTTTTAAGCTTTGATAGATAAGTGTTAAAGCTATCAGCTATCAGCTATCAGCTATCAGCTATCAGCTATCAGCTATCAGCTATCAGCTATCAGCTATCAGCTATC
>NZ_JALNTJ010000012.1:0-98618 GCF_023161885.1 Pseudoalteromonas sp. 2CM37A
GTAGCTTGGCTGTTAGAACTCAATCTGTACGAGTGCCCACACAGATGATTGCTTTATATTGTTAAAGAACGTTGCGACGTTGTCGCTAGGGATGCGTATAATACACCCTTTATTTCTCGAGTCAACACTTAATTTTAAACTTTCTTTTTAGAAGATTTAAAGCCAAAGTTTTACTTAACTCTGTGAGCAGCTCTTGCCTCGCTATGCGTTGGCGTTCCCCGTCTCAGTGGGGTCGCATTATAGGGAGATCCGAAAACAGATCAACCCTTTTTTGAAGAAAACTTGAAATAAATGACTGTTCGCGTGAAATTGAAGCAAAGTGGTTACTTTAAACACTAAAAAGGCCCTTACGGGCCTTTTATATTAGTTTACGATGAGTTTCCAACCGAGTTTACTTTGCAATTTAGACTCTTGCTGTAGCTCACTAGCCATAAGAGGGTGTTCTTTTAACCAGTTATTGGCAAACTTTAAGTCTAAGGTGTCTTTTTCTACAGATAACTCTATTTTAGGAAGTACGTCGTCTTGTCGGCGCATCGATAATATTACGGCAATTCTTAATAACCTAACTAAGTATTGGGTAAGTGTACTATGTGCACCTAGAGCGTCGAAGCTGCCTTTTTGAATATCGGAGCGATGTGCATTAGCAACAGCTGCAATCACTTTATGTTCAGATTGTGAAAAACCTGGCATATCGGTGTTTTCTATAATGTAGGCTGTGTGCTTGTGATATTGCTTGTACTCTATTAATAAACCAATTTCGTGTAGTTGTGCTGCGGCTTTTAAAAGCGGCAACGCATTTTCACTAACAAGCGGCCAGCTTTCACCTACTTGTTCTGCCAGTTGAATAACTAAGCTCGATACACGATTAGCTTGCTTTTGATCAACATGGTAACGGTCCATAAACCCATCAACGGTGCGTTTACGAATGTCGTTGTTATGAAGCTCGGGCACCATACTGTAAAGCACACCTTCGCGAAGTGCACCGCCAGCTAATCCCATTTTTTCAATTTCAAGCGATTCAAATAACGCAATTAAGATAGCTAGGCCAGATACAAAAACTAATCTGCGCTCTTCGCTTAGACCAGGTAAGTCTAGTGCAGCGATAGTGCTAAACGTTATTGATTGCTCTTTTATTTTATTTAGCTTTTCTAGGGTGAGTAGTTCATCTAAGTGTTGCGCAACCATTATTTCTTGAATGGCTTGCACTGTGCCAGAAGCACCCGATGCAATTTGCCAACCTGCTTGTTTATACTCAGGGGCAATTTCATCAATAACTTCGTGGGCAGCTTTGATGGCAGCGTTAAAGTTTGCTTCACTTAATTGGCAATCTTTAAAATAGCGTTCTAAATAAGTAACACACCCCATATTTAAGCTTTTATAGTGCAGTGCCTCAAAACCCTTACCTATAACGACTTCGGTACTTGCACCACCAATATCAATAACTAGCTGCTTGCCAGTGCATGATGAAGTGTGTGCTACGCCTTTATAAATAGTGCGTGCTTCGAGCTCACCACTTATTACATTAATAGTATGGCCTAAGATTTTTTCGGCTTGTTCTTTGAAAACATCGGCATTCGTCGCAAGACGTAAAGTGGCCGTTGCTACTATGGTGATATTTTGTTTTGGAATGTCTTGTAGGCGCTCAGCAAAAAGTGCAAGGCACTCCCAGCCTCGCTGCATTGCCTCAGTGCTTAATACGTTATCTTTATCAAGCCCTGCGGCTAATCTTACTTTGCGTTTAACGCGGCCTATAGTTTGTAGGCCGCCAGCAATTGATTTAGCAATTAGCATATGAAAGCTATTTGAGCCTAAATCAATGACTGCATACACATTTTTTTGCGGTTTAAATTGCCCCACCGTTCAAAAACCTCTAGTTACTACTACGTACAGTAACGGCCGAGTTACGACCGTCCTTTTTGGTAACTATTATTTGGGCGACGTCCGTTATTATTACTACGATTACGTGGGCCTGTAGAATAGTTGCGCTTTCTTTGAATAGTAGGCTTTGTTAAATCATCTAGCAATGCGGTTTTATCATAATGTGATAAAGGAATGCTGTGCTCTATATACTCTTCTATTTCATGCAGGTTATAAGCGTACTGCTCACATGCAAAGCTAATTGCATGACCTGATGCGCCCGCACGACCTGTACGGCCTATACGGTGAACGTAATCTTCACAATCATCTGGCAGGTCAAAGTTAAATACATGACTTACCTCAGGGATATGTAGCCCACGTGCTGCCACATCGGTTGCCACTAAAAAGTCTAATTCGCCTTTGGTGAATTGCGCTAATATAGATTGGCGTTTTTTCTGGTTTACATCGCCAGTGAGCATACCTACTCGGTGGCCATCGGCTTTTAACCAAGCATACACTGTTTCACAGCTGTGCTTCGTATTGGCAAACACAATGGCTTTCTCTGGCCATTCTTCCTCAATTAAAGTTAATAGCAGCTTAATTTTATCTTCTTGAGAAGGATGAAATAGCTCTTCTTTAATTCGCTTACCTGTTTTAACGTCTGGCTCGATTTGAACGTGCTCAGGGTTGGTCATATGTTCAAAGGCAAGTTCTTGCACGCGATAAGAAAGCGTGGCAGAAAATAATAGATTTAATCTATCTGCTGTATCTGGCATACGGCGGAACATGTAACGAATGTCTTTTATAAAGCCTAAATCGAACATACGATCGGCTTCATCAAGCACAACTACCTCAATTTCATTAAGGGTGTAACAGCCTTGCTTGTACAAATCGATTAGGCGACCTGTAGTACCAATTAAAATATCAACGCCTTTTTCTAATTGTGCACGTTGTTTTTCGTAATCTTCGCCACCATATACTAAACCTAAGTTAAGATTACAGTGCGGCGCTAAAATTTTAGCATCTTTGTGTATCTGAATCGCAAGCTCCCGAGTCGGGGCCATGATCAGGGCTCTTGGATGTTTACTAGGTGCTTTGCTAGATTGTAATAACCGATGGCACGTGGCAGTTAAAAACGCCAACGTTTTGCCCGTACCTGTTTGTGCTTGGCCCGCGATATCGCGTCCGTCACAAATAAAAGGTAGGCATTTTGCTTGAATGGGTGTGCAATATTCAAACCCACTTTCGGTTAAACCGGCAACCACTTCCGGTGCGATAGCAAAGTCTGAAAACTTTTTATCGGTCAAATGTGTCTTAGTCATAGCGTTTAAGCATAACGTTTAAACTTGCAATAAGAAACAAGAGTGTTTAAATACGCACTAAATATTTCGCCTAACTAAATCGGAGAGCGCAATGAGCGAGAAAATAATCCAAATTACTGACGATAGCTTTGAAGCTGACGTATTACAATCAGACAAGCCTGTACTAGTAGATTTTTGGGCTGAGTGGTGCGGACCTTGTAAAATGATCGCCCCTATCCTTAATGAAGTAGCTGATGAATACGAAAGCCGTGTAACAGTTGCTAAATTAAACATCGACCAAAACGCGGGTACACCGCCTAAATTTGGTATTCGTGGTATTCCTACTCTGCTTCTTTTTAAAGACGGCCAAGTAGCTGCAACGAAAGTTGGTGCGCTTTCTAAAACTCAACTTATTGAGTTCTTAGAAAACAATATCTAAGTAAAAATTAAAAAAAAGGGCGTTTTTGCCCTTTTTTTGTGTTTATTTTGTATAAAGACTGGACGCTATGCCAGTGAACTGCTAGTTTATAAAGCCAACTAATCCTTAGTTATATTCAACAAACCTCACTCAACTATCAAAGCGATTTTGAGTATGACAATTGTAATAAAGAACCCACCAATATGCATTTACGCGAATTAAAAGACAAGTCTATAAAAGAACTTGTAAACTTAGCTGAGTCCATGGGGCTCGAAAACGTAGCCCGCTTAAGAAAGCAAGATATCATTTTTGCCATTCTTAAAGCACACGCCAAAGGCGGAGAGAACATCTTCGGTGGCGGTGTACTAGAGATTTTACAAGATGGTTTTGGTTTTTTAAGATCATCAGAAGCATCTTACTTAGCTGGCCCAGATGATATTTATGTATCTCCAAGCCAAATTCGCCGTTTCAGCATGCGTACTGGCGATTCTATTTCAGGGCTTATTCGTCCACCTAAAGATGGCGAACGCTACTTTGCTTTATTAAAAGTAAATGAAGTTAACTTCGATAAACCTGAAAACTCTCGCACTAAAATTCTTTTTGAAAACCTTACCCCACTACATGCAAACGAACGTTTTCGTATGGAACGCGGTAATGGCAGTAAAGAAGACATTACCGCTCGTGTACTTGATTTAGCATCTCCAATTGGCCGTGGCCAACGTGGTTTGTTAGTAGCACCGCCTAAAGCGGGTAAAACAATGCTACTGCAAAACATTGCACAATCAATTACTCACAATCACCCAGATGTTACATTAATGGTTTTACTTATTGATGAGCGTCCGGAGGAAGTAACCGAGATGCAACGCCTCGTTAAAGGTGAAGTTATTGCATCAACGTTTGATGAGCCAGCTTCTCGCCACGTACAAGTTGCAGAAATGGTTATTGAAAAAGCAAAACGTTTAGTTGAGCACAAAAAAGATGTGGTTATCTTGCTTGATTCAATCACCCGTTTAGCGCGTGCTTACAACACCGTTATTCCTTCATCAGGTAAAGTACTTACCGGTGGTGTTGATGCTAACGCACTGCACAAGCCTAAGCGCTTCTTTGGTGCTGCACGTAATGTTGAAGAAGGCGGTAGCTTAACGATTATAGCTACAGCTCTTATCGACACGGGCTCTAAAATGGATGAAGTTATCTACGAAGAGTTTAAAGGTACCGGTAACATGGAACTACACTTAAATCGTAAGATTGCTGAAAAGCGTGTATTCCCTGCCATCGACTTTAACCGCTCTGGTACGCGTCGTGAAGAACTACTTACTAAGCCAGATGAGCTACAAAAGCTGTGGATTTTACGTAAGATTGTTCATGAAATGTCAGAGATTGATGCAATGGAATTCTTAATTGATAAGCTTTCTATGAGCAAAACG
The DNA here is from genome assembly GCF_023161885.1 of Pseudoalteromonas sp. 2CM37A. Lineage (NCBI taxonomy): Bacteria > Pseudomonadati > Pseudomonadota > Gammaproteobacteria > Alteromonadales > Pseudoalteromonadaceae > Pseudoalteromonas > Pseudoalteromonas sp. 2CM37A. Next base: position 5,004 of record NZ_JALNTJ010000012.1, read on the forward strand.
AACGATGAATTCTTCGATTCAATGAAACGCCAATAAGCGCGTTTCGTTATATAAAAAAAGCGCCTAGGGCGCTTTTTTTATGTTGAAGCGACTAATACCAATCGGCTTAGATATTTAGCCTTTCTAGCATACTAAATAAAGCGTTAATGGCGTTATAAATTTCTTATGTAGAACAGCTAGGTGTCAAAACTTATGCCTTATTACCACTCTATTTATCTGTCGCTATAAATGTCTAATAACCTAACACGATTGGTATAATTAACTCTCGTTATATTTTTTAAGTACACGCTGTAATTCATCTACAAGCTTTTGAATGTGTTCTTTACTTTGGCTTTGTTTATTGAGTAAAGCCATATCGAGATTTTTAGCGGCTTTGGCAATATCGTCTAACGCAAACATTTGCGCAGCGCCTAAAATACGATGGCTGTCTTTTTGTAGTGCCTCTAGGTCATTACTATTATGGTGCTGACTTATGGTTTCGCTTTCAAACGTGAAGCTTTGCTTAAAACTTGTTACTAAGTCGCTCATGTCTATCTTAGCTGTATAGGCTGCCTCTTGTTTTGCTTCACCTAAATGCTGGGCAAGGGTGTTATAAAATGCGTTTTTATCTAATGGCTTACCTAAATACCCTGTAAACCCTAGGGCAAGATAATCATCAACTTCATGGCTCATTGCATTGGCCGTTAAAGCAAAAATAGGCGCTTGAAAGCCGCACTGTTGCAACAACGAAAACGCAGCACGCCCGTCCATAATAGGCATTTGTATATCAAGCAGCACTAAATCTGGGTATATTTGTAGGCACTTCTCAACCGCTTGCTCGCCATTTTCTACCGCAATAACTTCAAGCCCCATAGAACGTAAATAACGACTTATGAGTCTGCGATTGTCGGGATGATCCTCAGCCAGTACTACGCGCCCGGTTAACTGCTTAACCTGTTCAGCGGCGCTTACATGTTCGTACTCATCTAGCTCTTTTTCGACCTCTACACAGGGTAAAAACAGCGAAAACTGACTTCCGCGTTTAAACTCACTTTGTACGCTAATGTAGCCACCCATCATAGAGGCTAGCTGTTGAGACAAACTAAGTCCTAATCCGGTGCCACCAAAGCGGCGGCTAATACTGTTATCGGCTTGGCTAAAGCATTCAAATATTTGTTTTAGCTGTGATGAATTCATGCCAATACCGGTGTCTTTAACTATAAAAACAAGCCCTTGCTCGGTTTTGTTTAAAGACACAACTACCTGCCCCGCCTGTGTAAACTTAACGGCATTAGCACATAAATTAATGAGTATTTGTTTCACCCGCATTAAATCAAGCTTGGTATAAAACGCATTGCCTACATGATTATCAAAACGGATTTGTAAATGCTTTGCCTTAGCCTGCGTAATAAACATGGCATGTACATCGCTAACTAGCTGCACTATGTCAAAGCACGAAATATTAAGCTCTAATCTGTTTGCTTCTATTTTACTTAAATCGAGTACGTCATTAATTAAACTTTTTAAGTGATCGCTATGTCGTTGAATTATTTTTAATTCGTCTTGTAGGTTTTCAGGCTCGTACAAACCATTAATTAAATCATCTGTTTGGCCTAAAATAGCGGTGAGCGGGGTTCTAATTTCATGGCTAATATTTGCCAAAAACTGGCTTTTAACATCATTTGCTTCTCGTAGCTCTTGGGCAATAGCTTGTAGCTCTGCTGTACGCTGCGCGACTTGTTCTTTTAATAACTGCTTGGCACGCTTTTCGGCGCCTCGACGATAAAGTGCGGTGCCCGTTACAATTACTAAAAATAATAAAACAAAAATAAAAACCGTAAGCTGCGAACGTTGGCTCATTTTTAACTTTTGTACTTTTCGTTCTTGCTTCAGCTTTTGAATTTCTTGATTTAACTGAGTAGCTTTAAATTGATTTTGTAATACAGCTAAGGCGCTGGTAATTGTTTCGCTATTTATACCGCGCTGCTCTGCTACAAACTTTTCGTGCAGAGTTAATGCCTCAGCGTAGTTGCCTTTGCTTGCCTCTAGGAGCGAGCGTGTACCAAAAGCATCGCGCTTTATACGCACACTATTATATTGTGTGGCCAAATCGGTTGCTTTATCTAAGCTTTTTTGCGAATCAGCAAGCTCGCCTCTCACAAATTGTATTTTAGCCAATGCATGTAAGGCGTTAAGCTCTAAACTGTGATTAGCAATTTTAAGGGCATTTTGTACCCCCAATTTAGCTTGCTCGTAAGCAACATCCACGTTATTAAGAATTAAATTGATGTTTGCTAAATTAGTATATTGGGTAGATAACTTATTATAATCATTGGTAGAAATATAATAGCGTAGTGCCATTTGGTAATAATGCAGCGCTAAATCAAATTGCGAACTTTCGTAGTAAGCAACCCCTAAATTATTGTTAACTTGCGCTATGCCGCTGGTATCAGCTAATTTTTGATAAACTTTAAGTACTTCTTTATAAAATAAAATGGCGCTTTCGTAACGCGATAACCTTATGTACACCCCTGCTATATTTAGCAAAATATCAGCTTGGTCTTGAGCACTGCCCTTTTTCTCATAAATCTCTTTTGCTTTTAAATAATATTCGAGCGTTAGCTCCATATTATTCATTTCGAAGTACGCTAAACCAATATTACTTAGCAGGTTTGCAAGCTCTACTTGCTTATTGTTTTTTTCAACAATCACCATGGCGCGGCTATATTCAACAATAGCTTGCTGAAAATATCCCTGAAAATAAAACACAACGCCTTGCATTTTAATGGCTCTAAAGTGCATATCTGGTAGGTAGTTTAAGGAAGTGTGCTGTTCTAATTTTTTAAAATACAGCAGGGCATTTTCAAAATCATCTGAGGAGAAGGCTAAATCGGCAAGTTCAGAATACACACTGACCTTCTGGGATTCTGTGATATTTTTTGCTTCAAGCAGCGCATTACCGAGCGTAAGTTTTACGTCCCACTGCTGCTCTTTTTTAAATTCATCAAATAAAGATACACTATTTTGAGCAAAGCTTGGCAGTATGAACACACAACATAAAACAAATAAAAGGCACTTCAATTTGCCTTGCATAATATTATTCCTTCAAACTTTAGCTTTAGTCAGTGTAATCTTTATTGAAGATACACAACAAAACGAGTGCAAACAATGCTTAACCCCCTGATTGATGAGATTTTTGAGCTACTTTTAACTCAGCGTGTTTGGAAAGTTCATACCTTAGCTGCAACGCTCGCTCAACAAGGGGTGTTACCACCTTTAGATGCAAACCCTGAGCAAAATTTATTTAAAAAGAATTTTTTAATTATGAATGCTTTATTTGAGCTGCAAACACAGCTATTACCCAAGCACTTAATTATATCGTCATTACATATTGAACTTACAGAGCCAAGTAGCAATATAGCAACGCAATCCCATTTAAAAAGTTACTATTTAAACTGGGAAAACTACGACACCAGTGCCAAAGACATAGAGGCATTATTAGATAGTTTTTGGCAGCAATTTAACCCACTAATAAAGCAACCAGTTGGGCATATTGAGCCATTACTTAAGGCTTGGCAACTACCGCCAAACTTTAGCCTGGCTATGCTACAAAAGCGCTGGCGGCAATTGGCATTAAAACATCATCCCGATAAGCAAACTGGGAGTGCATGTAAATTTAGACAAATAAGAGCCGAGTATGAGCAGCTAAAGCTAGCTGCTCAAAACAGGTAATTAACGGGTAAGGCGACGGGCACGAATTTTACGCCCTTTAATATTGCCCTCGGTTAATTTACGAAGCGCAGGTTTTGATGCATTGCGCTCAACGGCTACAAAGGCAACGTTATCAAGTACATTTATTTTACCTACTTGGCGTCCTGCAACACCATCTTTGCCAGTAAGTGCACCTAAAATATCACCAGCGCGCACTTTTTGCTTTTTGCCCGAGTCGATCATTAGGGTAACCATTTCAGGCTTGTAAGGCGGCTTTTCTAATAAACTAAAAGCTGGCATTGGCTCTGGCAAAAAGTCTTGTTCGTAATGGTCGCCTATTTGCGCCACTTTAAACTGCTCAGCCTCACCGTAAATAGAGCACGCAATGCCTTTTTTACCCGCTCGGCCTGTACGCCCTACACGGTGCACATGGGTTTGTGGGTCGTGTGCTAAGTGGTAATTTATTACCATATCCATGTCGTCAATATCTAAGCCACGCGCGGCAACATCGGTAGCAACTAATATTGAGGCGCTCTTATTAGCAAAATGAATTAACGTACGCTCGCGATCACGCTGCTCTAAATCACCGTGCAACGCCACTGCGCTAAAGCCTTCACTTGCTAAATCATCACAAACTTGTTGTGTTTCTACCTTGGTATTACAAAAAACAACACAGCTTTGCGGTGTAAATTTAAGCAGTAATAATTTAAGTGTTGAGTAACGCTGTTTGTTGTTGTCCATTTTGTAAAAGTATTGCTTTATTGTGCTTTTTTCTTGCTCTTCTTCTACTTTTATCATCTCTGGATTTTTTAATACGCGCTTTGCAATAGCTTCAATTGCACGCGGAAATGTTGCACTAAATAACAACGTTTGACGATTTTGCGGTATGCGCTCAATAATTGCATCAAGGGTATCTTGAAAGCCCATATCAAGCATTTGATCTGCTTCATCAAGTACTAACGTTTCAACATCGTCTAAACGCAGTGTACCTTTACGAATATGATCGTCCACTCGCCCAGGTGTACCCACAATAATGTGCGCGCCATGCTCAAGCGAGCCTATTTGTGGGCCAATTGATACACCACCACACAAGGTTAAAATTTTAATATTGTGAATACCGCGGGCAAGTTTACGCATTTCTACTGCCACTTGCTCGGCCAGTTCGCGCGTTGGACAAAGTACAAGCGATTGAATACGAAAACGTTTTACATTTAATTTAGCTAACACACCTAAACTAAAAGCAGCAGTTTTACCTGAACCGGTTTTTGCCTGTGCAATAATGTCTTTACCTTCAAGTACAGGTGGCAGGCTTTGCGCTTGTACAGGCGTCATTTGCGAGTAGCCAAGTGTTGATAAATTATCAACTAAACCAGCAGGTAAAGCCAAAGATGAAAATGCAGTAGAAGTCACAATAAATTCCAAAATAATAAAAACAACACAGGGCTTAGCCCCAAAATATGGCTCTATAATAGCAGAATTCAGGTTAGGCAACCATTAATACCCGATGTGCATTATTTTACGATGCGTTAATCCTTGTTAATAAAAAAGTTGCAAATGATACTAGTTTTCATTAAGATCCTCGAAAAATTTTAACACCCTAACACTGGATGTAATTGATGAAACTAAACTCACTGTACGTAGCACTTGTTGGTGCCATTAGCACAAGCGCCTTTGCCGCCCCTACTGACTTAGAGCGAATTGAAGTTAAAGGCAGCTATTTCAACGACTACAAAGTCGACAACGCCAACGGAGCAATGAGAACATCAGCGTCATTATTAGAAACAGCGCAATCAGTCACTGTTATTAGCGATACAATCATTAGCGAGCAATTAGCAACGACCCTTGGCGAAGTACTTACTAACGATGCAAGTTTAACTGCCGGCTCTCAACAACGTAACCGTGAAGTATTTAACTTACGCGGCTTTGAGCTTAGCTCTTCAACAGGCTACTTACGTGACGGACACCAACATTGGTCTCACTACCAGCAACCGATTGAAATTCTACAACAAGTAGAAGTTATTAAAGGCCCATCAAGTATTTTATACGGACAATCAGGTCCAGGTGGCTTGATAAACATGGTGACAAAAAAGCCTACGGCAACCACATTATTTAACGCCAGCGCAGATGTAGACCAACACGGCTCTACCCGCTTTATGCTAGACGCAGCTGGTGCACTTACCGACGCTGAAGATTTACGCGCACGCGGTATTTTAGTAAAACAAGATGTTGATTACTGGCGCGAATACCAAAACGGCGAAAACCGTGAACGCGACCGTTTTTTAGGTGCTGTAATTGTTGATTACGATTTAAGCGACAACGCATTAGTACGTGTACATTACGACCGCACAGACGACGAAGCAGGCCTTGATACAGGTGCTTGGATAGATGACAACGCCAATGTGATTGGCGATGACAAAACCATTCGCGATATGTCTTGGGCGTTTACCGACATAACGGTAGAAAACTTAGGCGTAGATTTTGAAGTGTACTTAAACGATCACTGGCAAGTTAAGCTTGGTTACAACGAGCAAACATTTGAGCGCCAGCGTTTTGAGTCTGCACCTCGTAAGCCAAGCACATTTGTAGAAGGCGATAGCTATGAGTCACGCCCTTACGACCGTTTTGACGATTGGCAGTTTAAAACCGCATTTATTGATTTTGTTGGCGAATTTAAAACCGGTGGTTTACAACATCAGTTTTTAATTGGTGCAAACTCGCTAGATTACTATTACGGGCAACGCCGTACATCAGCAGAGTATTTTGATTTTGCCGCTGGCCAAAACGAGCCAAGCCGCCCAACAGTGAGCTATAAATCAGATGATACTATTAGCGAAACTGAATACGACTACTACGGTATTTACGTTCAAGACTTAATTACTTTCTCGCCACAGTGGCAAGTATCATTAGGTGGCCGTTACGATGAGCAAAATAGAGAAGGCGCAGATAACGAGTCGTTCGTACCAAAAGTAGGTGTGCTTTATCACCCTAACCCTTCTGCGACTATTTATGCTAGCTACTCAGAAGGTTTTGAGCCACAAGGTAGCGATACATTAGTAAGCGAAACTGACATCAACAACGGTATGAAGCTTGATGCTGTTACCTCTGAGCAAAAAGAGATTGGTGTTAAATGGCAACTATTTGATGACCGCCTAATGTTAAGCGGTGCTGTATTTGATATTAGCAAAAAAGGCACCTTAGTAACCGAAGCACTTGAAGTGCCAGTCGGCGAATTTACCTCTGAAACAAACCAAGTAGGCGAGCAGCGCCATAAAGGGCTTGAGCTAAGCGCGCAAGGTGCAGCTACCGATCGCTTATTTGTTATGGCATCAACTATGTACTTAGATGCAAATTTTGAGCGTGACGAAGACCTACAAGGTAAACGCCCTACTGATGCTCCTAAATGGTCTGCATCACTTTGGACACGCTATGAGTTAAACGACACCATTGCATTTAATGCCGGTGCATTTTATGAAGGTGAGCGCTTTGCCGATAGTGCAAACACAGTAGTAAAAGATGCTTACACACGAGTAGATGTAGGTGCAACTTACAAACTTAAAGTAAGCAAAACCGATGTAAACCTTCGTTTAAACATTGAAAACCTATTAGACGAAAACTACTTAGGCGGCGGTGGCTTAAACAACGTTACCGTGGGCGAAGGCACAAATGTACGCCTAGCAGCTCAATTTAGCTTTTAAGTTATAAAACTTATACTTATAAAGCCCGCACAATAATAATTGTGCGGGCTTTTTACTGCCTATTAAAAACACCACTGCATTCATCTCATCTATTTTTTAAAGCCTTTAAAAAGTGCTCTAATACACTTAATTATAAAAAGGCTTACTCTATATGAAAAAAATTATTACAGCGCTACTAATGACTAGCAGCCTCAGCGTTAGCGCAAACAATGCAGAATTCACCACAACGCAATTACAACAGGTTGATGAGGTGCGCACTGCTGCACTTAAAAGCCATTTAAGCTACGAGCTACTCGAGTCACTCACAACAGAAGTTGGCCCTCGTTTACCCGGCACTGAAAACGATAAAAAAGCAGTAGCATGGGCTAAAGCAAAATTTAACGAACTTGGTTTTGATAAAGTATGGCTTGAAGAAGCAACATTTCCAAAATGGCGCCGTTATAGCGAAAGCGGTAAAATACTCACCCCAAGTGAGCAACCTCTGCATTTAACTGCGCTGGGTAATAGTGTAAGCACACCTGATGATGGCATTAATGCACCGGTTGTGTTGTTTGAAACATTGGATGAGCTAATTGCAGCACCAGCAAATAGCTTAGAAGGTAAAATTGCCTATATTAATTACCGCATGAACCGCGACATAGACGGCAACGGATACGGCCCCGCAGTAAAAGCACGTGCCACAGGCGCAATTGAAGCTGCAAAAAAAGGCGCGGTTGCTTACATGATGCGCTCAGTGAGCACAGCTCACCATCGCTTTGCTCACACTGGTGGTAGTTACTATAAAGAAGGGGTTAAAAAAATACCTAACGTAACTATTGCCAACCCGGATGCGGATCAAATAGCGCGCTTAGTGGCCTTAAACAAAAAGGTAACGGTTAATATAAATGTACAAACACAAAGCCTAGGAGAAGGCACAAGCTATAACGTTATAGGCCAATTTAATGGCACCGAAAACCCAGAACAATATGTGTTAATTGGTGGCCACCTAGACTCGTGGGATTTAGGCACTGGCGCATTAGATGATGGCGCAGGTGTTGCGTTAACAATGGCTGCGGCTAAACACATTAGCGATGTTAAACGCCCTAAACGTAGTATTCGTGTTGTACTGTTTGCAGCAGAAGAGCTTGGACTTTGGGGTGCAAAAGCTTACTTTGCACAACACAAAAGTGACTTACACAATATAGTTGCAGCTGCTGAGTCGGACTTTGGCGCCGATGTAGTATATGGTTTTGAGTCAAATGTTAATGCGGCTTCTCTGCCAGTAGTCCGTGCCATAGCAAAAGAGTTGGCTCCATTAAATATTGAGTACATTGGTAAAAACCAGGCTAACGGCGGGCCGGATTTAATCCCATTAAAAAAAGCGGTGTCGGCACCTATATTTGAGTTGGCCCAAGATGGCACTGACTACTTTGATTACCATCACACAGCTGATGACACACTCGATAAAGTAACGCCTGCTAAACTGCGCCAAAATACCGCTGCGTATGCTGTATTTGCGTTAATGGCAGCAGATGCCAAAACAACAATTCAACCGAAAGCGCAGGCTAACTAATAACTGACATACTTACTTACAGTTTGTCGCTTTGATAAACGCACTCCTTGTTTTACCTTTATATAAATTAAATAAAACAAGGAGTGTGCGGGCATGTTGCTTTTCAATACGAGTCAGTCGTTTCCTCATTTTGCACAAATACAGTGCTGCCCTAACTGCCATAGCCGCGCCTATCATCTAATAAACCAAAGTCGTTTTTTACGCTTTACGGTTATTCCTGTTCTACCTTTAGCACTAAACTATAAATACGAATGCTATCAATGCGGCCATAATGCGCCTGTAAAATTAAAGCAGTTACCGACGTTTGAAATTTTCACTCTACCTAAATACTTTATAGGGGTATTTTTAGCGTTATGGGTGGGGCTATTTTTTTACCAACAACACGCTGCAGCGCAAGCGCAAAAGCAAAGCTACTTAACTAACCCTAAAGCCTACGATACGTATTTAGTACACGCTGATAAATTTACTCATGAGCCCTGGACACTCACCAACTTAAAAGTTGCGCAAGTTTTAAGTTTTGACGAGCAGTTTATAACGTTTCAAGTAAGTAACTACAGCTATAAACGCAACAAAGGCATTACTACTGCAATGCGTACCAGCTTATTAGTACAAAGAGGTTACTTCTCAGATGACAAAATTACTTTGCCTCGTAGCGAAGTAAAAAGACTTTACAACGACGGGGTGATTTACGACGTACTGCGCCCCTCAGCAAACAGTTTATATGGTGGTTTTGTAATGTTTCCGCCAAAACCAAAACCGCTATATAAAGGCTTAAAGCTCGACAAAAATAACCAACAGGGCATTACGTATTTTAAAAACGGACAGTATAGCGATGCGCTTGAGAGTTTTACTCTAGCCGCAAATGCCGGCTCGCAATGGGGGCAGCTCAATCTTGCGCAAATGTACCGAGATGGACAAGGCGTGACTCAAAATGTACAAACAGCAAAACATTGGTATGAGCAGGCAATAGCGCAAGGTAATAGCAAAGCGAAATATGAGCTAGAACAGCTTTGTGAAAACAGCCAATGTAAATAATCTAAGGCTGTATTTAAAATAATGATTAAGCTACGCTTTGATGAAAATATAAAACAAAGCGCAGCCTAAAAATTCACACAGCAGTTATTTATTAAATATTTTTGTATAAGCTAAATGCAGAATAACAATGCATAGCCCTGCTACTACTCCTAGTAATCCGTCAAATATAAGGGGGGCTAATGTTTCGCCGGTGCCATTTAATAACGACTTACCTATGGTTATTACTTCTAATTGCCAATGATGTAGTAGCTCAATACCGTGGGATAAAATGCCGCCACCGACTAAAAACATGGCTACTGTGCCGGCAAAGGCTAAAAATTGCATAAGCCTTGGCGCTGCAGCTAATAACCCCTTACCAAGCATCTCTTTAAATTTATTAGCCGACACCTTTGATTGATTAAGCAAATACAACCCCGCGTCATCAAGCTTTACAATACCGGCTACAAGGCCGTATACACCTATAGTCATTAATACGGCTATAACACACAGTACAAGCGCCTGATTTACAAGTGTGGCACCTGCAACCGTTCCTAAGGTGATCACTATAATTTCGGCTGATAGAATAAAGTCGGTGCGTATGGCTCCTTTTACTTTTTGCTTTTCATACTCAGCTGGGTCTAATTGCTGCGACTCATCAGCCTCTTTTTCGGGGTGAGGTAAAAACCGTGCAAATACTTTCTCAGCGCCTTCAAAACATAAAAATAAGCCACCGATTATTAGCAGCGGGGTTATTAACCAAGGCAGCCATACACTTATGAGCAATGCACCAGGCACCAAAATGGCTTTATTTAAAAATGAGCCCTTTGCCACAGCCCAAACCACAGGTAACTCACGATCGGCTGTAACCCCTGTAACTTGCTGAGCATTAAGTGCTAAGTCGTCACCAAGTACACCGGCTGTTTTTTTAGTGGCGACTTTACTCATTGTAGCAATGTCATCAAGTAAGGTGGTTATATCATCAAGTAATGTTAAAAGGTTAATGCCTGCCATGTTGCTTCCTAGCTAAAAAATAATGCTATCAACATAGCGTAATCCGTAATTTTCACCAACGGTTAATTTTGCTTTGTTATGCTGATTAAACGCACTGATTTTTATCAATGGCAAACTTACTTAGGGGATATAAATGAAAGCATTGGTGGTTATTTTTACAAGCATGCTGGTTTTATCAGCCTGTAGTAATGAGTCTAAAAGTACCCACTACTTATGCAACGAGCGCGTAGTAGAATTAGCCCACCAAGGAGCGGGGGCAACACTTACTTTAAATGAGCAAACATATACGCTTAATAAAGAGCCGAGCGCATCAGGGGTAAAGTATATTAATGAGCGAGTGCTATTTTGGTCTAAAGCCGATGAAGCGATGTTGATTGTTTCAGGTAATAAATACCACTGCCAACTTCAACAAGCCGACGCCTTATAATTTTGTCGTTCGCGATTTAAACTTTTTCTTTTTTCTCATCGTAATAAATAGCCTGTTTTTACGCTAAACAACTGCACATGCATTTGTTGTTTAGTTGGGTATAATACTTTCACTTTTTGCTTAGTAGCGGCCTACCATGAAATATAAAGATTTACGTGATTTTATCGATTTGCTTGAAAAAAAAGGCGAACTTAAACGAATTACTCAAGAAATCGACCCGTATCTTGAAATGACCGAAATAGCCGACCGTACATTACGTGCTAAAGGCCCCGCATTATTGTTCGAAAACCCAAAAGGTCACAGTATGCCTGTGCTTGCAAACTTATTTGGTACACCTAAACGCGTTGCTATGGGCATGGGCCAAGAAGATGTAAGCGAGCTGCGTGAAGTTGGCAAGCTACTCGCTTTTCTAAAAGAGCCGGAGCCACCAAAAGGGATTAAAGAAGCACTAGGGCAAATTCCGGTATTTAAACAAGTACTCAATATGCCGGCTAAAGAAGTTAAAAAAGCACCGTGCCAACAGGTTATTCTAGAAGGTGACGAGGTAGATTTAACTAAGCTGCCTATACAACATTGTTGGCCTGGAGATGCCGCCCCCCTTATTACTTGGGGTTTAACTGTTACCAAAGGGCCTTATAAAAAGCGCCAAAATTTGGGTATTTACCGCCAGCAGCTATTAGGTAAAAATAAAATAATTATGCGTTGGTTATCGCATCGCGGTGGCGCACTCGATTTTCAAGAATGGTGTAAAGAAAACCCCGGCGAACCGTACCCAGTTTCGGTTGCATTAGGAGCTGATCCTGCCACTATTTTAGGTGCGGTTACACCTGTGCCAGACACGTTAAGCGAATATGCCTTTGCTGGGTTACTGCGCGGTAGTAAAACCGAAGTGGTTAAGTCAATTTCAAATGACTTACAGGTCCCTGCCAGTGCCGAAATAGTACTTGAAGGCTACATTATGCCTGGCGAAATGGCTCCCGAGGGGCCATATGGCGACCATACTGGTTATTACAATGAAGTTGATGATTTTCCTGTGATGACAGTGACCCATTTAACACACCGTAAAAACCCAATTTACCACAGTACATTTACCGGCCGTCCACCTGATGAGCCAGCTATTTTAGGTGTGGCATTAAACGAAGTGTTTGTGCCTATATTGCAAAAGCAGTTTCCAGAAATCGTCGACTTTTACTTGCCACCCGAAGGCTGCTCTTACCGTATGGCCGTGGTAACCATGAAAAAACAATACCCAGGCCATGCTAAGCGCGTCATGATGGGCGTATGGTCGTTTTTACGTCAGTTTATGTACACTAAGTTTGTTATTGTTTGCGATGATGATGTAAATGCCCGTGACTGGAACGATGTTATTTGGGCCATCACTACCCGTATGGACCCTGCACGCGACACCACATTAATTGAAAACACGCCAATAGATTACCTCGATTTTGCATCGCCGGTATCTGGGCTTGGCTCAAAAATGGGCATGGATGCAACAAATAAGTGGCCAGGTGAAACCGACCGCGAATGGGGCGAGCCAATTGTCATGGATAAAGCGACAAAAGATCGTGTTGACGAAATTTGGCAAAGCCTCGATATACTTTAAGCACGCTTAGTGAATATAAACAGGCTATAAAATAACCCCGCAGATATGTTAATATTGCTCCACTTAACTGCATATCTGCGTAAACGCTGCTAAAAGGTAAAAAATGCAAACATTAAAAGCTGAAGTTGTTGCCATCAGCCCACTTACAGAATTTGTTCATAAAGTAATTTTAAAGCCTCAACAACCTGTTACGTTTGAAGCTGGCCAATACATGCAACTTATACTTGGCGAAAAAGACAAGCGCGCATTTTCGATTGCAAGTCGTCCATCGCAATGTGATGAAATAGAGCTTCATATTGGCGCCTCTAAAGCCGATTCATACGCAATGCAATCGCTTGAGCATTTGCGTAATGCGCATCAAAATAATACACCGGTAGATATAGAAGCTGGCCTTGGTGTATCGCAACTACGTCTACAATGCGAGCGCCCTATTATTTTATTGGCTGGCGGCACTGGTTTTTCTTATGCAAAATCAATGGCTGATCACTTAGCTGAAATTAACTGCGACCGCCCGGTATTATTTTACTGGGGTGTTAAAGAAGAGTCTGCATTGTATGCTCACAGCGAAATGCAAGCATGGGCAGAGAGTAACGAGCACTTTAAATTTATTCCTGTTGTAGAAAACCCATCTGCTAATTGGCAAGGCCACACCGGGTTTGTACACAAAGCAGTCATGCAAGATATTGTGTCGTTAGAACCTTACGACATTTATATGGCTGGTCGCTTTGACATGATTGGCATTGTCCGTGATGACTTTATTGCTCACGGCGCTGTTCGCGAAAACATGTACGCCGATGCATTCGCGTTTATAAAATAAATTTTTATTTATAATACAAAGGCGCCCCATGGCGCCTTTGTTATTTCTATCAAATTTAGGCTATTAATTGGTATAACCTATTGCTTTAATCAGTATAAACAATTTCCTAAATTCCTATCTATAAACCATACTTTGTATAGAACATCAGCGGGAGAGACCCAAATGTTAAATACAAAAGTAAAAGATTTTATGCAACGTAAGTTGCCACACATTACCCCAAATACCGAAATGACCACCGCCATTAGTGAGCTGCAAAAGTTTAACTTATTAGGTGCACCAGTATTTGATGACAATAAATCGCTGGTTGGTTTTATATCTGAGCAAGAGCTGTTAAAACCATTAATGCGAAGCAGCTATTTTTGCGATGGCGTTGTAAAAGTTTCGCAGCTTATGCAAACCGAAGTTGTAACCGTTAATGCCGATACCAACATTATCGAGCTTGCAGAGCAAATGAAAACAGGAAAGCCAAAAAACTACCCCGTTGTTGAGGGTGATACCGTGATAGGGCTGATTGGCCGAAGCGATGTATTAAAAGCACTGTTTGATAATTACGTGAGCTGCCAAACAAAAGTAAGCTAACATAAAAAATGCCGCTAATAAGCGGCATTTTTTGTATTAAGCGTGTTTAACGTGCTGCAGCAAGCGCAGTTAATGCGTTTTTATCGCTGTCGCTTAAAAATGCAATCTCTAAGGCATTAGCTTGTGCCTTATGCATATCGGCTTGTGTTAAACCCGCCTTTGGCGCAGCCACTAAATATTCATGCTCAATTTCAATGCCCTCTACAGCCGGATCGTCGGTATTAATACACGCTAAAATACCGTGATCTAAAAACTGTTTAAGGGGGTGTTTAGCTAAATCGTTTACGGTACTGGTTTGAATATTACTGGTTAAGCACGACTCAATACCAATGCGGTTATCGCGCAGGTAGTCCATTAGTTTAGGGTCTTCAATTGCTTTTACCCCATGACCTATACGGCTTGCACCTAATTCATTAATGGCTTGCCAAATACTCGCTGCGCCCAGCGCTTCACCGGCATGGATGGTAGCGGCCAGGTAAGCGTCTCTTACTTGCTTAAATTGTTCGACAAAAAGCTCTCCCGGAAAACCAATTTCATCTCCGGCTAAATCAATCGCCACTAAATCATTTTTAAAGGCAAGTAATGCGTCAAGCTCCTGCTGGCAGGTTTTAACACCGTAAGTACGCGACATAATACCAATTAAGTTTGCTTTAATATTTGCGCCTTGAGTAGCCGATTTAATACCATCAACCACGGCCTCAACCACCCCTTGCGGGTGTAAGCCTTGGCTTTGTGCCATATAATACGGGCTAAAGCGAAGCTCTACATAATCAAGTCCCTGCGCTTGAGCGTCTTCTATGTTTTCAACGGCAATGCGTCTACAGGCGTCGTAATCGCCCAGTACCGTTACACCCCAGTCGAGCTTTTGCAAAAACGCCATTAAATCAGGCTCAGGATCAATAACTTGCACATGAGGGATAAGCGCCTCTACGTTATCAGCAGGTAGCGTAATATTAAACTGTCGACCAAGCTCTAGTATGGTTTGCGCACGTACATTGCCATCTAAATGACGATGAATATCTAGCAGAGGTAATTTTTTATTTATCATAATAGCGACTCGGTTAGGTTAAAATTGCGCGCATGATACGCAGGTACAGTTATTTTTCAAGTGTAGAGCAGTTAAAGTAAATATTAGCGGTCATATGTCTGCTTTTTACTCAAAAAGTGAACAAAATTAGGTTTTTGTTCACTTATTTTGATGAGCTAAGTGATGCCAGAGTGTTTTAAATAAGGTATTTGCTTCAATGGGTTTAGTAATATAATTATCCATACCGCTGGCAACTGCTTTTTTAACATCGTCATCGTGGGCATTAGCAGATAAGCCAATAATAGGTAGGTCAAACAAACCAAGTTCATTACGAATAACTCGCGTGGCTTCAAGGCCATCCATTTTTGGCATTTGTATATCCATAAGCACAATGTCGTAGGTATGCTCTGTCAGCTTTTCAATCGCCTCAAAACCATCATTAGCAATATCAGCAACGCACCCTTTGGTTTTTAAAATAGCGCTCGCGACGTGCTGATTTAATGGGTTATCTTCAACAAGCAATAATTTATAATCTGCAAAAGAAAGCGTACTAACATCTATCTCATCATATTGTTGCTTTATTTGCTCAGCCTTTGGTAGCGGCGAATAAATTGGCAGGCTAAAGGTAAACGTAGAACCGTGCCCTTCGTGGCTTATTAAATCAATTTCTCCACCCATCAACTCTACAAGCTTTTTGCATATACTTAAACCCAAGCCCGTGCCGCCATATTGACGCGAGGTAGAGCTATCTGCTTGTGCAAACGGTTTAAAGAGCTGTTTTTGCGCCTCTTTACTAATACCAATACCGGTATCGTTAACGCTAAAGTAAGTCATTTTTTTAGATTGCCACACTTTGAGTGTGATGCTGCCTTTAGCCGTAAACTTAATGGCATTATTGATTAGGTTTAGCAAAACTTGTTTTAAGCGTATTGGGTCGGTGTTGATAACCAAGTTACTTGATTTATCGTAATCAAGCATAAATTCTAGCGACTTTGCTTCTATATCAAACTGCAGTAAATTAGCCACTTCTTCACTGAGTGTGCCTACATCAATTGGCTCTTGAATTAAATCAAGTTTGCCTGCTTCCATTTTAGAAAAATCAAGCACATCATTTAATACTCTTAGCAATACGCCCAGAGCCCCATCTGCTTGCTCAATATAGCTGCGAGCTTGCTGCCAATCGTTTTGCTGTAGGGCTAAATAATGCAGCCCTTTAATACCATTAATAGGCGTGCGAACTTCGTGGCTCATATTTGCTAAAAATTGGCTTTTTATTTCATTGGCTTCATCGGCCTTTTGCTTTTCTAAACGTAAAATTTTAGTTTGTTTTGCTACCTGCTCACGTATACGAATGTTGGTACCCGTTACCGATATTAAAAAGGTAATAAGCAGCCAAACAAATAACATGCCGGCTATTTGTGCAAGCCAGTAAACTAACCATGACTCTCGTTGCATTGGCTGATGCAGCTCCACCTGCCACACCCGCTTACCTACCAATAACTTATAGTCTTTTAACGGCAATAGTTGTTGATGATCGGCAATAAAAATAGGCTGTGCATTATTCTCTGTTGTGGTGTCTGTAAAGCTCACTGCAACGCCGTTGTTTTGATCAAATAACACCGCGTTTGATAGTCTTTCTAAACTTACAACGGCTACCACAAAACCTTTAAAATCGTCTTCGGTAATATTGTTGCCAAACACCGGATGAAAAAACAACACGCCGCGCTCAGCTTCGTTTTGTACTAAATTTATTGGCTCACTGATCACCAGCTCATTTAACACTTTTGCTTTTATTAATGCAGATCGCCTTACCTCATTTGAGGCAAGATCAAAGCCAATTACGTCTTCATTTCCCGACAAAGGATGTGCGTATTGTACGGGGTAGTAAAAATCTCGTGGGGGTGCGGCCTGCCAACTGCCATCTTTTGCTCTTTCTTTTAAGCTATATTTAGCCAGCTCTGTGTTGTTATTAGCCTCTATATACTGAGCTAGGTTTTCACTTGGTAAGTAGGGCACCCACTCAAATGCTAAAATTTCTTCGCTGTAACTAAGCTGCTTAGAAGTAAACTGCTTAAATTCAGTAAAGCTCACATCGTCACTACTAGAAAAAAAAGTCGCCAGTAAGGCGAGGTGTGCTGTTATTTCGTTAATTTTATTGTTGATAGCATCTTGAGTGGCTAATATTTTCAGCTCTTCTTTTTGAATGTTTTTTTCTTTTTTTACACTGGCCGCGCCATAAAAGCTAATACTTATAACCATATAAATTAACAGTGAGGGCAGTATAACTTGTAGGCGATAATTTACCTGTGAATAGTTAAATGCCGCTAGCATAAGCGGAGTAAAAACAAGCACTCCAATACTGTCGCCTATCCACCACGCTATAAACGTATCCCAACCGGCTTGAGACACAATAACGCCATTAAAAATTAATAAGCTGGTGCCTACCCCTGCAGCTATAACACAGCACAATGGGCCGGCAACAACGAGGCTTTGAATACAGTGCTTTAAAGAAGATAAGTCGAGTGGTGCTTTAATCACTTTAGTGACCAATTGGCTACCTACCCATGCTTGTAAAGTAGCAGCAAAGGTAACAGCCGCAGCATGCATAAATACACTTAACTGAAATATCGCTGAGGCGCTTTCTAAATGAATGAGGTTAGTAAAAAAAGCCCCTAAAACAATACCTAGTAAGCTCTTTCTGCCCCAAATTAAAAAGCCAGCAAGTGCAATTCCCGAAGGCGGCCACACAGCCACTGCGTAGCCATCTATCGCTAATAGTAAATTACTAAAATATCCGGTAAAAAAGTAAGCGCACGCTAAACTTACAGTGACAATGAAAAAGTGTTTCAACCCAATGCTCCCGAATATCAAAGCTGCAAAAGTATAAGTGTAGCCTTTATTGATACAAAACGAGTGCTTTATCGGCTTGTGCGGTATTTTTATAGCTAAGCGCTGCTTGCTGAGCAAATTGCTTTTTGTTTTCGATATTCAAGGCTTTATCAAAAACCTTTGCGGCTAACTCATAATCGCCTTGGGCATTAGCTAAACACGCAAGCGAGAGTAATAATGCGTTGTTTGCATCATCTTTTTTCAGGCGCTCTTGAATACTACTTTGAAGCTTTACAGCCTCTGCCGAGGTGGCGTTACTTAATATATTGGCCAGCTGAGCATGTTGCTCGTCGTGCTTCACCATTTTAATTAAGTCACTTTCAATCGCACTTAATTGGCCCACTTTAGCCATTTGCATTAAGTAAGCTGTATTAGCATGAGCTTGTAGCTTTTTAGGAAGTTGTTTATATTTTTCAGTGATTTTATCGCTAGCTTGTGCATTAAAATAGGCATTAAACAGCTGCGTCCACTGCGCATCGTTAAGGACTTTTTTACGAAGTAAACGCGGTAAAAAGTCTTCAAGCGCACTAAAGTGCTGTTGCTGTACAAGTATTTCGGCGTATAGCTTAAGCTCAAGTGGTGTCGCTTTTTTTGAATCGCTGTTAGCACGCATTTGCGATTCTATTGCACTGCTATCGCCACTGGCTATCCAAAGTTTAGCAACGTTAAGTTGCTGCTCTGGGCTAATTTCAAATAAACGCTCTAGAGCTTTGTCAGTTTGGTTATTAGCAAGCGCTGCTTTTGCTAATAGCGCTAAGCGTATATCTTCAAACTTACTGGGTACACTATTGCCTGATAACGTTTGCTCTACAAGCTCGTAATCATCGTTTATCGCACTCCATAAGGCTTGCTCTATAGCTGCTTGCTTTCGCTCTTCGCTACGCGCAAAAAAACCATGTTTAGTATTATGATAAATCGACAATAAATAGCGCACTAATTTGTAAGTTAAAAACAAAATAGTTGCACTAATTACCGCCATAATACAAAACGATACAATCGTGCCTTCAATCGTGGTGTTGTTAAACGAGATCAGCACATAGCCTTTTTCATCCAGTACAAATGGCGTAATCGCTAAAACTAAAACAATCGCAACAATTAATACTATAAGCCCTATCATTGCGCCCACTCCTTAACCTGCTGCGTACTTTGTAGGTTTACTTCAGGGTTAAAGTTTAATGGCTCTTTTTCTAGGCTAGTTAGTGCGTTTATAACCACTTTTGTCGCCTCGTCACCTTGTTTAAAATACTCATTAACAAGACGCTTAGCCTCACTTATGGCACTAAAATAAATGCTCGCTTGTTTGCTCATTAATGCATCTTGAGCTTGCGTCACATTTAATTTAATACGTTGATTAATTAAGTGGCGCTCCTGATCAGTTAGCAGTGGCTCTATAGCAACTCCTTCGTGCTGACGAATAGTAATAAAGCTATCAACTAGCTTATTCCAGCTATTACTTAGGTTTTGCTGCCAATCGCTTACATCTTCACTCAAGGCATTTTTTTCAATTTCTGTTGCTTCTTGCGGTATGTTAACGGCATTAAATGCAAGGTTATCTATGTTTGATAACACGCTATTAAGTTTTAAGTAAATGGCTTCTGTTGGGATAGGTTTTAAGCTATCTAGTGTTTGAATGTCTTGTGTTATTGCTTGGCGAACTGCAACAGTACCTGGGTGTTCACTCAATAAGGCATCTAAGCGTTTAAGTACAGCGCTGGCACCTTGGTAATCTTTTTCAGCCCACAGTTTAAACTCAGCCATACGTTGTAAGCTGGTTACTTCTTGCGGGTTTAGTGAAGCGCCTTGCTGCTGAGCTTGTTGCAATGCTGCTTTTAATTGTTGCTGGTTGTTCTCTGCACTTTCATTAAGCGCAGCAGCCACTTTTTGCTCACTATTGAACAATGCTTGCTGAAGATTAGATTGCGCAGACTTGAGCGCCTGTAACTCTTGTGACAATAACGCGTTTTCTTCTTTTAGTTCATTAACAGCTACATTTTGGGCTTTACCTGCATTGAGTTTTTGGTAAAACTCATACCCCACACCACAGGCAACAATAAGCGAAATGATCAGCGCTAATACCGCTAATTTACTTATTTTTTGCTTATCGTTATGTGGTTTACTGTGTGCTTTAGCTGCCTCTTTTTTTTGTGCAGAAGCCGCTGCCTTAGTGGTTGGTGTGTTATCTGCCGTTACTGGCTTTGACTGTTCGCTCATCTTGCTACCTTGCTGTTTTATGCAGGAAAACATAGCGGTATCGCTTGCCCCTGCGGCAATGTGTATATTAGCCGAGCTTACCTGTTGCTGTTGTAAATAAGCGGCTATACGCTCGCTAGCAACATAAAATCGGCACTGTTGTAACCACTGTAACTGTTGTTCAGTCAGGTTATTAAATATTGCATCAACTGCTGCATTACTGGTTATGACTATACCTTGTACTTTCAGGCTTTGCCAGTGGTCTGTCCAGTTGGTTTTTTCAGCGCTTATTGGCTCGCGCTTGTATACCACACAGTTATTTAAAAATGCCCCACGCGCCTTTAAGGTTTTGGCAATATCAGGGCGCCCCGCTTGGCCTTTTACTAATGCAATATTGCTACCATCAACCTCAGCTAACGAGTTTAGCGCCAATAACCCTTCAGAATCATGCAGTTTAGGCACTGCTGCGCGCACGCCAAATAACGCATAAATAGTATCTGCAGTTTGCTGACCTACTGCGTAAAATTGCGCTTTGGTATTTATTGTTGGCTTTAATTGCGCAAGGGCAGTAACGGCATCTTGAGAGATAAAAATAATTTTATCGGCATTAATTAGCGGGCTTAGCTCGGTAGTAGAAGGCGTAAGGTAGGATATTTTTAAAACAGGAAATAATGACGCCTGATAACCCGCTTGCTCAAGTTGCTGAGCAAGGGCTGCGCCTTTTCCTTCGGGCCGAGTTATCAGGATATGTGTCATTTATGCGTCTCTATATACTTCTGCTAATATTTTGTCGGCGCCTTGCGCTAATAACTTTTTAGCTAGCTGCACACCGATAGCTTCGGCATCATTTATATGACCGGTTACTTCGTCATGTAAAATTTCACTACCATCTACTGCGCCCACTAGGCCACGTAAATGCACTTGCTCGCCATCAACTAATGCGTAGGCACCAATTGGTACTTGGCAGCCACCTTCTAAATGACGATTCATAGCACGCTCTGCATTTACACGAATACGTGTTTGGGTATGCTCAAGCGGGGCCAGTAAGGCTTTTGTTACTTCATCGTCAATACGACATTCAATGCCGACAGCACCTTGTCCGTTAGCAGGTAGAGATACTTCAGGCTCAATATAATCAGCAATGCGCTCGTCCATTTTTAAACGTAGTAGTCCGGCTGCGGCTAAAATAATCGCATCGTACTGGCCATCATCTAGCTTAGCTAAACGGGTATTAACATTACCACGTAAGTCTTTAATGACTAAATCAGGGCGCAAAGCTCTAATTTGGCACTGACGACGAAGGCTAGAAGTACCGACTATAGCGCCTTTTGGTAATTCGCTTAAATTGGCAAAATTATTTGATACAAACGCGTCGCGCGGGTCTTCACGCTCACAAATTGTGTGCAGTGCTAAGCCTTCTGGAAATTCTACGGGTACATCTTTCATTGAATGCACAGCAATATCCGCGCGGCCATCTAACATTGCTTGCTCAAGTTCTTTAACAAACAAGCCTTTACCACCAATTTTAGCAAGCGGTGTATCTAAAATAATATCCCCTTGAGTAGACATAGGGACTAATTCTACGCGCACATCAGCATGAAAATGCTCAAGCTGTGCTTTTACAAATTCAGCCTGCCAAAGCGCTAAAGCACTTTTACGGGTTGCAATGCGTACTAACTTTGTTTTTTCTGTCATAGGGGTATCCAAATAGTTACAGCTAATAGCCAAGCTTAATTAGCTAAAATTCTAAATTCTTTTTGAGCAATTAAATTACCTTGCTCATCAACAACATCTACACGCCAATGGCCTGTTTGTGTATTCATAATATTTTTGGTTGAGTACGTTCTGTAGCGCGGCGAGGTAACATTAAGCGAAATCTCAGCCATGGTTTCACCCTCATAAGACCATACATGCTTTACTTGTTGGCCTTGTAGGTTTTTAAGCTCACTAAAAAACGAAAGTGCCTCTTCAAACTGATTTAAGCGAATATCTGCAGCAAATACATTAGTGGGCTCGCGCTTACTTACTTTGCGAGTAAGCACTGCACGGCTAATTTTACCTGTATCAATTTGTGCGCCTAACGCAACACTGGCAATGTGCGCATTAGATGAAAAGCCTTCACTGCTAGTTAGCGAGCCGTCGTCGTTTTCAATATCTGGAAGCTGTTCATTGGGTGATGCGCTTAACTGCGTGCTAGTAAGCGGCTGATTAGCGATAGGCTCAGCGAGTTCGGTATCTGATTGCTTAATAACAGAAACTTGATTGCTTTGAACGTTAGCAATAGGCTCTATATTCGTTTGCTCATTATTGCTTTGCGCTAACGAAGTATTATTAACGCTTTCATCCTCAAGCACCGCTGGCGCAACATCTGCTATATCATTTGTAAGCTCATTTGGGCGCGTTTGCTCGTCATTTACACTCACCTTGGGCTCAACATTATCTGCTGTGTTGTCGCTTAAAGGTGAATACGGCGATTGCTCATTAGGTTGCTCGCCCTGCTCGGCATTTACCGAGCTAGTTAAGCCATACACAACCGCTGCCGAGGTCATTGCTACCAACATAGAAACACTCGCAATACGACGCCAATGCCACTCGTAGCTTACATTAGGTACACTATTTTGTGGTTCGCGTTTTACATTTGCTTTAATAACTATTTTTTGACTCATATTGACCTCAGCGGCTCCAAATTAGCTTAAACGGGCAATTAACCATTGGCGAATAGCTTGCAGTTCTTCTGCGCAAACCTGATGAGCCATAGGGTATTCTTGCCAGCTTACATCCATGTTATGTGCTGTTAATACTTCAAACGCACTTCTACCCGCGCTATGCGGCACTACATTATCTTGGCTACCATGAGCCATAAATACATTTAAATCAGTATGCTTTGCTTCTTGCGCTAGCTTTTCAGGCACGCACATATAAGTAGACAGCGCCATAACACCTGCAAGTTTGTGCTCAAATCGCGGCGCTAAATGTAAAGACACCACGCCCCCTTGCGAAAAGCCCGCCAAAATAATTTTATTGGCAGGTATACCATTTTCAATTTCTTGATTGATCAGGGCTTGCACTTTCTCGGCTGAATCTCTCACGCCTTGTTCATCGGCACGTTTATCTAATTCTATAGATTTAATGTCGTACCACGAGCGCATTTCCATGCCACCATTTATGGTGACCGGTTGAATAGGCGCATGCGGAAAAATAAATCGTATACCAAGCTCACTAGGTAAGTTAAGTTGCGGAGCAACCGGAGCAAAGCCATCGCCGGAGTCGCCTAAACCATGTAACCAAATAACAGTGGCTTTGTGCTCACCTTGTGCAGGGTATTGTGCAAACTCTAAACTCATAAGCTTGATTGCCACTTAATTTCTTGGCCAGCTTGGCGAGTAGACGCTTGGTTCATAAACTCCCAAAACTCTGCGCCCGAGCGGTTATCAATCCACTGGCCGTCACGCATTTCAAAATGGTGGCCATTAAATTTAGTCGCAACCCACACTTGATGCAAAGGCGCTTGTTTGTTAATTACAATTTTACTTTTATCAGGGAAAATTATTTCTAAAATACCCTCTGCCGATTCGTAGTCTAAATCTGCTTCGCAATCATCAACTTGCTCTTCAATTGTGAACATAAGAGCTTCGGCTAATTGGTGATATTCGTGTTCAGTCATTGTAATTTTCCTTTGCAGGCGAGCTGCCTAATATTGGGTACGGTTTATATACAGCTAGTGTAACAGGAATAAAATCATCCGCGAATAGCTGCATTTTTTAGATATTCTGTTACTCTGCGATTATAAAGCCAGCAACCGTATTAATCTAATGAAAGCGACACATACCTTACAATTAAAACGACTATATATAAGTACTTTACTGCTAAGTGCATTAGCTGGCTGCGGCCAAAGCGGGCCTTTGTATTTACCAGAGCAACAGGCTGAGCAAAACACACCCCCTAATACGGCACAGCCAACGCCCGTAAAAAAAACCAACACCGAGCAAGTGCAGGAGCAATAAATGGATTATTTTAACTATCAAAACAATCAATTATTTGCCGAAGATGTCAGCATTGCCACAATTGCTCAGCACTATGGTACGCCGTGTTATGTGTACTCGCGTGCTACTTTTGAGCGCCATTATTTAGCCTTTGCAAATGCCACTAAAAATCATAAAAGTTTGGTGTGCTACGCAGTTAAAGCCAATTCTAATATTGCAGTATTAAATATATTAGCGCGTTTAGGCTCAGGGTTTGACATAGTCTCTAAAGGTGAGCTGGCGCGTGTAATAAAAGCTGGCGGTGATGCCAGTAAAGTAGTGTTTTCAGGTGTAGCTAAAACCGCCGACGAAATTGCTTATGCACTAAAGTTAGGTATTAAATGTTTTAACGTTGAGTCGGCCTCAGAGCTTGAGCGTATTTCTGAGGTAGCGTGCGAGTTAAATTTAGAAGCCCCTATTTCTATTCGTGTAAACCCTGATATAGATGCCAAAACTCACCCGTATATTTCTACCGGTTTAAAAGAAAACAAATTTGGTATCGATATTCAAACGGCTGTGAGCGTTTATCAGCATGCGGCGTCTTTACCAGGTCTAAAAGTAACAGGTGTAGATTGCCACATAGGCTCGCAATTAACTGAGGTTAAACCTTTTTTAGAAGCGCTTGATAAGCTAATGGCATTAATAGATGAGCTTAAAGCAAATGGTATTGAGCTTACTCATTTAGATATTGGCGGCGGGTTAGGCGTTCCTTATAATGATGAACAGCCACCCCACCCAAGTGAATATGCTGCGCAAGTTACCGAGCGCTTAGCCAATTACAAACACCTTGAACTTATTTTTGAGCCAGGGCGCGCTATAGCCGCTAATGCTGGAATTTTAGTAACGCAGGTTGAGTTTATTAAGCAAAACCAAGATAAATTTTTTGCCATTGTCGATGCGGGTATGAACGACATGCTTCGCCCTTCGCTTTATCAGGCATGGCAAAAAATCATTCCTGTATCGGTGCGCGATGACGACACCCCAACACATAACTTTGATATTGTGGGCCCAGTGTGCGAAACCGGCGACTTTTTAGGAAAAGACCGCGAGCTAGCGCTTAAGCAAGGCGACTTATTGGCGCAGCGAAGTGCTGGTGCCTATGGTTTTACAATGAGTTCAAACTACAACTCTCGCCCACGCGTGGCCGAAATAATGGTAGATGGTGAGCAACACCACCTTATTCGCCAACGCGAAACCATCGAGAGCCTTTATCAAGGTGAGAAAATTTTACCATAAACGTTTTTGTTAAGGCGCTGCTCTGTGGCATGATTAGCGCAGAGCAAACCCGAATTAGAGCGCTATGTTAGTTAATTTTTCCAAAATGCACGGCTTAGGCAACGACTTTGTTGTAATTGATAACATTACACAAAATGTATTTTTGTCTCGCGATCAAATCAAAAAACTGGCTGATCGCCACTTTGGTATTGGCTTTGACCAATTACTTATGGTTGAAGCCCCTTACTCCCCTGATCTCGACTTCCATTACCGTATATTTAATGCCGATGGCAATGAAGTAGAACAATGCGGAAATGGCGCACGCTGTTTTGCCCGCTTTGTGCGCATGAAAGGCTTAACTAACAAGCACAAAATTAGTGTCTCGACTAAGTCGGGCAACCTCACGCTATACATAGAAAAAGACGGCCAAGTGACGGTAAACATGGGCCATCCTAATTTTGAGCCTGCTAAAATCCCGCTTAAAGCCAGCAAGCGAGAACTAACTTATATAATAAGAGCCCAAGAGCACACTGTATTTAGTGGCGCTGTGTCTATGGGTAATCCGCATTGCGTGTTAGAAGTTGACGATATAGCTACCGCACAAGTTGAGGTGCTTGGTCCGCTGCTTGAAAACCACGAACGTTTTCCAAATCGTGCCAATATTGGCTTTATGCAGGTGGTATCGCAAGATCATATTAAACTTAGGGTATGGGAGCGCGGCGTTAGTGAAACCCTAGCGTGTGGCACGGGTGCCTGCGCAGCAATGGTAATTGGCCACATTCAAAGCAAACTTAACACCACGGTACAAGTTGATTTACCCGGCGGCACTTTACAAGTACGTTGGAGCGGCGAAGGTCACCCTGTCCGCATGACCGGCCCAGCCGAGCATGTATTTGATGGGCAAGTTGCCTTATGAGCGAGCTAACAAAAGAGCAAGTCGCTGAGTATTTAGCGCGCCACCCTGATTTTTTAATAGAGCAGCCAGAGCTGCTTGCACAACTTGAGTTACATCACAAAACGCAAGGCGCCACCTCGCTTGTGCACATACAACAGCGCCAATTGCGCGAGCACAATACTCAGTTAAAAAATCAAATACACAGTATGAGCGAACACGCTACGCAAAATGAGCTAGTGTATCGCTTGTTTAGCCAATGCCACCGCCAACTGTGGACAAACTATGACTTTAATACGCTTGCCGCAAATTTGCGCAATATTATTTGTACCAGCCCACACATTAGCGAGTGTAGGTTGGTTAAATACAACAACACTTTAGATGGGCTTATTGAGCACCGCCTTAGCCAATTTGGGCACTACTTAGGACGCGTTAATCAGCAAGAGCGTGAGCTATTATTTTGTGAAAACACGCAGTCTTCTGCTATTTATCTTATTGGTTGCGCTGAAAAACCCGTCGCTATATTGGCCTTTGGCAGCCATGATGAAAACCATTTTGAACCCGCACAAGATAACCTATTCGTGCTTGATTTTGTTCATGCATTGCAACTTAGGCTGTTGGAATTGGCATGAGCGACGAGACGCCTAACACTGAGCAATTAAGTGAGCATTGGCGTACACCCATTCATTTATTTAGTGACTATTTAAAGTACGAAAGACAGTACTCAGAGCACACTGTAAATCAGTATGTTAGCCAACTAAACTTTGCCGCCCTGTATTTTAGTAAATTATGTGATGACTGGTTTGGCGTACAAGGCGAGCATATTCGCCGCTACAGCATGGCGCTTCGTTCAAAGCAATTAAGTGGGCGCACCATTAGTTTAAAATTAAGCTGCATTCGTAGTTTGTATAAATTTTTAAAAGCCAAAAACATTGCTCAGCACGCGCATTATCATAACCCAGCACAAGGCATTAAAGGGCCTAAATTTTCTAAGCCTTTACCTAAAAATCTCGATGTAGATCAGATGGCAAGCCTATTAGAGATTAACGATGACGACCCATTAGCCATACGAGACAAAGCTATGATGGAGCTTATGTATTCATCTGGGCTGCGCATTAGCGAGTTAGTTGGCACCAACTTACGGGATATAAACGCTGCAAGCGGCGAAATATTAGTCAAAGGTAAAGGTAACAAAGAGCGCCTCATTCCCGTGGGTCGCAAAGCGCTCACAGCGTTAAAAAATTGGCTCAACATACGGGGGCAATTTGCAAAGCCTGACGAAATGGCGGTGTTTTTAAGCAGTAAAAAAAATCGTATTTCGGTTCGCCAAGTTCGCTTACGCATGCAAGAGTGGGGAATAAAACAAGGCATTAGCTCACAAGTGCACCCGCATAAACTTCGCCACTCGTTTGCCTCTCATATTTTAGAATCATCTGGCGATTTACGCGCTGTGCAAGAATTATTAGGGCACAGTAGTTTATCGGCTACGCAAGTATATACGCATTTAGATTTTCAGCATTTAGCAAAAGTGTACGACAACACTCATCCGCGCGCTAAAAAACAAACCGATTAGGAATGTAATTATGATCCGATTTAATCGTGCTCCTCGCCCTTTTTCAGTTATGAGCTTTGATTTAGACGACACCCTGTATAACAACCACCCTATAATAAAAGCCGCGGTTAAAGCCCAGCAAGATTATTTAAACGCGCTACCCAGCTACTTACAAAAAGGCCCAAAATACTGGCAACAATGTCGCAACGAGGCCGTAATACAGTTACCAGAGCTTGCTGATAATGTAACTAAATGGCGCCAACATACGCTACGCCTAGCCCTTTCAAAGCTAGATTTAAGCGATCAAGAAGTAGAGCATCATGCTGATGCTGCCTATAACGCCTTTGCCGATGCGCGCAGTAAAATAGTGGTAACCGACGACGTACTAAAGCTGCTAGATAACTTAGCCCAGCACTTTACGCTGGTTGCAATAACCAATGGCAATGTTGAAATTGAGCGCTTTAACTTACGCGATAAATTTGCGCTAGTATTGCAAGCTGGTATGCACGGTAAAGCCAAACCCCACGGTACACTGTTTGATAAAGCCGCCGCGCACTTAAACGTGGCTAAAAGTGAAATTTTACACATTGGCGATAGCCTAGATACCGACGTACAAGGCGCTAATAATGCAGGCTGCCAATCGGTTTGGTTAAACGACCAAGGCGCGGCTTATCACTACAAAGGCCTTGCCGATGTTGAAATTGCGAATATTCATGCCTTAGCGCACTTTATCAAATAGCCTAAATAGAACGAAGAGGTTGCAATGAGCCATTATACCAAGCTAATTACCTTGCTATTAATAGGCTCGCTTAGCCTAAACGCTTACTTATTGTGGCCACAAAAACAGCCTGAAGTTGGCACACAAAAAATCCACAGCGGCAAGAGCATCAAAGCGCCAAAAAGTAACCTGCTCAGCCAAGCTCAACAGCAATTTACACAACACAAATTTGATGATGCTCTAAATACATATCAGCAACTAAAGCTAAGCGCTCCAAAAAAAGCACATACTTTATACGCTTCGTGGATAGCACAACTAAAGCAATGGCTAAACACAAACCTACCGCTTAGCCAGTCATTGTTAAATGCACTTTTAAATAAAGACCCTTACAATACCGAGTTACTCACTTTACACGTAGATTACCTAGTAAAAAGCGGGCAACGGCAAAACGCAATTATTGCGCTATTTGAGCTCTACCCATTGTTAAATAAGCACCAGCAAGGCCCTGTAGATAGGCGCCTTGTGCATTTAACGACTAACGAACTGCATAGTTTGAGTGAGCAGCAAAATTGGCAAACAATTATTGAACAAACTCAAATTTGGCTGGACTATCAAAACGACAATAGCCATTTTTTATACGCACTCGCTCATGCTTATTATCAACTAGAGGACTTTATTAGCGCCTTAACAACTATTGAGCGCATGCCATCAAATCACCCACTACAAGCCGAAGTAACTGCCTTACACGCAATGATAGAGAAAGCTCAATCGCAAGATGACTTTATTGCGCTTACCCCCTACGGCGCACATTACTTAATTAGCACCGAGCTAAATAGCTCAATCCAAACAGAGCTAATGATAGATACCGGCGCAAGTATTACTTCTCTTTCGAGTGAAGTGCTTAACCAACTTTCACCCAGACCACTGTATTTAGGCGATGTAACCGTAAACACGGCGAATGGGCAAATTAGAGTAAAACGCTACCAAATTGAGTCGTTTAAAGTAGGGATGCAAACTATTTACGGTTTTGAAGTGCTCAGTATTGAAAACACCCGCGGCCAAGGTTTGTTAGGAATGAACTTTTTATCTAGATTTAAATTTAATATAAATCAACAAACAGATGAGTTAGAGTTGAGTGCTAAATAAACAAAAAATAATAAAAGGAAGTTTATGCGTACTCTACTATTTACACTACTTTGTTTTTGGCAATGTACTGCTCAGGCAACAAATTATTTTGTAAAAGACAAAAGTTGTGAGGCTATTTCACCCGAAATAGAAATAAGCCTTAGCGCTACACTGAGAGATTTAGATAACCATCAAAGAAAAAGACAAAACCTTAGACAAAAAGCGCTGAATAAGTATAGCGAACAGTACAATCAACAGCATGAGCAACTATATGTAGAGGAACGCTTTACTACAAATAGCAGCCACTCTGCTGAAACTCCTACAATAAGCAGAGCCCAAAAAAAATTACATTACCTTATTAAGCTCATCCCCTCAAAAAACTGCAATCAACAAGTCGCTATGACTAGCGAGCTATTTATTTCTGGAATGCACAAGCACAACCTCTCAAATACCATTGAGGGGAATGCAATTGATGTCACTTTAGACATAAACAGTTCCCCTAAGTTTACTCAATTTAACAACCCCCTCATCACCCCCACTAACTTTTTTGGACTCCAATTTGGCAGTAGCTATGAGCAGGTATTAGCGTCTCTCGGACTTGCTAGTTTATCGCTAAGCGATAACAATAACGCAATACTTGTATATGGAAGAAATCATGCTTTTCACTTTAAAAACAATGTATTTATAGGTTATCAGTTCCATGAAACGCTACTACCTATGGTGATAAATAATGAGCTTTCTTTGGCAAATGAAAAATTACAAATAAGCACCGGTACAGATCAGGCTATTTTCTTAGATACAGATTTAACCCAACCAGCAATTAATAAATTAAAAAACAGTTTTGATGAAGTGGAAACCGCATCTTATAAAGTATCCATTAACAAGTCAGAGCAAAGAGTTGTTGGTATAACGCACGGTGAATTAGTTGAACATATAAAGAGCAACACTCAATGCTATAACGGCACAATATTGGCCGATGAATACTTAAAAAAACACAAAAATAGTAAAACGCTTAAAGTGGTTAATGAAGATCATGACAATATAATCATTACTCCTTGTTATGAGTTTATATATGAAGGCAACGGCTACATTTCTAAATTAAAGCTTGTGGAGCCCTTTTCAACCGCTAAAATTAAGCTCGCCGCATTAGCTGGCTATATTAACCAAAGTACACAGTGGAACTTATCAGGTGTAAAATACAACGACCCTGTTGCAAGCCTTGCTAAGTTAGGCGATTACGACGAGTTCTTTGACTCAGCAGAATTTACTTCTCAACACTGGGATGGTTATTTTTATATTTATGACGGAAAGCTTTTAAGTGCAGAGCTTACAAGCAACGACTATTAATTTTTCTCTTTGAATCTTCTGTTAGAAAAGGACAAACATGTTATTAAACGATTTTTTACAGCAACTTGCAGACAACCCTAAAAGCATACAATTTAGCGATACCATGGCGGTAATAGAAGCTAATTACGATTTTACCGCGTGTGGATTTAATAACCACGGCTTACTTAGCTCTGCAAGCGAGAACAACGGCTCATGTAAAATTTTTGCATTTGCTAAATTAAACGATTTAAGCAAGCAAAATACATTGGATTGCTTTGGTAAGTTTTACCGCGAAGACGTACTACAAAACCCTAAAAGCGATGATCACATGAACATTCGCACGTTTATGTTAGCGCCAGAAGCGACTCCATTTTTAGGCCTGAGCTTTGATGGTGAGCCACTAAAAGAGAAATAACACTAAGCTACTAAATTAAAGCGTTTTTTCCATAAAGTAACGCGTACCAGAGCGCGGATAGTTGTTAAGCTGATACTTAACCACGTATCCGCGCTTTTCATAAAAAGGCTTGGCCTGAAAATCGAGTGTATCAAGCTGAGCGGTCGTTGCACCTAGTTCAGCAGCTGATTGTTCAAGTGCCGTTAGTAACTTATCTGCAAGCCCTTGACCTCGCGCTACATCGCTACACCAAAGCCAACTAATCATCAGCCAATTTCCAAACACACACCCACTAATACCTGCAACAAGCTCACCTTGCTCATCAACAAATTTATAGCCTAATGGCACTCTTTGCGCATCAAAGTGCTGTGCGTTAAATTCAACTATTTTAGTGCGAAGCGCTAAGTTTAACGCATCGGTATTATCTGCTTTTAATTGATACATGTACCGCCCTTAAAGAAGCAGATACTAGCAAACAAACTTAATTAAAAAAGGTTATTTTTTCCATAAGGTACTTCTAGCAAATTGCTGCTTATTTTTTCGGGTTGGCCGCACATTTCATCGTAAGCGCTAGTATGTCGCAGTACCATTTCGGCGTAGGCTATTTTTTCAAAACGTTTTTGAATATGCAGCGGGCTGAGCGCTTTTACAAACTCGCCATTTTCTTCAGTAACGTAATACTCTACGTTATTTATAATGACAGACACTTGATAGAGCGCCATTTCAAGGGAGTGCGCGACCACTTTTTGTAATGGTTCGTGCTTTTTTAACTCAGAAAATTTCATACCCATAACAATCGCCTTTTAATAAAAAGTAACTTTATAGATACGCACCTTTGCTATAATCGCGATCAAATTATTACATCACTGCCTTTTAAGCTTATGAGCAATAAAATTCGACTCGCTAAATACATTGCTCACGCTGGTGTGTGCTCACGAAAACAAGCATCACGCTTAATAGATGATGGGAGAGTAACGGTAAATAATCGCCCTGCTAATCATATTGATCACGTTAATGAGCAAGACGACGTAATAGTTAATGGCCAAGCAGTAAAAGGGGCTGCCGATTTAGTTTATTTTGCGTATCACAAGCCTGTAGGCATTGACTGCAAATTAAATGAAAGTGACTCTGCCAGCCTTATTCACCATTTGCCTACCCTCACTCGGGTTTACCCCATTGGCCGATTAGATAAAGACTCTCGGGGCTTACTTATTTTGACCAACGACGGAGATTTTTGTAATCAACTTATTCACCCTGACTTCCACCAGCCCAAACGTTATTTAGTCACGGTAGATAAACCTATTAATAACGCGTTTTGCGAAAAAATGGCCGCAGGAATCCCCGTCGATAAACAAGTAACCTTACCGTGTGAAGTAACAAAAATAGCTGACAACCAGTTTAGTATTATTTTAAAGCAAGGGCTTAACAGACAAATACGTAAAATGACGCATTACTGCGGCTTTAAAGTAATTGATTTATTTAGAGTGCAATTTAGCGAACTCGCCCTCTCAAACCTAAACCTACCTGAAAACCACTATATACAAATTAATAAAACAGATATTTCAAAAACCTAATACCAAGTCGCTTAATTACATCATAAAAAGTTAAAAAATAACCTTGCAAAAATAGATTACAGGTGTAGTCTTAAATTAAAGATTACATTTGTAGGCAATGAAATGATTGAGTTATCAAAAGCAGAATTCGACGTGCTTGATGCGCTTTGGATTAATTACCCAGCAACCGCCAGCCAAATTATTGAGCGCTTAAGCGATGACAAACAATGGCACGAAAAAACCATTAAAACCCTACTGGGTCGATTAGTTAAAAAAGGCGCACTGACCTTTGAAAAAGACGGCCGCCAATATATTTATACCCCTTGTATGGAGCGCGCCGACTACACATTAAAAGAAAGCAAAAACTTTATTGAGCGTTTTTTTAGTGGCCGTATAGCGCCGCTGGTAAGCGGGTTTGCTAAATCAGAGCAGCTTTCGCAGCAAGATATAAACGAGCTAAAAAAGGTCATTGATGACTGGGAAAAAAACCAAAAGTAAGGAGAGGCTATGGATATTCAAACCCTGTTTAACTGGTTACTAGAGCAGCAATTATTACTCAGCATAATGCTTGGCGGGTTTATTATATGTGAGCGTTTTAGTTTAAGGCTGCTTGGCCCAGGCTTTGTGTATAAATTAGTATGCCTAATCCCCGTATCGTTACTGGTTACAAACTTACCAAGTAACATAAAGCCACTACAAAACAGCGCCATTAGCCATTATTTAATAACGCCTAACCAGCCCCTTATTAATAACTTAGGCCTAAATTGGGCCGTGCTTTATGTAGTGGTTAGCCTAGTGCTGTTTAACGTAGCGTTTGTTGTGCATATTCGCTTTATAAAAAACCTGCAGCTCAATTATTTAATTAATAGCGAACACACTCTAACCTCACACATTAAAACCTATACCAGTAATCATATTGCATCGCCAATGGTGGTGGGTATTTTACAAAGTAAGCTCATACTGCCTAGTAATTACAAAACTCAGTTTGATAAAGCCACTTTGGCACTTATTTTAGAGCATGAGGCTGTGCACATAAAACGCAAAGATAACCTAATAAATGCCCTGCTGTTACTGACTACTATTTTAATGTGGTTTAACCCGCTCGCTTGGATGGCTTACGCAAGCTTTAGACGCTTGCAGGAGCTAACTTGTGATCAGCGGGTACTTGCCAATAAAACCACACACCAACACATTTTATACAGCAAAGCCTTAGTTAACTGCGCGGCAGCAACGCCCGCAGGCCTAATGGCTTATTCACACTACGGAGATAAAAAAACCATGTTACAACGACTTACCAATATAAAGCACAGTGGCAATCACTCTCGCCTTGCCAAAGGTGGCTTACTGCTAATAGCAACAAGCATGCTTAGCGGTTTAGCCATAGCAAAACAGCCCCAAACTGAAATAACGAAAGAGGATCATATTTCACCAACAATACGTATCGAACCTGTCTACCCAGCCCAAGCCGCTAAGCAAGGCATTAGCGGCTCGGTTGTATTAAAGTACGATATAGCCGCCAATGGCAGAACAAAAAACATTAGTGTCATTCAATCTAAGCCGTCAGACGTTTTTGATAAATCAGCTAAAGAAGCGCTGGCAAAGTGGGAGTATAAAATCTCTGAGGTAGGCTTTAATGATGTACTTGTACAGCTCGATTTTGCCATAAACAGCGAGGTTGCTAATACCGATTTAATAGAGCGAATTAAAGTATCGCATTAAGGCTAATGAGTGATGCAAGAGCACAAAGCAAGCGCCCTTTTAGGCCGCTTGCTTTGTGGTTTTAACAATAAAATTAAATACTCACTACAATCATGGCAATGGCAGTGCCTAAGCCAATAAACCATACAAGCGAACGTATAATATCTAAGTTCAACCAATAAAAAATGCAATACAAAGTACGCGAAACTATATGGGTAACCGCCAAGGTTTCGGTTACTGCATTTACCGAGTTAGTTCCCAGTACCACCGCAATAGCAACGGCAAACACTGCAAGTGATTCAAAACAATTTTGATGAGCAGCGAGCGCACGCTCACCAAAGCCCGTTAATTTTGCTTGTTGAGAACGCGGGTGTTTATTATCGTATTGGCCAAACTTTGCCATTGCAATGGCCACTGGTATTTTTGCAAAATAAGGCATTAATATAGCAAGTAATGCGCATACTACTAATGTTGTCATAATTTATTCTCTTATTTTAAAACCTAGTTATTTAACCAATACATATAACACACATACACAAAAAAGCCGCCAACACGTTTTATGACATACGCAGGCGGCTAAACAATAACATCATACTTACTATAGCTAAGTTTACCTATAAAGCAGTGCGGCATAGTGTCGCAGATGATGAATATTCACTATCACCCTTAATGCATCGCATTAATAACTAAAGATTGTTAACTTATAGACCTTATTTTTTTTACCGACGACCCCCATGACCTGGATCTTTTTCACTTTTTTAGCCGCCTTTATGCAAGCATGGCGAAATGCCCTGCAAAGTAAATTAAGCGCACATGCAAGTGTAGCTGGCGTAACCCTCTCGCGCTTTATTTTAGCCGGCCCTATTGCTGCAGTGTATTTGTATGGCTTGTATCAATATAAAGACACAGCCATGCCTACCTTTAATAATGCCTTTTGGGGGTTTGTTATTGGCGTAAGTGTTATGCAAATACTCGCCACCGGCTTAATGGTAAAGCTGTTTAAAATGAATAATTACGCCATAGGTGCAGGGCTTGCTAAAAGTGAGGCGTTAGTAGCGGCTATTTTAGGGGTATTGTTTTTTGGTTCTGCGCTTAGCCTTCTTGGTTGGCTGGGTGTATTTTTAGGCGCTATTGCGGTGCTTTTACTTAGCGGCATAACCAGCGTAAAACACTTTGATGCTAAAACAGCGTTACTTGGCCTTGCCTGTGGTACCAGCTTTGCCCTTACATCGCTGTGGGTGCGTGAAGCGAGCTTAAATTCAGGGTTATTGTTTCCACACTCAGCTGCATGGGTTTTACTATTTGTAATAAGCCTACAAACGCTTATATTACTTGGCTATTTATTACTAAAAGAGCCACACACTGTTGGCAAACTTTGGCAATATAAAGGCACCACTGCCGCAATTAGTACTTTTAGCTGTGTAGGCTCTATTGGCTGGTTTAGCGCGATGAGTTTACAGCACGTAGCGTATGTTAAAACGCTTGGTCAGGTAGAGGTATTTTTTACCATGCTAATTGCTGTACTTTGGCTCAAACAGCCACTTAAAAAGCAAGATACCGCGGGCTTAATACTTATAGCCATTGCCGCTGTTTTAGTAATGCTACCAAATTGAGAACATAAAAAAGCGCAGGCTTTTAAACCTGCGCTACTATAGGCTGCTTATAACTTTTAAAGCGAGTATTAAGCGCTCTTCTTAAGAGCTAATTTTTAGCGTTATCACACCGCAAATAATCATTAATACACCAGCAATACGGCCAAACGTGGCTGCATCACCGTAAAGTAATATACCCACTAAAAACGTACCCGCAGCACCTATTCCGGTCCATACGGCGTAGGACGTCCCCATTGATATTTGCTTTTGTGCAAGCCACAACATAAAACCACTGGCTGTTAAAAATGCAATGGCCATTACTATACCCTGCCAGCGTGTGTCGGGATTTTGTGAAATTTTTAAACCAATTGGCCAGCCTATTTCAAGCAAGCCGGCAATGACTAAATAAACCCATGCCATTAAACATCTCTCTTTTTCAAAATTACGTCGTATAAGTCTTCGCGGCGATCTTTTAAATTGCGCACCGTACCTTCGCTATGAAGAATTTTTAGCTTATCCATATCAAGGTCGCTAAATAGTAACATTTCAGTATTAGGTGTGGCTTCATTTAATGTTGCATCGTGCGGAAAAGAAAAGTCAGACGGGGTCAATACTGCCGATTGCGAGTACTGTACATCTAGGCTTTCTACCTCAGGTAAGTTACCCACTGAGCCTGCAATAACCACATAACATTCGTTTTCGATTGCGCGCGCTTGCGCACAGTGACGAACCCGTAAATAACTATTTTTAGTATCGGTCCAAAACGGCACAAAGAGTATATCAAGCCCTTGCTTAGCTAGTATGCGAGAGAGCTCTGGGAACTCAACATCGTAACAAATTTGAATACCTACACGCCCAGCATCGGTATCAAACACGGCAATTTTGTCGCCGCCTTGAATCACCCAATCATTTTGTTCATGCGGGGTTATGTGTATTTTGCGCTGCTCGTCTATTTTACCGCTACGGTGGCATAAGTAACTTACGTTATAAATTTTATCGTCTTCGGCAAGTGGCATAGAGCCGGTAATAATATTGGCGTTATATTCTATTGCCATACGCGACATCGCGTTTTTAAATGTTTCGGTATATTCGGCTAAATAGCGGATAGCCTCGGTTTGATTATTCTGATCGCCTAAACCCATAAGTGGCGCGTTAAAAAATTCCGGAAATAATATAAAATCGCTTTTGTAGTCAGATACCGTATCTACAAAGTATTCTACCTGCTTTAGCATTTCGTCAACCGACTCTACACAGCGCATTTGCCATTGCACCGCACCTATACGCACTATCGATTTAGTTGATTCGAGTACGGTGTCGGTTGGCTCGTACATTATGTTATTCCACTCAAGCAAGGTGGCGTAACCTACAGACTCTTGATCCTCCGGCAGGTACTTTTTAAGTAACCGTTTTACCTGAAAGTCGTTAGAAAGCTGAAAACTTAAAATTGGGTCGTAAAGCTCTTTTTGGTCAACCTTTTCAATGTATTCCATTGGCGTCATTTCACTGCTGTGGTTGTAATAACGCGGAATACGGCCACCGGCTAAAATAGCGCGTAAGTTATATTGGCGGCACAACTCTTTACGGGCATCGTATAATCTTCGCCCTAAGCGCATGCCTCGGTGGGTTTCGCTAATTGCTACATCTAAACCGTATAGCGCATCGCCGTCGGAGTCACTAAATACTCGGTCGTGCCCATCGGCTATGTCTTCGTAAGTGTGAGGATTTGAAAAACGCGCGTAGTCTACTTGCACGCTTAGTGCTAAACCCACCAGCACGCCATCATCTACTATGCCTATTTGCCCTTCAGGGAACTGATCTATCAATCTAAAAATAGTATGGCTTGGCCACGCGCCACCTAAATCAGGATAAGCCTGATCCATCAAGGTTTTAATTTGCGGATACTGCTCTTTTGTTAAGTTACAAATTTCTAGGTGGGTTTTTTCTGCCGACATACACAACTCCTTTGGGCATAATAAAATAAAAGCCGAATGTACGCTAAAGTACACTCAGCTTTGTATCATGTTTTTTACGTTACGCGTACTACTTTAAGCTGCGATAAAAAAGTGTAGTCACTTTCTCTTTTGGCAACCAGCCTGCGTATTCAAGGCCAAGCTCTGCCAATGGATCGGCTTTTAGTACTTGCTCTAAGCTTGCGTTATTTTGCATTGCTTTTAGCATTAAATCTTTGGCTTTTTTAACAAGTTTAGCATACGTTTCCAGTCCTGAACGGTCACTTACCGGCCCATGCCCGGGTATCACTATGGTGCGCTCATCTATTTGCTTAATAACGTCATTTACGGCTGCTAATATTCCATCAACACTGCCGCCGCTATCTACATCTACAAACGGCAAGCTGCCAAAGTTAAAGTAAATATCGCCCATGTGCACTATGTTATCGTTATTAAAAAATATCACCGAATCACCGTCGGTATGTGCATGGGCGTAGTGCACTACATGGGCGTGTTCGTTATTAAAATGCAGCTTTAAATCGTGCCCAAAGCTAATGCGTGGCAGGTAATCTGAGTTTGCACCGTGTTTTTCTTCTAATCGCTTATGTACGTTGTCGTGCGCAATGACATGCGCTCCGGCTTTGGCAAAGTTTTCGTTGCCGCCAGTGTGGTCGCCATGATGATGCGTATTAATTACAAACTCTGCACTACCGGGTTTTAAATCGCTAATGGTTTTTTTAATGTCGTTTGAAAGCTTGGCAAATTGGTCATCAATAATGTAAATGCCATCTTCCCCTACACTTGCGGCAATGTTACCGCCTTGGCCAAACAGTACATACACACTGTCGCTTAGTTTTTCTGCCGTTACCGGATTTTCATCTGCATGTGTTGCACTGCTAAGTAATAAGCCTGTTATTAATGCGGGTAGTATTTTTTTCATTTTAGTTCTCTGTTGATTTATTAATGATTATATAGAACGTGATTAACTGTAATTTAGTTCATCGTGCTGGCTCTATCACTATTTGATGTATTAGCGTTTGTGGCAATAAAGGCGTGTGCTTACCTTCAATGTAGTCACTAAAGCCTGCACGATAAAACGCGGATAGCGGATGCCCCGACTGCCCACCGGGCACTGCCATAATGGCGTTTTCTAAATGCCCAGGTTGGGCAATAAAGCGCTGCGATGCACCAAAGCTTTTGCCTTGTACGGCGGGCATGTAGCTATCGCCAAAAGCTGGCGCTACAGGCATATTTAAAAGCTTAGCCAGTATGGGCATTTGTTTAGCAAACGGGTGCTCAATATTAAGCGCATTAACTTTACCCCACTGCCAATTTTGTAAGTTATCCCCATACTCAGCCCCAAGTGCTGTCACTGTTCGGCTAAATGCACCTAATAACTGCTCGTCCCAATTTTTATACTCAGGGTTTACCCATGAGCCCGGCCTATCTTTAATAAGCTGCCATATAGCTGGTTCTAGATCGCGTTTTACATATCTAAGCGTGGCGTCTTGCTCATTAAGTTTGTTCTCCATGCTTGCAAATACAGTATTAATTAATGTGCTGCGGTAGTGTTTAACTAAGGTGTAACCTACCGAGCTTGCACATGCGCATTGCTGCCAGTTTTCAAGTGCACTTATGTACTGTGCGTTTTTGGCTTTGTCTTTTTTAAGCTGATTAAGTAGCAATGTGTGCCATGGCGTTAAAAAGCGGGCTTGGTTATCAAGCTGTAGCGCGTGAAAGTCGCTCTCAGCAAAGCTTTGTTTTTCAAATAATCTATCACGAATTTGGCTTGAACGTGCGCCTAGTGCGTACCCGCCATTGCCAAAGCGTGCATTATCAGTGGCCGACACCACGCGCGAATTACCTGTCCATAATCGCCCATTTTGCGGGTTTTTAATATAAGGGCGCTGATGCTCAT
Organism: Pseudoalteromonas sp. 2CM37A; assembly: GCF_023161885.1. Lineage (NCBI taxonomy): Bacteria > Pseudomonadati > Pseudomonadota > Gammaproteobacteria > Alteromonadales > Pseudoalteromonadaceae > Pseudoalteromonas > Pseudoalteromonas sp. 2CM37A. Next base: position 45,452 of record NZ_JALNTJ010000012.1, read on the forward strand.
TTTGCTGCCAGTCGGGTGAGTATTCGTTTGCATTAACACTTAGCTCACTCGGTGTTTTACGCGCCGGTATAGCGCCAATATGTTGCCATGCAGCACTGCCTTGGCTATCTACCACCATTAAATTTTGTACCGGAATACCCACATCGCTTGCTATTGCTAATGCATCATCAACCGTATTTGCTTGTTCAAGTTTTACTAATTCCATATCAACGGCATAAGGCTTATGTGCAGCCCAGCTAAGTGCGTAGGGTTTTTTATTAATGTATTTTACTGGGCCATATTCGCTTAACGTTAATGGGTAGTTTTCTACCTCATCATTTGGCAGCGCTATTGGCTCATTTACTTGCCATGTTTTACTGTCATCATTTAGCGCTATCCAATCAGCGGTATCTATGTAGCCATTAGTAAAGCCCCAAGCAATTTTATTATTTGTGCCCACCACAATAGCAGGGGCGCCGGGTAGCGATACGCCAGTTACCTGAGCTTGCTCGCCATTTTGTGTGTAATTAAGCTGCGCCCTATACCAAATAACCGGCACCGCCATAGATAAATGCATATCGTCAGAGAGCATGGCTGCTCCCGTTTGGGTATGCGCACCGGTTACTGCCCAGTTATTGCTACCGCGCTCTTGATTTGCCTGAATATTTTTAACCGTGTGCTGTGCTTGCTCTGGAAGTTGAGGAATGGAGCCTGTAAACGGGGCAAGCTTACTGCCATCAAGCGCCGCTTGGTATTGGCTAGGTTGTGTTAAAAAATCAACCATGTGTTGTCCGTATGCTTGCTCAATATGTATGAGCGCTTCATCTCGCTCAAAGGTGGCACTTTGCAAATCAAGGTACATGCTAAATATAACTAATAGGCTATCTTCACTTTGCCATGGTTTTTGCGCTCCGCCTGTAAGTAAATACTCAAAGCTTGCAAAGCCAACTTGTGCCAGCCCTTCGTTTACACCTTGGGCGTAGCTGTTTAATAGTTGTTTATCGCTTTCGGGTAAGGTGTTTAATATAGCGCTGCTGCGTTTTCGCAATTGATGAAAACGCATTTTTTTATCAAGCCCAAGGGCCGCTTTACCAAATAACTCACTAAGCTCACCTGCGGCGTTACGTCTTAATAAGTCCATTTGAAAAAAACGGTCTTGCCCATGCGCATAGCCTAACCCGTATGCGGCGCTATTGCAGTTTTCGGCCTTTATAACCGCCTGTCCTAGTGCATCACGCGAAATAGTAACCGGCTTATTAATTGCTGTACTTTGGCCTTTACCATCAAGTGTGGGCATACTTAAACTTAATACGCCATACACAAGCGCTGTACCAGCTAAGCCTAAAACCACAACGAGTAATACTAGCCATTTGATTACTTTAAACATTAATTTGTCCTTTGCACCATTTGTTGCACATATAATAACCATAGTTTTATTAAATAATAATGTTCTTACTCGCAAAGGGTGAAATAAACATCAAAATCCACGATAATAGCCATTCCACATTTTGTGCAGATCTAGTTGAGACTCATATGACTGAAAAAACATTTATCAAAGGTAAAGACCGCGACCTAGAATCGTCTATCTCTACCATGCAAAACAAGCTAAAAGCGCTAAACATCAATGTTGAAGAAGCACTTTGGCTTAACCCTGTAGCTAACTGTTATTCAGTTCATATAAAAGACAGCGACTGCGGTGTAATGTTTACCAATGGTAAAGGCGCAACCGATAAAGCATCTATCGCCTCTGCGTTAGGTGAATACTTTGAACGATTAAGCTGTAATTACTTTTTTGCCGACTTTTACCTAGGTGAAGAATTTGCAAACAGCGACTTTACTCATTATCCAAACGAGAAATGGTTTAAAGTTGAAGGCAATGAAGTGCCAGAAGGCATAATGGACGAAAGCCTTTGGGATTACTTTGACCCAGAGCGTGAGCTTAATGCCTCTCACCTTTTTGACTTTAACTCAGGTAATAACGAGCGCGGCATTTGTACATTGCCATACACACGCCAACGCGATAACCAAGACGTATACATTCCGGTAAACGTAATTGGTAATATTTTTGTTTCTAACGGCATGAGCGCAGGTAACACTAAATTTGAAGCACGCGTACAAGGGCTATCAGAAGTATTTGAGCGCGCCATTAAAAACCGTATTATCGCAGAAGGTATTTGTTTACCTATCGTCCCTGAAGAGGTTGTAAAGCAATACCCTAAAATTCACGAAGCGTGTGAAGAGCTACGCAGCCATGGTTTTCATTTACGTATTGCCGATGCATCACTTGGCGGTAAATACCCTGTAATGAGCGTAACGCTTATTAACCCTGTTGATGGCTCTGTGTTTGCCTCATTTGGTGCTCACCCATCATTCGAAGTTGCCCTTGAGCGTACGGTTACCGAGCTACTACAAGGTCGTCGCCTTGATCAACTTGATGTGTTCCAACCGGCTACTTTTGATAACGATGAAGTTGCAACGCCTGAAAACATTGAGCTGCACTTTATCGACTCAAGCGGTTTAATCTCGCATGACTTTTTCCGTGCCGACGCCGATTTTGACTTTGTTCATTGGGACTTTAGCGGTACTACAGAGCAAGAATACAACTTCTGTACTGACTTAATTCACAGCATGGGCCACGACATTTACATTATGGATTACACACACTTAAACGTGTATGCATGTCGTATTTTAGTACCAGGCATGTCAGACATTTACCCAGTAGATGAACTAATTTGGCGTAACAACAACGAAGGCGCTAAATTCCGTGAAGCATTCCTATCGCTTGATCAGTACGATGCGCAGCAGTGGATGGACATTTACGACAGCCTAGAAGAAGCAGGCCACAGCGATATTATTCGTGCTGCTGAATTTATTGGCCTTGCCACCGATGCCGATACACCATGGCATACACTGCGTATTGGTGAGCTTAAAGCGCACTTATGCTTAGCCGCAGGCAACGAAGAAGCCATTGATTGGGTAGACTGGATACTACACACAGGCCAAGTAAACGAAGATGCAATGCGCCACTTCCGCTGTTTAAAAGCTATTCTTGAAATTAAATACGATGACGAGCGCGACTACGCCGACTACCAAGATGCACTGGGTTTAATGTTTGGCAGCAATAACGTAACGCTGGCTATTGAAATAGCAGAAGGCCGTAAATTATTTAATGGTTTAACCTTCCCAGGTTTATCGCTTGAAGGCTTTAAAAAGCATGCAGCACTACTTGATGGTTACCGTAAGTTACATGTCGCTAAGCAAAACCATTGGGCACGTGAAGTAACCGACGCTTAATAGTTAAACTACTAATTATAAAAATAAAACGGCGCTAATTTATCAGCGCCGTTTTTATTTATACAATAAATTAGCTATAGTTAAATTGCCTAAAATAACAGCATGACTTAGCCAATGCCGCCAAAAAATAACAACAAAAAAAACACTATTAGCAACTATAAGCTGACCTTTTGGTTATCGCTTACGCTAATAATATTAGTGAGCATTGTGTTAGATAGAATTAACTACAATCGCGCAAAAGACGCCCACCGCCTACAAATTTTATCTCAAGTAAGTACATACCGTGCACAACTAGAGGCCACCTTGGTATCAAACATTCAGCTAGTTCGTGGATTAGCGGTTGCTGTATCAGCTGAACCTGAGTTACAACAAGCACGGTTTGAACAAATTGCCGCGCCTTTATTTAAAACCTCCGGTGAGCTGCGCCATATTGGTGGTGCGCCCGACATGATAATTCGTATGTCTTACCCACTAAAAGGTAACGAAAAAGCCATTGGCTTAAACTTTTTAGAAAACAAAAACCAACGCCTAGATGCCATTAGAGCCCGTGATACCAATACTATTGTTATGGCAGGGCCACTTAAACTAGTGCAAGGCGACATTGCCCTTATTGCCAGAGTGCCTGTTTATATTCCGCCCGAAAACCGCTTTTGGGGGTTGTTATCGGTGGTGCTCGACATTGAAAAAGTATACAAAAACTCAGGCATAAAAGAGCTTGAAAAAAACTACAACATTGCTATTCAAGGGCGTCATGGTTTAGGCAAAAAAGGCGAGTTTTTTTATGGCAATAACAATATAACCACACAAGAGCCGCTTGATTTTACGCTTAATTTTCAAGGGGGAAGCTGGCAATTATACGTAGCCCCTAAAGAAGGTTGGAGCCCCGCACCTTCAACTATATGGCCGCTTAGAATCGCCATTATAATTATTTGCGGATTACTAATATGGGCGTTCTTATTCTTTTTAAAAATGCTAAACCGCCAGCAACAAAACGAAAAAATGCTGGAGACAATGAGTGACCTTGCCCAAATTGGGGCGTGGTCATTTAATTTAGAAACCAAACAAGTGTATTGGTCAGATATGACCAAAAAAATCTTTAAATACCCGCTAAACAAAGAGCCTACCTGGCCTACAAACTTAAATTACTTTAAAGCAGGCGAAAGCAGAGAACGTATCACTCAGCTGGTTGAATCTGCAATTAAAGAAGGCAAAAGTTACGAAGCCGAACTTGAAGTAATTGACTCTGAAGGACGCGAAATGTGGGTGCTTATTCATGGTGAAGCTGAGCGCAAAAACGAGCGCTGTGTAAGAATATTTGGCTCATTGCAAAATATTGATACCCGTAAGCGTATTGAGCTTGAAAATAGCAAAATTGCCCTGCATAACGAAATTTTAGCGTCGCTTACAGCCAACGACCTTATTTTAAGTGGCCAATTAAGCCAATCTAAACAAGTTATTACTGAATCTATTTGCCATGCTTTAAACATTGAGCAAGCCAGTATTTGGTTTTTTAATAGCTCAAAAACCTCATTGAGTCCTATAGCAGCCCATAATATTGAAAACAGAATGGGTAATAATAATGCGGTATGGCTTAAAAAAGAGGCGCCTGATTTTTTTGAAGCCATAGAAAAACACGCTGTGTTTAGCACCAGTGATGCCCAAAATCACCCTCTACTAAAACCCCTTAAAGCGCATTACTTTGCGCCGCTCAATATTAATGCCATGCTGTGCGCAATCATACCGGCGGGAAGTGGCTCCATTGGCATAGTATGCGCTGAGCAATGTGCTTCAATGCGCCCGTGGTCACGTAACGAAGAAAGCTTTTTAATTGCTGTAGCCGCCCTCGTGGGCAGCTTGCATTCAAGTCAGCAACGTATTGAAACAGAGCAACAGCTAGTCACCGCCAAAGAAGCTGCAGAGCAAGCGGTAATGGCTAAAAGTGAATTTTTAGCCAGCATGAGCCACGAAATAAGAACCCCCATGAACGGCGTACTGGGCATGCTAAATATTATCAAGCGCACTCAGCTCAACCAACAGCAGGAGCATCATATTGAGCTTGCACAATCTTCAGCTCAGTCGCTGTTAAATATAATTAACGACATTTTAGACTTTTCTAAAATTGAAGCAGGCAAACTTGATATAGAAAATGTGCAATTTAACTTACCTAAATTACTTGGTGAAGTTGTTGAGTCGTTTGCGCTTAAAGTGGAGCAAAATAATACCAATCTCATTTTAGATGCCACCCAAATTACTATCAGCGAAATAATTAGCGATCCGAATAGGTTGCGTCAAATTTTAAATAACCTGATAGGCAATGCCGTTAAGTTTACTATTGATGGGCAAATTCTGGTGACCGCGCAGATAGATGAAACCACCGATGGCAGTTTTTTACATTGCTCTATTATTGATACCGGCATAGGAATAGACGCAGAAAAACAAAAAACGTTATTCGACTCATTCACTCAGGCCGATGCCTCAACCACCCGCCAGTTTGGCGGCACAGGCCTTGGCCTAGCTATTGTTAAGCAGCTTTGTGAACTAATGGAAGGCGAAGTAAGCGTAACCAGCATGCTAAATGAAGGCAGCACTTTTTCGTTTTCTATAAAAATACAGCCCCGTTTAACTAAAGCGCAAGATTTACCCAGCCACTTAATTAATAATAAACATATTTTAATTATTGATGCCTGCACACTTAACGCCAATATTGCCGCCAAACAATTACGCGTATGGGGCGCACACGTTAATATTTTAAATGACTATAGCGGCATCATTAATTATTTTAATAACTGCGATACCCAGCCAGATGCATTATTAGTCGATTATCATTTTTTTGAGCAAGCTGCGCACCCGCAAATAAATACATTAAAAAACCGAGTAACCACCAAGCAAAGCAAACTGGTTGTTATGGCACCAATGAGTTATTCGCAAGAGCATAACAATATTGGCATAAATATAGATTGTCTGATATTTAAACCGCTCACCCCATCAGATTTATTTGATTCACTCACTAACGATAAATTCATTGAGCAACAACAGCGCCAAGCACAACTGCAAAATGAGTTAACCGAAAAGCCCAAAGAAATATCAGCGCACGCACAAGTGCTTTTAGTAGAAGATAACAAAGTAAATCAGGTGGTGGCCTCAGCGTTGTTAAAACAAGTTGGGCTTACCTTTGATATTGCACAAAACGGCCAAGATGCACTAGATAAGCTAAACAGCAGCCAAGACAAAAAATACCAGTTAGTTTTAATGGACTGCCAAATGCCCGTGATGGATGGCTACCAAGCCACGCAAGCTATACGCGAAGGAAAAGCGGGCAAGCATAATAAACATATTACAATCATTGCGTTAACGGCAAACGCAATGCAGGGCGACAAAGAGAAGTGCCTCGATGCAGGAATGAACGATTATTTAACCAAACCTTTAGATTCAGCAGCTCTAGAGCCTAAATTACAACAATGGCTTGGTACACAATAAAGGTGTAAGCTAAAAATACTGTTTACTAATAAAGAAAAGCCATGCATTTATCAGCAAATCAGCAGCGCGTTATTGGCTGCCTTTTAGAAAAACAAAGCACTACACCCGAGCATTATCCACTGTCGTTGAACGCACTGACGAATGCGTGTAACCAAAAATCAAATCGAGACCCGGTTGTAAACTTGAGCGAAAGTGAGGTGCAACAAACACTTGATGAGCTTATAAGTCAGCGCCTTGTAACGCTAGACGAAGGGCTTTCGGGACGAGTTAATAAATACGATCACCGTTTTTGTAATACAGAATTTAGTAGCTTACAGTGGAGCACGCAGCAACGGGCAATTATATGTTTACTGCTGTTACGCGGCGCACAAACACCCGGTGAGCTAAGAACGCGCAGCGCTCGCCTAGCTGAATTTACAAACGTTAGCGAAGTAGAAACCGCCCTGAGCGCGTTAGCAAAAGATGACTACGTAACAAAGCTTGAGCGCGAGCCCGGCAAACGAGAAAGTCGCTACATGCACCTTTTTGCTGACCCAGCAATAGCGCCAAGCCCAGCGCCAGCTACAGAAGTCGCAGAAGTTAAAAACGATGAAATTAACGAGTTACTTGCAGAAATTGAGGAACTAAAAGCTGAGCTTAGCCGTATAAAAGCACATTTAGGACTTTAATTAATAACCACTAAACCAGATAATGTAAGCCTATTTAAAAACAACTTATTAAATAACGAGGAGCTGGCCATGCGCGCCGAAATTATGGCTGAAATGAAAGTTCAGCCAACTATTGATGTAAACGCCGAAATTACCCGTCGAGTTAACTTTATAAAAGCACGTTTAGTGGCAGCCCATAGTGTATCGCTAGTGCTTGGAATTAGCGGCGGTGTTGACTCATCGACCTGCGGGCGCTTGTGCCAATTAGCCGTAGATGAACTAAACGCAGAGCAAAACACTAATAAGTACCAATTTATTGCGGTTCGTTTGCCATACGGTGTACAAGCAGATGAAGACGAAGCGCAAATGGCCGTTGATTTTATCAAGCCAAGTAAACGCATGACCGTCAACGTAAAACCCGCTGCCGATGCATTACACGAGCAAGCTATGGCGGCAGTAGTAGGCAGTGGTGAAGAGCTACCTGAGCAAGCTAAAGTTGACTTTGTAAAAGGTAATGTAAAAGCACGTCAACGCATGGTAGCGCAATACGAAATAGCTGGTTTTTGCCAAGGCCTCGTTGTGGGTACCGATCACAGCGCTGAAAACATTACTGGTTTTTACACCAAATTTGGTGATGGCGCATGCGATTTAGCCCCGTTATTTGGCTTATCAAAACGTCAAGTTCGCGCACTTGCAACTGCCTTAGGTGCGCCTGAGCTATTAGTAACAAAAGCCCCAACAGCTGATTTAGAAAGTGACCGCCCAGGCCTCACCGATGAAGAAGCATTAGGACTGAGCTATGATCAAATTGACGACTTTTTAGAAGGCAAGCCGGTGGCTGCAGAGGTTGAGCAAAAACTAACTGATATTTATGTTCGCACTCAGCATAAGCGCCAACCCATTCCGACTATTTACGATGATTTATAACGGCTAAGCAGCTAGTGCTGCGTATGCACTAGCTGATCTATTCACCGTATTATTACGTAAAACAAAAAACTGATTTATAGTTAATTTTAACGCCTGCCAAAGAGAAAACTGCATTACATGACATCTCCTATTTTAATAACAGGCGCTGGTCAACGTATTGGCCTTGCGCTTGCTAAGCACTTTTTATCGCAAGGCCAAGCTATTATTATTACCTATCGTACGCGCCACGATGCAGTCGACGACTTAGAACAACAAGGCGCCGTATGCATACACGCCGACTTTAGCAGCGATGCCGGTATAGCTAGCTTTATTGAAACACTCAAACAGCAAACTCACTCTTTACGTGCCATTGTGCACAATGCCTCTAGCTGGGACTGCGAAGCCAGTAACCCTGATTTTTCGAGTTTGTTTGATAACATGATGCGCATTCATGCCAAAACACCGTATTTAATTAATAACGCCTGTGCACAGCTATTAATGGCATACCAAGCTGATGCTTGCACACCGGCTGACATTATTCATCTTACCGATTACGTTGTTGAAACAGGTAGCCCAAAGCACATTGCCTATGCCGCAAGTAAGGCTGCACTTGATAACTTAACCAAGTCGTTTAGCGCTAAGTACGCACCAAACATAAAGGTGAATTCGGTTGCGCCATCGTTGATTATTTTTAATCAGCACGATGACGAGGCTTACCGTGCTAAAACCCTTAAAAAATCTCTTATGGGTATAGAGCCAGGTTGCCAAGAAATTATTAATAGTATTGATTTATTACTGCGCAGCCACTACATCACAGGCCGCGCTTTGCCTGTTGATGGCGGCCGCCATTTAAAGTAGAACACACATTAAACTGAGAAATTTATGCATGACGATTTAAAGCAAAGCTACCAAAACATTATTACCGCTGTGGGTGAAGATGCAGGCCGAGAAGGTCTTCTCGATACACCAAAACGTGCAGCAAAAGCCATGGAGTATTTAACCAAAGGGTATCGTCAAACGCTTGATGAAATTACCAATAATGCGGTATTTAGCTCAGACGCTGACGATATGGTACTTGTACAAGATATAGAGCTTTACTCTATGTGTGAGCACCACCTATTACCTTTTATTGGTCGTTGCCATATTGCTTATATTCCCGATGGCAAAGTACTAGGCTTATCTAAATTTGCGCGTATTGTTGATATGTTTGCTCGTCGCTTTCAGATACAAGAGCAACTTACTCATCAAATTGCTAAAGCCGTTGAGGAAGTAACCGGTGCTAAAGGCGTGGGCGTTATTGTTGAAGCTAAACACATGTGTATGATGATGCGCGGTGTAGAGAAGCAAAATTCAAGCATGCGTACCTCTGTAATGCTAGGTAACTTTAGAAGTGACTCTAAAACGCGTAACGAGTTTTTACAGCTTATTAAGGGTTAATTATGGCCAACGCAATTATTAACGTAACCAACTTACGCTTACGTACATTTATTGGTTTTAACCCAGAAGAACGGGAAAAAAAGCAAGATGTAGTGATTAATTTAGAAATTCACTACCCTGCTGATGACGCCTGTAAAACAGACGAAGTAGACCAAGCGCTTAACTATAAAGTGATCACCAAAGAGGTGATAAACCTAGTAGAGCAAGGGCACTTTTTGTTACTTGAAAAGCTGGTTGCCGAAATACTTGCAGTATGCCATACACACCCAAGCGTGCATTACGCAAAAGCCAGAGTAGATAAACCGCATGCACTGCGCTTTGCCGACTCAGTTTCGCTCACGCTTGATTGGTCAAAGTAACTTTACAAAACCGCTTGTGCACCACTGGCAAGGGCAATAACGGCTAAATACCGCGCGCCTTTGCCAATGCTTACTAATAATAAAAACAGGCTAAAACGCACTTTAAATATGCCACCAATTACCGTTAGTGGGTCGCCCACAATCGGCAGCCAAGCAAACAGTAAGCTATATACCCCATATTTTTTAAATTGAGATTGCGCTTTTTCAAGCCCCTTGGCCGATACCGGAAACCACTTTTTGTGCTTAAAACGTAGCACATGAGTTCCCAACCAATAATTAACACAACTTCCTAGCACATTACCTGAAGTCGCGGCTAACCACAGCAGCCACAGATTAGCTTTTGCTTGGCTTATCATGGTAACAAGTACCACTTCTGAAGAACTTGGTAATAAAGTAGCGGACACAAACGCACTAAAAAATAAGGTGATATAAAGCATTAAGTACTTAAAGTAAAAACCCAGCATACAGCTGGGTTTATTAAAGGGTCGTCATTTATTTTATCAAATTTAGACTCAGTGGGTAATTAAACTCTTTCCCTTCATTGGCTTTAATACTGGCTAAAACCACCATGATAAAAGAAAAAATAGCCACTAAAGGCAGCAAAACGAGGCCGATTACGGCAAAGACTAGTAAAAAACATACAAAGTAAGCTATAGCCATAGTAATTTGAAAATTAAGCGATTTTTTACCGTGTAAATCGACAATTGGCATTTCATCTTTTTTAATAAGCCATACCACTAATGGCCCAAGTATAGAGCCAAACGGAATAACAAAACCGGCTACAGCGCTTAAATGGCAAAGCATAGCCCATGTTTTTTCGTCTTTTGATAACGGCTCAAGCTGTTGATTTTCTTCCATTACGCTCTCCTTATTAGTTAATACATACTGCCTTTTTATTGAGCAGGTGTCTATATAGAGGCGGCTATATTGTTAAATAACACGCCCTAACCCGCTGTGATAAAAAAGTGATAACTTTGTGAGAGTTTCTTGAGGTGGTTATTCAATACTTAGCCTGAATCATCACTTACAGGAAATAATAATGAAAGCTTCAGCATTTACAGTTGCAACCCTTTTAGCAGTAGCTAGCCAATCAACATTGGCAGCAGAGCTAGAAGTAGAAATTACTAACCTTACTAAAGGCCTTTATTTTACACCGGTACTAATAACAGCACACGATAGCGAAGATAAATTATTTGAAGTCGCAACCGAAGCCTCTGCTGCACTACAGGCAATGGCTGAAGGCGGCGATATATCAGCACTTGTTACTCAAGCGTCAGCATCGAGTAGCGATATTGCAGAAAACCCAGCGGCAGGCCTTTTAGCACCCGCGGCATCTGCAACAGCAGAGCTCACAACTACCGATGGCAACGAATACCTATCTGTAGCGGCTATGTTACTGCCAACCAATGATGGCTTTGTAGGCCTTGATAGCTGGAAAGTTCCAACAGAAGCAGGCACCTACACTGTTTACCTCAATGGTTATGATGCAGGTACAGAAGCAAATAACGAACTTGTAGTAGAAGGCTCGGGTGCACCTGGTGTATTAGGTATCCCTGCTGCGCCGGGCGGCCAAGCTGGTACTAACGGCACAGGTATTACAACTGGCGATACAAATACGATGGTGCACATTCACCCGGGGGCCCTTGGCGATGATGACCTAGAAGGTGGAAACAGTGATTTGAATAACACTGTACACAGATGGTTAAACCCCGTTGCAAAATTAACTGTGACGGTTAAATAGGAGAGTTAATTATGTCATCTCTTTCTAATTTTAAAAAAAGTGCGCTTATTTTACTGTTAGCCAGCTCACTAGCCGCATGTGGCGATAACGATAATAACGACTCTATTGAAGAGCAAGAACCTGTGGTTGTTGTAGAGCCCGAACCTGTTGTTTATGAGTTTACTATCACTTTTAGTAACTTAACGGCTGGACAACCACTATCACCACTCTCGGTCATTGCATTTGATGAAACCCCACCATGGAAATTTGGTGAGACGGCTTCTGTTGGTTTAGAAATGATTGCTGAAAGCGGCGCTAATGAAGAGTACCTTAGCGATGAAAATGCACTTGCTTCAGCCTCGGCTGAAGGCGGCATTGGCCCTGGCGAAACAACCTCTGTAACCCTTTTAGTTGATGCACAAGATGTTCTTAATTTATCTTTTGCTGCCATGCTTGGGAATACAAATGACGCTTTTACCGGTCTTAGTTCTGTAGATGTATCAACATTGGAAGTAGGCAGTTCAATATCACGAACGACGCCCGTTTACGATGCAGGTACGGAAGCAAATACAGAAACAGCTGACACTGTGCCTGGTCCCGCTGCTGGCGGCGAAGGGTTTAACGAAATACGCGACGATATTGCCGATATAATCACAATGCACCCAGGTGTTGTGTCTAATCAAGATGGCTTATCAACCTCTGCACTAGGTGCTGAACATAAGTTTGATAACCCAGTATCAAAAATCGTGATCACTCGTACACAGTAAAACAGCTTGTAATGGGGATGTGAGGCGACACGGATGTCCCTTTTTTACGAGGTTAACCATGCGGCACGAAAAAATACTGGTAGTAGAAGACGACAGAGAAATAGGGCAATTAATAACAACTCAACTTGCTGCGTTAAATTTGCATGTTGACCATGTTGTAAGCGCTGAGCTCGCACTAAAAAAAATAGCAAAACAACCTTACGGGCTTATATTACTGGATATAAACCTGCCACAAATGGATGGCTTGAGTTTATGCCGTAAAATTAAAGAGCACTACCCTACCATTTCCGTTATTTTACTTACCGCGCTCAGTAGCGATATGGACCGTGTAATTGGCCTTGAAATGGGTGCAGATGACTATATTTGTAAACCCTTTTTTGCTCGCGAATTACAAGCCCGCGTTAAAACACAACTACGCCACCGCTCACAGCTTCTAGCGATTCAAAATAACGAAAACGACAGCCCGTGCAACGAACAAAGGCTAAATATCGGCTCACTCAATATTGAATTTAGCTCACATCAAGTTTATTTAGACGAACAAGCACTTAACCTCACCGCCACTGAATTTGATTTACTGGTATATTTTGCTCGCCACCCAAACCATGTTTTTAGCCGCCAGCAATTGCTCGACAAAGTATGGGGGTATCAGCACAGCGGGTACGAGCATACCGTTAACTCACATATAAATAGGTTACGCGCCAAACTTGAGCTACATCATCAAGCGCCTATTATCGAAACCGTTTGGGGCGTTGGCTACAAACTAAATCCAAGCCAACTTACTTAAGAGCCTTATTATGAACCTATCTTTGTATCAAAAATTAGCGGTGTCGTTGGTGGTTATATTTTGCTTTATTTGTGCACTCGTATACAGCTGGAGTAAACAACTAGAGCTCACCTCAAAACATCATGGCGAGCAAAACCTGCACTTAGCCCTTGCTGAGCATTTAGTACAAGATAACCCATTAATAAAAGAGGGTGTATACGACTACGCAGCCCTAGAAAACCTATTTCATACCTTAATGTTATTAGGCCCCGCATTTGAGTTTTATTTTGTGGATGAAAACGGAAAAATCCTCACTTACTCAGCAAAGCCTGGTAAAGTTAAACGCACTCATATTAATTTAGCCCCCTTAAAAAAGCTGATTAACACCCCAGCTGCAGCGCCAATTTATGGTGATGATCCAAGAAATAAAGCGCAGCAAAAAATATTCTCTGTAGCGCCTGTTTTTAATAACGATAAGCTGCAAGGGTACTTGTATGTAATTATTGGCGGTGAAGCTTACGATACCTCTTTAAGCACAATTAAAAATAATGACAAACTATGGCTTGCCGCATTATGGCTTGGAGCTGCACTTGCATTTTTACTGATTGCGATGCTTATTTTACTGCGCTTTTTTACCAACCCTATTCAGCGATTAGCCCGTGATGTAAGCAATATTGAAGCAGCTAATTACAGCCTTACCGATACCAAGCTCAGTAACTATTCAACCCAAAAAAGTAACGAAGTGCACAGTTTAGGCCGTAACATTCAAGCGATGGTTACCCGTATTGACGAGCAATTTAAAGCACTTGAGCAAAGCGATAAACAGCGCAAGGAGTTGCTTACTCACTTATCTCACGATTTAAGAACCCCCCTTGCCTCTTTGCAGGGGTTTTTAGAGGTGCTTAATCAGTCGGGGTCGCAATTAAGTGCTCAAGAACAACAAGAATACTTACATGTATCCCTTAATAACTGCGCGCAGCTTAAACAGCTTATTGAACAAATTTTTGAATTAGCCCATTTAGAAAACGGCGAAATAAGCATTCACAAAGAAACCTTTAATTTAGGTGAGCTTATTTACGATTGTATTGCTAAGTTTTCTCTAACCGCCGAGAAAAAAGGCCTTAACTTAACGGTAGAGCCCGCAATTTGCGATTTTCCTGTAGTAGCCGATATTGCAAAACTTGAGCGTGTTTTAAGTAATTTAATTGATAACGCAATAAGGCACACACCTAAAGGCGGCAGCATAGCTGTAAACGTTAAGCGTATTGATGAAAAGCAATTATTTGTGCAGGTTTCTGATACCGGCGTGGGTATTAAGCATGATGAGCTAAACGCGATTTTTAATCCGCATTACCAGGCTTCAAATTCAAATAACGAAGGGCGCCAACAAGGTGGCTTAGGGCTGGCTATTTGTAAGGGGTTACTAAAACTTATGGACAGTGAAATAAATGTACAAAGTGAGCTGGGCAAAGGCACTATGTTTAGCTTTAACTTGCCGCAAAAAATAAAGGCATAGCCAACGGCTATACCTTTAGAACATTACTTAATTTTTATTTTGTTAGTTTTTAATACCGACTAAATCAAGCATAAATGCATAGTTTAGCGCAGTATCTTCTAGGCGTTTAAAGCGACCAGACGCCCCGCCATGGCCGGCTTCCATATCTATTTTAAACAGCAGTTTATTATCATCTGTTTTATAGTCACGCAGCTTTGCAACCCACTTAGCCGGTTCAAAGTATTGAACTTGTGAGTCATGTAAACCGGTAGTCACTAACATATTAGGATACGCTTGCTTTGAGACTTGATCATACGGCGAGTACGACAGCATGTAATCGTAATACTCTTTTTCATTTGGGTTACCCCACTCACCATACTCATTGGTAGTAAGTGGTATGCTTGCATCAAGCATGGTGGTGACTACATCAACAAAAGGCACTGCTGCAACCACCCCTTTATATAGCTCTGGTGCTTGGTTAACCACCGCGCCCATTAATAAACCACCAGCACTACCACCGTAGGCAAATATTTCGTCTTTTGCGCCATAACCTTGTGCCGCTAATGATTTGGTTACATCTACAAAGTCGTTAAAAGTGTTCTTTTTAGTTAATAACTTTCCGTCTTCATACCATGGGCGTCCTAACATTTGCGAACCACGCACATGCGCTATAGCAAACACAAAGCCACGGTCTAATAAGCTTAAACGTGAGCTTGAAAAAGTAGGGTCCATAGTGGCGCCGTACGAGCCATAACCATATTGCAGTAACGGGTTTGTGCCATCCTTTTTAAATGCATCTTTACGGTACACTAAGCTTACGGGGACTTTTATACCATCGCGCGCCTTTATAAAAATACGCTCCGAGGCATAGTTATCTGCGTTAAAATCACCTAACACGGCTTGCTGTTTAAGTAGGGTTTTATCACCCGATTTAAGGTCTATATCGTACGACGAAACCGGTGTCGTCATACTGGTATAATAAACACGTAATTTGTCGCTGTTTATATCGTTGTTGCCATAGCTTGCAATGGTATAGGCACTGTCGTTAAAGCTTAGCGTGTGCTCATCTCCAGTAGTTAAATGGCGAACAATAAGGCGCGACTGACCCAGTTCTCGCTCTTGATATACAAGGTAGTCTTTAAATAAATCAACGCCTTCTAGCTTAATATCATCGCGCGGCGCAATTACCGTTTGCCAATTTGCTTTATCATGCGCTTTATCTACATCCACCTTCATAAGCTGAAAGTTAACCGCATTTAAGTTAGTTACGATGTAATACGTATTGCCAAGCTTTGAAATACTGTATTCTAGTTCGTCCTGACGCTCAATTAAGCGCTTAGGTTTTGCTTTATTATCATCTGCGCTGAGTACCGACATACCAGAGGCATTGGTGCTGCTGTGCCAAATATATATTTCTGAGCCATCTTTGCTCTTACTAATACCCGTGTAATAACTTGTATCAGCTTCTTCGTAAATAAGTTCATCATCGCTTTGCGGTGTACCTAAAGTATGGCGAAAAACTTGATAGCCAAGTAAGGTTTGTGCATCTTTTTTAATGTAGTAAAAGGTTTTATTGTCGTTTGCCCAAATAACGCCGCCATTTGTTCCCTCAAGCGTGTCTTCGAGTAATTGACCTGTGGTTAAATCTTTTACCTTTATGGTGTAAATTCTACGGCTAACGGTATCTTCCCCGTACGCCATTAAATTTCCGTTAGTACTTACAGATAAGCCACTTACAGCAAAGTAGTCGTGATCTTTGGCCAACGCATTTACATCTAAAATAACTTGCTGATCAGTGCCTTTAAAATCGCTACTGCGAACATAGGTAGGGTATTCGTTTTCGCCACGCGTTTGCGATGAATAAAAATAGTCGCCTTTTTTAACAGGCACCGAGTCATCGTCTTTTTTAATACGCCCTTTCAACTCTTCAAATAACTTATCTTGCAATGTTTGAGTATGCGCAAGCATTGCCTCGGTATAAGCGTTTTCAGCATTTAAGTAACTTATAACGTCTGGCGCTTTACGCTCGTCATCACGCAACCAGTAGTAATCATCAATACGCGTATCGCCATGAATCGTCATTTCATGAGGTACTTTTTTAGCAATTGGCGCCACGGCGCTCACTGGTTTTTCTGTTTGTTGTGTTTGCATAGTAGTTGCTGTATCTGAAGGTGTACTTTTTGGCGCATTATCACACCCGGCTAGCACAGCGAGTGATAACGCGGCTAGCGTGAATGAAGAACGAATCATTATGAAATCTCTATGGTTTTTATTATTGGTGCTATTAAATATACCTAATAATAAAGCGTGGTGTAATTTAGTTTGTGAAGCTATGTAAAAAGGGAGCCGAGGCTCCCTTTAAAATAACGTGCTAGTTATAAAATTACTTTTGTTTACGACGACGCATAAATGCAAACGGCGCAGCAAGTAATGTTAACCAAGCTAGTGAGCCCGATGAACCATTGCTTTCAGGCTCTGGTGTTGGCGTCACTGGCTGAGGGTCTGCAATGGTATCGTTAACAACGATTGATACCATAGTTTCTTCGGCGCTAGTGCCTGATGCTTCACGCACTGTGTATGTAAAGCTATCTTCACCAGAGAACTGTGCATTTGGCGTATAATCAATCGTGCCATCTTCATTCACGGTTGTAGAGCCATTTGCAGGTGCAGAAACCACCTCAACAGTTGATGCCACTAAGCTGCCTTTAATTCTTACACCTTTATGGGCAGAGAATTCTGCGTTTTCTGTTTCTGAAGAGGCTACTGCGTCAAATACAAAACGCGACTCAGCCATATCATTAGCTAATACATCAATAGTCACTGTTTGCTCTTCATCAACTTCTACTGCATCTGCAGCTGTGTAATGGCTACGATCTTTTGCAAAGGCTTGATATTGAATATCAACAACACCGCCTTTGATTTGATCGACTAAGTAGCCACTACCAATAGCATTACCCGTTGGAACTGTGTCCAGCATTGCACCTACGTTGCCATCAGCAGACTCTACACCCGCTGAGTAAGGTGCAGGTAAAGCAGGCACATCAATGTAGTTCATACGAACTTCATCAGTTCCTTCTTTTAAGATCACTTGGAACGTGTACTTATCACCTAAAGAACTACCCCAAAGCTCAACGTCATGCCATTCTACAACTACATAGCCGCTATCAAATTTAGCCACATAAAGATCACCGCCACCGCTCGTGCCACCAGCTAAATCAAAGTCAGCCCAAAGCGGCGCAATAACACCATTAGGTGTACGTGCATTAGGCATTGCTTGAGGGCTCCAAGAGTTAGTTGTATTTACATCTGCACCAACAGCAATAAAGCCGTTATCTGAGATAGTAAATGCTGAGTACTCTTTCCCATCAAAAATAAAGTCAGCTTCAACCGTAATAGTTATCTCATCACACCCGTCAGGACACGCTTGTGGCTCAATGCCTTCATCAGCCAATGAGAAGGTACCTAAGAAATCACTGCTGTTAATAGCAAATTCTTTTGGTCCCAATGTACCTGTCCAAGTTAGCTCTTTATTGTCTTCACTTAATGTTACTTCACCTGCACCATTAGTCACTTCAACAACAGGGGCAGCACCTTTAAGAAGTTCTGCATTTTCGTCAAGTTTTACATTTACTGATAGCTCGTCAGTGAACAGAGTATTATTAAATTGCACACCTACTTTTGCTGGAGTAGAAGAATTTAAAGAATCGGCATCGACTGTTGCACTAAACACACTGCTATTTGTTGCTTCGTTATCGTAAATAGCAAATGGTAAGTGAGCGATTTGACCTGTCTCAGTATGAGTCCATACTACGTGGCCAAAGTTCCACCCTTTTACATCGTTAAATGTTGAATCAATATCTAAGTTAAATTCAGCCATGTCAGTGCTTGTTTCTGTACCTTCTGCATCCGTTGAGGTAGAACCATGCGCGCCAAGCATAACGGTGCTAGGCGAAACCGTAATTTCAGCGCCTTGCATATCGGTTACTACTTTTGCAGTCCACTCACCAGCAACATCAGTCATATTTTGCACGGTATTTGAGAAGCTACAAACGCTTAAACAACTTGGATCGGCGTAAGAGCCATGATCAAATGTAAGTGCTGCCTCTAGCGCATTAGGCATATCTAATCGTCCGGCACCTACATCAAATGCATCAGCTTTGGTAACTAAGTCTTCTTTATGTAGGCCATCCATTTTAGATGAGCTCATAAGCGCCGTTTTGATTTGTACCGCATTCCACTCTGGGTGAGCTTGCTTCATCAATGCTGCTGCACCAGCAACATGAGGGCTTGCCATACTTGTGCCTGTAATCGCATTAAAGGTAATACCATTACCTTCATCTGGCGAGTACGCAGATAAAATATCTGTACCTGGCGCTGCAATATCAGGTTTTAAGAAGCTAGGCTCACCATTAGGACCACGCGAACTTGAAGAGTTTACTGCATCAGTAAATTTCTCTTGAATTGTTCTTTTAACACTAGGGTCGAGTGAAGCAATAACCGGCTCTTCAGCTGCAGTTAACAGCTCAACCAAGCTTAAACCATCTTCTTGGCTAATCGCTGAGGCTGGAATTGTGGCGTCATCCATAGACATGCCCATTGCACCGCCAGCAACATTGTTGTGGATAATTACCGCTGCTGCCCCTGCTTTTGCCGCATTTTCAGCTTTGGCTGAAAACGCACAGCTACCACGAGAGATTAATGCTACAGAGTCAGCAAATGAGATATCTTCAGCAAACTCTTCACACCCTTCAAAATTATCAGGAGCAATCACTTGCGCCGAAATAATAGGAAGTGAAATAGGGTCAGTTAATAAACCATTGCTTCCTTCAATGCTTAAATAGGTTTCACCTGCCACTTCAATTTGTTGAGAGAAGAAACGCCCTGTTTGCGTATTGGCAACTGTTAAACCAGACTCAATACAGCTAGGGCAACCAATAGTTTGTGCGCCGTTACCATCGTTACCCGCTGCAGTTACAACCACTACACCCGCTTCTTCTGCAGCTGTGAATAAATCACTGTATGCACTGCTTGATGGATTACCACCAGCACCACCGCCCCACGAGTTATTAATTACGTCTGCGCCATCTTTAATGGCCGCTTCTAATGCCCCCATTAGTGCAACGGTAGTACCACTGCCTCGTCCATCGGCTGTGTGCCAAAGCGCTTTATAAGCCATTAACTGTGCAGCTGGCGCAACACCTGAAATTGACACGTTATTGTCTTGGTAAGTAATTTCAATTGGGTTACCTACAGCAGTACCCGCAACATGCGTTCCGTGACCGTCATAACCGAGTGGAGAACCAATATATTCATCAGGGTGAACATCACTTGGTGTTGGACCAAATGCACGCGCCACAATTAATTTATTATTACAAAAATCGGCTTCACCACCCTCTATACGACAGTAATCGGGGTTTTCTGCGATGTAAGCCGCTTCTTCTTCACTAAACTCTGCAGCTGCAAAACCCACATCTGAAAACATAGGGTTTTCTGGGCGAATACCCGAGTCAATAATAGCAACTTTAACGCCTTTACCAGCTTCAGATTGACCACCAAGCGCCTGCCATGCCTCAACACCTCTAATCACATCAATAGAAGCATCCATTAATGTGTGGTACTCAGTATCTAAAAATACTTTTTTTACACCCGCAAGTTTAGCGAGTTTTTCACGTTGACCTTGCTCACCTTCTACCACAATACCGTTGAATAACGTACTAAATGAATGTGAAACTGAGCCACCGCTAACAGATGCGGCTACTTGCGCTACACTTTTTTGTTTTGCTTTTAAGTAGCTGCTGTACTTTAACGCAGGTGCTGAAGATAGATTAACTTTACTATCCCCAGTTACTGCTGCAGAGGTTGCTTCAAGCCCTGCAATGCCGCCTTTGTAGGTTGCTAGCGGCTCGTCTTCAAGCTGGATAATATAGCGTGCTTTAGTAGAAATGGTTTTATCTTGAGAGTATGTTTTTACACTTGATGTTTCTGGGACATATCCTTTAGATAAATCAGGTGCGGCGGCTGCACCGTATGACATCATAGCTAAACCTATAGCTGATGAAATAGCGGTTCTTTTCAGTGTTATATTAGACATTATTTCCCCTGGAGTGAGTTTTATATTATTGTATTTACTCAATTCAATGTGATTAGAATTGTGATTTTAATATAGAACTACAGCCCTCAGGCTAGCAACAACTCAATTACAAGTGGATTACAAAACTGCAGGGATAGCATCGCAAAAACATCACAACAAACTAATTTTAAATAAGTTTTTCCATTTCTGTGATTTGTAAATCACTGTAAACAAAACCTAACTTCTCTATGGAAAATGAATGAGTAACGACGTTATAAATATTTTAACCATGGCTAAAGTAATTCAGACTGCCGTCGCCCCAGTCTTTTTAATTACGGGTATTGCTGCCACGCTCGGGGTTTTATCTAATCGCTTAGCCCGCATTACTGACCGTGCACGACAACTTGAGCGAAAACTCAAGGTAAGCACCGATGAAGACTTTAATAAAACCCTAGCCACAGAGCTGCGAGCCCTGTTAAAACGCTCTCGATGTATTCATATTGCTTTTAGTATGAGCGTGCTAAGCGCCTTGCTAGTATGCGCTGTGGTTATGCTGTTGTTTTTATCACACATTCAGTCTATTAATTTAGGGGTAACAATTGCCAGCTGTTTTGTGGCTGCAATGGCCTTATTAATATGTGGTTTTATGTCGTTACTTGGCGAGGTATTTTTGGCCACACGTAGTATGCGCCGAGGGATGATATTTGCTGATATTAACGATTAGCAATAAAAAAGCCCGAGATTTTCTCGGGCTTTTATCACAACATTTTAATTTTATTGTGCAGTATAAATAGTCTCTAACACTTCAATTCGCGCTTCTTTAGTATAATCAGATGACTTTAATTGCTCTGCAGCAGCTAAAATATCTTGACCCTCATTAACAGCTAAAACCGCTATTTTAGTACCTGGGAAAACAGACACTACCTTTAAGCCAGACAGCTGAGCTACCTCTGTTGCGTTCATGCCATCTTTAAGCAAAACAGTAATATTGCCAGAAAGCGACGTTAAGTTGTTTGTTAGGACATTACGTACCAGTGTACCTTTTGTTACTAACGATGAAGTCTCAGAAGACTCAACAACCGCCATCTCACCTTTAGTAGAAACAACATACTCATCAGCAGCAACACTTGTTGGTACTAAACGTAAGTTTTTTTCTACAACGTAAGAGCCAAAGTCGGTTTTGCTGTATTTCACACTATTTACCGGCTTTTTTGGAAGTTGCAGCTCTTTATCTGCTACTGAACTCGCTGTTGCACTTAGAGAAATACACGCAGCAGCACCTAAAATAACTAATTTATTCATTTTCATATCTATATTCCTTACTCTTGACCTGCGTGACCAAATGCTCTCAACGAAACGCCTTCTAAAACGCTTGCGGCACGGTTATTTGAAATACCTACGGCACCAAGTCCGTTATCCCCGCCATCGCTGAATGCAAAGCTATCTGCTGCAGCATCAAGAACACGAATAGTCCAAGTACCTTTTGTTGTCTCGCCATAGAAAGCATTAGACAGTAGTACCGCATCTTTTAAAACATAGCCTGTGTTCCAACCGTTAGTAAAGCTATAAGCTGGGTAAAATAGAGCTTGCTTAGACGCTAGTAATACACTGCGTGTGCCTGATGGAGACGTCACTTCAATTGCTAAATCGGTACCAGCAGATGTTTGCGTACCATCCGCTAAACCAAAGCCCATTTCAGTATTGCTCACATCAAACTTAAACTGCATTGCTTCAATGTTTAGCTCTTCTTCAACAGTGATTTGCTGTGTAACACCCGCGGCACTGTTATCTGGGATTTCTAGCGTAAGGGCATCTTCTTCAACAACAGAGCCAACACCACTCCAATCTGTAATAACTTGCTCACCTAATGCTACGTCGTACTCTTTTGCCATCGCAACTGCAGCACCAGCATCTACACGTCCAAAACCGTATAAGTTATTAAAGTTATAACCTGCTGCATTTTCAACCCAGCCGTCATGCGCTACAAATTCACCTTCACCAACGCTAAGCGTTACAACTTCATCTTCTGCATCGTTGACTGTGCTTGTAGTAGCTAAGATATGACGAACATCGCGCCATGTTAGCTCTGAATTAGCTGATAAAATCAGTGATACTACACCTGACGCATTAGGTGCTGCCGAAGAAGTACCATTAAACGTTGAGGTATAGTTACAGCTAGCGTTATCTTCATGTCCTGGGTAGTTGAATGGGTATTGCGATGCAGCAAAGTCTTCGCCATATGCTGCAGCCCATGCCGTAATCGAGCTACCATTAAAGCCTGAGTACCCATTAATACAGGTCATTTGATCAGTTGTTACCATGGCAGGCGCCCAGCGCCCATATTCACCCGCAGGGGCTGAAACCATTAAGTTAGCACCACCGCTTGAGTAGCTTGTATGCGTACCATCAGCATTTACAGCTGCAACGCTTAAGTAATATGGATGACCTTGGCTTGGCTCAAACGCGCCGTTATAACAAGTAAGACCTAGCTCATTTGCGCCGTTATCAGCACATAATGACCCTTCACCGCTGCCATCTACAAACGAGTTACCGCTCGATTTCATGTTTAGGGCACCTTTACCATCACGAAGGTTAAGGTTAGGGTATGACTCGATAGCTTCATCTAGCTCTGAGTAGCCAATAAACGTTGGGAAGGTAATACCGTAGCTGCGGTTAAAAGCAGAAATATTTTCTGACGTGCTAATGCCGCTACCTGGGAAACCATGCGCGAGTAAATCAGTTTGCTCAATTTTATCGCCACCTAGGTAGTTCATGCCAATTAGACCAGCATCTGGTGCAACACCGCGCCCGCCCTTACCATTCCAACCTTTCGCTGCAATTAAGCCTGCAACACTGGTACCGTGGTCGCCACTGTTTGACAGACTTGTAGGGTCGGTGCGATCCAACACATCAACATCTAAATTTAAAGAACGGTTTGGTAAAACGTTATCAACTAAGTCTTCGTGACGAATTTCCATACCAGAGTCAACAACAACCGCCGTTACGCCAGCACCTGTAACACCTTGAGCGTACGCAGCTGCTACGTTCATATCTTCGCCAGCAACCAATTCTTCTGCCTCTGATTCAGCAAAATCCTCGTCAAAAATAGTTTGCGCTTCTTCTTCGCTGTAACCTAATTGGTTGACATATAAATCAATTAGGCCTTGTTTCATATCATCGCTTAAAGCATACGACTTTTGACCTGTGTTACGTAGGTGCCATTGCTGATTAGCTAACGGGTCAGTTGCAATATCACTAATTGTTAATTGCGCAGACGCCGATTTACCATTTGCATTAGCGGTGTAATCAATTACCGCGTCTTCGCCTGAAACAGGAACGTAAGTAAAGGTATCGCCTTCAACTGTTAGTAAGCCATGGCTAAAAGTATATACGCCATCTTGCGCTTCAACCGCTTCACCATTTTCAGTAAATGTATAACTAAGTGTATCGCCATCGTTATCACTTGCATTAAACTCAGCAGTTACAGGTACCCATTGCTTTAAACCGGCAACGGCTACATCGCTTGCTTTTGGTGCAACATCAGTTACTACAGCAACTTGGCTATTATTGTCATTGTCGCTGCCACCACACCCTGCTAGCGTCATAACTACTGCGGCAGAAAGTGCCGACATTTTAAAAATATTATGCTTCATAAACTTCCTTCGTTAATTATTTTTATGATGACTCAAGGTACACAACAGGGGTATTAATAGCAACTCACCGTTTACAGTCGTTAACAATAAACTGACAAGGTGTAATGATATATTCAGAAAACAAGCTGCGAGACATTAAAGTTTCACTTGAATAAAATATATAATCGATTCAAGATGTCTGATTAGTAGATATAATTTCTTACAGGGGCAAAACATGAAATTAAAACAATTTTTAGCAGGGGTTGCTTTAGCAACATGTACACTTAGCGTATCTGCAAATACTGCATTTAAAGAGCCAAGTGATGCTATTGAATACCGTCAAGCTGCATTTTCTATGATTTCAGTGCAAATTAGCGATATGGGCGCGATGCTAAAAGGTAAAATTCCTTTTGATGCAGAGCAATTTAAAATGCGCGCTAATAACGCAGCAGCCCTTTCTAAAATGCCATGGGAAGCGTTTTACGAAGGCACTGATAAAGGTGATACAGCAGCATTAGCTGATGTATGGTCTGATAATGCAACCTTTGTTAAAAAAGCCAATGCCTTTGCTGCCAATGCAGATAAGCTAGCTTTAGCAGCTCAATCTGGCGATAAAGCGGTAATTGGTAAAGCATTTGGCGCATGGGCCAAAGGCTGTAAAGATTGCCATAAGCAATTTAAAGACTAATTACAATTAAAACAATGCACACTAAAACGGCGCTTTATGCGCCGTTTTGTTTTTTTGTTAGCTATTAACTTAGCAAATAACTAAGTGGTTCTTTGCCCCACGTAACAGCCAGTAGCACTAACAATCCAGCAAAAATAGCCCACGCCAACCAAGGAGCTTTCGTGTTGTCTATATTAGTTTGAGTGGCTTGCTCGCTGTTAGCCTGTTTACCGGTGATCATTGCTTTGACAAGTGGTTTTCCTTTTATTTTATACACAACAATGGCTGTAACATGCAGGCAAATGGCATAAAATAAAATATCGAAATTAAGGCTGTGCAGCCAATTTGCAAAATCAACTGTTGAGCTCGACACATACTCAACCAAAGGCCCATCAGTCAAAATGCCATCACTGCTCATTAGCCCGGACACTAACTGCACTATAATGAGTACAAAAAACAACAAAACCATGTAGCTACCTGGCGCCGAATGACCCATACCTTTACTGGGGTTTTTAAACTCTTTAAATACTGCTATTGGCGAGTGCAGTAACGCGCTTAACTTTGCCGTTTTACTGCCCACCAGCCCCCAAACTAAACGGGTCACTATTAATGCGATTGCGAAAAAGCCAGCCACAAAATGAAGCTCAATCATGCCCTCGTCAATGCTAAAGTAAAGCACAGCAATATTAATCACTAATAACCAATGAAAGCTTCTTATAAAGCCATCCCATACTTTTATACTTTGCATATACATCCTCAACTTGTTGCCAGGCTCTGACACATTATTTTGATACTAAAGCCATTATTCCAAAGTTTTACTACCGCTGCATTAATGATATTACATAAAGCGCTATTTATGGCACACTAAACGCACAAACTTATTACTTACTTGTATTAATGAATATAACTAAACGCGCAGTATTAAAAGGTTTTTTTGATATGCTCCCGCTTTGCCTGGCGGTCGTTCCTTGGGGAATATTATGTGGCTCTTTAGCGATTCAAAATGGCTTTAGTGCCTTTGAAACACAAGCAATGTCATTACTTGTATTCGCGGGTTCTGCACAATTAGTTGCAATTGAACTAATGGCCGGTAACACCCCTTTACTGACTATTTTATTTACCACATTTATTATTAGCTCTCGGCATTTTTTATACGGTTTAGCCGTACGTCATAAAGTTATTTCACAGCCATTACGGTGGCGCTTACCAATAAGTTTTGTACTAACCGACGAGCTGTTTGCCTTTTCGCATCACCGCAAAGCCTATAAAACAAAAGCGCGCCTAATATACGCTTTAAGCGCGGGTTTTAGTTTTTATATTGCATGGAACCTTTGGACACTCATAGGCATAGTTGCAGGTAGTGTGCTCCCTGATTTAACAAATTTAGGGCTCGACTTTGCTATTGCAGCTACATTTATTGCGCTTGTGGTACCGGGCATAAAAAATTTAGCCTCGCTGGTTACAGTGATTGTTGCGGGTATTAGCGCCACAGTTTTAAAAAGCACGGGGTTTGAGTTGTGGTTGGTTTGTGCTGCTCTACTTGCAATGAGTGCAGGCTACTTTACTGCAAGGCTTACACAAAAAAAGGACAGCCCATTATGATGCTCACTATATTATTAATGGCGTGTATTACCTTTTTTACTCGTTACTTATTTTTACATCAACGCCTTGGTTTTAAAGTGGGCCCTAAAATGCAGCAGTTTTTAAGCTTTAGCGCACCCGCTGTACTAACCGCTATTTGGGTACCCATTATTTTTATAAATGAAGACGGGCTCAACCTAAACTGGCACAACCCTTATTTAAGCGCAGCCATCGTTGCCATTATTGTTGCCTATAAAACACATAATATTTATTACACAACGCTTGCCAGTATGGGGTTATTTTTAATTTTAAACTAGGGCGTGTTGACCTTTGGCGTTTGAATTTGCAGCAGTATGTTTGGTTTTTAGGCAAGGCAGAGCCTGTGAAGTGTGGTTATTCCCCATAAATAGGCGATAACGTAGCATAAATGCCAAACATGCGCTGCCCTTTGGGTTCTGCCTAGGGGCGATAAACTCTTTGTTGCTCGGTTTTTACTTAGCCCACTAGGTTACAAACCTCGCGCCGCGATTTGATCGCCCCTAGGTTGAACAAATTTCAATCCGCAAAGTTCAACACGCCCTAAATAACAGCCAACCCATTAGCGCATAGTTAAGCGCGGTATTAACAAGCCTAAATTTTATACTTTTAGTAACGCGCTACAGCGGGTAGAATGTAGCTAACAACAATAAAAAAGCACTCATCATGCATGAATTTCATCAATTAACGGCTACTGCGTTAGACGGTAAAACAATTAATTTTAGCGACTTTGAAGGCAAGGTTGTGCTTATTGTTAATACCGCAAGTGAATGTGGTTTTACTAAGCAGTACGAGTCGCTACAAACTCTTCATAGTAAGTACGCGAAAAGCGGATTGGTTATTATTGGTTTTCCATGTAATCAATTTGGTCAGCAAGAGCCAGGCGACGCGACGCAAATACAACAAGGCTGTTTAATTAATTACGGGGTAAGCTTTTTAATGGCCGCTAAGGTGGATGTAAACGGTCGTCACGCCCACCCTGTATTTAGGTATTTAAAATCGGCCTTACCCGGCTTTTTAACACGCAAAATAAAGTGGAACTTCACTAAGTTTTTGATAGCGCCCGATGGCACACCTATCAAGCGCTATGCGCCTTTTACAAAACCAGAAAAGCTAGAAACCACTATTCAACAAGCACTCGCTAAATTAAGTACACAATAAGTAATAAAGAGGCATAAAGCCTCTTTATTGCCAATATTTAGCCTTTAAACATGCGTAAACGCACATTCAAACCCTAATAAAAAGGCGCATTATTTTAACTAGCACAATTTAGTCTATGTAATCGTTTAAGTCGTCTTCACCTAGGTTTTTACGCAAACGTTTTTGCTCAAGGTAATCTTCCAACTTCTTTTTCACCTTTTGCTTTTTTTTGTCATGCTGATTACGCCCGACCATTTCGTACTCGTCTTCAACAAAATCATCATCTAGCGCATCGTAACTAAATGTCTTACCCACAACCCACTCCATAAAGTGTTTGAGACCAACTCAGGTTTATTCCTGCACTTGGTAAATTAAAAATGTTTAGCGCTAAAATACGAACAAATTAGCACCAAAATAAAGCCACGTGACTATCGTAAATAGCCTTCATGTCAATATTGTGAATAAATAGCGCTAAATTAAGAAAGTGGAAAGTGAGAGTTTTTTATCGTTTCGACAAATAAAATTTATCATTTATTTATTTTTAGTGTTTTTGACTAAAAAGTAGTTTATTTATCAAAATTAAAAATCATTAAAAACACACAAATTTCATAACCTACTGTTTTAAAATAAAAATAAATAATGGCACCAAACTTGTTAATACTTAGCTGTCATCAACAATTATTAGAGAATAAACATGAAAAATTTACTATTAGTAAGCGCTTTAATTTGTACACCCGCTGCAATGGCACATAACGATAACAATGCGGGCATTTCGTTTAGCAATGAACAGTGCAATGTAGAGTTTAAAAACGATGTACGCATTAAACCTAGCGAATTAGAAATTTTTACCGCATCTAATCAATTCATGCGCTTTAACAGCAATGGCAACTTAACTATAAATGGAGAACAAGTATCCATTAACAGCGAACAGCGCCAAGCGCTTACCCAGTATTCTGACAACTTACGTACGCAGCTACCTGAGGTCGCTAATATTGCCCTAGACGGAGTGAAAATAGCCGGTGTAGCACTAGAGGAAGTAGCCAACGCATTTAATATTGATGGCCTTGATGACTTATCTGGCCTGATGGACGATATAAGACTTGAAGTAGAAAACACCTTTTATCAACAAGGTACGTTTGTAATGGGCCAACAAAGCTTTAATCAATTTGGTGAAAACTTTGAACATCAATTTGAGGAGCAAATAGAAACCGTGGTTGAGTCTGCCGTTATGCAATCAATGGGCAGTATTTTAGTTGCTTTAGGCTCTGAGCTGCTTGGTTCGGGTGGAGATATGGATGCATTTGAGCAACGCATGGAAAATATGGGCGCGCAAATAGAAGAAAAAGTAGAGCTGCATGCCAGTGCGCTTGAAAAGCGTGCCAACTCTTTATGCGACAACTTTGCCAACATAGCACAGCAAGAAGAGCAATTAGTAGCGCAATTACCCCAGCTAAAAGGCTACGAGTTATTTACCATTAAACAAAATTAATACCCGCACCGTATTAAACATCCCTTTAGCAGCACTTGTATATTAGGTGCTGCTTTTTTATTCTTTTAGCGTGTGAGCCAGCGCACCTAACGTGGTAATAGCCTGCTCTATTTTTTCGCTCCACTGCACCCCGTAACTTAGCCTAATACAGCTTTTATACTTATTACTTGCTGAAAAAATAAGTCCAGGGGTTATGCTAATACCAGCTTCTAACGCCAGTAAAAATAACTTTTGACTGTCTACCCCTTGGCCTAAATCAAGCCAAATAACACACCCACCTTTAGGGTCACTAATACGTGTATTTTTAGGCATCGCGTTTAATAAGCACCACCGCATGCGTTCTTTGTTATTACGTAAGCGCTGCCTAAGTACTTTTAAATTACGGTCATACTCACCACTGGCTATAAACTCAGAAAGCGTCCACTGATTTATAAGTGAGGCAGAGCAACTTAATGCACGCTTATGCCGGCGCGCTTGACCTGCAAACTTGCCTGCTATTAACCAACCAACTCGATAACTTGGTGCAGCCGTTTTTGAAAACGAGGCGCAGCTGATCACAAGCCCCTTTTTTGAATACGCTAAAGCGGGCGTGCCACGCTTGGCAGTAAAGTGTAGATCACCGTACACATCATCTTCTATAAGAACAACATTATGTGACTCTATTAAGTCCACCATTTGCTTACGGCTTTCATCGCTCATAAAGCTGCCAACCGGGTTATTTATTGCGGTCGAAAACAAGCATGCTTTTATATCATGTTGTTCAAGCGCTTGAGCTAAGTCGTTAAGCCAAATACCATTGTCGGGGCATAGCGGGATTTCAAGCGCCTTTAAACCTAAGCTCTCTATTAGTTCAATAATGCCGTGATAACACGGGGTTTCAATTGCAACCACATCGCCGGGCTTAGTGACACACTTAAGTGCAATAGCCAGCGCCTCTTGCGCGCCATTGGTGATCACCAGTTCATCTATATTTACACCAATACCAAAGCCTAAGTATCTATGCACTAATTGCTTTTTAAGTGCAGCAAAACCATCAATAGGGCCATAATTAATAACACTCGCCCCAGCAATTGTCATAACCCGACGCATGGTACGGGCTAAAGCTTTATCGGTAGGCGCGGCAGCAACGGGATTGGCAATACCAAAGGCAATTATATTAGGTTGATGAATAGCGCTGTATACCTGCTCTATTAATGCTTGTTTATTTACAGTGACAGGCTCGCGGCTTAGTTTTACACGCTTTGGCAAACTGTAAACCGTGTTAAGCACCGTTAAAAAGTAGCCCGATTTTTCACGTGCCTCTACTAACCCTTGATCTTCTAACGCTTGATACGCTTGCTTAACCGTCGGAATGCTAATATTTAAGTTACTAGCCATTTTACGAAGCGAAGGAAGCTTTTCCCCTGGTAGTAACACCTTTTGTGCTTGCATGTCTTTAATTAGCTCAATAACTTGTTGATATAAAAACTCGGCTTTTTGCTTATTGGCAGCTGGCTGCATATCTCGCCTCAAATCTGTATAGGTTACATTTATACTTTTCTGTATATGGTAAGTATACAGATAGACTCTAAAATAACCACTCAATCGGTTTTTTAGAGGTTTGCCATGAAAAGCGCAGCGCTATATCTCACAACAGTGTTAATTTGGGGCTCTACGTGGCTCGCGATTTCGTTTCAGCTAGGCGATATTGCTGTGGAGCTTTCTTTGTTTTATCGCTTTGCCATAGCAGCTGCATGTATGTGGCTATTTGTGGCCTACAAAAAGCCTAATATGCGATTTTCGTTAGTCGATCATGGCTTTTTTGCTTTATTGGCCATTTCTAACTTTGGCTTAAATTATTTGCTTTTGTATTGGGCACAAAACTACCTCTCATCGGCAATGGCCTCTATTGCATTTTCAATGTTGCTGATAATGAACATAGTCAACACCCGTTTATTTTTTGCAAAGCCCATTGCCAAACGTATTTACTGCGGCGCACTAATCGGCGTGGTGGGTATTATTTGTCTGTTTTGGCCGCATTTACAGCAATTCGACTTGAGTAATGGGGCGTTGGTCGGGTTACTACTTGCCCTTGGGGGTACCTTTGTGGCTTCATTGGGCAATATGATTAGTGTACGTAATTCTAATCGTCAAATAGGTGTGCTGCAGGGTAACGCATGGGGCATGTTATATAGCGCAGTAGGTTTAGCCGTTTATGTATTAATAAATGGTATAACGGTCAGTTTTAGTGCCCCTACCAGCTATTGGCTGTCGCTATTGTATTTATCGGTTTTTGGCACTGTGATTGCGTTTGGCTGCTATTTTGCCTTGTTAAAAAACATTGGCCCCGAAAAAGCAAGCTACGCCATAGTGCTGTTTCCGCTAGTGGCCGTTGCATTAAGCAGCTTTTTTGAAGGCTTTGAGTGGCATGCAAACACCGTTGCCGGCTTTAGTTTAGTACTACTGGGTAATGCAATTGTACTTACCCCCACAAAAAGAATTAACGCCTTTTTAGCAAGCCGCTGCGTTGCTAAAAATGGCTCCGTCCCCAGTTAGAGGCGTTTTTAACGCACTAACACAAAAGCGCCTACCCTACTGTAGGCGCTTTTTTATTGGTATATGAAAATTAATAGCCTGCTCATGAATAGCAATAACCGCGGGCGTAACACCTACTAGCTCGCCATCGGCCTCAATTAATAAATTTTTAGTATTAATACGCGCCTGTTTGAGTTGGCTATAAGTAAGCTTTTTTAAAGTATGGTGGCGCTTAAAAATTAATTTAATAAAGCTATATAAGTGATCAACAAGACTACCCGCTTGCATTTGGTAGCAATCAAGCAGTCCATCATCAATTTTAGCCCTAGGTGCTATTTTAATGCCGCCACCAAAATACTGAGAGTTCGCAAATACAGTTATTAAATTTTGATAGCTACATTGCTTATTTAAAAATGCTCCATTTAGTGTGCTTGCTTTGTAAGTAAAGAGCGATTTAAAACTCGTCCACTTATAGCGCCAAGCTGACATGCTTTGTAAATGACCCAACTGCTTAATTACATGAGCATCAAAACCAACACCAGCCACATTAATAAAGTAACGAGTATTAATTTTACCTACATCAATTAAGTGTGTGGGGGCATTAAAAATAGCGTTTTGCCACTGTTTAGCTGTGCAATGAAAGCGACGCGCAAAATCGTTGCCCGTACCACAAGGTAATATTGCCAAACTACATGCACTGTTAATCACGCCATTAAGTGCCAAATTAAGCGTGCCATCGCCACCAATAGCCACTGCTATTTGGCTTTTTTGTGCATTCAATTTAACGTTTGCTAAGTCGTACTCAAAATTGCCTGTCGTTTTAACCGTAATATAGAGAATATTTTTCTTCTGGCATGTTTTTTTAAGCCAATCGAGGTGATCTAACACCACACTTTTTACGCTCGGTTTAACTATTATTAACAACTGCAAGTAATTTATCTCCTATTAGCCAGTACACCAGCATAAATAAGAATTAAGTTAAAATTAATTTATCTGAATAATTAATCATAAAAGTGCGTAAAAATTTACTAAAAACATTAACAAATACAAAAAATACTTATAAAACAAATCAAAACCTAACTCCCCTGATTAAATAACTATGCAAAATGTGCACTTAGTAGTTTTAATTAAAAACAAAACAATGCAAATTCAGATAAAAATAACTAATAGCCAAGCCTTAGTTTATATTGTTGTATTTTTAAACAAAAAAGAGTCAAAATGCTCGCGATTTAAACACATACACCTTGGAGCAAAGACATGAACCCAATAAACACCCTAAACCAAAATGCAGCAGCCCACGTTGGCGTAAAACCAACTAACCGTAAAGCTAAAATGCTTGCTAAATTAAACCGTATGGGCAAAAAGTTAGCATTAAACAGCGCCGCGCAATACAAATAATCAACCTTGTTATGATTATTAAGCAGGGGCAGTAAACAACTAACCACTATTGAAAGCGCTTCTTTAGCTCCCTTAGTATGCTGCCACCCTTTAATTTTTAGTTTAAATCCTTCTAATTTCCCTCTATTTACAAAAAAAACCGTAATTACGCCTACTTTTTAAGCAAACAGTTTATTTGCTATTTACACGACGGTATCACCTAAGTATTATTCTGCGTCACGGAGAGATGGCAGAGTGGTCGAATGCACCGGTCTTGAAAACCGGCATAGGTTTGTAGCCTATCTAGGGTTCAAATCCCTATCTCTCCACCACTATTTAATTAATGGTATGAATAAACTACCGTTAATACAATCTGTTATGCGTTGGAGAGGTGTCCGAGTGGCCGAAGGAGCTCCCCTGCTAAGGGAGTATAGAGTTTGTAGCTCTATCGAGGGTTCGAATCCCTCCTTCTCCACCATTTCTTATTAAAAACCGCTTAGTTGCGGTTTTTTTGTGCCTGAAATTTAACAGCCAATGTATCCAAGGAGGGTGAGAGTCCTCGCTAGGGTTCGATAAAATGTCTGGAACACTTTAAGCCGCCGCAGGCGTTGCAAAGCAATTAATTACATGGATGTAATTAAGCTAATCCCTCCCTCTCCACCATTTCTTTTTAAAAACCGCTTAGTTGCGTTTTTTTTGTGCCTAAAATTTAACAACCCATGTATCTAAGGAGGGTGAGAGCCCTCGATAGGGTTCGATAAAATGTCTGGAACATTTAAGTCGCCGCAGGCGTTGCGAAGCAATTAATTACATGGATGTAATTAAGCTAACCCCTCCTTCTCCACCATTTCTTATTAAAATAGGTGAATCAAAACACATTGAATACACTGGGTAGTTACGGCATTATTAATAACAACTCCACTAACGTAAGTTTAATTATGTTTCGTTTAATTGCACCTTTAATAGGCCTTGTGGCTTTAAGTACACACGCAGCCCAAGACATTACGGTTTATAAATGCACAATTAAAGGAGTCGCTACATTTAGCCAAACACCCTGTGCTGACAATGCAGAAGTTATTAAGCTAAAACAGCCACTAGTTGCCGATAAGTACGGCAATAATGCAAACTCACCCGCAATGCCTGGTGCCTCTGTAGATAACTACATTGAGATTAAAAAAATTGATCGTGAAATTAAACGCCACCAGCTTACTATCAAAAACTATAAAGAAGACTTAGCCGACGCCAAACAACAAGCCAGCTATGTTACTCAAGATCAAGCTAATAGAATGGGCGCCGAATCAATAGCCGAAGCGATAGCCACTAAAACTACGGCGATTCAAAAACGCTATAACGCCTTAATTAGCGCAGTAGAGCAACAAATCTCTATTTTACAGCAGCAAAAACAGCAGCTGAGCAAACAACCTTAACTGCTAAATAAGCAGTTTACAGGTTGCGCAAGGTACACTTTTTACAACATATATTAAAAAATACCGCAAATAACATACTGTTCGCTATACTGATATTTAAAATTAAGTACTTTTAAAAAGTCAGGGAGCTATGTGAAAAATTTTAACTCAAAATATCATTCAGTTATCTTTTACATAATTTTTTCATTAGCGTACTTTTTAATTGGTATTTCACTCACTAAACTCGCCTTTAATACTCAAATTATCCCGGTATGGTTGCCTGCAGGCATTGCCTTAGTTGGATGCTATATGTGGTGGTGGCGCTTCATTCCAGCGCTTTTTATAGCAGCCTTTGCTTTTAACTTTAATATTTTTGACAGCACAGCTCACGATATGGTGTTGGTTGGCAATACCTTCAGCCAAGCCATGTATATTGCTATTGGCATTGTATTGCAGGCAATGGTGGGGGCTAGTTTACTTAAATATTGGCTTGGACACCCGCTGTATTTTAAAAAACGCGCAAGTATCATTTATTTTATTTTTGTTGTGGGCATTGCGGTTAGTTTAATTTCAGCAAATTTTGGGGTTTTTGCGCTGAGCCAATTTAACTCCGCATACGATATTAAAGATCATTGGCAAAATGTGTTATTTTGGTGGCTAGGAGACTCATTAGGCGTAATTATTGCCACTCCTCTGCTATTGGTGCTTACTCAGTTTAAGGGGCAAAATAGGCCTATATCGCCGCTGCCTACGTTAGCGGTATGTAGTATTTTATTTGTATCTGTTGCAGTAACTACTCAGCTTTATAACCAAGAAAACAGACAAAATACCGTTAAAGTCGCCGAGCGAGAAGCTCACATTATTGAAAATAGCTTATATCGCTACATCAACCAAAGTTTAATAGCGGTGCAAAGCTTAGCCAGCCAAGTACAATCTAACCCTGATTTAAACCAGCAAGACTTTTACGCCTACGCCAGCGAGTTACTGGCACAGCATTCGTTTATTAAAGCGCTTTCGTGGAATCAAAAAATAGCGCAAAGTGAGCGAGCTTCGTTTACCCAAGAAGTTGCCGATATATACCATCTAGACTTTGAAATTGTCGGCGAGCCCCTTGAGCCAGACGATCCTATGGTCATCGTTAAATACATTGCTCCTTTTAATGGCAACCAAAAAGCGGTTGGTTTTAATGTGTATTCAAACCCAGACAGAAAAGCATCGCTAGTAAACCCTGCAATCAGGTATCAGCCAGTCAGCACTAAAATTATTCAGTTAGTGCAAACAGCTGAGCCTGAGCCTGCCTATCTGCTATTTGCCCCCGTGTACGAACAACAACAGCAAAAAGCTATTATAAAGGGGTACGCAACAGGTGTGTTTTTAGTGCGTAATATTATTGAGCAAGCGATTAACGAGCAACAATCAGAGATGTTTTCTATTGCGCTCTATGAAGATGTAAATAAGCCCGCATTTTATAGTAACTACGGCAAAAGTTTAAATATTGCTCAGGGCAGCCGTGTTATGAAACTAAAACTCAACTTTGGTGGGCAAACATGGAATGCACATTTAGCCTTAAAAGAAAAATACCTTGCCCCCCATAATAACCAATTAACACTGTATTTAATGGCCTTACAATTGGTGGTATGTGCCTTAATTTTAATTGTTTTACTGCTTTTTAATCAGCAACAAATTGCCCTTACCCGAAAAGTCGCAGAGCGCACCCATTCGCTTGCGCAAGCTAAAAAGCAATCTGACTTAGCTAATCAGGCTAAAAGCCGATTTTTAGCCAATATGAGCCATGAAATACGCACACCATTAAATGCAGTTATTGGCTTTTCGTCATTAGCGCGCAAAGAAGATAACGCACACACTCTTATTGGTTACTTAGACAAAATAAACTCTTCATCTAAAAGCTTACTAAACCTGATTAACGACATACTTGATATTTCAAAAATTGAATCTCATAAGCTCAAGCTAGAAAGCACAGCGTTCGACCTACATGCAATTATAAAGCGTATTAGCACAATGTTTGAGGCCAGTGCAGCCAATAAAGGCATTGGCTGGCAGGTTAGCAGTCATCTTCCGGTAGATACTTGGTATGTAGGCGACCCTTTACGCTTTGAGCAAGTAGTGCTAAACCTTTGCAGCAACGCGATAAAGTTTACAGAGCAAGGCAAAGTAAAGGTGGACTTTAGCGGAGAGTTTATCAGTACTGACAAAGTTAAAATAACAGTAACCGTTACAGATACGGGTATTGGCATAGAGCCTACCCAGCAGTCCAAGCTATTTAGTGCCTTTACCCAAGCCGACGACTCAACATCAAGGCGATACGGTGGCACAGGCCTGGGCTTAACTGTCGTAAAAGAGCTCAGTAAATTAATGGGCGGTAACGTCACATTACAGAGCGAACCAAACGTTGGCTCTACGTTTAAATTTGACGTTGAGCTTCGCACCAGCCCAGTACAAGAGCAAGCCGAGCTTGTATACTCGGGTACTAAATTGGCGGCCTTAAAAGTGCTAGTAGCAGAAGATAACCCCGTAAACCAAATGGTAATTAAAGCCATGCTAGGCTCATTAGGTATTGTTGCCCATATTGTCGAAAATGGTGAAGCGGCAGTAGATATAGCAAAAGAGCAACACTTTGACTTAATTTTAATGGACTGCCAAATGCCAATAATGGATGGTTACAGAGCCACCGCCCTAATTAGGCAATTTAAGAGTGAGGTAGAGCTGCCCATTATTGCGCTGACCGCCGATGTTATGCCTGAGGATAAAGCCCATGCTCAAGCTGTTGGTTTTAATCAACATCTTGCAAAACCGCTAGAACTGGTTAAGCTAACCGCGTGCTTAGCCCAATACGCCGAAATTGAAGAGCACTAATACAATAATGCGCTAATAAATGCACTTGTGTTAACTTAGTTTAAAACGCCACCACCCACTATAAAGCAGCCCAAGGTAAGCAGTAATGGCAACTTTTACCCACCAATGGTTTAGTGATATTAACCAAATAGACGTACACGAATGGACTCGTTTATTCGGTAATGAACCTTTTACCCGCCATGCATTTTTATATGCATTAGAGCAAAGCCACTGTGTAAACAAAGAGACAGGCTGGCAGCCTCAGCACTTAGCGGTTTATGAAGCTGATAAACTAGTCGCACTCGCTCCTGGGTATTTAAAAAGCCACTCTTACGGAGAGTATGTTTTTGATTGGGCATGGGCAGAAGCCTACGAGCAACACGGATTAGCCTATTACCCTAAATGGCTAAGTGGTGTACCTTTTAGCCCTATTGAAGGCCAGCGTATTGCCATTGCACATACGAATACACAAAGCGTATACGAGTACATAAAAAAGCAATTAAATTTAACCAGTGTGGAGCAAGGTTGGTCTGGCTGGCATGTTAACTTTTGCCCAAAGGTTCAAGCTCAAGCCCTGTGTACTGACGAAATAATGCAGCGCGTAGGCGTGCAGTTTCAATGGTTTAATAAAGGCTTTAAAACCTTTGACGATTTTTTAAATACACTCACCGCACGCAAACGAAAAACGCTAAAAAAAGAGCGAGCTAAAATAGCACAGCAAAATATTACCATTGAATGGCTGCAAGGCTTGCACCTCAGCCCTGAAACAATGCAGCTATTTTGTGAGTTTTATCAGCGTACTTATTTAAAACGTTCTGGGCATTTAGGGTATTTGAATATTGAGTTTTTTACTTTATTACAGGCGCTAATGGGCGATCAGCTAATTATTATGCTCGCCAAAAAAGACAACAAAATAGTGGCAGCAACGCTAAGCTTACAAGGTGAAAACACCTTGTATGGCCGCTATTGGGGCGCCAGCGAAGAAATAGACTCCCTTCATTTTGAGCTGTGTTACTACCAAGGGATTGAATTTGCGATTAAGCATAACTTACATTGCTTTCACTCAGGCGCTCAAGGTGAGCATAAAATACCTCGTGGGTTTGAGCCTGTTTTTACCTACTCTAGCCACTATATTGTTGAACCCGACTTTAGAGCAGCAATAAACGACTACCTAAAGCGAGAACGCCAACATATGACAATTTATAAAACGCAGTGCGCTGATTTACTGCCGTTTAAAAACCAATAACTGATTGTTAGCTGGCATAGCTGTATCACTTATGAGTCTAAGGCCTGCTTGTGTTGCTAATTGCTCTATGGCCTCAAAATCACGAATACCGCTAAATGGGTCACGCTGTGTTAAAAAGCGATCGAACTCTTCATTACTTGCACTTGTAAACTGCCCTTGGTATTTGAAAGGGCCATAAATACACACTACACCTTGGCTTGCTAAGTGCGTTGAAACCCCTTTAAAAAATTGCTCAACCAACTGCCAACTTACAATATGAAACGTATTTGCTGTGTAAATGGCATCTACGTTATTAACCGGCCATGCATAATTCAAATCAAGCTCAAGAGGCCCGTGTAAATTAGTTAAATTTGCCTCCTTATGCCATAAATTTATGCCCTCATGGTTTATACGGCGATCACTTGTATACCACTGTAAATGCGGTAATTGCTCAGCAAAAAACACACTATGCTGCCCCGTACCCGAGCCTACTTCGAGTACCGATTTTGTCTTATTAAAAGCCGTTTTAAGCACCTCTAAAATAGGACCCTTATTGTTTTCACACGCTTGTGAGAAAGGTTTGATCATGACCTGCACCAATATTGAAACTTATTGCACAACATTAACGCAAAAAAATGGCACTGAACAATTAAAGTTTTATAGATAATTTATAAAAGTGAGTTAATTCATGGCACTAAAATAAAAATAAGGCGATGGTATGTATTATGCTTTAATTAAATCAACCCTAAGTAGGGTGTATTACCAATATTAAATACGAGGATAAAATTATGCATACTCCCCCTTACACCGCTGTAGACGCTGTGGTCTCAGTGACAGAAAAAAGCACCGAAAAACCAAGTAGCACCTGTGATAGTAGAGCCACTGTAATCGACTTACTTTCTCACTGTAACCAAAATCAACAGGCGCTAAAAAAACATGAAACAGACCAAATATTCATTCTTGGCTATAATTGATACTCAATTAAACGCTGCAAATAATTTTTATAATAACTGTTTACACTGAAACCGATTAAATGTAATGATAACTATTATCGTTAACTTAAATCGGTTTTTTTATGTCTCCCTTTCAGGCATTACAGCCTTATCATCATGAACTTGCTTGTAACTGCTTACGCCCGGGCTTACATGCGCCTATGGTGGTAGCTCACTACATAGAAACCGCTTTAAACGTTGCTAAAAGCTTTGAAAAACAGCGTAACCCCTTACTACAAGAGTTATATTTATTACGCACTCACCATGAAATTATCAATAAAATGTGCGACCCTCTAATACACAATGCCATTCGTAAGCAGTTCCTTGAGCAATTATATAAACCCTTATTGGCATTAAAACGCTTTTACTATGCACATAACGATACTGAAAAATTTTTAAAACTTGAGCGCGAAGCTCGCGTACTCAGTCACGAATTTAACCCTTTTTAAGGAGCGACTTATGAGCAATTTTAGAACCGAATCCGACAGCATGGGTGAATTACAGGTCCCTAGTGATGCGCTATACCAAGCGCAAACCCAGCGTGCAGTTAACAACTTTGCTATTAGCGGCTTAACTATGCCAAAACAGTTTGTAACAGCGCTTGCATACATTAAACAAGCTGCAGCACAAAGTAACTTTGAGCTAAATCACTTAAGTAAAAGTAAAGCCAACGCTATTGAGCAAGCATGCCAACAAATTATTGATGGCGAGCATTACGAGCACTTCCCGGTTGATATTTTCCAAACTGGCTCAGGCACCAGCTCGAACATGAACGCGAATGAAGTTATCGCAACGCTTGCAACCCGCATTGGTAATGAGCCAGTTCACCCCAACGATGATGTAAATATGGGGCAAAGCTCTAACGATGTGGTGCCTACAGCCATTGCACTAAGTAGTGCTATTAACGTAGTTTATGAATTACTGCCATCTCTTGAAAAACTATCGCAGAGTTTAGAGCAAAAAAAGGCAGACGTTGGCAAAATAGTTAAAACTGGCCGTACGCATTTAATGGATGCCATGCCCGTTACGTTTGAGCAAACGCTAAGCGCCTGGCAATCACAAGTAAATAATGCAGCCTCCGGTATTCGCCATAGCTTAGAGCGAGTATGTGAGCTTGCCCAAGGCGGGACAGCTGTTGGTACGGGTATAAATGCTGATGGCGAATTTGCCTCAAAGTTTGCTAAAAACTTAAGCGCAAATGTGGGTATAAGCTTTAAACCAAGCAGTAACTTTTTTTACAATATTGGCTCGCAAGATGCCATTGTAGCGCTCTCAGGTCAGTTAAAAGTACTCGCTGTAGCACAAATGAAAATAGCCAATGACTTACGCTGGATGAACTCAGGCCCACTTGCCGGGCTTGGCGAAATAGAGCTTGAAGCACTGCAACCAGGCTCGTCGATTATGCCGGGTAAAGTAAACCCGGTGATCCCAGAAGCGGCAGCCATGGTAAGCGCTCAAGTTATAGGTAACGATGCAACCATCACTGTGGCAGGCCAAGCCGGTAATTTTGAGCTAAACGTAATGCTACCTGTTATTGCGCACAATATTTTACAAAGCATTGAGTTACTTGCTAATAGCGCCCAAGCATTGGCAGATAAAGCCATTGCGAGTTTTAAAGTAAACCAGCCCAATATTGATAAAGCACTGGCTAAAAATCCAATTTTAGTGACTGCGCTTAATCCGGTGATCGGTTACGAAAAAGCAGCCAAAATAGCTAAGCAAGCGTATAAAGAAGCCCGCCCAATAATTGATGTCGCAGAGCAAGAAACCGACCTTCCACGCAGTGAATTAGAAACACTGCTTAACCCCACTAAACTTACCCAAGGCGGTTTATAAAGGTAAATCTAAAACGGCTTTAATTACTTGATAATATAGTTTTTATTGCCGTTAAAAATGCACCGTGTATGATAGTGATGAATAATTCATCACTATCAAGGTTTGTTATGCGTACTCCACTGTTAGCCCTACTTTTACCACTTTGCTTAACTGCATGCCTCGAAACAACATCGCAAGATGCACCAACTAACTCGGTGAACGAGCTTAAAGAAGTACCTCAACAAACCAGCAGTGAAAACAAGCACAAAACCCCTACTGATGCATCGCAACCCATAAAAACCGCTTTAAAAGCAGTATCACTTAACGACATTAAAACCGCAAAAAGCGAGCTTAATACGTTAATTGCCAATACACAGTGCGATACCTCTGCACAATGTAAGGTTATGCCTGTAGGAAGCAAAGCTTGCGGCGGACCAAGTGATTATGTTGTTTACTCAACAAAATCAGCTAAAGAGGGACAAGTCAGTTCGCTTGCAAAGCAAATAACAACGCTTGAAAAAGCCTACAACACACAAAATGAAATGATGAGCACGTGCCAGCATTTAACTTCTCCAAGCACGCAGTGTGTTGAAAATAAATGTGTTAAACTTGAAGGTTCAGCGGTAAGTGTATTTTAAGGACAAGGTTATGAGTTGTTTACCATCAGCAATTAAATTATCAATTGTGAGTGTTGCCACCAGCGCTATGCTATTACTTAGCGGCTGCGCAAACACATCATCAAGTACTGAGCAAAATCAGAATTTGTCTGACTTGAACTACGATCTTAATAACATTGTTAGTGATAATAGTTGCACCGCAAGCTTTCAATGTAAGGTACTCGAAGTAGGTGCACGAGCATGTGGTGGGCCAAGTAAGTATGTTGTGTATTCAACACTTAATACCTCTCAAGAGCACGCCGAAGAAGTTGCCCAAAAAATTACACAACAACAAAAAGCGCAAAACAAAGCGCAAGGTTTAACCGATTGCTCACCGGTACTTGAGGTACAAACCCTGTGTATTAATCAGCAATGCCAGGCATTTGATATAAAATAGCGCAAACGCCAATTTCAGCGTTAACCTATAAAAGGTATTAACGCTGAAATAACCACCACCAGCACCACACAAATTCCTGCTTTAACAATATATTTCATTGGCATTTCTTTTTTTACCCAGTACGCATAAATAAATCGCACAAAGTAACTTGCAGCTGTGCCAAATAAAGCAAAAATAATTAAGTAAGCAATTAAAATAATATTCATATAAATCTAAATTAACTACTTAGTGTTTTTTTTAGTATGAGCAATTAATAACTCTGCTACTTGTTGCTTTACGGCTCGCTTATCATCACTTTGGACATTAAACCGCGTTGCTAGTTGGGCTATTTCATCATCGTTTAAATTAAACGATAGGCGCTGACGTGTTTTTTTAGACTTTACATCTAAGCCTAAAATTTTACGGATCATATCTGAGGGCGTAAGCTCTTGGTCAATGGCCTGCTTTTTTATCGACTTTTGTACTTCGCTGCTTAAATCAAATGCCATTTGTGTGGCACGCACGGCTTGCTCTTGACGTAACCACTTGTCTTTAGCATCACTCACTTCGCATCTCCTGGAAACAAGTCGACTATATCGGTAATTGGGCGTGTTAGCGTTAGTGACACTTCGGTCTCACCGCCATCCCATATTTCAATATTTAAGCCATGACCTTCGTCTGGCGATGCTAAGCAAATCATTTCACAAGGTTCGCCACCCTCTTGCTCATAGCGCGGTAATGACTGGCCACGAAAATCTTTGTTATGGAAATAGCACACATAAGGCGATTCACTTTGCTGATAGCTTTTAGCTAAAAACTGCATAAACTGCTCTGGCGTATTT
Organism: Pseudoalteromonas sp. 2CM37A; assembly: GCF_023161885.1. Lineage (NCBI taxonomy): Bacteria > Pseudomonadati > Pseudomonadota > Gammaproteobacteria > Alteromonadales > Pseudoalteromonadaceae > Pseudoalteromonas > Pseudoalteromonas sp. 2CM37A. The sequence continues at coordinate 88,967 of NZ_JALNTJ010000012.1, forward strand.
TGTACCTGTATATGAGTTAACGACTCTTCATCAAAAATACGTGAAAATTCGTCTAGCCCAAATATTTGCTCTACGTCGTCACGCTGAATTTTGATTGAAAAATTAGCCCACTGCTCGCCATCATCTTGCTCAATTTGTAAAAATACCACCTGTCCGCTGTTCGTCTCAAGCACAAACTCAGTATCACTACTGTGCTGATATTGATAGGTTTGAATATCAATAACACGCAGCGTTTGCCCTTTTAACCACGACGGATATGCAAATGAATCGATAACGCTAAACATGTCACCTTTTTTAAGCTCACTTGCATGGTTAAGCTGACGTTCTGGCTCTTTTTTTGATTTGAAAAAATTAAACATAGTGAGGCATCCCTTAAGCAAAAAAGGTAACTAAGCCACGCTTAATTACCTTTTATTATAAATGTACGAACTATTAGCCGTTTTGCTTGGCTTTAATGCGCGCTAAAATATCGGCACTTTTTGGGCTTGTATCGCCAATACCGGCTTCAGCCATCTTCGCTTTTAAATCGTCGCCATTTGTATCTGACTCAAGCTCTTTTGCAGCGCCTAACTGGTCGCTACGATCTTGCTGGCGCTGTTTAATACGCTCAAGCGACTGACGAGCCGATGTCATAGACGAGCTATTAGTATTAAGCGTGCTGTTAACCGCCATAGTAGCTTGCTGTACGCTTTCTGTGGTTTTAACCATAGTAAGCTGACGTTGGTTTTCTTTAATCGACTTTTCAGCGTCTTTAACTTGTTGTTTAAGCGCTACAATATGATTGCTAAAACCTGCTAATACTTGCTCGTTTTCAGCTTTTTCAGCTTCAAAGTCGCCAATTTTTTCGGCAATTTCTAATGCTAAGGCTTCGTTACCTTTTTCAAGTGCTTGGCCTGCATATGCTTCGTGCTCAGCAATTGATGCATCAACTGCGCTAATTTTACGCTTAGTTTGCATTTCTTTAGCCATTACTTCTGTAAGGCTCTTTTTAGCACGATTAAGTGCATTTTGCGCATCTGCTATTTCTTGTTCAAAAATACGAATGCCGTTTGCATCTACAATTGCTTCGCCCGCTTCACGCGCGCCGCCACGTACTGCTGTAAATAATTTTTTTAATATACTCATAATCTTAACTCCACTAACTAGTTACTAATCGTTTAAATACAAGGTCACGGCTTCTAGTGCGTCAATAGCGTTGTCAGCTAGTGTCACTAGTTCGTGGGTAATATCATCTAATGATGAATTTACCGACAGTGCACCAAAAATCGCGTATTTGTTATCGATTTTAGCAAATGCACTCAGTGGAATTGGCACGTTTAAACGTAGTAGTGTTTCGTTTAACTCGTTGCGTAATTCACTTTTTACTTCATCTTCGCCAAACAAGTAGCTAATACATAACAACTGCTCTTGTGTTTGCGTAACAAAAATTGGAAGCTCATCGTTTCCATCAACTATGACTTGTAAAACATCTTGCTCACCAGGGTTGGCAATCAAGAAAGACTCAAAGTTAGCGCCTTCTGTTTCAAAAGAAGCTAATTTTATTGAAAGTTCATTTAATTCCATGTCTCTGCCTTTTTGCTGTTTGACATATTATGTCTGAGTTAAGATTCGCATGGTCGACATATTATGTCAACCATGTTTTATTAATTTTTATACAATTCGCTTTCTATCTGCCACGCATTACGGTAGTAATCATATAGCTGACCAGAACCTAACCTATTGACCTCAATACTTTTAACTTGTTCAAAATACTGGTTAGGAAATACAAAGCTGGCTAATAAATATTCTTTACTTACCCACCTTGATGGCACCGGCATAGCGCTTATATTTTTAATTCGCCCACTGGCTGGTTGACCCATTTTAGTGGCTATTGTCCACCCCCATTGCCCAAACGAAGGAATATTTTGCTGGTACTGCTCAACATAATCAAAACCCGCCGCTTTTACCGTTTTAGCAATACTTAAAAATGCTTTTTTGGCATGATAAGGCGAGGTAGACTGCACAGCCATTGCGCCATCGGGAGCTAACAATTGACGTACATGGTTATAAAAATAGTCGCTGTACATTTTGTTTAAATCGGGATGATTAGGGTCCGGCAAGTCAATTAAAATAGTGTCAAATTGCTTACCTTGATCAAGGAGCCTTTCAACCTCTAAAAACGCATCTCCCACAATAATATTGGCGCGTGGGTCTAACATCGATTGTTTATTTAGCGCTAATAACCGCTTACTTATAGACTCAGGCGCTGTAAAATCACCGTCTTTATGGCCAAATAAATTAAGCAGCTGTGCATCTAAATCAATTAATGTTACGTCGTTCACTGCCCACTTTAAAACATCTCTAAGGGCAAGCCCGTCGCCACCACCAATAATTAATACGCTATCGTGCCGGTTTGATGCGAGCATTGCCGGATACACCAGCATTGAGTGATATATTTGCTCATCAATACTCGAGAACTGTAAACGTCCATTTAAATACAAGTCGGTAATAGGCGCTGGCTGGTTTTTACTTAAGCGCTCGGTTAATACTACATGCTGGTATTTAGTTGCTTGTGAGTAAATAACTTTATCTTTATAAAGTACATTACTTAAGCTGTTCATCCAGCTACTACCCATCACTAAAATAAACCCAAACAGTGCCAGTAATACTATATGGCAAACTAGAAGTGCCTTAGCAAAGCGCACATGAGCATGGTAGCGCCATAAAAAGGCGAGCCCTGCCAGTATATTAAAAAGAGCTGTCCATGCTGCAGCTTGCATTATAGGCATCGCCAGCATAATGCTTACCCAAATAGCCGCACCAATACCCGCGCCAATATAATCGGCACCATAAATAGTGCCTGCATTGTTTTCTAAAAAACGCCCGTACACATGTTGGCGAATTCGTGCAATAAGCGGTATTTCCATACCAATAAATAAACCCAGCACTAAACCAAACACATAAGGTAAAAAGCGTGACCACTCTTGCAGCTTTTGAAATACATAGCCATTGAGCACAACATCGGGAGGTAAATTAAAAATACTAGAAAACAAATGAGGAAGTGAATAACTTACAGCAATTACACCGGCTATTGCCAAAATACAGCCCATGCCAACCAGGGCAATAATACTTTCAAGCCAAGCAAAGGCGGTAAAGGCATCTTTAAACCAACGGGCTAAAAATGCGCCTAAGCCCATGGCAACTATCATTGTGCCAATCATGGCATAGATAGCACTCTCTACAGAGCCCAGTACCCGCCCTGCGTAATGCGAAAGTAAGTATTCATAAATAAGGCCGCACCCAGCGAGTACGGCCATAACAGTTATTAGTAAAATATCGTGCCCAAGTAAACGTGATTTACTTGGGCTAGTTGTAGTTGATGACACTGATTATGCGCCTAGTAAGGTTGCCATAGTAATACCCACAGCAAACGACACTGCAGCAGAAATAGCACCTACACCTACATTTTTCTGACGGTTAACTTCATCTGAAATATCACAACCTGATAAAATTATTTTGATGGTGATTAAGTGCAAAATGATGAATGCCACTAAACTTACAATCGCGCTAATAGCCCAATAAAGCAGGCTAGCATTAATGTTATCGGCCGCATACGGCGCAATACCTGATGCCGCAGTAATAGCTAAGGCACTTCCTACTAAAAAGCCTGCGTAGCGTATACCTACAGCTAAATTGCCATCAATAATGGCTTGTTGTAAACAATCACCGCTTTTATTGGTACGCTTAAATAATTGTACGCGGTATTGGCTTACAAGCAGTAGTGCAACACTGCCAATAATAAAGGCAGCAATAACGATAGGCAGCCCATGCCAGCCCTCTGTTGCTACCCATAAAAGTGCAGAGCGAATCACAATAGCCACACTCACTACATGACCAAAATCGATAATAGAGGCCGTTACATTACCTTTTACAATTTCGTCGTGCAGGCTGACTTTACGAAGCGCGACCTTATCTTGAAAAAAGTGGCCCAATTTAATCAGTACAATGGCTAATACACCATAGCCCAACATTTGCAGGGCTTCTTGCTGTAACGACGCAGCAAAGGCACCACTACTCACACCCGTTAATACAATGGCAAGTGCAACTAAGCCTGCCGCAAAGCTAATACCAAAAGCAAAGTTATCGCGTTCTGTTATTTCGTCATTTGCATGAAGGTTTGAAACCCAGCCCTTAATGTATTTTAGGCTTACAAATAACAACACGATAATTGCAAAATCAATCGCCAAAGCTTGTAGCGACCACGTAGTTATTCCATTAAATTCGTACATATTTCTAACTCCAACTTATTCTTTACTTACCACGGCTCACGCCACGAGAGGTTCTGCTACCGCTATTGCGTACCGATCCAGAGCTGTTGCTATAACTACTCGAACGCGAGTAACTACTGCGGCTTTTAGGCGGTGTATAACTACTGCGGCTTAAACCCGAGGCACCCGTTTTTTTGCTCGCATAAGGGCTAGTAAACTGTTTGCCTTGGCGTTGGTACGATTGACGCGTACGCGTTTCTAAAGCACTTTGCGTTTTAATTTGTTTAGGGCTTGAGTAACGATAGCGGCCGTAATCGTTGTAATAGCTATATTTACGGCGGCTGCTCCAACGTCCGTATTCAACACGGTCAAATACATCGCCTAAAATACGGTACATGCCATACCACTGCCAAAAGCTAATACCATTACTATTAGTTTGCCAGTTACCGTAATTAGGGTTGCCCACCAATTGATTACCCTCGCCTGCGCCCTCCGCTTCTTTACTAATAGCACCAACGCGCGCAAGGCTGCCCTTAGACATATCCGCTAGCATATTAATCGGGTCAGTTAACGCATCAGAAAACAGCGTAGGCTTAGCCGCCTCACGTAGTAAATCAATACTGTGTAGCGTATCTTCGTAAGGAGGGATTAAATAAGTGCCTTTAATATCTTTAAGTCGTTGTGTTAAACCACTGTAAAGGGCACCCTGCCTTGTAGCATCAAGGGTAATTACATCAACAACCTGACTAAGTTCTGGCTGTTGCTGTTTAAGGAGTTTGCCATATTCTTTAAGCAATACAGCATTACGTATAGTCCCATTATCAAGCGCGGTACCAAGCTGTGCAAGCTCAACATCTGCCTTTTTAATAGACTCTTGAATTGTTTGTTGTAGTTGCTCTTCTTTAGATTGACAACCCATAAGCACTGCAAACAAACAAAACAGGCTCATAAGTTTCCAAGCTTTTATATTCGACATTCATGTCACCTGATTTAATAAATAACCGCATTAGTCTTACACAGGTCACTTATTAAGCCAAGAATGAAATTGCAACAAAGTAAGTCTGCCTAAAATAAAATAACCAGCTATAGTTACTCTATGAATTTAAACACATTCTTTTACTTACAAATTTAGTAAGTAACATCAGCGCTACGCGTAAGCCTTCTATTAATAAATAACAACAATAAGTAATAACTCTTTTAGTGAAAGAGCATGACAGTAAGAAGGGATTTGGCTAAATGTTTCATAGTATTCGTAACAAATTTATTATTATTACGACTTGTCTAATCGTACTAAGCGCTAGTTTTGTTTTTTATTTAGCTATTAATGAGCACGAGGATTTATACCGCCAATCAGTTGAAGAAAACCTCGATGCTATGTCATCAAATATTTCAGATAATTTGTTACGTGTTATGTCGCAAGAGATAGATTTATTTTCTATTACAACTGAGCTTTTGGGGTTAGATAGGTACGAGCACATAAAGTTTGTAAATGTATTTGATAGTAATTGGCAGCTAATACAGTCCTACGTGCACCCTAATTACTTAAAGTTCGAGGATTTTTCTCCACAGTTACAAGGGATCAAACCACAAAGTTTGCCCCGTACCGTCAGTGTTACTAACCAAGGCTTAGTTGCCTTAAAAACAATTGGTGAGGAACAGTTCCCTATAGGCTACCTATTAATTGTTCAGGATTTTAATAAGCCCCTCAATGAAAGCAAAGCGAGCTTATTTTATAGTGCAGCCCCTATCGTTATTTTTAGTATCGTGATCACCATCCTCATCTCTTTTTGGATATACCAACATTTATTAAGCCCGCTATTAAAACTTTCTAAATTCACACAAAAAGTAGAAAAAACAACTAACTATCAACTCCAATACCAGGGCTCAGGCAACGACGAAGTATCGCAACTTGGCAAAGATATTAATAACTTACTTAACACTATTAATGCCCAAGTGCTCACTAATCAAAAAAACACCGCACAACTATTAAAGCAAAAGCAATCAATGGAGCACTTAGCTAACTTCGATATATTAACTGGCTTACCTAATCGCATGTTTATTATGGGCTTACTAAAAGAAGAATTAACACGCTGTAAAAATAATCATCAAGATATAGCAATTATGTTTTTTGACGTAGATAGCTTTAAAGGTGTTAACGATACACTTGGCCATGAAACGGGCGACCTACTTTTAAAGGCGGTAGCCAGTAATATCAAAAAGCACTTACGCGAAAACGATGTTATTGCACGCTTAGGGGGTGATGAGTTTTTAATAATGCTGCGTAATATAAATAATTACACCGACGTTATTAATATTGCGGAGCAAATTATCAGCTCAATGCAAACGCCTTTTACTATTAACCAGTGGGATATACCCACCGGGGTAAGTATTGGTATTGCTCACGCTAAAGAGGCAGAGTTTGATATTAATACGTTAATTAGTAATGCAGACATCGCAATGTATGCCTCAAAAGAAAAAGGTAAAGGGTCGTACACCGTTTTCCATAGAAAAATGTTAGAAAACAGCAAGCGAATGGCTCAAGTGGCGAATTTAATTAGTCATGCAATTGCGCAAAATGAGTTTGAAGTTGTGTATCAGTTAAAAATAGCTGCCAATGGTGAGGCTAATGGCCTTGAAGCCCTTATTAGGTGGCAAAGTGAAGAGCTTGGCTTCATTTCACCAGGCGAATTTATACCCATTGCAGAGCAAGCAGGTAAAATAAAAGCAATCACGCAGTGGGTTGTCTCCAGGGTATTTCAAGATTTACCCACACTAAAGCAAACTATAGGTAACCATTTACTCGTTTCTTTAAACCTATCGAGCCATGATCTTAAAGATAATCACTTTATTGATGTTGTAAAAAATAAACTGGTTAAATACAACGTCGACATTGCAAATATCCAGTTTGAAATAACCGAATCAAGCTATCTCGATAATTTTGAAAACTCCAATGAATTCTTTAACCAAATAAAACAAATGGGTGGGTCTATAGCCCTTGATGATTTTGGAACGGGTTATTCATCGCTAAGCTACCTGACAAAAATAGATATCGATACCATCAAAATTGACCGTATGTTCGTTAATCAATTTGATAGCTCAGAAAAGGATGCGGCGGTATTAAAGGCCATACTCGATTTAAGTAAACGCCTAGGTTTAAAAGTATGTAGTGAGGGTATAGAAACAGCCAGCCAAGCTAACTACCTAATTGAAAATGGCAGTGATGAAATGCAAGGGTATTATTTTGCAAAGCCTGTAGCCATAGCACACATTCCAGCAGCTAAAGCCCAAGCAAAAGAGGCATTTAAAGCGCTAACTTTAAAATAAATCAGCGCTACTAGTTAACCATAAATTAAGGCGTTAGCGTTACAACAGTTAACTCGTCCGGAATTTTTGTATCAGCAGGCAAATAAGCAACTGCATTTTCTTCTTTCAATAAATACGCAATAATTTCTTTAGTCGAGCTAAATTCTACGGGTGGCTTGCTACGCCCTGTAAATCTCATCTGAGCCCAATAAGCCTGAATTCTCGATTCGGTTAAGCCAACCAATTTCGTATTAAAATCGATTCGTAACGGGTTTCCGGCGGGTAAATTTACTGCTTTAAATTGACGACTCATCGCGCCGCCCATATAAATATGGCGAATTTGCTGCTTACTCAAAGCTAAGTTTTTATTGGCCGTATTAACAACAATGATCACTTTACTTGTGTGGCTATTATCCGCGTAGGCTTGGACGCTAATAAACAATAATGACCAAGTAAAAATACACAGCAGTATTATATGTCTAATCACGTAAGTTAACTTAGAGTACATCATCAAAATACCCAATCTAAGCCAATAAGGTAAAGATTCGTTTTTCTATTAAAGCTAACATCCTCAGGGATAACAAAAAAAGAATTACTAACCTCATCGCCCTCTAAAGCAGATACTTCCGCCTTTAATGCCAGATTAGGTAGCACATCCCATCGTATACCAAGTGTCCATGTTTTTAGTGAGTCGGGTGCCGACTCTGCAAACACGCTGTTATAAGCCTGTGCCAGCTGATCAAGCTCTACATTAGCACCAATAGGGATTTCATTCTGATTGGCATTAATTTCTACATCGCTGTCTGCAAAGGTTAAATGATAAGTAAAAGGTGCATTGTTATAGCCTACGGTTAAGTAATAGCTTCGTATAGTCGGAATTATATCTAACTGTGTTTTAATCTTTACCCATTCACCTCTAAAAAAATAATCTAAATTATCATAAATAACACCAAATTGATCTGCATGTGCACTGCCCTGCGTTGTCAGCGATGCTGCACTTTGGCTAAAATTAAAATCCTCTAAAATATCTTGTAGTTGGTTAATCGATTTAAGATCTAACGCTATGTTACCGTTATACCTTGAAGCCCTAAATTCTATATTTTCAATATTCAACTTCCCTATCACACCCACTAAATTATCCACCTCAAAACCTGTTTTAAAAGGGCCTATGCCAATACTTCCCGACTCTTCGCCATAGTACCCTTCAATACTGATATCAAAGTCATCTGAGCCAAATTTGTAAATAGCATCAATACCATTAAATGTTTTAAATAAGTACGTGTCGTATACTTGTTGTGGCGGATTGATCCATGGGTATGCAAACCCTACATCAGAGAAGTCGCTCATTGTAAAAAATGGGGTTCGCAGCTTACCGATTTTTATCTGTAGGTTTGTTGTGGGCGTATAAGTTAAATACAGCCATTCAAGTCCACTCTCACCAGATACCGTTGTGCTATCGGATCTAAATAACCCTTGTGCTGTCACTGACCAGTTTGTATTAAACTGATACTCAGCTTGAAGACCTATTAAACTTGATGGTGAAAAGTTAAGACTGTCATCGTAGCCTCTATATTCGACATCTTTTTCATCTAAATAACCACCAATAACACGTGCGTAGCCTGAAAAATCAAACTCATCCGATTTAGCCGGTAAATGGTGTAGGCTCAGGATTAAAACGAATATCTGAAATATTTTATTTCGCATAGACACTCAGCAACTTAGATAAAAAAGCGCTGAATATTAAAAAGTAACGACATTTTATAATTCTGCAGAATAATTATTATGAGGTATAACTATAGTCAAAGTTAAAGAGTGTGGATCAAAATAGTCTGAACTAAAAGCTATTATTTTTATACATCTTAATAGATTAGTTAAGTTAAGAGACTTGCGTGTACTGTAATACCAATTCGCTTAATTATGTGATCTATTTTGAGGGTGGAAAAACGTGTCGGTATTACGTAAAGGCAGGTATTTCACTTTTCTGCAGACGTAAAAAAGCCCGCCTCTTTCGAGTCGGGCTTTCTTGTATTTGGAGCCTGGCAATGTCCTACTTTCACATAGCAAATGCTACACTATCATCGGCGCTGTTTCGTTTCACTACT
>NZ_JALNTJ010000013.1:0-13427 GCF_023161885.1 Pseudoalteromonas sp. 2CM37A
AGAAATTGGAGCGGCACACGAGGCTCGAACTCGTGACCTCGACCTTGGCAAGGTCGCGCTCTACCAACTGAGCTAGTGCCGCTTTATATTTTATTCGATACTTCAATTTCTTTGGTGAGAAATTGGAGCGGCACACGAGGCTCGAACTCGTGACCTCGACCTTGGCAAGGTCGCGCTCTACCAACTGAGCTAGTGCCGCTTCATATTTAGTCAGTAATTTGTCCGTTGGTGCGCGATAGGTCGCGTCCTACGTTATGGCAACTAAGCTAGTGCCGCAGTTACTGATGGTATTTAAACCACTCAAACACACCAACCCCGCGAGGGTTATCGTCTTGAGCGGGGCAGGATTCTACAATAATCTAATGTGTTTGCAAGTGTTTTTTACAAATTAAAGAATTTTTCTCTATACACCTTTAATTCCATAATAGAATCTTTAATGTCATCGAGAGCTAAATGAGAGCCTTTTTTATTTACCTGTTCTAGTACCTCAGGCTTCCAACGTCGGGCAAGCTCTTTAATTGTGCTTACATCTAAATTTCGATAATGAAAAAAGTCTTCAAGCTCGCGCATATACTTATTCATAAAGCGTCTGTCTTGACCTATTGAGTTACCACACATAGGTGATTTTCCCGCAGGAACCCACTGCTTTAAAAAATTAAGCGTTTGTTCAACCGCATAAGCCTCATCGTATGTACTGGCTTTACAACGAGCAGTCAGACCTGATTTCCCATGCTGTGTAGTACACCATTCGTCCATGCCATCTAACAACTCATCACTTTGGTGAATAGCTATAGTAGGCCCTTCCGCGAGTATATTTAAATCGGCATCAGTTACTACTGTTGCAATTTCGAGTATTTTATCTGTGGCCGGCTCAAGTCCAGTCATTTCCAGATCAAGCCAAATTAAATTAGATTCATTAATAGTCATAGTAACCTTAAACAGTGCTTTTCTTTAGATCCAACGCATTTCGATATATCATATTAGCATCAACCGTCGAGCTAAAGCTTTTTTATACGCAAAGCCGACATTTAAACCAAGGTTATAGGCCAAAAGTGGCAAAACAGAAAAAATTAAGTAAAGGCCAATCTCGCAGGATCAAGGCTAATCATCAAAAGCGCTTAAATAATGCCGATACAAAATTGGCAAAAGGTGGCGCACAAGAGTGGCAAACAGATAATCTGGGCGCAACCGAAAACGCTGTCGTGATCAGCCGTTTTGGCCAACACGCCGATGTAGAAACACAAGAAGGTGACGTATTACGCTGTAATATTCGCCGTACCGTTACTAACTTAGTGTGTGGTGATGAAGTACTATTTCGCCGCGCAAAAGTAAGTGAAGGCGACTTAGCAGGCGTTATTGAAGCAACACAAGAGCGCCGCTCACAGCTTACGCGTCCCGACTTTTACGATGGCGTAAAAGTAATCGCTGCAAATATTGATCAAATTTTAATGGTCTCAGCGGTACTACCAGAGTTTACGCCCAGTATTATCGACCGTTACTTAATTGCCTGTGAAGACATGGGTATAGAACCTATTTTAGTACTTAATAAAATCGATTTAATCGACGACGAAGGCCTAAATGAAATTCAAAAAGTACTCGATATTTATCGAGGCCTTGGTTATCAGGTACTGCTTGTAAGTAGTGTAACCGGCGAAGGCATAGATGATTTAAAAAACGTACTGGTTGATAAAAATAATATTTTTGTTGGTCAAAGTGGCGTAGGTAAATCAACCTTAGTTAACACTGTGCTTCCTGATGCCGAAATATTAACTAAAGAAGTATCAGAAAACAGTGGCTTAGGGCAACATACCACCACTGTATCGCGCTTACATCACCTACCAAGTGGTGGTAACCTAATTGACTCACCGGGAATACGTGAGTTTGGTTTATGGCACTTAGATGTTGAACGGGTAACCTGGTGCTTTAAAGAATTTAGAGAGTTTATAGGCGGATGTCGTTTTAGAGACTGTAAGCATTTAAACGACCCTGGCTGTATAATTCAACAAGCGGTAGCCGATGGCGATATTTCGCAATTGCGATTCGACAGCTACCACCGTATTTTAGAAACAATGGCCGATGGCCGTGCTGGTGCACGCGCACCTCGCGTTTAATTTAGGAAACAATCTGTGAGTTTAGACAAATTTAAAATTGCAATGCAGTATGCAATGCCAAAGCACTTTATTTCACGCGTAGTAGGTAAATTAGCAGCAGCAAAAGCCGGTGCTTTAACTACAACGCTTATTAAACTATTTATTAAACAATATAAAGTAGACATGAACGAGGCTTTGTATGAAGACCCAGCGCACTACAAAACGTTTAATGAATTTTTTACTCGCCCATTAAAAGATGATGTGCGTCCGATGGCGCAAGGCGAGAACGTAATTACTCACCCTGTTGATGGTGCAATTAGCCAACTGGGCGACATTGTTGATGGGCAGCTAATACAAGCAAAAGGTCATGACTACAGTCTACAAGCACTATTAGGTGGCTCTGAAGATGATACAACACCATTTTTAGGCGGAAAATTTGCTACCATTTATTTAGCGCCAAAAGACTACCACCGTATTCATATGCCTATAGACGGCACACTAAGTAAAATGATTTACGTACCGGGCGACTTATTTTCGGTAAACCCGCTTACAGCGCGCAATGTCCCTAATTTATTTGCTCGTAACGAACGTGTAGTGGCTATTTTTGAAACCGAAATTGGCCCACTTGCTATGGTACTAGTAGGCGCAACCATTGTAGCCAGCATAGAAACTGTTTGGGCAGGCACAGTAACACCACCAGCCGGTAGCGATGTGTTTAGCTGGAACTACCCTACTAAAGGTGAAAACGCCATCACCCTTAAAAAAGGTGAAGAAATGGGCCGCTTTAAACTAGGCTCAACAGTGGTATTAGCATGGGGTGCAGATAAAGCAGACATTTTAGACGACCAACTGCCAGAAACAGTAACGCGTTTAAACACCGCATTTGCAACAATTAAAGAAAGTGAAGAGCTGTAAACCCTCTGAATAAAGACGTTTTATCACATTGCTCTGTTCTCGTAGTTCACGGTTTTGAGTTCAGAGCAATGTTAATCTATAAGCTAAGTTTGATTTCGCTGCACCTGAAGATAATTTAAAACGGTTTAAATACAATCATTACTAAATTACGCTTAGCTCTGTAGCAGCTTCAACAATACAGTCAGCTTACGCTTATCAAGTTCACCCATTTGCTCACTATTACTGAGCGCAAAAATAACCCCTTCGTGTTCGGCGCAATTTATATCATCTCGCGATTCAACCACATTTGCCCATAGCTCTAAATCATCTATCTCTATTTCGTGGTTTACACAACGTGTTAGCACGTCAATCAATACCGGCTTTGTGAGTGTATAACCGGGAGCACTTTCCTCTGCTGGGGTAGAAATAATCACGCTAATAGCATCATCTCTTTGCTCACCAAAGGTAATAAATTCGGCCAATGCTTTTTGTATATTCATAATATTTGTTATTCTTGCTGCTCTACTGCTGATAAGACTTAAAATGACGAGATTAAACTGCTCACAATGCCACACTGCGCTCAGTTGTAATGTAAACGATATAAACGCATGCTGGTGTAACCAATTACCTGCTATTTTACCGCTTGAAGAGTCAGCAACAAGCTGTTTATGCCCGCAATGTACGCTTAATAAAATAAACGCTTATTTAGCGCATATTTATACTCAGCCAATCAAAGCACAAATTGAGTTTGCTAAAAAATTTAGAGGTAATGACAATTTAATTGAAGGGCTAGACTACACCATGCAAAATGGCTACATGGTGTTCAGTAAATGGTTTTTTTTAAAGCGAGGTACATGCTGTAAAAATGGCTGTAAAAATTGTCCTTACAACTAAATCACAACATGTTGATATACTATACGCGGTTAAATAAGTTCGTTGGGCACATTGTTGCTGTATTGTGCAAATTTATCCGCCCCTTTAAAACGTAACTCAATTGCTTTGATATGCTCTTCTTCGGCGTGTTTCCAAACGCCCGGCACACTATACACATGCTTTAAATAGCAAAAAAACTTATCGCGTAGCTGCGGATTAAACTGCCATCCTTGAGCTACATCTGCTACTTGGGAAGCTAAGCCCTCACGAGTATCAGCATGCTTAACTAAGCCTTCTATATTATAACAAGCCTGCCCTACAGTAATTACGCGCTTATTTAGTAACAGCGCTTCTAAACCGACCGTAGAGTTGATAGTGATCACCGCTTCTGCGCATTCAATAAGTTCACAGGTTTTATTGCCGTTTGCAAATAATGCAATTGGGTCTTTATCGTATAAATGGGTGTAATGCTTGTGCCACGACGGGTGTTCTTTAAAAACGACCTTTAAACTAGGATCGTTCAATGCTTTCACTGCGCTAACAACTTCATCGTATAGCATTTCCATTGAGTCAATCCATGGCGAAAAGCTCGCTAATTGCGTATCGTGAGGCACTTGAAAAGGCACAAATATGTAGCGTTCAGGTATATTTTCAGCTGCAAAATCACAGCGTTTTTTATGGTTTTCTCGAGGGACAAGCGCCGGTGCATCAAAGTTTAAGGCATTATTTGCATTAAAATTTAAATAAAAATCAGGATCTCGACTTAGCGACGCATTAAAGTTAATCCCTTGAGGGTCTAAACTGGTGGTACCCGGAAGCAAACCATTTTCATAATAAAATTGCTTAATACCCAGTGCCTTGGCAGCCATAGCAACGGTAGTATTAGGCAGTTTATTACCATTCCATATCACCATTACATCCGGGTTAACTTCAGCTAATAAAGCTAAATATTTTGCGTAACGTAAACGCTCAAAAAAGCGCAGCCCCACTTTGTAAACCGCCGATACTAAAGCATTGTTCCAAAGGTTATTACGGGCGCGCTTACGTTTTAGTTGTGCATTAATAACATCGTTAAAATCAACTTTAAACGCTTTACTTAAATAGTATATAGCTGAAAGCTTTGGCGCCCCCATAACATGCAGTTGGCAATCCATACTCAGCTTTTTGATTATTTTTTTATAGTACTTTGCGTGTACATTTTTGCGGGATATAAATAGGTAAGACATACAAGCTGTGCGCGCCAATTATTGTTTATCGGGAAATAATACTAAGTGGACACTATTACAAAAGTAAGGTTCACTGCTACGAGTAAATAATTTACAGATGTTGCCTAAATTCTTATTATTTTACTTCGCAGCGGTGCCATTCTAGATAGAATCTCATTTTGTATGCTATGGCTAATATTTTGCTCTTCCATCGCATTTACAAGTAAGTCCACCACATGGTTAAAATCTTTCTCAGTTATGTGCATCCCAGTATGAATATCTACCATAGAGTCACCTTTGTACTTGCATGGGCCATCAACTAGCATACACATATGCATAATAAAACCTTCTCTAAAGTGGCTTATGTCGCTGTGTTCAAAATAATGCAGTACTTGTTCATCATTACCTATTTGGTAAATAAAACTGTCTACAATACGCGTAAGCCCCGCTCGGCCATCAAGCTGTTGATAAAGCGATAAATTTGTTGAGCTTGCGCACCCTGCCAGGGCACTTAAACACAACCATAAAATGACAACGTTTTTCATTACCAATACCCTGTTACCGATAAGTACCACCCTGTTTGATCGCTCGCACCTGCAATGCTACCTAAATCTAAGTATGCAGCGGTGACACTCACGTGTTTGTTTGGCATCCAAGCAACAAATAAATCTTTCCAGTCTTGTTCACCCAAATTAAGGTTATTAGACTTTTGCCTATACTCTATACCTACGGCAACACTTCGGCTCAAAAACACAGCGGTGCTGCCTTCAAATAAAATTTTTGCATCATCATTTGCCCCACCATAACCAAGCAAACCGAGTTGATTAGCCTCACTGTAGCGAGTTGTGACGTTCCAAAACCAGTTAAGCCCCCCTACAGCGCCTAAGTGGAGTTTACTAGCTGCGAGGTAGTAATCAGTGCCACTAGTATCTTGTGCACCTACTAGGGTCGCAACAGCGCCATCATCAAGGGATTTATGCTGTATACCCACACTCAATTGCGGCCAGTCACTGTAAACTATGTCGCCGTATAAACGAATTTTAGCGCCCGTGATAGATTGCTCTATTTCGGTATCAAGTGCAGGCACGTCAAAACGTTGTTGAGCGTAGCTAAGTTCCACACGATTAAATAGGTTAACTTGTGCTCCACATACATCTAAAGTGTAGTCTGTTACATCTGCACGGCTACAAAAGCCATTCACAGAGAACTCGTCTTCGCTGGCGTAACCTGCAAGTTGTGCCCAAGGCACAATACCGCCGCCCCCGCCGCCTTCTATTTGCGAAACCCCGGGGGTCGCTAATAATTTACCATCGCTTGCTAAACCAGAAAAGCTCGAGCTAAGTAATAACCCAAGTAATAAACACTTAACTTTTTTCATAATATTCCTTTAGCCACTGTTCTAATAATTCTGCTTTTAAAGGCCTACTTAGGTAGTAACCCTGAGCATGGTCACAATGCATAAGTTTAAGTAAGTCTAACGAATCTCTGTTTTCAACGCCCTCTGCAACAACGCTAAAGCCTAGTTGATGCCCTAAGGTAATAGACGACTGCACTATGTGTTGATCCTTGCGCGACTCATCTAACTTTAAAATAAAGCACTTATCTAACTTTAGCTCATCAATAGGCAGCATTTTTAATCTCCCCAGTGATGTTTGCCCTACGCCATAATCATCCAATGAAATTTTTACACCGATGGCTTTTAAGTTTTGTAATGCTTTTATGCCTTTTTCTTCATTTTCAATCATGTCGCGCTCAGTTAATTCAACAGTAATGAGGGTTGGATCAACATTGTATTTTTTTAGAGTACGCACTAACGCTGAATGAAAACTCGGTGAGGCAATATCTTGTGCTGATACATTAATTGCTGCCTGCATTTCAATCCCTTTAGCCTGCCAATCAGCCACCTGAGAAACCACAGTGTTAACAACCCATGATGTAAGCTCAACAATAAGCCCCGATTGCTCGGCTAAATCAATAAACAGTTCTGGGTTTACCCAGCTGCCATCTTTACGTTGCCAGCGGATCAGTGATTCGACTTTATTTATTTTTTGTGTGTGTAAATGCAGTTTAGGCTGATAGGTCATAAATAATTGCCCATCATCATCGCTAATGGCTTGTTTAAGCTCATCTAACATTTTAAGACGATCTAAATGCGCTTCGTCTTCACCATTTTGGTAATAATGAATACTGTCTTGGCTATCTGTTGCATTGTCTACGGCAATAAGTACGCGTCGCATTAAATCGTCGCTGGCAAGACCTTGCATGGGATACTCGACAACCCCAGCGCTAAAGCGTAAGTTAATTTTTAACGTTTTAATGGTATAACACGCTAATAGCTGTGCCATTAAACCAACTATACCGCTTTTTTTCTCTCTGGCAGCGGCACTTGGAAACACAGTTAAAAACTCATCGCCACCAATACGCGCATGAAAGCCGCCAAGTTCGTCCGAAAAGCCACTAATTCGATTGGCAACCGCTTTTAAACATTCATCGCCTACGCGTGGGCCTAGCTTATCGTTTATATGCCGTAAACCTTTTATATCAATAGCAACCAGGGTGTATTGTGTAGAGGGAGTCAGCTCATCATCGAGTACTTCAAGCATAGCCGAGCGATTATAAAAGCCTGTAAGCGAATCATGGCGTGCCTGAAAACTAATTTTTTGTTCACGCTCGTTAATATCGTTACCCATGTTATCAAAGGCGTTAGCAAGGGTTGCTATTTCGGTACTTTGTTTAGATGCATTAAATTCAAATGCGTAATTACCTTGTGCAAATTGCCTGGCAATAACTGCAAGCTGTGAGAGTGGGGTTGTTAAGTTATTTGCCAGTAAACTACTGGTAATAACCCCCACCAGCATCGTTAAAATGGCCATAATAATTAGCGTAAACAATAAGTTTTCAAAATCGTTATAGCTTTGCGTTAAATCAGCACTGAGCAAAATTGTTACCGCATCCCCTTGTAGGGAGGGCAACATAATATCTTGGTTTTTATATACAGGATAATCACCAAACAAACGCGTTGTTGTGGTGGTGTTAAAGTAGTTTTTAGGTGAAAAAAACTCTGGGCGATTAAGCAACGAGCTTCTTACGAGGTTGTCCTGCTCAGCAATAAAGCTGACATCCATTCCTGTTAGGTTTTTAAGTTCTAGGGCGACTTCGTCATCAATTTTAAAACCCACTAAGCTGTATGCAACGGTTCTAGGCGCCCTTACAGGTAGTAAAATAACTTGATATAGCTGATTATTAAGAACGACAAAGCTCGATTGCTCTGGCGAAGTTAATAACTCATCCAGTAACGGCTTTAAATTTTGAGGGTACAAATCTGCATTAGTATTGGCTGAAATTAATTTACCTGATAAATCAATCAGTAGCATAAGCTCTGCATCAATACGCTGGCTGTGATTAAACAACACACTACTTATGGTGCCTGCATCGCGAGTGGCAACCGCTTGCTTAAAACCAAAGTCGGCAGTGAGTACTTTAGCAGCAGTAAGCAGTAGGCTTTCTTTTGCGCTCAGATATTGCTTATATACATTTTGCGCTACGCTAATATCTTGATTTACTTTTTCTTCTTGAAATTTACTTGTAGACCACCAAAAGCTAACAATGCTCACCATAGTGGTCAGTAACACTAAGCCTACACATAAAACAATAATGCGGTTTTTTAAACTGTTAGTCATTACCGCCCTTAAACTTACTACCAAAAGTATTTCGCGGTGCTGGGGTGGAGGTATTAACCTTAATTAGTAACTCATTGTTATTGTTTATTGTTATCATTTTTTTATTTTCCAACGGTGCAGTTTGTAGCGCATGCCACACACTCAGCGTAGTCGGTAACGGCGTTATGTCTAAGGATAACTTACCCGTATTATTAGTTTTATAAACGTGTTCACTATTGGCTACATAAATATAGCCAACCATAGAGTCATGAATATTACAGCCTAGTACAACAACACCTTGTTGATCAAAAATTACAGGCTCTTTAGGTTGGCCTGAATAGAGTTTTAGCTGAAAGGGCTTAGCCTGAGAAAAAGAGTAAACATGATGGCGAATATTATCGCTGTTAGGAAAGTTAACCTGCTGGCCTTTTTGCACCACTAGTAAATCAGGTAAAAACGCTTTATGTACTTGGTCCATTACCGCAACGGGTAACGTAGTGCGCTCTGACTTTGTCGCCTTATAAAGCTCAACGATTGCGTCTTTTAGTGGCTGACCATGCTGGTCTTGAATTACTAAATCAATATTTTCACCCAGTACGCCTTGGCTAAAAAATAAAGTAGCGGCGAGTAAATAACCTCTTTTATTAAAAACTTGCTGCACTTGCCTAAACATATCAATACCTAAAAGTTAATCTTAGGTTAAGTTAATTAGAGACCAGCACTAATTGCAAGGAATATAGCCCAGTAACTAAAAATAAAGACTGGGCTTTGTTTATTTTAATACTTTAGTTGTACTATTTTACAATAAGGTCGTAATCAGTATCTAAAATATTAATTACTTCTTGGCGAGGATCTTCTGGAATTACAATCTCTTTACCAATGATTTTACTGGCAATGCCTACATAAGTGTTAGACACCTCAAGCATGACCGATTCTGGTAAAATAAAGTCTTTAGCAAGCTGCTCTCGCTCATCCATGCGGTCTTTATTTAACAGCACGTCACTTTCTGGCACAGTAGAAATTAATAACTGGCGAAACCCTTCTTTAGAGTTTTCGATTATTTTACCATCTCGGTAAGCCGCGCCATCCCATATGCGCGAAGAGTCTGGGGTGCCTACTTCATCAATATAAATAAGCTGTTGGTTACCGTCTAAATCCTCTACATAACCAAACTCAAATTTTGTATCTACAAATATTTGATCAAGCTTTGCCAGCTCCTCACTAATTAGCTTAAAGCCCTCAACCAATAGCTTTTCGTATTTAGTCACATCCTCTGCCGATTTAAGATTAAATACGTCTAAATTATCAGTGATATTAGCGCGCGTAATATTCACATCATCAACAGGTGGAATATCAGTCACGCCTTCGATAATACCTTTTGTAGAAGGGGTTATTAGTACGTTTTCAAGCTTTTGGTTTGCCGTTAAGCCCTCTGGTAAATCTATGCCACAAAAGTTGCGAACCCCTTTACTGTAATCACGCCACATGCTGCCGGTTATATATTGGCGCGCAATCGCTTCTACTTTTACGGTGCTTGCTTTGCGCACAATCCATACATAAGGATGTGGAATATCAACAATGTGGTTACCCGCAAGGCCAGCTTTATCAAATAACTTAAACCAATGAGATGCAACAGAGTTAAGCGCAATACCTTTTCCCGGCACGCCGTTTAAGCCATTTTCGCCTTGCCAAATACAGTCAAAAGCAGAAATACGGTCTGAAATAACCATAATTGCCAGCTCAGTTCCTTGCGGAACTTTATAGTTTTTTTCTTTAATGAGGCGTGCGCTGTCTTCATCTGTTAGCCAATAAACCGAACGAACTTTACCGCTGTGTACGCCACCTTTAGTGCGAATGGGTAAGTCATCGTTTACGTCTAAAACTTTATAGCTAGTCATGCTATCTCCGGGGTTAGGGATGCTCATAGAGCAAAGTATGGTATGGGGTTATAAGCGCTATATAATAAATCAGCCTACCCTAAAGCTCAATCAGCACTGAAAACTAAATAACCTGAACTCTGGTTAAGAGACTGACTAGGGCGTGTTGTATTATGCTGATATTTAAATTTATTTTCTCTAGCCAAAGATTTTCAATGAAAGCAAGGCGAATTTACGCGTCAATAGCTGGCCTATTGCAAGTAAACTCAACGCAGTTAGCGCTGAAAATAGCTGCTAGAAATAGGTTTATTACCCAGAGCTCAGTTTAAATAACCACGCAATATTTATATGGCTGTAATAATGCGGTAAACTTAGCGTGCTAACTAGAGGAGTAACGCTTGGACTACCTAACTGCGACCGCAAATAAAAAATACCTAATGTATATTTCGCAAAATTATTCATACGCTATTTTAAGGCCGCTTCAGGCGCAAATTTTAGCCCATGGTGGAGAAGTTCGGTGGTTTTTAGCGGGTAATGAAGTAAACCCCGACTTTTTAGATGATGATGAGCAGCAACTTCACTCTATAAAAGATGTACATACTTGGAAACCCGACGCAACTTTCGCCCCAGCTAACCTAATACCTACATTCATCCCAGGGATAAAAGTAGCTGTATTTCATGGTTTTGATGCTCATAAAAGAGATACAAGTGGTGAAAAAGGGCATTTTGCAATCAGAGGATGCTTTGACCTGTATTGTACGCAAGGTCCAAATACCACCAGGCGGTTTGCAAAATCAGCCATAAAGCATGGCCACTTCAAAGTAGCTGAAACTGGCTGGCCAACTCTAGATCCCTTATTTACAGCACAAGCTGACAACCCATATGCAAGCAATGATGCACGCCCGACATTACTTATTTGTTCCACCTTTTCACACAGGCTCACACTTGCACCTAGGCTTTATGAGCAAATTAAGCACTTTAGTAAGCAAGGGAAATGGCGAATATTGGTGCAATTTCATCCTAAAATGCCACAGGAGTGGGTAGATAAATACAAAGCCTTAAGTAATGAAAACTTAACTTTTGTAGAAACCGACAATGTACTGCCTTTACTTAAAGCTGCAGATGTTATGCTGTGCGACACCTCTTCTGTCTTGCAAATGTTCTTATTACAAAATAAACCGGTAGTAACGTATAGAACGAGGCAGCCTTTCCCGCATTTATTAGATGTTACGCAAGCTTCAGAAGTAGAAAAAAATATTGATTACGCCCTTACATACCCACAGGAGCTAATGGCAGCAATTAGCAACTACTCTAAAGAGCTTCATCCTTATACCGATGGGCAATCTAGCCTGCGTGTACTTAATGCGACAAATGAATTTTTGCATAGCGATAATAATTTGAAACCTAAACCTCTAAACCTTATTAGGCAATTTAAAATGAGAAAAATGTTAAATTATTGGGGTTGGTAACACCACACTGTATGATTGAGCTTGATAATGTAACCTTTAAATGGCATAAAAATGATGCCAAGCCTACGCTAAATATCCCAACCCTTAGGATTGATAAAGGCGAGCATATTTTTTTACATGGTCCCAGCGGCGTCGGTAAATCAACCCTGCTTGCGCTATTGGCAGGTATAAACACACCAAGTAGTGGCAACATACGTATTTTAAATCGCGATTTAAATACACTTAGCAATACGCAAAGAGACGTATTTAGAGCGGAGAATATTGGCTATATTTTTCAAAACTTTAATTTATTACCGTATTTAACACCCATTGAGAATGTCACGCTTGGCTGTGAATTTTCAAAAAGCAGAAAACAAAAAGCCTTACAGCAAACAACAGAGCCCAAGCCAAGCTTACAAAAAGAAGCGATACGCTTATTAACAGCATTAGGCTTAAGTGAGTCTTATCATAGTAAAGATGTTGCCTCGCTCAGCATTGGTCAGCAACAGCGGGTTGCCGCCGCTCGCGCATTTATTGGCAGCCCAGAGCTTATAATTGCTGATGAGCCTACCTCGGCACTCGATACCGCAAATAGAGAAAGCTTTATAAAGCTGTTATTCGAACAGGCTAAGCGCGCCAACAGTACGTTAGTTTTTGTAAGCCATGACGAAACATTAAAACCGCTATTTAATCGTGCAATTAGCCTAGTTAGCTTACAGGAGCCGTTATGATCCTGACTAAGTTAGCTTATAAAAGTTTGCTAAATCGCCGAGCAAGTGTACTGCTCACATTGTTTACCATTGCCATTAGCGTGATGCTTTTACTAAGTATTGAGCGAATTCGCGTGGATGCAAAAACCAGCTTTAGTAATACCATCTCTGGGACAGACCTAATTGTAGGCGCCCGCACCGGCGATATTCAATTACTGCTTTCCTCTGTATTTAGAATAGGTTACGCAAATAATGGGGTGAGCTGGCAAAGTTATCAGTACATAGCAGCTCAACGTGGTGTTAAATGGAGCATTCCTATTAGTTTAGGCGACAGCCACAAAGGCCAAACTGTACTAGGTACAAGCCGTGATTACTTTACCCACTATCGCTTTGGTAAAAAACAAACGTTAAGTTTTCAACAAGGCCACGCGTTTGAGCATTTAAACCAGGTGGTACTTGGCAGCGATGTAGCAAGCCGTTTAGGGTATACACTAGGTGATAACGTAGTAATCTCACACGGGATGGGTAATACGAGCTTTCATCATCATAAAGACAACCCGTTTACTGTTATCGGTATTTTAAAAGCCACTGGCACGCCAGTAGATAAAACCTTACACATACCTCTAGCAGCTATTGATTTAATACATGGTGGTTCACACTCTGCGAATAAT
>NZ_JALNTJ010000013.1:13527-48505 GCF_023161885.1 Pseudoalteromonas sp. 2CM37A
GAGCACGATGAGCACGATGAGCACGATGAGCACGATGAGCACGATGAGCACGATGAGCACGATGAGCACGATGAGCACGATGAGCATAACAACCTAATCGGTGAGCCAAGTCAAATTACTGCGTTTTTAATGGGATTCGACTCGCCTTTATACACATTGCAAATTAGGCGTAATATCAACCAATACAAAAAAGAGCCACTTCTGGCCATTATGCCCACAGTGACCTTAAAAGAGCTGTGGCAAATGCTCGCCATTGTCGAAAAAGTACTCTTACTGTTTTCAGGCGTTGTTATATTAGTCAGTTTATTGGGTATGTTGACCACGCTACTGGCCAATTTAAATCAACGCCGAAGAGAACTTGCTATATTGCGCTCAGTCGGCGCACGGCCATGGCAGCTATTTACACTAATAAGCATGGAGTCGTTATTTACAACATTATTAGGCTGCCTAGTTGGCTGTGGTTTGTATTATGGCGTTATGCTTATCAGTAGCAGCTATTTGCAAAGCCATGCAGGCATAAGCGTTAATATTGCCATGCTCTCTTACTATGAACTCACTTTAATAGGCGTTATTATGGCCGCTGGGTTTATAATTGGCTTAATACCAGCTATCCGCGCTTACTTTTATTCGCTTAGCGATGGTATGAGTATAAAAACTTAACTTTAGGAATTTCATGATACTTTTTAAATCCGCGCTTTATTACTGCATGCTAGTAAGCTGCCTACTTATTAGCTTTGTCAGTAGTGCAAACCCGCCGAAAGAAATTTTTTGGGAAGACTTAATCCCACAAGGGCATGTACAAATAGATACCCAAGCACAGGCTAACCACGAAGGCAGTGAACAAAACTGGGTGCAACCAGAGCTAGATGCTCCTGTGGTTGAAGCATTAAATGGCCAATCAGTGAGCTTACCGGGGTTTGTTGTTCCACTTGAGGGCGACAGTGAAGTTATTACTGAGTTTTTGCTTGTGCCATACTTTGGCGCGTGTATTCACGTACCGCCCCCGCCGCCAAATCAAATCGTTCATGTAACAGTAAAAGGTGGCGTACCCATAGAGAGCCTGTATGATGCGATTGTTGTTACCGGCGTTATCAGTACCGAAACCTGGTCTGGTGAAATAGCCCAAGTGGGCTATAAAATGAAAGCCGTCGGTGTGGCACCGTTTGAGCTATAACACGGCTATTTTTGGCAGTGCTTACAAAACACCGTACTGCGCTGCCCTAGTCTAATTTCTTCAAGTGGCGTTTTACACGTTACGCACGCCTCTCCTTTTCGCCCGTACACTAACAACTGCTGTGCAAAATAACCTGGTTTGCCATCACTTTGGGCAAAGTCTTTAAGGGTTGTACCGCCTTGTGTTATTGCTGCTGCTAGAGTGTCTTTAATAATAGGGATCAGGGTTTGATATCGCTTTAACGATACTTTGCCTGCTTCGCGTTTTGGGTGTATCCCCGCCTTAAATAACGACTCATTGGCATAAATATTACCTACGCCCACCACCACCGCGTTATCCATAATAAATTGCTTCACGGGGGCTTTTTTATTTCGCGATTGCTCGTATACACGCTTTGCAAAAAAATCATCCGTAAGCGGCTCAGGGCCAAGTTTTGAGAGTAACTTATGAACATCCCCTGGTGCTTGCCATAAACAGCAACCAAACCGGCGAGGGTCGTTTAATCGCAGCGCCTTGTCATTACTAAGAACAAACTCAACATGATCATGCTTTTTAAGCGGCTCGCGTTTATCTACAACGCGCAAATTACCCGACATTCCCAAATGTAAAATAGCACTCCCTAATTCGCAGTGCAGCAATAAATACTTTGCACGGCGCTCAATTCGCTCTACCTTCAACCCTTCTAACTGATAAACATCATCGGGCACAGGCCATCGCATGCTGGCATTATAAATATTTACCTTCGTCACCACCTGGTTTTCTACATGCGGGGTGATCCCCAGTCTACTTACTTCTACCTCTGGTAATTCAGGCATTAATGCAACTCACTTTTTGAAAAATCAACACTTGGAAATAACTGCTTTGCAGTCGCTAAATCAAGCCCCATCACGCGCTGGCTATTTTTTTCCAACAAATAATACTTACCGTTACCTTTGTACAGTAAATAAACCCAAGGTAAGCGCTCGCCAGCCAACTCAAAGGTGGCCACGTACAATGGTGAGTTTGGATTAAATACAACAGACTCATTTACCTGCATCAACGCAGCCGTTTGCCAATGGTTAATTAGCTCAGCTAATTGCTGCTGTGATGCATCCCACCTCACGGGCGTATTTTCTTTTAATGCGGTTGTACGCCAACTTGTACCAATACGTTCAATTTTCTGATCAACAAAGCTCAGTGTTAACACAAAACTTTGTAATGGCAGTACCGGTTGTAATGTAGGCTCGTCTTCGCCCCCTAAAAACTGCTTATGCCAGCCATTTAAAAAGAAGATCATAATCAACATCGAAAAAATAATAACGTTGTTCCAACCTTTGCGGCCCAGTCGCATATTTATACACCCAGTAAATTCAAGATTTTAAAGTGTAACTAAAACTTAATTGCACTGTCTATATGTTAAAGGCCACAGACTTTGGTAGAATATCGGCAAATTTAAAGGAGTTCCGTCAATGTCTATGTATGTAGTGGGCCATAAAATCCCAGATTCAGATTCAATTTGTGGTGCAATTGCACTTGCTTATTTAAAAAACCAAATCGATGAGCCAGCAATTCCAACACGCCTTGGTGAAGTGTCACCAGAAACTCAATTTATCCTAGATAAATTTGGCTTCGAAGCACCTGAGCTTAAATTAAGCTACGCTGGCGAAGATGTATATATTGTTGACCACACAGAAAAAACACAAGCACCAGATGATATCGACCAAGCACGTGTTGTTGGCGTAGTCGATCACCATAAACTAGGCGATTTAACGTCATCTACACCGCTTGAGTGTTGGATCCGTCCGGTAGGCTGTTCAAACACCATTATTAAAATGATGTATGACTTCTACAACGTAGAAATCCCTAAAGATATTGCTGGCATCATGCTATGTGCAATTTTAAGCGATACCGTTATTTTTAAATCGCCGACCTGTACAACGGCTGATATTAAATGTGTAGAAGCACTAGCAGAAATTGCCGGCATTGAAGACTTTAAAGAACTAGGCATGGACATGTTCCGTGTTAAGTCAGCTGTTGAAGACACCCCTGTGCGTGACTTAGTAATGCGTGACTTTAAAGACTTCAACATGAACGGTCACCTAGTCGGCATTGGCCAGCTAGAGGTTATTGACCTTGCAGTGTTTGACGAAATTAAAGCAGACTTAGAAGCCGATATTGCTAAGCTAAAAATTGAAGGCAACCGCCACTCAGTATTCTTACTGCTTACCGACATCATGAAAGAAGGCTCACAAATGCTGATCGCTTCAGATGATGCAAACCTTGTAGAGCAAGCTTACGGTGAAAAGCCGAGCGAAGATAAAGTATGGCTAGATGGCGTATTAAGCCGTAAAAAGCAAGTAGTACCACCACTACAAGACGTGTTTGCCAAGCTGTAAGCAAAAATAAATATTAAGCACCGCGTTTACCATAAACGCGGTGCTTTTTTATTGGTAGGCGTGAAGCTTGCTCACGCAAAAAAGAAAAAGCGTAAATAGATTTTATATCAACGCGCCAGCAAGCAAGGCGCCTATAGATTAATTAAACTACGATGCTAATTTTAGCTGTAGACGAAGAGCTTGCTTACGTTAGAAGCGCAGCTTCTCATGGCTTAACCCCGAGTTTAGCCCCGCGAATTACCTCATACTTTATTCACCGCACTCTTTGCAGTTTATATCTTTAATCATTTTAAATTGCTGTTGCTTTAAGCTCAGCGCATCAAAGCTGATAAACACACTACCTTCAACATGCCCTAACAGCATATTAAGCGTAAGCTGTGCCTGCATAGAGCCTATAATTCCTAACAGTGGGCTTATTACACCTGCATTACTACAATTTACAGCGGGTGCGGCGTCACTTTTTGCAAAAACACAGCCATAACACGGGCTATTATTTTGCCTAAAATCAAACCCCATTAACTGCCCTTTCTTTGCCAGTGCTGCACCTGCAATTAAAGGCAGCTTATGAGTAGAGCAATAACGGTTAACACTGTAACGTGTGGCAAAATTATCAGAGCAATCAAGTACTATATCGGCATTTTTTAAAAGCTCAGCTGCGTTGTTATCATCGAGCTTTTTACAATGCGTCACTATTTCTATTTGATTATTAAGGCTTGTTAATACTTTGCCAGCAGCAGTGACCTTGTTTTGCCCTAAGTGATTAACTTTATAAAGCACTTGGCGCTGCAAGTTAGAAAGCTCAACCGCATCATCATCTATTAAAATAAGTTTACCAATACCTGCCGCAGCTAAATACAAAAGTGCAGGGCTACCTAGCCCGCCAACTCCCACTACTGCAACGGTGGCTGCTTTAAGTGCTAACTGACCTTCTAGGCCCACTTCTTTTAATAATAAGTGGCGACTATAACGCAGGGTTTCTTTATCGCTAAGCTTATTCATTAGGCTGGTTTATAGCACTTTGTAGCACACTAATTGCAGCAATATAATCATCCGCTTCACTAATCGCTCGTACAACCGCAACACTGCCTACTCCAGTACTTGCAACCTCGCTTGCGCGGGTTAAATCTATGCCGCCAATGGCAACAGTTGGGTAGCTTTGCATTAATGGCACACACTTTTTAAGTTTATCGAGACCTTGTATTTGGCCACTCATATCTTTGGTCGTGGTTGGGTAAATAGCACCAAATGCCATATAACTTGGTCGATAGTTGTGCGCACGTAACATTTCGTAAAAACCGTGGGTAGAAAGCCCAAGCCTTAGCCCCGCAGCTTTAATCGCTGCTAAATTAGCGGTTTCTAAATCTTCTTGGCCTAAGTGTACGCCGTAGGCACCGTGCTTTATTGCCAACTGCCAGTAGTCGTTTATAAATACGTGAGCGTGGTACTTTTTACCCAGCTCTACGGCCTGCTTAATTAACTCATCAAGCTCAAGGTCGGTTTTATTTTTAACGCGAAGCTGCGCCGTAGTAATACCTTGCTGCAAACATTTATCTAGCCAATCTAGGCTATCGACCACAGCATATAGGCCCAACTTTTTGCTCTCACAAGGTGCAAAATCAGCCGCCATATTAAATTCCAGCGGCACATCAAAATCAAGCTCATCACCAAGCCAGCTGCCAGGCTCAATTACTTGCGGGTAGTCATCTAACTGTGTAGGAAAAGCAGTATGTGCAACAGGGCCTATTCCTTCGCCGTATCTAACCGACTGCTTTAAGCCCTGATTTATATAAGCTTTAGCTAAAATAAAAGCATCTTTTAGGGGGTAGCCTTTTGCTAAACACGCGGCAATAACCGAGGCCATACTGCAACCTGTGCCATGGCTATGAGGGCTTTGAATTTTTTTATTCCCAAGCCAATACTCTTCGCCGTTTTGTGTGCAGTAATCAATACAATAACCAGTTGGGTAATCCCAGTGCCCGCCTTTAATTACAACCGCTTTTGCGCCCCAACTTAATAGCTTTTTAGCTGCGTCTTTCACGGCGCTTGGGCCAATTAAATACACCCCTGTTAGCAATTGCGTTTCGTGCGTGTTAGGCGTTATTACATCCACCAGCGGCATTAAGCATTCTTTAATGGCACTTACGGTATCTTCCTCTGTTAATACATCACCACTTGAAGCAATTGCAACGGGGTCGTAAACAATCACAGGCGGTACAGGCCATTTAGCTTTGTAATGTGCTATATGCTCGCTTATTAATTGAATTTGCTGCACATTAGCCAGCATGCCAATTTTAATTACTTTGGCTTTCATATCGCTTTCGAGTGCGAGTAATTGCGATTCAATAATATCGGTAGATACCGCGTTAATGGCCTCTACACCTAAGCTATTTTGCGCCGTAAGCGCGGTAATTGCAGTACAGCCATGCACGCCAAAACTTTGCATTGCTTTTATATCGGCTTGAATGCCTGCGCCACCACCTGAGTCTGAGCCTGCAATTGTCCACACTAAATTATTCATACTCTTTATTTCCTTACTGCTGATGCCAAAACGGCATGCCTATTGTGGGGGTTGATGGGGCGGCTAAGTCTTTTTCGGGCATTGCTTTTGCCTTATAAGCAAAGCGCCCTGCTTCTACCGCGGCTTTAAATGCACGACTCATCGTAATTGAGCAGCCAGCCCCTGCTATCGCTGAATTTAATAATACCGCATCATACCCTAATTCAAGCGCTTGGCAGGCATGCGAAGGTAAACCAAGCCCCGCATCTACAATTAATGTTGTGTTTGGTAAGCGCTCACGAATTGTTTTTAAATTATAACTATTTAAAAGCCCCTTACCGGTGCCAATAGGCGCGCCCCAAGGCATAAGCACCTCACACCCTAGCTCGTTTAAACGCTGGCAAAGAACTAAATCATCTGTGCAGTAGGGTAATACTTTAAAGCCATCATCAATTAATATTTTTGTGGCTTCTAACAATGCGAATGGGTCGGGCTGTAAGTTGTAGTCATCACCTATTAGTTCAAGTTTAATCCAATCGGTTGCAAATACTTCACGGCACATTTTAGCAAGTGTTACGGCTTCTTTTACACTGTGACACCCTGCGGTATTAGGCAGTATTTTAAGGCCGGTGTTTTTTATAAGCTGCCAAAAGTCATCCCCTGCTGCAGCGCTTTGCTGGCGCCTTAATGACACCGTTACTATTTGCGCGCCAGAGGCTTTTATAGACTCTTCCATCACCGCTGGAGAGGGATAAAGCGCCGAGCCTATTAATAAACGGCTATTTAGTTGCTCGCCATAAATAGTTAAGCAATCGTTACCTTGCATAATGCTACCCACCTTGAATAGGCGATAACAACTCGATGCTATCCCCTTCGTTAATTGCGGTGCTGGCATGCAGACTTTGTGGAATAAATTCGCCATTTAGTGCCACCGCAAATGGAGGCTTTGCACCAAAATTTTGTAATACATCAACAAGCATTGCGCTTTTAATAGTTAACAGCTCACCATTAATTGTTATAGTCATTTATTACTCACCCTATTTGAGATAACGCATCAGCCACTAAGGCGGGCCCTAACATGTAGCCATGACGATATAAGCCATTAATGCTAATTACGCTACCTGTTTTTAAAACCGCAGGGCGGTTATCGTTAAATGCGGGGCGTAACCCGCTTTGAATATTTAACAGCCGTGCTTCGGCAAACCCGCTGTGCACAGTGTAAGCCGCCGAAAGTAGCTCAAGCGTGGAGCGTACTGTTGCAGGGCCGCTATCATCAGACTCTATTTCAGTTGCACCAATTACATACTCATTATTTGGTTTTGGCGCTATATAAATTGGGTAGCGCGGGTGCATTAAACGCACCGGCCGCGTTAAATTAACCTCAGGTGCATGTAACCTGGCCACTTCACCGCGTACGCCTCTAAGGGGTTTATCGCCTTTAGCACCTAAGCCACGACAGTCAATAATGTAATCAAACGCGCGGTTATTCACCTCGCCGTTTTGAATGCTAACGCGTTGGTTAAAAACAAACTTAACCTTACGTTTATTAAGTATGGTAAAGCTTGCTTTATAAAAGGCCTGGTTATCTATTTGCCCTTCGCAGGGTAAAAAAACACCTTGGTTAAAACGATTAGCTAATTCGGGTTCTAACTGTTTTATTTGCTGAGCATTTAACGCCTGCGCGCTGTGCCCTGCTATTGGCTTTATTCGCTGACTAAAGCTTTGTAAGTCACCTTTATCTTGCTGGTGCGCCACAACCAGCGTGCCTTTTTGCTGATAAAAAACCTCGCCTTCAAGCTCGCTCACTATCTCTGGCCAGCGCTTGAGTGAATTTAGCCCCATGATTGCTAAATCCGTTTCACATAATACCGACTCAGCAAGCGGAGCAAGCATTGCCGCAGCCACTTTACCGGCACTATTTTGTGTGTGTTCGTCACTGGCTTCAAACACGGTTACATGATGCGACTTACTAAGCTCAAGGGCAGCTAAGCGCCCTGCTAAACCAAACCCCACAACAGCAATGTTGTAAAACATAAAACCTCCTTTTAATAACAGGCTAGCAGCCATAAGCCGCTAACCTGTTATTGGCTTATATTGCTTTGTGGTAAATTTCTGAGCCCGTTTGTTTAAACTCTTCAGATTTCGCTTTCATTTGCGCTTCTACATCAACCATTTTGATCTCAATTGCATCACCAACATTGTTAGGATCGATTCCGCGTGATTCGAGATCTTTTGCGTAATCGCGTACCTCTTGGGTAATTTTCATTGAGCAAAATTTAGGGCCGCACATAGAGCAAAAGTGCGCTACTTTGCCAGACTCTTGCGGTAAGGTTTCGTCGTGGTATTCACGGGCACGTTCTGGGTCTAAACCAATGTTAAATTGGTCGTGCCACCTAAATTCAAAGCGCGCTTTAGATAATGCATTATCGCGCTCTTGCGCGCCGGGGTGGCCTTTGGCTAAGTCGGCCGCATGCGCTGCAATTTTGTAGGTAATTAGGCCCTCTTTTACATCTTCTTTATTGGGCAAACCTAAATGCTCTTTTGGTGTTACATAACACAGCATGGCACAGCCGTACCACGCTATTTGTGCAGCGCCTATACCCGATGTTATATGGTCGTACCCTGGTGCTATATCGGTCGTTAATGGGCCTAATGTGTAAAAAGGCGCTTCGCCACAATGTTCTAATTGCTCATCCATATTGGCTTTAATCATGTGCATTGGCACATGGCCTGGGCCTTCAATAAATACTTGTACATCGTGTTTCCACGCAATTTTTGTAAGCTCCCCTAACGTACGTAGCTCACTAAATTGCGCTTCGTCGTTGGCATCAGCAATCGAACCTGGACGAAGGCCATCTCCAAGCGAAAAACACACATCGTATTGTTTTAAAATTTCGCAAATATCTTCAAAGTGCGTATATAAAAAGTTTTCTTTATGGTGCGCTAAACACCACTTAGCCATAATTGAGCCACCACGCGATACAATGCCGGTTACACGCTTTGCCGTCATTGGCACATAACGCAGCAATACACCGGCATGAATGGTAAAGTAATCAACGCCCTGCTCGGCTTGTTCAATTAACGTATCGCGAAATATCTCCCACGTTAGGTCTTCGGCCACTCCGTTTACTTTTTCAAGCGCCTGATAAATGGGTACCGTGCCAATGGGCACCGGCGAATTACGTACTACCCACTCACGGGTTTCGTGAATGTAACGCCCGGTTGATAAATCCATTACGGTATCGGCACCCCAGCGCGTAGACCACACCATTTTTTCTACTTCTTCTTCGATTGATGAGCTTACCGATGAATTACCAATATTAGCGTTAACTTTAACTAAAAAGTTACGGCCAACTATCATGGGCTCGGTTTCGGGGTGGTTAATATTATTTGGTAAAATAGCGCGACCGCGGGCTATTTCGTCGCGTACAAATTCAGGGGTAATAAAATCGGGAATACTCGCCCCAAACGATTCGCCTTTATGCTGTGCTGCTAGCAGCTCTTCTCTAATTTGTGCACGGCCCATGTTTTCGCGTATGGCTACGTATTCCATTTCAGGGGTAATAATGCCTTGGCGAGCATAATGCATTTGCGTCACGTTTTTGCCCGCTTTACCACGGCGAATTTTAGGTAAATGATCAAAGCGAATATGATCAAGGCCGTCATCGGCCATACGTTGCTGAGCAAATTGCGAAGTGACCGAGTCGAGCACTTCAGTGTCGTTGCGCTCTTTTATCCACTGCTCACGAAATTTAGGTAACCCCTTACGTACGTCTAGCTCAAAGTTAGGGTCGGTATACGGGCCTGATGTATCGTAAACACGCAGTGGCTCGTTTGGCTCATACACAGGGTTTTGCTCATCACCACCAATAAACGTATCGCTTAATGTAATTTCGCGCATACCCACGCGTACACCGCTTTGGCTACCCTCAACATACACTTTTTGTGAGCTTGGAAATGGCTGACCCGTTAAATTATAAATGTAATCTGACGCAGCAGCGCGCGTTTCTCGACGTGTAGACTTATTTGTAGTGTTTGACATGACTTACCTCATTGCTAAAGGGTTGTCTTGTCAGATATTCCATAAGGAATAGAGAAAGATCGTAAAGCAGTGGTTACGCTGCTTTGCGGCCTAAAATGGCTAGTTATTTTGTTGTGCGCATAAAAAAAGACGCACAAGCGTCCCATTTTAGGCAGCTTGTTCCCTACGCAGGTTTTAACCTGATCAGGTTCACGGATCCCGCTTTCGCGATCTCAGCCTTAATTATTTAAGGCACTCCGACAAGTAAAATTATGTTCGTTGATTTGCTATTTTGATCAAATCAGCGTTGAGTGTACGCCAGTTAAAAATTGCCTGCAAGGGGCAGTTTTAAATACTCATGCCACTACTTTGCAATAAACAAAAAAGTTTGATCGCCCTGCATAACTAACTGTGGGCCTTGCATGGTAAGCGTTGCACCTTCTCTTAGCGCTTGTAAAAACTGCTGCTCTAGCTCATCAACGTCTTCTCCGCACGACTTACGCGTCATGCCAAGTTTATTAACGCTAATACTGCTGTCTTTAAGCTCGCCTTCACCAAAAAACTTATTACATCCTGCAAACCCGTTTACTTGCAACGCTTCAATAAAGCTCATTGATGCACTGTAAGAGGCCGGCACAGCTAAACCATCAACCTTTGATAGTTGCCATTGTGTGTACTTTAGCTGCTCAGTGGTCACCGTCCCTGTGGCTGTACAACCAATACATAAACCGATTAAAAGCATCGGTAGTGCTGCTAATTTCATGCTATTTCTAACTAAATATTTAATTACCGTAATAGTAACAATTTTTATGCGGTTTATCCGTTAAAAATGCATGTTTTAAATGTAAATTTTTGTTCTATGATAGTTTAGAGAGTGTTGAACTTTGCAGATTAAAACGTGTTCACAGTAAGGGGGCTTTAATCGCTTTGCTTGGTTTGTAACTTAGTGGGCTCGATAACAGCACCTACGCTACCCGCTATTTACGATAAACAACCCCACTGCCTAGGCGCTGCTTTAAAACAAACTAGGTTAAATTTAATCCCAAAGCTCACAGCCCCTAAAAATTATACCCGCTAATCCTGGGTGTAATTTTTAAATAAATTATCTATTTCGGGAGGTAAAAAAGGGCGCCCTTTTTCATTAACCGAAGTGCCTATAACCTTGGCTTGTAGCATTACTTTGTTGTCGTGTTTACGCACTAAGGTTTGCTTAAACGCAAACTTTATACGGCTTATACGCTCAGGTTCAACTGCTATATAAAATTCATCATCTGGTACAAGCGAATGTTTATAATCAACCTCACTGCGTATCACCACTAAATTGACTTTTTGCTTTGCTAGTAGTGCAAAATCAACCCCATTTGCAAATAAAAACTCATGGCGAGCATGCTCTAAATAATTAAAGTACACACTGTTATTTACAATTCCTTGTAGGTCACATTCGTAATGGCGCACTTTAAAATCAACTTTAAAGGTCATATTAGTAATCCTGATTATTTAACGTATAATCGCTGCGTTATAACACAAGTATTAAAATAATTGCTACCATACGAGTCCCCAAAATGGAGTTAAGTAACCTAATGAACTTACGTTTGTCTTTAATTACTGCGGCGTTATTACCGCTAATTAGTACACCACTTATAGCAAACGCTGATGACAGCGACCTAGAACGAATTGTTGTTACAGGCGACTTTCAACGTGAAAGCATTCAAACATTAAGCGCTAGCGCTAGCCTATTTAGCAAAGATGAAATTAACCAACGTGGTGCAAGTTACTTAGACGAAATGCTAGGTAGTACAGCCAACGTAAACTTTACATCTGGTGCGTCTCGTGGTCGTTATATTCAAATTCGTGGAGTGGGACTTCGTTCACAATTTGTAGATCCAATTAACCCATCGGTTGGCTTAGTTATTGACGGCATTAACTACTCGGGTTTAGGTGGCAGCTCATTATTATTTGATATAGACCAGGTAGAAATTTACCGCGGCCCACAAGGCACTCGCTTTGGTGCAGACGGCATGGCCGGTATGATCCAAATGGAATCAGCTCAGGCAACTGCCGATCCTAGCTTAAAATTACAAGTGGGTATGGGTACTTATAACTCACGCGAAGCAGGCCTTGCAGCGAGTACCGGCTTAACTGATGATACAAGCGCACGCGTAAGCTACTTTCGTAGAAAATCAGACGGCTATGTAGATAACCTGTATTTAAACGACGAAACTCAACAACAAGATGAGCAAGTAGCCCGCTTTAAATTAAACAGCCAACTTACTGAGCATTTAAACACAGAGTTAAACCTGCACTACATAGATATAAACAACGGCTACGATGCGTTCACGCTTGATAACAGCCGTAATAGTGTAGCCGACGAGCCAGGCCAAGATAATCAACAAAGCTACGCCATTGGTATTAATAATACCTACACAGGCTTTGATGCCTTTGATGTAAGTTTAAACCTTTCAGCCATTGATACAGAGCTACTTTACAGCTTTGATGAAGACTGGGTATGTAACGATGCAAGCGAGCCACAATTATGTGCAGCTGGCTTACACCCTTGGGGTTATAGCTCAACCGATGTGTACACGCGTGATCGCGATGATCAATCGGCTAATTTACAATTTAATTCTAAAACAGGTAACTGGGTTGCCGGTGTTTACTATCAAAACCGCGATGTAGATTTAGAGCGCGAATACACATGGCTTGCAAGTACATTTGCATCAACCTACGAAACCAGTAACGTAGCTGTTTACGGCCAAGTAGCCACACCTATCGGCCCTAAAACCACACTCATTACCGGTTTACGTGTAGAGCAATACCAAGGTGATTACACCGACAGCAACGGCTTTATTGAAGAGACTGACGACGTAATGGTTGGCGGTAAAATAGCACTTGAATACCAAGTGATTGACCGTACTATGATCTACACCAGCATTACCCGTGGTTATAAAGCTGGCGGTATTAATTCAGAAGCATTAGCAAAAGCTAAAGATGAAGGCTTAAACCTAGATGCTGATTTTTTCCAGCAGCATACAAGCTTTGACCCAGAATACCTTTGGAGCGGCGAGTTTGGCGTTAAGGGTTCATCGCTTGATGATAAATTTACCCTGCGTTTAGCAGCATTTTATATGCACCGCGACAACATTCAGTTAAAAGCATGGCAAGTAGAAGGTCAGCAATTTACAGGCTACGTTGATAACGCAAGCTCTGGTAGCAACTACGGGCTAGAAGTTGAAGGTAGTTACCAACTTACCGAAGATTTATTCTTAACAGGTAGTGCGGGTTACTTAAACACAGAAATTGACGACTTTGTAACGCAATCAGGCTTAAATCAAGACGGTCGTGAGCAAGCGCAATCACCTAAATATCAATACGCATTTAGCGCACGTTACAACTTTACTAATGAGCTGTACGGTATGATTGGTGTTGAAGGTAAGGACGATTACTACTTCTCAGATAGTCATAATTCAAAAGCACCCAGCAGCAATTTAGTAAACCTAAGTTTAGGCTACGAAGCCGACATGTGGGCAGTGCGCGCATGGGCACGTAACGTATTTGACGAAGAAGTACCAACCCGCGGCTTTGAGTTTGGTAACGATCCACTTGATGGCTACGCTACACACACCTACGTGCAATTAGGTGAACCAAGAGTAGCGGGTATAACGTTTACGTTAGAGCTGTAAGCTGTTAGCTGTTAGCTGTTAGCTGTTAGCTGTTAGCTGTTAGAAAAAATAAATATTAAGCACCGCGTTTACAATAAACGCGGTGCTTTTTTATTGGTAGGCGTGAAGCTTGCTCACGCAAAAAGAAAAAGCGTAAATAGATTTTATATCAACGCGCCAGCAAGCAAGGCTTGCCTACAGGACAAGCATCACGCCCTATCTACATCAAACGCGATGACTTCTTTTATTGTATCTTTAGCGGTGGCTAGCATAACTAACCTGTCTATACCCATAGCAACGCCTGCACATTGCGGTAAGCCGTGCTCAAGAGCGGCGATTAAGCGAGTATCCATAGGCACGTGGTTTAACCCATTGGCGGCGCGATAAGCGTTATCTTCATCAAAGCGCTTTGCCTGCTCTTTAGCATTAGTTAGCTCATTAAAGCCGTTCGCTAATTCCATATTTTTATAATAAAGCTCAAAGCGCCCTGCTACGCGGTTATCATGCTCACAAATCTGTGCCAGTGCCGCTTGCGATGCCGGAAAGTGATACACAAAACACGGCTTAGTTTGCCCAATAGTTGGCTCTACTTTCATACAAAATAACAGCTGCAGTAAGGTATCTTTATTGGTTTCGTTTTTGGCTATATCGGCAAAGCCGTGATCGCTGGCAAGCGTTTGCAATTGTCTAAGCGTAGCTGTTAATGGGTCAAGCGCTAACACTTGCTCAAACGCTTGTTGGTAAGTAAGACGCTCTGCAGGCTCTACATTTAAAATGAGCTGCATTAGCTCATCCATTTCATCCATTAATGCAAACTCATCAAACCCAGGGCGATACCACTCAAGCATGGTAAACTCGGGGTTATGATGGCGCCCCGCTTCTTCGTTTCTAAATGCCTTACAAAGCTGAAATATGGGCCCTGAGCCTGCTGCTAGCAAACGCTTCATTGCAAATTCAGGCGATGTTTGTAAATAAAGCGGCAAGCCACCCGCGTGGCCTGGGCCTACAAACTGCGTATTAAAACTTGCTAAATGCACATCGGTTACACTGGCACTGCTTAAGCTCGGTGTTTCTACTTCCATTACATTACGCGTATAAAAAAACTCACGAATGATTCTAAGTATGGCTGCACGCTGCTTAAGGGTGTTTATGCTTGCACTAGGTGCCCAAGGTGTTGCTGACATATTTTCTCCAAAAAAAATCCCAGCTTAAGCCGGGATTTTATAAACCGTACTCAAGCTTACTTAACACGGCCTACGTATTCACCGCTACGGGTGTCTACTTTAATTACTTCACCAATTTGTACGAATAATGGAACGCGTACTACTGCACCAGTGCTAAGCGTTGCAGGTTTACCGCCTGTGCCCGCTGTATCGCCTTTAAGGCCTGGATCAGTTTCAGTGATCTCAAGCTCAACAAAGTTAGGTGGAGTAACCGCGATTGGGCTACCGTTCCATAATGTAATTGTACATACATCGTTTTCAACTAACCATTTAACGGCATCGCCAAGTGCTTTTTCGTCAGCGGCAATTTGTTCAAATGTTTCGTTGTTCATAAAATGCCAAAACTCACCGTCTGTGTATAGGTACGCTAAGTCGGTATCCATAACATCGGCGCCTTCAACTGATTCACCCGATTTAAAGGTTTTTTCAAGCACCTTACCAGAGATAAGTTTGCGGATACGAACACGGTTAAACGCTTGGCCTTTACCAGGTTTTACCATTTCATTTTCTAAAATACTGCAAGGTTCGCCGTCCATCATAATTTTTAGGCCGCCCTTGAACTCGTTGGTGCTATAATTCGCCATCGTTTCCTCTATTTAATTTTTTTCGAGTAATCTACGTGCCAATGATACAAAGAAATGAAGCAAATTTGCATAAAAACTGGCAAAAAGAATTAGCAAATGTAGTTACCTGCCCAAAAACCTTGCTTGAAATGGTCGGTTTATCGAGCCAAGCCCATGAAAACGACCTAAAAGCCCGCAGTTTATTTCCGGTACGCGTGCCAGTCCCTTTTATAAAAAAAATACGCAAGGGCGATGCAAACGACCCCTTATTGCTACAAGTTATGCCACGCCATCAAGAGTTTTTAACCAAAACAGGTTTTAATAAAGACCCTCTGCTTGAGCAAGACAACGAACAGCCTGGGCTTTTACATAAGTATAAATCCCGTGTTTTAATTATGTTTAAAACTGGCTGTGCAGTAAATTGCCGTTACTGCTTTAGGCGCCACTTCCCGTATCAAGAAAACCAGCTTAATAAAAAAAGCCTGCTTGATGCGCTGAGCTATATAAAATCAGATGCCAACATAAACGAAGTGATTTTAAGTGGTGGCGACCCACTTATGGCCAAAGACGATGCCATTAGCTGGTTTTTAGATGAGCTTGAACAGTTACCTCAAATTAAACGCATGCGAATACACAGCCGTTTGCCTGTTGTTATACCTGCGCGTATTACCTATGAGCTGTGCGCGAGGCTAAAGCAATCACCGCTAAAAATTATATTTATTAACCATATAAATCATGCCAACGAAATAGACGACGAGTTTAAAGCCGCCATGCAAAAGCTAAAGCAAGCAGGCGTAACGTTATTAAACCAGGCAGTTATTTTAAAAGAGGTGAACGACACCGTTGAGGCACAAATAAATTTAAGTGAGGCGTTATTTGATGCAGACGTACTGCCTTACTATTTATATTTGCTAGATAAGGTTGAAGGCGCTAGCCACTTTGATATAGAAGAGCCACAGGCAATAAAAATAATGGCAGAACTATTAAAAGCCCTGCCTGGATTTTTAGTGCCTAAATTAGTAAGAGAAATAGGTGGTCAAAAAAGTAAAACACCTATCGACCTTAAGTTAGTTTAAACGTATATATTTACATTGTTACCCAGTGTTGCAGTGACCGACTGAGCCGGTGATTGCGCACTTGTTGGCTGGGCAGCACCTTCAATTAGTGCAAGTGCTGCTGCGCCATCTGCTAATTGCTGCTTTTTAGACAAAGCAGCGGTATATACTTCACCACCTTGGCCAGAGCTAGACATAGCGGGTAGATTTCCACCTGATATATTCATCGTTATAAGCCTTAATCAACCTGACATTTAAATGTAATCCAAGTACTATATCGGCAATGCAGTACAAAGCTTTAGGAAAACCATGGATTCTATAATTGAACAACTCAACGCTAACTTAAAAATTGTTTATCGCCAAGCACTTGATGCCGACAAAAAACTAGATGAGCTACAGCAACAAGGCCACGGTAAATTTAAAGCCTTGTTCCCAGCTGATGCCGGATTTAGTTTTGAAGCTAAACGCTTTAAGCCATACGTACTTGATGTAGCAGCCGATGTAGAAAGCTTAAGCACAGATGGTTTTGATGAAGAAAAGCTTAAAACAACGGTTATTAAGCTACAACAGTTACTTACCCTGCTCGCTACGTTTAAATAATAGTTGTTAGCGGTTAGCGGTTAGCGGTTAGCGGTTAGCGGTTAGCCAGAATAAATTATTAAGCACCGCATTTTCAATAAACACGGTGTTTTTTAATTGTAGGCGTGAAGCTTGCTCACGCAAAATATAAAACACCTCTATTTTAACCAAGCGCCAGCAAGCAAGGCGTTTACAATTAATTATTACTTCTTCACTGCTGCGTGTTCTCTGTGGTGATAATAATTTCTTAATTACTTATGCACTAGAACAAAACGCTTACCACCGAGAACACCGAGGCTTTGCGCGCTACACAGAGGAAACACACAAGTAGCAGCGAGTTTACCTCGCGTCTGGCATTTAATACAAAATACGCGGCATAAAGCCGCGACTACAACGTGCCCTCTAAAGCGCAGCGCCCTCTTAACCTCTTTGTGAATTAATGCTCTAAATTTTTGTAGATGTAGAGCCTGCTCACAACATAGCCTAATCTAAATTTGCTAAAATTTGTTCGCCAAACCACTCTGTGATTAAGCGTTTTTCATAAAAAAACGGCTCGTCACGACCCATTTTAATTTTATCCATAAAGCCCATGTCTTTAAGCTCTACATCGTCCTCTTCACTCACTACACTCCCTTTATTATCGCTTAGCGAGTAATTGAGCTTAATGCGCGGAAAATAAATAGGTTTTACTACGCGTATTTCATCCATACCGCCATAGCGCACGTCCCCTGCTAAATCGATATCGGTTATTTCTAAATTTAGCTTGTAGCCTTTTGGCAATTGCTCGGCCAGTTTAGAAAAATGTTTTTCGAACTGAGTAGCAATTTGTTTATGGTACGACGCTTTACCCTGGCTAGAAGCGCGCACATCGCGGTAGTCTTTAAAATCTTGCCACTTAACTACAGATTCTCCAGCGTGTGCAAATGCAGGTAATGTAATACACATTGCCATAGCGATTGTTTTAACTGAATTCATAGCATTCTCCAAAGGGGCAGTACTAATTATTTAGACTTAGCCCAGTAATAGACCATACAAGTTTAACACTAGTTTATTAACCATTACTTAATTAACCTATTTTAATACGCTTTTAAAATAAAGCATGTAAATAGTAAGAATATGTGATGAAATTAAGATAATTGAAAAAGGTATCCACGGAGCATTCATGGCAATTTTAGTAACAGGCGGCGCAGGCTACATAGGCTCACACACCGTTTTAGAACTTTTACAGCAAGGCAGCGAAGTTGTTGTTGTTGATAACTTAAGTAACGCATCAAAAGAGTCGCTTGCACGCGTAAAGCAAATCACAGGCAAAGAAGCCACGTTTTACCAAGGCGACATTCTTGATAAAGTTTTTTTAGATGCCATTTTTACAAGGCACACCATAGAGAGCGTTATTCATTTTGCTGGCTTAAAGTCAGTTGGTGAGTCGGTCGCTAAACCTGTTGAGTACTATCAAACAAACGTACAAGGTACGCTAACACTTGTAGATGCCATGCGTGATGCAGGCGTATTTAAATTAGTATTTAGCTCATCAGCCACAGTTTACGGCGACCCTGCAAGCTTACCGATTAAAGAAGACTTCCCGGTAGGTGGCACAACTAATCCATACGGCACATCAAAACTGATGGTTGAGATGATGCTGCAAGATATTGCTAAATCAGATGAGCGTTTTGCATTTGCTATTTTACGCTACTTTAACCCAGTGGGCGCACATGAGTCAGGCTTAATTGGCGAAGATCCAAATGGTATTCCTAATAACTTACTGCCTTTTATTGCCCAAGTTGCAGTAGGTAAATTAAAGCAGCTTGCTGTATTTGGTGATGACTACAACACCGTTGATGGCACTGGTGTGCGCGACTATATTCACGTTGTAGATTTAGTGATGGGGCACTTAAAAGCGCTTGATAAAATTGCCAACAATACCGGCGCACTTGTATATAACCTTGGCACAGGCAATGGTTACTCTGTACTGCAAATGGTTAACGCCTTTATAAAAGCCAGCGGCCAAGACATTCCTTATCAAGTATCGCCTCGTCGCCCTGGCGATATTGCCGCATGTTACGCCGCGCCAGAAAAAGCACTTAATGAGCTAGGCTGGGAGGCGGTGCGTGGAATAGATGCCATGATGGAAGACACATGGCGTTGGCAATCAAATAACCCTAATGGTTATAAAAGTTAATTAAAAAATACTTTATAGATTTTGCCTGTTTCACAAGCAGGCAAATCACCTATAAACAATTTTACTACCGCGCTAATTTTTTAATGTAGAGGTAGAGCTTGCTCACGTTAGAAGCGAAGCTTCTCATAGCTTTATCAAAGGGGTTTAACACAACGTAAAAGCGCTGCTTTTAAACGCCAGCAAGATGCGCGTCTACAAGACCCACTGCACCTGTGTTATTTTAGTCGTAGGCGTGAAGCTTGCTCACGCACAAAGTTGAAATACCAGTATTTTTATACCAACGCGCAAGCAAAGCGCCTATAAATAAACTTAGCGTCAGCGCTAATTACCAATTTTGCATTTCGACAATACGCGACTGCGTTCGCGCATATTCAAAGCTTAACTTTTGCCCCTGATACAAATACTCAACGTGCGCGTGGGCGTTTATAACTAATAACTTGTGGCAATCGTAAAACTCGTCCACCAATGCAATAAAGCGCCGCGCTTCGTCATCTAAATAATGCTCATTTAGGGTTTGTTTTTCGCGTTGATAACTGTCTTCAATACCATGCACTATTACTTTACCTGTTGCGCCTACACCCATTTTTGGCACATTTTCTATATATAAAATATCAAACTGCTTGGCTAAAAACATATAATCGTAAGGGCTACGCGCTCCTGAGCAAAGCGCCATAAAGTCGATCATTAATGCATTATCTGCGGTTAATAAGCACGGTAAGCTGCGGGAGTGTACCTGTAAAATTTGGTTTTCCTTTGCTTGTGGATACTGAGATAAAAACTGCTTTTTAAACTCGCTTATAGGTAAATTAATAAAATAATGGCGGCTATTTTTACCGTACCTAAAGCGATGGTCATCCTGCCCAGCAACACTAATAACATGGCAATAATTTTTAATTAAATCGATTGTGGGTAAAAACCGCGCGCGCTGTAGGCCATTGCGATAAAGCTGCTCAGGTTTTGCGTTA
The DNA here is from genome assembly GCF_023161885.1 of Pseudoalteromonas sp. 2CM37A. Classification (NCBI taxonomy): domain Bacteria; kingdom Pseudomonadati; phylum Pseudomonadota; class Gammaproteobacteria; order Alteromonadales; family Pseudoalteromonadaceae; genus Pseudoalteromonas; species Pseudoalteromonas sp. 2CM37A. The sequence continues at coordinate 33,818 of NZ_JALNTJ010000013.1, forward strand.
GAAGTTGCCACCAGCACTACCCCACTATCAAACAAGGCGTTAAATAACCTTGCCATAATCATTGCATCGCCAATGTCGCTAACAAAAAACTCATCAAAACACAGCACTTTTATATCTTTCGCCCATTGTTTAGCAATTAACGTGAGGGGGTTTTTATGACCTTGTAGCTGGGCAAGTTGCGTGTGTATTTGCGCCATAAAGTGATGGAAATGCAGCCGCTGCTTACGCTCAGTGGGTAAGTTTTTATAAAATAAATCCATTAGCATGGATTTACCCCGCCCCACCGGCCCATGCAAATAAACCCCTTTAATTAATGGCGCTTTTTTCCACCAAGGTGTTTTTGTGTGTAACTGTATACTCAGGTTATCTAACGCATTTACCGCATTTTGCTGAGCGCTATCAACACACAGTTCACCCGCATCTATTTTTGCTTGGTAAAGCCTTAAAATTTGTGGGCAGTTTACTGACATGGGGTTTCACTATCGGCTATAATCGCCGCCATTGTAGCCGACTAAAAATGTGAACCAAAATGAAATTCCCTTGCCGCTTAGATAAATTTATTAGCCACCTAGCCGAGCTACCACGCTCAAAAGCTCGCGCGGGTATTAAACGCCAAGAAGTGCAAGTAAATGGGGAAGTTGTTAGCGCGTTCGATTTTCAAGTAACCCAGCAAGATGAAGTAACATTTGCTGGTGAGCCTATGGTATTTTTAGGTAAACGCTACTTTATGCTACACAAACCTGTAGGCTACGTGTGTGCCAATGTAGATGAACTACACCCCACAGTATTTGATTTACTCGATGAGCCAAATATGGCCGACTTTCATGTAGCAGGTCGCCTTGATATAGACACCACCGGCTTAGTACTTATTACTAACGATGGCGATTGGTCGCACCGTATTACCTCGCCAAAGCACAACAAATTAAAAACCTACTTAGTAGAAACACAAGAGCCTATAACCGAAGAAGTATTAGAGCAACTACGCAGCGGCGTACAACTTCACAACGAAAAAGATCTCACCCGTCCAGCGAAAGCAGAAGCACTTGCCACCTACAGCTTACGTTTATCAATCAGCGAAGGTAAATACCACCAAGTTAAACGCATGTTAGCCGCGGTAGGTAACAAAGTGGTAGAGCTACACCGCGAGCAAATAGGTAATATTATACTGGACGAAAACTTAGCAAGTGGAGAGTATAGGGAGTTAAAAGAGGGAGAGGCTATTCTTTAAAGCTTTTAGCTTTTAGCTTTTAGCTTTTAGCTTTTAGCTTTTAGCTTTTAGCAAAGTTAACACTCTTGCTTAGTTGTACTACCCTTTCTTTATTAGAATTGATAATAAATAGAGGGTGAAATGAATTTTGAAAATTTAGAAGTATGGAAACGTTCTGCACGATTAAGCGCAGATATTTATAAGGCAGCTGCAACCCTCAAGGACTATGCTTTTAGGGATCAGCTAACACGCTCGGGGCTCTCCGTGCCAAGCAATATAGCAGAAGGAATGTCCAGAGAGAGTAATAAAGAGAAAAGGCGTTTTCTAGATATTGCAAGAGCCTCCTTGGCCGAAGCAAGAACACAAATATATATTGGCATTGATATTAAATATATAAACAACATCGACGGCAAGGAGTGGCTTAAAGAAACAAACGAACTATCAGCCATGATCCAATGCCTCAAGCTAAAAATCCCACAGAACTAACACTTATAGCTCATAACTAACAGCTTACAGCTTATAGCTAATAACTCCCCACTTTCCTTACGATTTTATCTGCACTAAATCAAAGTCAGCCATGCCTGGGACAATCGCTTGCAAGCGTGATTCGGTCACATCGAGTGCGTTTAAACATTCACAGTATTCAGAGGCTTTAAGCTCAAGTTGCTGAGCCTTTTTTTGCAGTGATTTATCTATTTCTTTAGAGATAATATCCATACGTTGGCCCATGTCGTTAATGCGGTCTTCAATATTACCTTCGCGTGATTTAAACGCATCACCAAGCGACATTAAAATAGCCCCTAACGAACCATGTACGGCAGAGTGTATTTGCTGGCTAATTTCTTTAGTGAAAAAATCATCTATTTGCGAAAGCGACTGTGGCGCGATAAAGAAGAAGTCATCACCGCGCTTAAATTTGTCCATAAGCGCACGCTCTACGTACTGGAGCTGGGTTTTTAGCACCTCTGGCTCTTTGTCAGACATCCCCTCGACTACATGTTCAATGGCGCTTAAACCTAAGTTAACACCATCGGTAGCCAAATTAACAAGCTCCGGCACCGTATGGCGAATACCATTGCTAAATTGCTCAAGTACTTTGCTTTCTTCAGTGCTTAAATCAACCCAGTAACCTCGAATAAAAAGCTGATTGTTATTATTAATTTGTACGCGTGTTTGGCCTTTATCAAGAATACGTATAACGTCGTCAGTGATAATTAAGCCATGACTAAGCTCAACATCGCACTGTGACTGAGCTAAAACTGCAGAGCTTAAAAGTGCTAAACACAACGCCAATATCGAACGAGATAACAACGCCATATACACCTCAACAAGCTAAAAAAGGAAGGCAAGTAGGTTAACAAAAAACCAACTTTATGCAAGAAAATTTAGCGAAGCATATAATGGGATTAATAGGTTAAATATTCTTAATAAAAAGCCGGTGAAGCATTCACATCACCGGCAATTAAATACCTATTCTTGCTATGCCCAATTCAATACGCAATAGCTATAATCATTAGCACAAAGCCATCCACATATGTAAAACTAAAAAGTGTTAAGATGTTGTTCTATTTAGCAAGTTTATTTAAGTATCGAGTAAAGTCATCACCAAGCTTACTATCACGCATGCCGTATTCAACAATCGCTTTTAAGTAACCTAGCTTATCGCCACAGTCGTGAGAACGACCACTCATATGAAATGCTTCAACAGTTTCTTGAGTCATTAGCGCATCAATAGAGTCTGTTAACTGTATTTCACCACCAGCGCCCACAGGCGTTTTAGCAAGTAGCGGCCAAATGTTTTTACTCAATACGTAACGCCCTACTACAGCAAGGTTTGAAGGTGCCTTGTCGGCATCTGGTTTTTCAACCATTGTTTTAATTGCCGCACTGTTACCTGGTGTTAGCTGTACGCCGTTAATATCAGCAATACCGTATTTACTTACATCATCTTGTGCTACTGGCTCTAGCATAATTTGACTTGCTTTAGTCTCGTGAAAGCGTTTGATCATCGCGGCTAGGTTTTCAGTTTTTTGATCGGCCGTGTAAGCATCAAGTATTACATCAGGGAGTAATACTATAAAGTCGTCATCACCTACAATTGGCTTTGCACATAAAATAGCGTGCCCTAGGCCTTTAGCTTCGCCTTGGCGTACACTCATTACCGTTACATCAGTGGGACAAATAGAGCGTACTTCTTCAAGTAACGCACGCTTAACGCGCTTTTCTAAGGTTGCTTCAAGCTCGTAGCTGGTATCAAAGTGGTTTTCTATGGCGTTTTTAGAGCTGTGCGTTACAAGTACAATATCTTTAATACCTGCAGATACACACTCACTCACTATGTATTGAATCAATGGTTTATCTACAATTGGTAGCATTTCTTTAGGAATTGCTTTAGTCATAGGTAACATACGTGTGCCAAGGCCGGCAACAGGAATTACAGCTTTCATGGGTAGTCCTTTGTTTGTAAATTAATTATTTTTAAGTTAACAGGTTATATGTAGATGGGGGCTGAATGAATGGGAAGCTATCAGCTATCAGCTATCAGCTATCAGCTATCAGCTATCAGCTATCAGCTATCAGCTATCAGCTATCAAAATGTAAATTAAACTATTTTTAAGTAAACACTGCTTTCAAAAAGCAGTGTTTACCTCGCTATAAAGCTTACTTATAAAAGTTTTTATACCACTTTATTAGCTCTCTAACGCCTTGCTTAACATTTACTTGGGCTTTGTAGCCAGTTACTTTAAACAAATCTTGCATGTCGGCATATGTTTTATAAACGTCACCCGCTTGCATTTCGCGAAAGTTTTTATTTGCCTCAATACCAAGCTCAGCCTCAATTGCTTCAATAAACTTCATTAGGTTTATTGGACTCCCATGGCCAATATTATAAATAGCATAAGGAGCAGAGCTAGTAGCTGGCGAACCGCTCTCTACTCTCCAGTCTTGGTTTGCTTGAGGTATAACATCAGCAGCACGTACAACAGCTTCTACAATATCGTCAATGTAAGTAAAGTCACGCCACATATCACCATTGTTATTTATATCAATAGTATCCCCATCAAGTATCTTTTTAGTAAAAATATACGGCGCCATATCAGGACGACCCCACGGGCCATAAACTGTAAAAAAGCGCAGCCCAGTAGTTGGTAAGCTATATAAATGAGAATAGCTGTGAGCCATTAGTTCATTAGCTTTTTTAGTCGCCGCATAAAACGATACTGGGTGATCAACACTATCGGTAGTTTCAAATGGCGTTTTTTCGTTTAGGCCATAAACAGAGCTAGATGATGCATAAACAAGGTGCTTAACATTGTTGTGCCTACACCCTTCGAGTACATTTAGGTACCCCACTAAATTAGAGTCGGCGTATGTATCTGGGTTCTCTATTGAGTAGCGTACGCTCGCTTGCGCAGCTAAATGTATTACTTTATCAAACTGTTGTACTACAAATAACTCGCTCATTACTGAGCGCTCACTTATATCGAGCTTAATAAACGTAAAGTTATCGTGGCTTTCAAACTGCGCCAAACGTGCTAATTTTAAATTTACATCGTAATACTCGTTTAAATTATCAATACCTACTACAATATGGCCCGCAGCTAATAATTTTTGACACGTTGCAGCACCAATAAAGCCCGCTGCACCTGTAACTAAATACTTCATAAAATTCCTAAGTTTGGTAAAGTAAAAAGGTGAAAGGTGAAAGGTGAAAGGTGAAAGGTGAAAGGTGAAAGGTGAAAGCATAAAGGCCAAAGATTAAAACACAAAGATCAAAACTCAAAAAACCTAATCCCAAACTTTAATCGTTTCCATTAATGAAGATATCATTTTTGATAACTGCTTAGACTCTTCTATCCAAGCTTCTGCTGTTTTTGTATCAATTTCACCTATTTTAAGGCAATATATAGCTGTGAACGAAGCTCTCCACAGCTACCTTTAGAGTAAGAAAGAAAACGACAGTAGTCTTTAGCAGTCTTCCTTTCATACCCCTGTGCAATATTTGATGAAATTGATAATGCAGCTCGTGTAATTTGATCTTTTAGTCCAAATTGCTTACTAGTCTTAAAATAAATAAAAACTTCACAAGCTAAGTCAGCAGAGCGTTGCCAAACGTTTAAGTCTTCAAATTGCACAACGCCCCCTAGTATAAATTAACTGTAGCTTTTACTTAGCATTAATCTCAAGCCTTTAACCTATTACTCAATCAGTCACTACCAAACAAATCACGCGTATATACTTTATCTGCAATGTCGCTAAGCTCCTCAACCATACGGTTAGAAACCACCACATCAGATATCTGCTTAAATTCGTTTAAGTCTTTTATTACGCGCGAATGATAAAACTCGCTCTCTTCAAGAACAGGCTCAAATACGACAACCTCAATACCTTTTGCTTTAATACGTTTCATAATGCCTTGAATAGCAGAGGCTCTAAAGTTATCTGAGCCTGTTTTCATTACTAAACGGTACACGCCCACGATTTTGGGGCTACGCTTAATAATTGAGTCAGCAATAAAGTCTTTACGTGTTGTATTAGCGTCTACAATAGCGCCAATTATATTATTTGGTACACTTTGGTAATTAGCACGCAATTGTTTAGTGTCTTTTGGTAAACAGTAGCCGCCATAGCCAAACGACGGATTATTGTAATGCTTTCCAATACGTGGATCTAACCCTACACCTTCGATAATCTGCTTACTATTTAGCCCATGCGCTTCTGCATAACTATCAAGCTCATTAAAATAAGCAACTCGCATTGCAAGGTAGGTGTTAGAAAATAACTTAATAGCTTCGGCTTCTGTTGAGTCGGTAAATAACACTTCAACATCTTGCTTAATTGCACCTTGCTTAAGTAAGTTAGCAAAAATAGTTGCGCGCTCGCTTTGCTCGCCCACAACAATACGTGATGGGTGCAAATTATCGTAAAGCGCCTTTCCTTCACGTAAAAATTCAGGGGAAAATATTAAGTTTTCAACATTCAGCCGCTGCTTTATATCAGCAGTAAAGCCTACCGGAATAGTCGACTTAATCACCATAACTGCATTAGGGTTATGCGCCATAGTATCTTTAATTACCGCTTCAACAGAACTAGTATTAAAGTAGTTGTTTTCAACATCGTAATCAGTGGGTGTAGCTATAATTACGTAATCAGCGTTTTTATAAGCGGCTACTTTGTCGGTAGTGGCTGTAAAGTTTAAGTCATCACGTGTTAAAAATTCGCTAATTTCTTTATCAACAATTGGTGACTGCTTATCGTTTAAAAGTGCTATTTTTTTTTCGTCAATATCAAGTGCAACCACTTCATTATATTGCGATAAGAGCATAGCATTTGAAAGGCCTACATAGCCTGTACCTACCACTGCAATTTTCATATTAATCCTTTAAAATTAAAAGTTTAAAATTAAGCATTTTATATAAGTAGTGAAAGTTCTACTCATAATAGCTTACAAGCTGCTCAATAAAACTAGCGACTTGTGATTTAGGTAGTTCATTAATGCCCGCGGCAGCAGCTCGGCCCCCACCTGTAGCAAACTTACTACATATATCTACAGCACCTTGTTTGTTGTTAAGCGGCGCTCTCACACTTACTAAATAGCTGCCTTTGTTATTAAAGGTAAATACTGCATGAGCCTTATTCGGAGACTGATTAGCAAGATCGTTACCTAAAACGCCACTTACCCGGCGAGCCCAAGCCGCATCTTCTAATAAAATTACTTTGGCAGTATCACAATCATGAAGGACTTGTGCATTAGCTGCTTTTTCCATATCGGCTTTATAAGCTCGCTCAAGAGTATAATAAACCGAGCTTTTATCGTTTATTGCATCAAACGGCGATTTATATTGTAAAAGAAGCTCAAACAAACTTTCTGGGGCGAAGTGTAAATCAGCCACTTCACTTCCGTAGCCGTTATAATTTATGTAAGTACCAAACGCTTTTAACTGTGACTTTTGTAAATCGTTTAAATTTAACTTGTCAGCCTCGCTATCTGCTTTAGCAAATAAATTATCACCGTAAGCGGCTGTAATAGCCCATAAGTGAAACTGCTTATCTAGTAAATCACTAACGATTAAGCTGGTACACATATTCGCATCAAGATCGATATGCGCATATAAATTAGCATGATTAGGTATATCGCCAGCTTTATGGTGATCTACGTACATAACACGAGCTCCAGCACTTAAAGCATCGTGAAGCGCAGGCATATTTTTTTCCATTGAAATATCCAACACTCGAATGCAATCACCCTCTTTTGGTGTGATTTTTTGCATTAGTTGAATATCGCGTTTTACCCCTGTTACCTTAATTGTATCGGTAGGGTTAGCTAATTGAAGCTGAAGTAAAGCGATAATACCATCGGCATCACCGTTAAAAATGTCATATTTCATAATACTCTCAAGTACCAAAATAGAAAAAGTATACCAATATAATTAAAGGCAGTTCTTAGGAAAAGCATCTTTATACTATCGGCAAAACAACAAATAATTGCTTTCGCAAGTAAAGCCAAACCAATTGATAAACTTAATACTCAACAGCTGTTAGCTGCTAGTATCTACAATTTTATTTTTTATCAAATAATCTACAATTTGCTCTGCACATTGTTCAATGGTTTGGTCAGCTGTTTTAACATGTATATCGGGGTTTTCGGGCACATCAAATGCTGAACTAATCCCTGTAAAGTTTGGTATTTCACCTGCGCGCGCTTTCTTATATAAGCCCTTTGGATCGCGGCTTTCGCAAACAGCAAGCGGTGTATCAATAAACACTTCTACAAACTCACCTTCATTTACTATACTTCGAGCTTGAGCGCGGTCAGCTTTAAATGGCGAAATAAACGCAGTAGATACAATAAGGCCCGCATCTACAAATAATTTAGCAACTTCACTTATGCGGCGAATATTCTCAACACGGTCTTCATCACTAAATGTAAGCCCCTTATTTAAGCCCATGCGTACATTATCGCCATCAAGCAAATAAGTATGGCAGCCTAATGAAAATAGCTTTGCTTCAACAGCATTTGCCACTGTAGATTTTCCTGAACCACTTAAGCCAGTATACCAAAGCAATACAGGCTTATGACCTTTGTGCTGTTGCTTCTGTTTTCTTGACACTGTTTGAGCGTGCCATACTATATTTTCATCTTGGCTCATTGGAATACCCTTGTTCTAAACTATCTAATATATTACTACTAAAAAGTGTTTGCGTGTAGAAGTAAAAAGACTATTGAAAAGCCATGCATATATTTTAACCTTTGCAGCACTCATTTAACTTAACTCAAAACGATTTGACCACCGAGAGCACAGAGGCGCTGCGCGCTACACTGAGAAGTTACTAACGCCAGCAAGCTGCGCGTCTGCAAGTAATAATTACTTCTCCTTATCTTCTCTGTGTTCTCTGTGTTCTCTGTGGTGATAAAATCACTTTCGTTGTTTATTTAAAAACAAATCTACCACCGAGGACACCGAGGCGCTGCGCGCTACACTGAGAAGGCATTAATAACGCCAGCAAGCTGTATGTCTACAAGTAACTATTACTTATCTTACTCTTCTCTATGTTCTCTGTGGTGATAATAATCTCTTAATCACTTTCCAAAACAATTTGACCACCGAGAGCACAGAGGTGCTGCGCGCTACACTGAGAAGGCATTAATAACGCCAGCAAGCTGTACGTCTACAAGTTACTATTACTTCTCCTTCTCTTCTCTGTGTTCTCTGTGGTGATAACAATCTCTTAATCACTTGAATGGGCTTAACCCTAAACAATTTCACCACCGAGAGCACAGAGGCGCTGCGCGCTACACTGAGAAGATATTAATAACGCCAGCAAGCTGCGCGTCTACAAGTAACTATTACTTCTCCTTCTCTTCTCTGTGTTCTCTGTGGTGATAAAATCACCTTCGTTGTTTATTTAGAAACAAATCTACCACCGAGGACACCGAGGCGCTTCGCGATACACAGAGAAAATATTCATAACGCCAGCAAGCTGTGCGTCTACAAGGAATAGTTACTTCTCCTTCTCTGTGTTCTCTGTGTTCTCTGTGGTGATAATAATCTCTTAATCACTTTATGCGTTTAGCCCAAAACAATGTGACCACCGAGGCGCTACACTAAAAAGCAACCGTAATTAATAATGCCAGTAAGTTACTCGCGTAAAATGCCCCTAATTTACACTAAAAGGAAAAAACACAGGCACAAACACCAGCACAACCAGCGCATACACTATGCTAATAGGTAAGCCTATTTTTACAAAGTCGTTTAACCTGTAATTACCTGCATTAAATACCATCAAGTTAGTTTGATAACCATACGGGCTAATAAAACTTCCGCTTGCAGCAAACGCTACCGCCATTACAAAAGGCAACACATCTACACCAAACCCTAAAGCCACGGTATAGCCTATAGGAAACATCAACGCCGCAGCAGCGTTATTAGTTACAAACTCGGTCATTAACCAAGTTACGACATAAACTAATACAAATGCAGTGTACACATACCTAGGGTCATCGAATTGACCTATAAATCCACCTAACGATTCAACCACGCCAGAGTTAACCAGCGCACTCGACAGTAAAAGTGCAGATGAAACCACTAGCCATATATCAATCGGGAATCGTCTTACTAACTCATTAGTAGTTAAACTACGAGTAAATAAAAGGCCCCCGAGCAATAATACTAGCCCCTCTAATAAATCTAGCACTCCAGCAGCCGCTAATGCTATTGTGGTTACAAAGCCCCCAATGGAAAGCCAAGCTCGCCAGCCATTAATTCTACTTTCAGGCTCTACACCAGATAAGGTTAAAAAGTTTTTATTTATATTTGTTCGAGATTTATAATCATCACCCACGGCTAACACTAAAAAGTCACCAGAGCGAATTATTACATCACCTAACTTACCCGAAACCTGTTCACCATCTCGTCTTATTGCCACTACAGCAGCATCAAACAATGCCCTAAATCCCGTAGTTTTAAGCGTGCGTCCTACAATTATACTTTCAGACCGAACAACTACCTCAGTAAGGTTGCTATTTAAAGCACCATTTTTTTCTGCAAAAATTTCTAAACCTGAAAACTGCCCTAGCTGCAATAATTTAGTTATGTCACCGCAAAAAATAAGTCTGTCCGAAGGCTGAATTACTTCCGTCGGTGAAACAGGGCTAATAAGCCTGCCTGATCGCACTATTTCAACTAAAAATAATGATTCCAAATGCCTAAGCCCATTAACCTCAACAGAGCGCCCAACTAACTCAGAGCCTGTAGAAACTTTAGCATCAATAAAATACCCCTCTGAAGTAGCATTATTTTGCTCAATACTTGGTAACATTCGGGTGCATAAAAACATAGCTAAACCACAGCAAAGTACCAAAATAGCACCCACAGCAGTAAATGAAAAAAACGATAACGACTTACCCGACGCCTCAATATACATTGAGTTAACGATTAAATTAGTAGAAGTACCTATTAGCGTAAGCGTTCCACCTAAAATAGAGGCATACGATAAAGGTAATAGTAGTTTACTGGCAAAATGGTGGGGGTTATTCCTAATAGGCGAAAGTAACGTAGCCACAACCGCAGTATTATTTAATATAGAAGAAAAAAAAGTGGTAATACCAAACAACCTAAACCAAGTCGAAAAGTAGCTATCAACAATAGTTTTTGAGGCAATAACTCTTAGCAAGCGAGTTTTCTCAAGTGCTAAGGAGCATAAAACAAGCAAAATTAATGTTACAAGGCCAGGGTTTGCAATACTTGTTAAAAACTGATCTTTAGTCACTAAATCGCAAGTGATTAAAGCAATAAGTGTTGCACCAAAAACAGCAACAGGGCGCGTTTGTAAAACAATTAAACCTAAAATTGTAAAAGCAAAAATACAAAGCGTTAGATATGCATCTAATGGCATGGTTAAAGTAGCCATCCTTAGTTAAAAAATTAAAATGCGGGCTCTCAAAGAGCCCGCTATATCTCGAGTAATCTAACGGATTACTTTTGCATCCCAATGAGGAAAGTGCTTACGAACTAACGCATTAAACTCAACTTCAAACGCAGAGTGCTCGCTTTTAGGCTTGTTGCCTTTACCGTTTAATGGCTTACGTATCATACCCGCACCAACCGTTACGTTAGTTAAACGGTCAATCACAATAAACGCACCAGTGTGTTTATTTACATCATATGCATCAAATTGGACGGGCGCTGTTAATGCAAATTGGCAGTTACCAATTTCGTTTAGATTTAATTGTGATGCTTCTTGCTGCTCTAGCGTGTTCACATCAACCTTATAGTTAACAACCTCAGCGTAACCATAAACCGATTTACTTCCTACTTTAATTTCGTATTCACGGTCTACATGAAGAGCTTCTTCAGTCATCCATACTACGTCTGCTTCAAAGCTATCAGCTGAATGTGGCTTTTGGTGCGGACGTACTAGCATATCACCACGGCTTACATCTATTTCATCTTCAAGTGTTAATGTAATAGCCATACCTGCTGATGCTTTTTCTAGGTCGCCATCAAAAGTAACTATTGATTTAACCTTACTCTCTTTACCTGAAGGTAGTGAAGCAATTGTGTCGCCCACTCTAATGTCACCCGCAGCAATCGTACCGCTAAAGCCCCTAAAGTCTAGATTTGGGCGATTAACATATTGCACCTGTAGCCTAAACTCATCGTTTTTCGCATGGTTTACTTGTACAGTATTCAGTAACTTCATTAAAGTAGAGCCAGGGTACCAGCTCATAGCTTCGCTTTCGTTTACTACATTATCGCCACGTAGCGCCGAAATTGGCACAAAGCGTACATCATCAAACGAAAGATCCTGCGCAAACTCGCGGTAATCTTTTTTGATATTTTGATAAACCGACTGCTCGTAACCTACCGCATCCATTTTATTAATAGCGACAACTACGTTTTTAATACCTAATAAAGAGCAAATATAGCTATGGCGACGTGTTTGCACCTGCACACCGTGGCGCGCATCAATCAAAATAATAGCTAAATCACACGTAGAAGCACCCGTTGCCATATTACGCGTGTACTGCTCATGCCCAGGCGTGTCTGCAATAATAAATTTACGTTGGTCTGTTGCAAAATAACGGTACGCAACATCAATCGTAATGCCTTGCTCGCGCTCAGATTGCAAGCCATCTACTAAAAGAGATAAGTCGAAATCGTTATCAGTGGTATTAAAACGTTTTGAATCCTTTTCAATAGCAGCCATCTGATCTTCAAAAATCATTTTGCTATCATAAAGCAAGCGGCCAATTAATGTAGATTTACCATCATCCACGCTACCACATGTTAAAATACGTAGCATGTCTTTGTTTTCGTGTACTTTTAAGTAAGCTTCAATATCTGTAGCAAGTAAGTTTGTTTCTTGTGACATAATTTTCTCTGAATTTGGTTCGATAATAAATTAGTTACTTTCTAATAGCTTTTTTTTACAGCTTTTGATTAGAAGTAGCCTTCCATTTTTTTCTTCTCCATAGAACCTGCAGAGTCGTTATCAATTACTCGCCCTTGACGCTCAGAAGTAGTACAAAGCAGCATCTCTTGGATTATCTCAGGAAGGGTTTGTGCTACAGACTCAACAGCACCCGTTAGCGGGTAGCAACCAAGCGTTCTAAAACGAACCATTTTATTTTGTACTTGTTCGCCCTCTTCAAGCTCCATACGCTCATCATCAACCATAATAAGCGTGCCATCGCGCTCAACTACAGGGCGCTCTTTCGCAAAGTATAATGATGGAATTTCAATACCTTCAAGGTAAATGTACTGCCAAATGTCTAGCTCGGTCCAGTTACTAAGCGGGAACACACGAATGCTCTCACCTTTATCTACTTTACTGTTATAAACGTTCCACAGTTCTGGGCGTTGGTTTTTAGGATCCCAGCGATGATTTTTATCACGGAAAGAATAAACACGTTCTTTAGCACGCGACTTTTCTTCATCGCGGCGAGCACCACCAAATGCAGCGTCAAAATTATTCATATCAAGCGCCTGCTTAAGGCCTTGAGTTTTCATAACATCTGTATGCTTAGCACTACCGTGTACAAATGGGCTCATGCCCATTGCTATACCTTCTGGGTTTTTATGAACAATTAGATCAAAGTCATACTTTTCGGCCATTTGATCTCTAAACTGGATCATTTCTTTAAATTTCCAGTTAGTATCAACATGCATAAGCGGAAAAGGAATTTTACCCGGGTAAAATGCTTTACGTGCTAAGTGTAATAAAACCGACGAATCTTTACCTACAGAGTAAAGCATTACTGGATTATCAAACTCAGCTGCAACCTCCCGCATAATATGAATCGACTCGGCTTCGAGTGCCTTTAGATGAGTTAGCTTTTCTTCATTCATGATGTTTTTTCATATCCTAATTTATCAAAATCCATTCGCGTCAATTTTAATGACCGACTTAAAAAATTTATGCTCCGATAGTCTATGTTTAATTACTAGGGCATGCAATGTGTGTATTTTTTCAAAGGCGCCTAACGGTCAATTAAGCATCGGCCAATTTTGGCGTAGACGAAGAGCTTGCTCACGCTAAAAGGCCAGCTGCTCATGGCTTCAAAATGTAATAAACACCAGCAAGTTGCCCCTCTACAAGTAATAATTAACTCTATTTCTCTTCCCCGTGGGGATAACCTCTTCATCACTTTGTGTATTTAGGCTAAAGATTTTTACCACCGAGGATACAGAGGCGCTGCGCGCTACACTGAGAAGTTACTAACGCCAGCAAGCTGTGCGTCTACAAGTAACTATTACTTCTCCTACTCTTCTTTATGTTTTCTGTGGTGATAACAATCTCTTAATCACTTTATGCATTTAGCCCAAAACAATTTGACCACCGAGAGCACAGAGGCGCTGCGCGCTGCACTGAGAAAGATCTTCTCCTTCTCTTCTCCGTGTTCTCTGTGGTAATAACAATCTCGTAATCACTTTATGCATTTAACCCAAAACAATTTCACCACCGAGAGCACAGAGGCGCTGCGCGCTACACTGAGAAAGATCTTCTCCCACTCTTCTCTGTGTTCTCTGTGGTGATAACAATCTCTTAATCACTTGAATGGGCTTAACCCAAAACAATTTGACCACCGAGAACACAGAGGCGCTGCGCGCTACACTGAGAAGGTACTAACGCCAGCAAGCTGCGCGTCTACAAGTAACTATTACTTCTCCTACTCTTCTTTATGTTCTCTGTGGTGATAACAATCTCTTAATCACTTGAATGGGCTTAACCCTAAACAATTTTACCATCGAGGGCACAGAGCCGCTGCGCACTACACTAAGAAAGATCTCCTCCTTCTCTTCTCCGTGTTCTCTGTGGTGATAATAATCTCTTAATCACTTGAATGGGCTTAACCCAAAACAATTTGACCACCAAGAGCACAGAGGCGCTGCGCGCTAAACTGAGAAGGTACTAACGCCAGCAAGCTGCGCGTCTACAAGTAACTATTACTTCTCCTACTCTTCTTTATGTTCTCT
>NZ_JALNTJ010000013.1:48605-60966 GCF_023161885.1 Pseudoalteromonas sp. 2CM37A
GTGGTGATAAAATCACTTTCATCGTTTATTTAAAAACAATTTGACCACCGAGGGCACAGAGCCGCTGCCCGCTACACTGAGAAGTTACTAACGCCAGCAAGCTGCGCGTCTACAAGTAACTATTTACTTCTCCTTCTCTTCTCTGTGTTCTCTGTGGTGATAACAATCTATTCATTTTTTATGGGCTTAACCCAAACGCTTAGTCTTTCGCTCACTTACTTCCAATTCGATTTATACGGCCCTTTTCGGCCTAGTACCCCATCTACAATACCTTTAAGCATAAACACCAAACGCTTGCGCCTATTTTGTTGCATAACCGAATTTAAAAATAACCTTACAGGCATAAAAAATAAGCATCTGAGTTTCCAGTACATTGGCACATAAGGCCTGCGACTTAAAAGCAATATATTTCTAAATTGATAATAAAGCCTAATTGGCGCGCCTACTTTATAAGTAACACCAATAAACTTACTACGTGAATCGCCAAGCCTATGCACCATTTCTATATTTTTAGCCTTGGCTATATCAAAGCCCATACTGCGCGCTCGCCAGCACCACTCATGATCTACACCATCAATAAATAATGACTCATCTTTTAAACCTATTTGATCTAAGGCGCTTAAATCAATCATCATACCTGAGGCTATTATTTGAGTAACACCAACTAGTTCATCGTATTCAAATACTTCTTTTTGGATACGAGGGTTTACTTTTTTGTCTGAGAAACTGCACCTAATACGCGGACCTATAGCCACTACATTCTGTTTAATTTTGTTAGAAGCCTTCATCAAACTACTTAAATTAAATACCATGTCACTCGGAATTAAGCTATCTTGATCAAGCAATACCGCGTACTGGCAACCTTCCTTTAATAAGTAAATTAATCCAGCATTATGCGCAGAAGCTATACCTGAGTTCTCTGCTAGATGAATGTAGTGATAATGACTAATTATTTTGGTAAAGTCGTGTGGGGTCGGGCTATTATCTACAATAACCACTTCTTTAGTTTGTCCATATAAACGAGTTAACAGGCGCTCAGTAAGCGCTAAGTCGGGTTTATACACGACTAAAACAGCTCCGATCATAATTTAATTGCGCTTATTTAAGCCCAAAATAAAACGATCCGCTTTATAGGCTACTTTTATAATCCAAGAAGGCATCATCCTTAAAACCAACACAAACAAAGCATAACAATAGTTTTGCAGTGACTTTTGCTTAAGCGAGTTCATCGCTAATAATCTTGCTTTAAATTCATTGACCGATTTTCCACGGCCCCTCCTTTTATAAAAGCCATTTATACGCCTAAAATGTAAAAGAGGCTCTTTAACGTTTGCAAACTTACATCCATCTTTGGCCAAAGCAATCCAAAAAAAATAGTCTTGTGTATTAAGCATATTTGTTAAATAACGATGGCCACGCGAAAACACACTATATCTAATTGCGACCGTTGGATGATTTATAGGGCAGCGCCTTGAAAATGCGAGTAATAACTTAGCGTGCGTAAGAGGTAAGCGACGAATGCCGGCTCTATTTCCATATTCATCAACCTCCCATAAAGCTGAACCTAATACGTCAACTTCTGGGTTTGCGTCTAAAAAAGCAATCTGCTTTTCAAAACGAGTAGGTACACAAATATCGTCAGCATCCATTCTAAAAAAGTACTTTGGATGTAAAGCAATGGTAGAGTCAATAATATAATTCATACATGTACTTAATCCTTGGTTTTTTAAACCCTGGACTATCACAACATTGGGGTAGGTTTGCGCGGCTTTTAATAAATAGTCGAAAATGCAGTCCGATACCTCTCCGTCAATAACTATCATGTATAAATCAGGTGCCACGGTTTGATTTATGACACTTTCTAATGCCTGCTGTACCCATTCTACATTATCATTTTTGTAGACAGACATACCACATACAATACTTGCTTTATTAGGTAAAGAGGCTGGTGCTTTAATAATAAACTGGCTATCTGAATTCAAGGTTGGGCTCATAATCTCTCATTTAAGGGTAAACAACCTGATGGAACCAGTCATTATAAACCTCGTTATTCTATCGTATTAAGCGCTTTAATTCAAAAATGTAAATAATAAACACCTACAAAAAATCACCTATGCTTCCCTAATACTTTTAATAGCAAAGTTCTCTCTTTTTAGAGTAAGGTTTGGATTGTAAGCTGGATCCGCTTTAATTACCTCTGACCACGTAGCCTTCAGGTAATCCAATTCACTTTTAAAGCGCAAAACTTTCTCAGGTGTATCTTCATGGCCTCTTGAAACCGACTCATGGTGATATAAAATTGCTTCTGCACAGTATAAGTTGCGCCGCCCCAACTGTTGCACTTTTAGACACAAATCAACATCATTAAAAGCAATTGCTAAACTTTCTTCATTTAGCCCTTCAACCGCCCAAAAGTCTTTTTGTGTAATAAGCAAACATGCAGCAGTTACAGCACTATAGTTTTGCGTAGCAATAAGGCGATTCATATAGCCGTAGTGATCACCAGGAAAATACTTATGCCCATGACCAGCGCCGCCACCATAACCCATTACTACACCTGCGTGTTGAATACGATTATCTGAATATAATAATTTTGCACCTACACAGCCTATGTCATCGCGCATAACATGGCTCACCATATTTAAAAGCCAATCGGGGTTAATAACTTCAATATCATTATTGACTAACGCGAGCACTTCTCCTTTAGCTCTTTTGGCTGCAAAATTATTTATCGCCGAATAATTAAATTGTTTATCATAAGATAAAAGCGTAATTTTAGGGTGCTCGTTCAATTTGTGAAAATAACGTATAGACTCACTATCGTCCGAATTGTTATCTACTAATAGTATTTCATAATTTGTATAGTTTGTTTTTTTTAAGATAGAGTCAATACAGGCACGAACTAACTCCATAGCATTGCGCGTTGGTATAATTATAGATACTAAAGGCTCGCACTCTAAATGCCACCGTAAAGATAGAGTGGGTAATGCATTGTTAGTATCTATTATCGATGCCACATCGTTATACATAGGTTCAAATAAAGCCTTTGCTTTATCAAGACTTATAATATTAGTTGGTCGTGAAAGCATTACAAGCGGTATATGCTGAATTGTTGAATAAATATTCTCCAAATAGCAAGAAGCTAAATACTTTACTACATTGAACTTGCTCAAAGGCCCGCACGTTTTTGCAAAACTAGCTAACTTTACAATCCAAATACCCGAATTAATATAACCCGCTGTTAACTGTAGATCTGGGTTCCAATCTGGCTTAAAGTCGGGATACTCTCTTATTTGTGCGGCATTGAGCTTATCTGTATCAAAATAAGCTAAGTGCGCATCTAAATTTATATGAGTAGTTAATGCAAGCGTTAAATAACTATCTAGTTTGTCTCCACTATATACAATAAAACTCGCTTTAGTTTTTTCTTTATTCAGTCGAGCATCGCCAACCAGATCAGATGTAACAATAAACTCAAAATCACAATGCTTTGGCAAAAAGTTATTTAAATGCTTTTCGTCTGCATTTTTACACCAAAAAATTACGTTAGAAAAAGGCAGGCGCTGAGCTTTTATAGATTCCAAAGTAACAAATAGCTCATTGCTGTTACATTGCTCAACACATACAAGTAGCATACTTTCGCATACCTTATTTCCGCTACTTTTTATTTGTGCCGACATCTGAGCGTTTTGATGTTTCATATAAGCCAAGTAAGACGCTTTTTGCTCTTCTATAGTTTGTAGCTGATACATCAAACCGCTTTTATGTAAATTATTACTATATGCTGCAACCAATTTAGGGTGTTTTTTAATACTTTCGACCCATGTATTAGGGGTATAGTTAATAATAAACTTAGCTAAGTTTGCTATTAATTTTCTGACAAATTGCAATTAAGTAGTCCCGTAGCAATGAACGATAAAGACAGCCAGCTCAAACATCAACCTTATCAAGACGCTAGTAACGCTTTAATATAAGCCATTAAACTGAAGCGCACCTGAAGCAAGTTACACACATAGCCTCTGAAATCATTTTTTTTTGTATTTATTGTTTTCTCGCTGTTTACTATTAGCGTGGGGTAACGGCTGTAAATAGCATCTTTAGTGTATTGTATAAAACTGGGTAAAGCTTCTTTTGGCCGAACCGTTTCAAACAATGCAGCCACAAAAGGAAATCTATCCTCTACCTGTGGTTGAGCATAGACGCACAAAGCTAAACTTTTTAATAAAGCCCGATCTTGTGAAGCTATAAAATTAAATACATCTATACATTGCGCCTTAGAAACTTCTTGCTTAAAAAAGTGTTGATGGGGCTGCTTTTGTATTACAGCTATAAGCTCCTCTGCTTGCTCAAAAGGTGCTTGCTCTGCAAGCCTCTCTATCCAACGAATAGACTGCCTTTTATAGTCATTAAACTGATGCTTACCCACAAAAGTAAATTGCTTTATTCCTTTGTTATAAGCTTGCAGCACTCTGTCTAATCGGCCAGCATATTGGCCTAACTCGTAATAATTAAAACATCGTTTAATTTCAAGTGCCTCTAAACAATATCCAGGGTTTATTCGCTCAGAGACCTGCACATCGTAATCAGTATTTTTGTTATTAAATACTACACTTAAAAAATCACATACAATGCTTTTTTTTACAAATAAATCGTCATGATAAGCTCGTAATGTAAGCTTTTTACCAAGCTGTTGCCCGTATTCTCCCAAGCGTTTTAGTGTGTGCATAGGTAGTGTTTCAGCCCTTTTTATAACCGCGGTATTACCATGGCGTTTAACTGACTGATTATAATGAGACTCGTGCAACTGAGCAGGGTTACGAACATACGCTATACATTGCGCATCAGGAATCGCTTTTATTAGTGCAGGTAAGCGGCTAAAAAAGAATTCTGAGCTTAATAACAATGTACTACAGTTAGCAGCTTGTGCTTTAGTTATTATGTCTTGCAGCTTCTTTGGGTTAAATACATAATCACCGTTATGCGCAGAAAAAACAGATAAAAAGTTACCCGAACTAATTCCGTTACTATCTTGCTGATGCTCGGGGTAATAAACCCCTTTTGATAAAAGGTAGCTGGCGTGATCTTTTAGCCACTTTTGAATAGCTGAAGTCCCCGTTTTTGGGGGACCAATATGGATAATTGTTTTCATTAATAATCTACGCGGTTAAATAAGCTTAGAAAGTTATTAACTCGCATATTTTCAGCGTTTAGTTTTAAATACGAGTTAGCATAATCAAGCGTGGTTAAATTGGCCATCGAGCCATTTTCACGCTCAACCTGAACCGGTATATAGTTAAGGCCACACGCTACACACAGCTTCCAAAATTCGTCCGACCAATGGCTAGAAAAAAGCTCAACCACGGTTGTACCTGGCCTACAAAATACTATATTAGCTAAACCGGCACCGTGCGGGGCAACAACAACATTTGCGGCTCTAAAAATTTTAGCATTTTGTTTTACCGTATTTTTCTCGCAATATATAGTATCAATACCAGCTAA
This sequence comes from Pseudoalteromonas sp. 2CM37A, assembly GCF_023161885.1. Lineage (NCBI taxonomy): Bacteria > Pseudomonadati > Pseudomonadota > Gammaproteobacteria > Alteromonadales > Pseudoalteromonadaceae > Pseudoalteromonas > Pseudoalteromonas sp. 2CM37A. The sequence continues at coordinate 54,105 of NZ_JALNTJ010000013.1, forward strand.
ATGTAGTTCGTTTATAAACTCGTTTTCATTGATAATTATTCGTTTGCTACCTAAATTACGACTAATATACAAAGACGTACCAGCACTTATTGGTAAATTTGAAGAGAACGTCTCACGGATAAAATCAACAATCCAATCAGACGTATAAAGCGCATCCCTTGGCTCACTTACCGACACAAAACAACTACACTTTAATATCCTGTTATAGGCACTTCTGCCCTCTACTTTATTAAAGTCGATATTAAGAATCTCGAACGCTTCTTTAATGAAAGGCAAATCTTTAAAATTAATAATTATTTTATCAAAAAAGTTTAAATCTATACCTAATGACTTAATAGCTTGCACTTTTGGTAACACGTCAAACAAAAAATGGCTATAAAACTTACCGCCCGGAGACGTTAAATCGAGTACTTTAAGCTTAGAATAATCAGCATACTCTTTAGCACTATTTAATTTATCTACTGCTGTTTTATAACTAAAACCATTTACAACTTTACCGTGGCTTAAAAAACCTTTTTCTTCATCTAAACACGCCATAACACTGTTTGATGCAAAAACACTGACCCCTTTTTGTTTAAATGCATTACCACGAAAACGGGCATGCTGAGAGACAGCCTCGGGTACTGCTACTGGCGGGTATTGAGCGCCCCTTTTTATTGTTATTTTTTCGCTTCTATTAATAATATCATCAATAATAAACTGACTATTTTTAGGTTTATGAAAGCGATTGAATCGAGTTAAAAACACAAAACATCCTTACAGGGCTTTTGTGCAAAAAGCTCATCTTGGCCTATAAACTCTTTTGCGCAGCGGCGATTTGGCCCTAAAAAGTGTGCATTAATAGCGTGTAGCTCTCCTTTACTTAGTAAAAGACGAGTTGGCTTTTTTGACTCAGGGTAGTCATTAATCTCAGCTATTAGCTCATCACGTATACGCGTGTAATGAGGTATGTCGGTAATGCCTTCAGTACGCTCCTGCATGAGCATTAATGCGCTTGTAGGTAAAGATTTATTCACAACCACATTGTCGTTGGTGTTTTTAAGCTGAAGGTCAAATAGTGACAAAAACGAGTCAACTACGCCATCGTCGTAATTAACCAGCCATATATTTTCTTTTCCTACCTTTTCTGACCAACGGTTTAGTTGCTGAAAGTAATTTAGTCGCGGAAAGTTATTCAACGCCATTTGAAAAAAGCGCCCCTGATATCTTACTTGAGGGTCTTTTACTAACTGATTAAATAACGATAAAAGTAAATCTGATTGACGCCTTACAGTGCCAATCACCACCACTTTTTTAAACTTTTTAACCCACTCCTGAAAACGAGGGTTATTAAAATAAAAAGGCGATAGCTCACTAGAAACCAGTGCGGAATGACACTCGTTATCACGCATTTCTTGCTCAAGTAAATCAATTACTTCTGGTATTTTATACTTTGCAGGGTAGCCATGAATAGGCGCAAAGGCTAAAGCAAAATGATGATGCGCTTGGTCGTTCATTTGTAACAGCGTAGAATATAAAATCCCTTGCTGTTTTAAGGTATCTTTTTGCAAATCTAACTGAAATTGAACTGCTGACGTACCGGTTTTAGACCAACCAATATGCAAATATAAAGTATCAAACATTAATTACTACTCACCTAAAAACCCAAAACGGCCAAAATCACTTACTAACAAACCCCATTTAAGAATTTGTGTTTCGTTTAAACTTAATTCACCCACAAAAGGGTTTTCATACCCAGCTGCATGCCACTTATCAAGAGGGTTTAAAATATGCAAATTTTGCAGCCCAAAGTCACCCGGAATTTGGGCATCGGCTACGGCGTTATCGCCAACATGTATAAAACTTTGCCCCTCGGGTAAACTCTCTTTTATATGTTGCCACATTGTACCACTGTCTTTACGCTTACCTAACTCACTTGAAACCAATAGCTCGAACCCCACGCTGACACCAACTTTGGCAAGCATAAGCGCCACTTGTTTTTTTGTGTAGTAAGTATCGGAGGCAACCGTTACTTGTTTGCCTGATAAAATTAAATGGTTAAACAAATCGACCATTTCGTCTTTTGGTAAAATCATTTCTAAATCGTAGGCAAACTCCTGCTCTGCATAACTATTAGCCTGCTCTGTGGTCCAGTTGTAACTATTTGCCAAATGTAAATACGTTTCAAAAATAGTTACATCACCTACAAAGTTTTTTTGCTGCCTCACTTCAAACTCGGCATTGTTACGGACTTTAACAAACTCGTGCGCATTTAAAACAACACCCTGCTCTACCAAATTTTTACCTAGCAACAGTTTAGCGTAGTCTGGCGCGTGATATTTGCGCCTTACTAATGTATCAAACACGTCAAAGCTTATATGTTCAAAACTATTAAGTTGATGAGTTAAACCCTCAGCACTATTAACATACTGCGATAAAATAAAACTTTTATCATGGGTAAACTGACCCGAGGTAGGATAATAAAACAGCTGTTGATAGCCATTTTTTTCTGCAAGAGAACCAATTAAACGCTCAAGAGCGTGAAGCTCTGAGCCATCATTAGGTAAGGGCTCTGCAGGAAAATCATCATAGCTGTATGGCTTATTTAATAACTGTTTAAGTGCTTCAGGACGCGCCCAAAACATACCACCAGCAGGATAAGCTATAAAGTCATCCGCGAGCTCTATTTGCCACTCACTAGCCATTTTTTTTGCATGAGGTTTATTTTTAAGCCAGTGATTAACCCAATTAGGCATCATCCAAAACGAGGTTGGGTAATAAATTCCCGTATTTGGGTTATTGTCAAAATGATTTAAAACTTGCTTAATAACGTGCTGGTCTTTTAAAAGGTATTCGCCTAGGTAATCGGCCCATTGTGTTTGAGCGCGGCCAGAATAAAGCGACTTTTTAGAATGCATATGACAAAACAAATCGTAATTTTGTAAATCCTGAGCAAACTCAACAAGTAAAGGTCCAAAATTGCGCCCATGATTAGGCACAACTTTAACAGTTACCTTACTTACTTTTGGGCAGGCGTTAAAAACCGTTTGTGCTTTACTAGCAAGCTCGTCGCTGGCAACGCTTATGAATACATCAACCTGCTGTTCGTATTTAGCTAAGCAGTTGGCGTAATAATCTATAAACTCACCATAAAACACATGAAAACACATGGCTATTTTTTTACTTTTAGGTATACCATCTGCAGTTGAGCTAATAGCTTTTGGGTGCCACTTGTGCGAAGCAGGCATGGCTAAACGCCCTTCCTTCTCACCATGATATATATAGTGCACTAATGCATGCTCACCTTGTAAATAAATGTCTGTATTACATTTATAATAAAGCTCGGTATCAAAGTTAGGGCTGGGGTTTACGCAGCTAAATGCCCCCTTGTGCAAATAATCTTCAAAGGCTTCTTGTTCACAGCTAAACACACGGCACTGGTTAGCACTGTACCAATGGCTATCAAATAACCCTTTTTCTTTTGCAGCAGTTAATAACTTAGCTATTTTTTTTGGTGAATAGCGTTTAAAACCAGCGCTACGCTTAACATATTGTTGGGTTAGGAGCCTACGTTCCACTCCCTTTGCAACCCTAAACAGAAAAGGTTGATTTTTAACAAAGTTAAATAAACCGGGCGCTGCTTTTTTTATAAATTTTTTATTTATCATTAACCTAAACCAAAAAATTGAATTGCGTTAACAGTACCATTACCCGCTACATCATCATCAATATCAAAAATGTGCCTAACTGCATGAGGGATCATATTAGGTTTAGCTAAATAGCTTTCTAATAAGATTTCTAGCTCATTAGCTGTAAAGTTAACAGCACGCTGAGCATTATGCTCACATAAACTTAAAGCGCCCGCCATAACTTGTTCTAACAGGTAAAAATAGCGCTGCGAAGCGACTTTTCGGCCATAATACATATCAAAACTATTAGGGTTAAGGGTATTAAATTTAATATCTCTAAATTGCCCGTTAGGTGCTGTTAGCAATGACTCTAAAAACATTGAGCGGTCTAGTGGTAAGTAACCGTCACCTATCTTAACACCCTCTTTTAAATACCCTTGCATATAAGCACGTGTGCTAGCAACTTTGTGCGAGCCAGGGTTAGAAGAAATCAAATAATGTCCATGCGTATCTTTATTGAGTAATATGCCTAACAAGCTCTGGATAGTACCTGAATAGCCTAAATCAACTAAGTGCAGAGTACTCTGGGCAGTTACCTCTATTGACTTTAAATACGCTAAATAAGCACATTTAATCGGCGCAACAAGTAAATCTATATCATCACGGCTATCCGTTAACATAGCAATGATTTTACTTTTATCCTTTTTTAGGTCTATTTGCGTATTAAAAACGTGCTCGGTAAAAATGGTGGTAATTTCGGAGTCGCAGAGTAAAAAGCGAGTACGCATTAAATCATAAAACGTACCTGTAAAGTCGCCTTTCAGAGAGTACGTATAGCTTTGCTCATCACTCAGTAACAGCTTAAATAAAAATGCACGTGAAGCTAATAAATAATAGCTTTTTTGCTGTTTGCGAGCGCCATTTAAATAGTGGTTATATGCTTGCTGTAACCAGTAGCCTTCTCGTGCTAAAAAATACAGTGGTTTGTCTTGCGGTTGATTGTCTAATAATCGCTGCGAAAAAAAACTCAGCACAGGGCCTAAAAATACAGAGCCAAAATTAGCAAACCGAGGCTCACTTACTGGCATTTTACAATTACTTAGCATAGTTTTAGTCCACTCATATGTTTAAAAAAGCGTTTAACCGCACCATTTTATATACACCTAAATTAACGGGCGGTGTATTGTAGGTTGCAATACAGTTTGAGTAAACTGCATTACTAATGCACACAGGTAAATAACGATAAAAACATACTACAGAACTTTTTTAATACAAATAATGGCGTAAATTATATGCAAAACAAGCTTAATTTGCGCCCTTAAGCTTTAGCCACTACTTTTATGTAAGCTGTATTGCACGTAAAAATTACAGCTTAATATCTCATTAACTATGTAGGCAGCTAGATTTAATTAAAAAAGGAAAACCATGCAAATACTTCACCATGGAGCGGTTAATGGCGTAACAGGCTCATGCCATGAGCTAGTAATTAACCCACAAACTAGCATATTAATTGATTGTGGGTTGTTTCAAGGAGAAGACGCAAAAGTAGACTTATCTATAGAATTTAATACAACGCATATAAGCGCGTTAATAGTAACTCATTGCCATATTGACCATGTAGGGCGTTAATAGTAACTCATTGCCATATTGACCATGTAGGGCGTATACCTTATTTATTAGCAGCTGGCTTTAAAGGCCCTATATTTACAACTCCCGCCTCAGCAAGTTTACTCCCACTTGTTATTGAAGATGCCTTAAAGGTAGGTGTAACACGCGACCCAAAAATTATAAAAGCCTGCCTAAACTTACTACAAAAATACATTGTGAGTGTTAACTTTAAAACATGGTTTACCCTTCCATGCAAAGGGGAGCAAACTGCAAAGGCGAGGTTTCAGCGAGCCGGCCATATACTTGGCTCTGCATATATTGAAATAGACATTACCCATACAATCAGCTCAAATCAACATAATAAAAATACCCATAGAGTGGTATTTTCAGGTGACTTAGGCGCACCTTACACCCCATTGCTACCAACCCCAAAAGCGCCCTATAAAGCAGATACATTAGTGATTGAATCGACTTATGGTGATAAAAATCATCAAGGCCGCAAAGAACGCGCACACACACTAAAAAACGTTATTGAGCGGGCAGTTGCAGATAACGGCGTGGTGTTAGTGCCTGCATTTAGTATAGGCCGCACCCAAGAGCTACTTTACGAGCTAGAGCAGCTAATACATCAATCGGCTAAAGGCTCACCTTGGCGTAATATACACATAATACTAGACTCGCCTATGGCTTCTGACTTTACACACCAATATAAAAAGTTTAAACACTTATGGGATGCAGAAGCAAAACGTAAGGTGGCAATGGGTAGGCACCCACTCGACTTTAAAGCATTAACCACTATAAATAGCCACTCAGAACACCAAGCAATTATTAACTATTTAAGCTCACACCAAACCCCAGCCATTGTTATAGCCGCAAGCGGTATGTGCACCGGTGGCCGTTATAGTTAATTACCTTGAGCGTTTTTTGGATGATTTAACAACCGATATAATATTCGTAGGCTACCAAGGTCGCGGTACGCTAGGCCGTGAAATTCAAAAATATGGCCCACGTAATGGGTATGTTTTTATAAACGATACACGTATTACAATTAACGCACAGGTGCATACCATTAGCGGTTACAGCGCACATGCTGATCAAAACGGCTTAGTTAAATTTGTAACAGGTATGAAGAAAAAGCCCAGCCATATAAAAATTCTACACGGCGATGATAATGCAAAACATGCATTAGCAAACAAGTATAAAGAGATGCTGGGGGAAGGCATTAAAATTGAGATTGCCACGTAGCTTAACTGACCGAGGCGCTCACCGAGTAGTTATTAGTTCCTCTCCTTCACTTCTCCGTGTTCTCTGTGGTGATAATAGTCTCTTAATCACGTTGTGCACTTAACCCAAACCATTTTTACCACAGAGGGCACAGAGGCGCTGCGCGCTACACCGAGAAGTAATTAGCACTTCTCATTCACTTCTCCGTGCCCTCTGTGGTGATAATAATCTCTTAATCACTTTACAAACTTAGCCCAAAACAAGTCTACCACCGAGGGCACAGAGGCGCTGCGCGCTACACCGAGAAGTTATATTCGATCTTCTCCTTCACTTCTCCGTGCCCTCTGGACTTCCCAGCTTTCACTAGACAGTTTCTAACTCAGAAAAATACGCTTCCTCAAACTTAGCTGGTGAAACACCGC
>NZ_JALNTJ010000014.1:0-58063 GCF_023161885.1 Pseudoalteromonas sp. 2CM37A
TCCTTTATTTTTCGAGTCAACACTTAATTTTAAACTTTCTTTTTAGAAGATTTAAAACCGAAGTTTTACTTAACTCTGTGAGCAGCTCCTGCCTCGCTATGCGTTGGCGTTCCCCGTCTCAGTGGGGTCGCATTATAGGGAGAACAGATTTTTACGCAAGCACTTTTTTAAAGAAAAACCAAAAAAAAGCACTGTTCGGTCAATATGTGAACTAAACCCTCTATAACTGGTAGTTTTATAATCAAAACAGGCCTTTTCTGGCCTATATTTAAGTGTTGCTGTTACACTCAAGCGACTATAACTGGTATTTAAAAGGTATATATATGGCTATCCGTTCTTATAAAGGTGTGACTCCCTCTTTTAATTCGTCTGTTTATGTTGATGAGTCGTCTGTTTTGGTAGGAGATATTACGATTGGTGACCACTGTAGCGTATGGCCTTTAGTGGCAGCGCGAGGAGATGTTAACTATATACGTATTGGTGAACGTACAAATATACAAGACGGTAGTGTTCTTCATTTATCACGCGCGACTAAAAGTAACCCAGATGGTTACCCACTTATTATTGGTGATGATGTGACAGTAGGACACAAGGTGATGCTGCATGGATGTACGCTTGGAAATCGTATACTTGTCGGTATGGGCGCTATTGTAATGGATAATGTAATTGTAGAGGACGACGTTATTATTGGTGGGGGGTCATTAGTACCGCCAAATAAACGATTGGAGTCTGGTTATTTATATGTTGGTAGTCCAGTAAAGCAAGCTCGCCCATTAACAGAGCAAGAGCTTGCCTTTTTAAAAGTATCTGCAGATAACTATGTGCAATTAAAAGATGAGTATTTAGCAGAGATCAACTAGATTCACTTCTATCTGCCCTGCCGAGTTATAACTTTCATCTTCTATAAGTTGCTCGGCACATTCTTCGTAATCAAACCGGTATTTGTCAAAATGCTGCGTTGCATGGCTTTCATCTTGAAGCCCTAGCTTTCGTAAATCTATAATACACTCCACCAGCATCCCTGTTACTTGTGCAAAAAAGACTAGTTGGTGGGAAGGTTCTCTAAACTCGAGTCTATCTATAAACTGTATGGCTTGATTCATTTAAGCATGCCTTGTTTTAGTGCTTTAACAACAGGAAGTATGGCGGGCATTTTATTACGCCATACATAATATGCCTGTGCAGCTTGGCCTACTAACATACCACTGCCATCTAACAGCTTAGCGTGGTTATTATGCTCTGCAACCCAGTTCATAAATACGGTATTTTGCTGGGAGTAAAACATATCGTATGCCACCGCGCACTGGCTTAGGTGTTTTTCGTCAAGTGCTGGTAACTCGTTGTTCATACTGCTAGAGGTAGAATTTACGATAAGTGAGTAATCGCTTACAGGTAATGTATCAAACCCATAGCCTGTTACCTTGCCATATTCAGCAAATAGTTGTGCTAAGTCTTGCGCTTTTTTTGCCGTGCGATTAACAATCGTTATTTCAGCTGGATTATGCTCAAGTAGAGGTAGTATCACCCCTCTTGCTGCACCACCAGCACCAATAATTAAAATACGCTTATTGGTAATTGTCACTTCATTGGCAAGTAAATCATTAACAAAGCCCACGCCATCGGTGTTATCGCCTAACAAAGTGCCATCATCGCGTTTTTTAAGTGTATTAACTGCACCAACAATTTTAGCAAGTGGGGTGAGCTCATCAGCCATGGCATACGCTTGCTCTTTAAATGGCATAGTAACATTGGCACCTATTCCGCCTTGCTCAAAAAAGGTGGTTACTGTTTTTTCAAAGTGATCGATAGGTGCTAATATTGCGCGGTAGTCGATTTGCTCACCCAAAGATACAGCAAATTGTTTATGTATCGCGGGGGATTTTGAATGTTTGATTGGATTTCCAAAAACCGCATATTTGTCCATTTTAAAGCAACCTCTTTGCAGCTATACACTGCCTATTAACGATGATAAGTAATATGATTAAACGACTTTTTTCAAAATCTAAACCAGCTCCTGAGCAACCAGCGCCCACTCCTGAGAAAACACCGTATGAAATTATTGGTGGAGAAGCAGGTACCCGTGCTATTGCTAATAGATTCTACGACATAATGGCCAGCGATGAATACGCCAAACCATTATATGATATGCATCCTCTGCCATTAGATAGAATTCGCCAAGTGTTTTTTGAATTTTTATCGGGTTGGTTAGGCGGGCCTAACCTATTTACTGAAAAGCATGGCCAACCTATGCTGCGAAAACGCCATATGCCTTTTACTATAAATAAAGACCTGCGCGATCAGTGGATGTATTGCATGAATAAAACGCTCGATATAGAAGTAGACAACCCCCTACTGCGCGAAGGGTTAAAGCAATCTTTTGGACAACTTGCCACGCATATGATTAATGAGCACTAATTGTAACTACTTAGCAAAAAGGCGCTGTTAAGCGCCTTTTATTAGGGTTTGTTGAGCTTTGCGGATTAAACAGCCCCTACCTTAATTTAATATTTATAATTGCCACTCTCTGGCTATCAAATCAGTAGGTTTAGTGCTTAGCCACTCTTGTGGACGTAAATAGTATTGATACAAATTAGCCTCTGCGCTGTCGGGCGCGGGCTTATAATTGTATTCCCAACGCGCCAGTGGCGGCATCGACATTAATATAGACTCTGTGCGCCCACCGCTTTGTAAGCCAAATAGAGTACCTCTATCCCACACAAGGTTAAATTCTACGTAACGACCGCGGCGATACAATTGAAAGTCGCGCTGCTGTTGCGTGTATTCATCATTTTTACGACGCTCAATAATAGGTAAGTACGCATCTAAAAAGCCATTACCAACCGATTGCATAAATGCAAAGCTCTGCTCAAACCCTAGCTCGTTTAAGTCATCAAAAAATAAGCCGCCTACACCGCGTGTTTCGTCGCGATGTTTTAGGTAAAAATATTCATCACACCACGTTTTGTATTTTGGATACACTTGTTCACCAAATGGTGCACAAATGTCGTGTGCGACTTGGTGCCAATGCTGTACATCTTCAAAAACGGGGTAAAAAGGCGTTAAGTCAAACCCTCCGCCAAACCACCAAATAGGCTCTTCGCCTTCTTTTTCAGCTATAAAAAAGCGTACATTGGCATGACTTGTAGGAACATGTGGGTTTTTTGGATGAATAACTAATGAAACACCACACGCATGAAAGCTTCGCCCTGCAAGCTCTGGTCTATGAGCGGTCGCAGAGCCCGGCATAGATGCACCAAACACATGCGAGTAGTTAACGCCGCCTTGCTCTATTACATTACCGTTAGTGGTAACACGCGTACGCCCGCCACCGCCTTCGGCACGTTGCCAGCTATCTTCTACAAATTTTGCATTGCCATCGGCCTGCTCTAAACCTTGGCAAATGGTGTCTTGCAAAGCCATAAAATACGCTTTTACTTGTTCTAATAATTCGCTTTGCATATTAACCTCTAAATACTTTGCCGGTCATGGCATCTTTAATTGTGCTTGGCTGCGTGTTGCCCCCTAAGGGCTCATCAATGTAACAGCCTACCTTATCTGCAAATTGCTGCTTGGCTTGTTCAATACTTGTTACCGTTGGCTGTCCGGTTAAATTAGCACTAGTAGAGACAAGAGGCTTGCCTAATTGCTGGCATAAGCGCTTAACACTTGGATGATCAGTAACCCGTACGGCAATCGTATCAAACTGCCCTGTTAACCATTTAGGCGTATTTTCAGCTGCAGGCATTACCCAGGTAATAGCACCGGGCCAACTAGAGAAAATATCAGCGCGCTTGTCCATTGGCAGCTTTACATCGTCAACATACTTTAATAACTGGCCGTAGTTATCGGCGATTAAAATAAGGCCCTTTTCAACGGGACGCTGTTTTATTTCTAGCAACTTCTCAACAGCTTGCTGATTATCTGGATCACACCCTAAACCATAGACAGCTTCAGTAGGATATAAAATAACTTTACCTTGTTCTAAGCAAGATATAGCCGTAGGCAATGTAGAAAGGTCTGACAAAATATGCTCCAGAAATTTATATTAATCAGTAGTGGTAAGTTTATGCAGGCAACTTTTTTGTGGGCACTGTAGCACAGTACCATTAGCCATTTTTTTCTCAATAACAAGCGGCCAATCGCACTTAGGGCATGGCTTGGCTATGGGTTTGTTATTTAGAGTATATTTACAGCTTGGGTAACAATCGCATGAGTAAAACGTTTTACCAAATTTATTGCTGCGTGCAACTAGCTGCCCTTTTTTACATTTAGGACACCCAGGTAATTCATCATCGTTATTATTAGGTTCGTCATCGTGGGCGATATAATGACACTCAGGGTACCCTGTACACCCAATAAACATACCATAACGGCCGTTTTTAACCACCAGCGGTTTTGTGCACTGTGGGCAGGCTGAATCTTCAAGAACCTTTATTTCGTTGCTGTCGTGATGCGCTAATGGACGAATAAAGTCGCATTTAGGGTAACTAGCACAACCCAAAAACGGACCTGTTTTAGAGTTACGGATCACTAATTCAGAACCACATTGTGGGCAGACTTCGTATTCTTTTTCTAAGGCGTGTTTATCCGCCGAGAAAAGCGAATGGTCGATTTTACTCATGAGGTTCCTAATGGGTTGCTGAATTTTCGCCTAATATACCCAAACCACTTAAAGATACAAGCTGTGCATATATGTTTAAGTGGTTTGGCATACAATTTTAATGTAGAAGTTCGGTGGGTTCGTCAAATATAAGGTCTTCCATTTGCTCGTAAGCCTCTTCTGAGCCAGGTACGTTAAATAACACCATAAGCACCACCCACTTTAAGTCGTCGAGCGAAATATAAGGTTTATCTAATGCGGCAAGGCGGTCCATAACCATTTCGCGGGTTACACTGTTAACCACCCTTATTTGCTCTAAAAACATCAAAAAGCCACGGCATTCAACGTTTAACATTTTGCATTCGCTATCGGTAAAAATGCGCATTGCTTGGTGAGGCTTTGTAATTAAGTAGGGCGACTCGTCGCTGCGTTGTAAATCGGCCAATTGTTCAAGCCAGTTTAACGCTTTAAAAATTTCGGTCTTATTAAAGCCCGCGCGAAGTAATTCATCGGTAAGCTCGTTTTCTTCAATATAAATATCGGCTTCACTGTGAATGTAGTTTTCAAAAAGATACATGAGAATATCAAACATATTACCTTCCTGTGCTTAGCTTTATATACCCGTCTAACACTCGCTCTATTTCGTCGTCTAACTCTAAATCGAGCAACCTTGCCAGCACTTTATCAATTGGCCACTTGGCGCGACGTACAATTTCATCAACACTGGTTACCTCATACCCTATACTATTTAACACCTCACACTGTGACTGTTTGTTTACAGGCTCCTCTTTATTATATAGACCGCTTTGATAAGAAAAGCTCACCTCATCTAAAATATCTGTTACATTTTCGACTAACTTAGCGCCCTGCTTTATTAAAAAGTGACTCGCTTGCGATAATGGGTTTTTAATAGAGCCTGGTACTGCAAACACTTCTTTATTTTGTTCAATAGCGTAACGTACCGTGATCAATGAACCGCTTTTAATTTCAGCCTCTACAATAACCACGCCTAAAGACAGCCCAGATATAATACGGTTTCTGCGTGGAAAGTTATGCGCATTAGCAGCGGTACCCGGTAAAAACTCGCTTATTAATAAGCCATGCTCTAATACTTGGTCTGTTAATAATTTATGGCGTTTGGGGTAGTAAATATCAACCCCAGTCCCTAATACACCAATTGTTTTGCCATTATTGGCCAATGCACCTTTGTGCGCGGCACCATCAATACCCCGCGCCATGCCCGAGGTAACAGTAATACCGGCTAAAGTAAGCTGATAAGCAAGCTCCGAAGCTATTTCAAGCCCCGTAGGGGTCGCGTTTCTACTGCCAACAATAGCCACTTGCGGGCTAGATAATAGCGATATATCGCCTTTACAAAATAACAGTAAAGGGGCACTGGCTATGTGTTTTAGCTCGTTTGGGTATAGCGCATCAAAAATACACACCACTGTAATATTAAGCTGCTGTATTTGTTGCTCGTAATGGTTTACTTGCTGCCAATTGGTATTGAGTAAGTTGCAGGCTTGGTTTTGGGTAAGGCCAAGCTGTTGTAATTCACTTTGGTTTAAATCAAATAATGATTCGAGGGGGTGAGTATGTGATAAGGCTAACAGTGTTTTAATACCTAAGCCTTTACACATATAAAAGGCAAGCCAGTGGGCTAGCTTGCCAGATGACTGATCCATGCTCTCTCCTAGAGCACCGACTCGCTACAACTTAATGAATTACTACACTATCTCCAACGCGAATTGGGTGCTGATTTTTTGTTATTAATGCATAACTCACTTTGTCATACACTTTAAATACAATTAACTCACCCACTTTTTCGTGTGGCATTGTCCATGTTGTGGTGTCTTCATCTGGCTCGCTGCCAAATAATTCACCTGCATCAGATAAAAGCTTTTCAAATTTGCTCGAATCCTCTGGATAACGCGGTCCTCGAGGGCCATCAATAACGGTGGGTGATTGGCGTTCTAAATCGAGGATATGACCAACTTCAATTTGTTGCTCAGCACCTAAGTTTAGCACCACTACATCCATTGTGCTGAATTCTCTTACTTGGCGCGGCGAGTCAATAACACTGCCGGATATACTTTGCTTAGGACGATGCATATTAAAGTACGCTGGTAACATTTGCCCTTGCATAGCAGGGAGTAAAAAATCGCCCTGTTGTATTTCTTGTTTAACTGACTCAACCCGTAAAGACGATGGTACGCCATTGCTTTCATCGCCCGTTCTAAATGCACGAGCCATACCGACATAAGTAGCGCGAGTGGCTAGCTCTTCACCGGTTTGTGTATCTATGTAAGGTTCGCCTTTGTGATAAATAGCATACGCTTTATGTACTTTTAAATCGCCCTTAACGTATAAAATATGCCCGAGAGTTTGCGTTTTAGTATTTTCGTTTGCCCCTAAAATATACGGCTTATCATCTATGTCATCGCTGTTAATCGCTTGCTCATAGCTTAAATAAGGTTTAATTATTTCAAGTGGCAAAGTGGTGATGGCGTTATTACCTTTTGGTGTAATACGCCCTTGCGGCGATAACTTTCTGTACGCTTTATTAATCACCAAACGCGGGTTACCGTCGGCGTCGTACACTAACGCGAGTGCATCGCCTGGGTAAATTAGATGCGGGTTATCTATTTGCGGGTTCATTTGCCACAACTCTGGCCACAGCCATGGTTCTTCTAAATAAATGCCGGAAATATCCCAAAGGGTATCGCCTTTTTTTACAACATATTGTTTTGGAGCATCTTTTTTTATTTGTAAAACATCAGCGACTGCAGGAAAAGCAGTACTTAGTGCAAACATAATTGCAGCCAATTGAGATTTCATTGGGCTTCCTTGTATTGTTTTTTCATTATTATTGACCAAAACCTGTTAAAGGGGAACGCGAATGGCTAAAATAAGAGCATACAATACCCTAAATTAAGCACAAGTGTAAAAAGGTAACTATGGCTAGGTTAGAAGTTTTAAGATTTCCAGATGAGCGTTTACGTACGGTAGCAAAAGAAGTTGCACAGGTTGATGACAACGTTCGCCAAATTGTAAAAGACATGCTAGAGACAATGTACGATGAAAACGGCATTGGGCTAGCTGCTACACAGGTTGATATTCATCAACGTATAGTGGTGATCGACGTATCAGAAGAACGCGACGAACCACTGGTTTTAATTAACCCACAAATTATTAAAAAAGATGGTGCAACAATTAGCGAAGAAGGCTGTTTATCAGTGCCTAACTCTTACGCAAAAGTAGACCGTGCTGAAACCGTAACCGTTGCTGCTCTTAACGAAAATGGTGAAGAATTTGTACTAGATGCAGATGAGCTATTAGCTATTTGTATTCAACACGAACTAGATCACTTACAAGGTAAACTATTTATTGATTACCTATCGCCATTAAAGCGTCAACGTATTCGCAAAAAGCTTGAAAAAGAAGCTAAATTTGCAGCGAAGTAATAAGCACCTTAGGAAAACTCAGTGACAAAACCACTACGCATTATATTTGCCGGTACGCCGGACTTTGCCGCTCGTCACCTACAAGCGTTAATTCAAAGCGAACACCAAATTGTTGGAGTTTACAGCCAACCAGATCGCCCTGCTGGGCGTGGTAAAAAGTTAAAAGCCAGTGAAGTAAAAGCGCTTGCGCTTGAACATGAGCTACCTGTTTTTCAGCCACAATCATTAAAAAATGAAGACGCACTCACTGAGCTTAAAAGCTTAAATGCCGATATCATGATAGTGGTGGCTTATGGCTTAATTTTACCAAAAGCCATTTTAGAGGCGCCACGCTTAGGGTGCTTAAATGTGCATGGCTCTATTTTACCGCGCTGGCGCGGTGCTGCCCCTATACAGCGCGCAATTTGGGCTGGCGATGAAGATACCGGCGTAACCATAATGCAAATGGATGAAGGGCTTGATACCGGCGACATGCTGCACATTAGCCGCTGCCCTATTGCTGCGGATGAAACCAGTGCCAGTTTATACACTAAACTGGCTGAACTTGGTCCCGGAGCACTTGTTCAAACCATTAATAAGTTAGCCAATGGCGAGCTTATAGCAGAGCCGCAAAACGACGAGCTGGCAAATTACGCTAAAAAGCTTTCAAAAGAGGAAGCAAATATTGATTGGACGATGGATGCTGTACAAATTGAGCGTAATATTCGTGCATTTAATCCATGGCCAGTGTGTTTTACTCAAATGGGTGAGCACAGCGTAAAAGTTTACCAAGCCTCAGTCGTTGAGCAAACAGGCCCTGCGGGCGTTGTTTTATCAAGCGATAAAAACGGCATTGTAGTGGCGTGTGGCAAGCAGGCATTAAGTATTACACAGCTGCAACCCCAAGGTAAAAAACCAATGGCAATTAGCGACTTTTTAAACGGTCGCAGTGACTGGGTAACTCCTGGTACCGTATTAGGCGAAAACAATGAGTAATGTTCAAAACGTACGTGCGCTTGCCGCTGAAACTTTATATAACGTGGTTGATAAAGGCGCTTCGCTAAATCAAGAGCTACCATTTGCCAGCCAAGGCCTGCCCCCTAAAGACAAAGCGCTATTACAGCAAATTTGTTACGGCGTGTTGCGCTACCTACCTAGCCTTGAAAACTACTGCCAACATTTAGTAGAACAGCCACTTAAAGGTAAGCGTCGTATTTTTCAGTTTTTGTTGTATGTCGGTATCTATCAGCTGCAGCATATGCGCGTGCCACCGCATGCCGCCATTTCTGAAACCGTTAATGCCCTTGGCCAAATGCGTGCATTAGGCTTAAAAGGCTTAATCAACGCTATTTTGCGTAGTTTTCAGCGCCAACAAAGCGAGCTTGAAGAAAAAGCCAAGCAAATACCAGTGTGTTTATATAACCATCCAAATTGGTTTATTAAACAAGTGCAAGCTGCCTACCCAGACAACTGGGAAGCGCTTCTTGAAGAAAACCAACAACAAGCCCCTATGTGGTTACGTGTCAATCAAGCCCAATACAGCACGCAACAATACAGCGAAATGTTAACGGCTAACGATATAGAGCACACGTTAAACCCTGAGTTTGTTGATGGTATTAAACTAGCTAAGCCGCGTGATGTATTTTCGTTGCCAGAATTTGATGTGGGCGCCTGCTCAGTTCAAGACGCCGCAGCACAATTAGCCGCACGCTTTTTAGCACCTCAAGCTGATGAATACATTTTAGATGCCTGTGCAGCACCTGGCGGTAAAACATGTCATATATTAGAGCTTGCTGATGCAGAAGTATTAGCACTTGATAGTGACGCCACTCGCCTAGAACGTGTTAAACAAAATTTAACCCGTATCGGTTTAGGCGCAGACCTACAATGTGCAGACGCTTCGCAGCCACACACATGGTGGGATGAGCAACAGTTTGACCGCATTTTATTAGATGTCCCTTGTTCGGCAACCGGTGTTATACGCCGCCACCCAGATATAAAATGGCTTCGCCGCGCATCAGACATTGAAGATTTAGCCACACTACAAAGCGATATACTCAATAGCATTTGGCCGCTACTTAAACCAGGCGGCACAATGATATACGCAACCTGTTCGGTACTGCCGCAAGAGAACCAACAGCAAGTCGCTAAATTTTTAGCTAATAATAGTGACGTTGAGCATATACCACTGCACGACAACGACACAGTTACCAACCCTGGTTTACAATTACTACCAGGTGAAAGCGACGGATTTTATTACGCTAAGCTAGTTAAAAAAGCCTAATAGCCGTACACTCAATAGCCATTTATTAAACAGTAAATGGCTATTTTTTTAATTAAACAGTAATTCGGGTAAATAATGAAAATAATCATACTCGGTGCCGGACAAGTCGGTGGTACGCTTGCTGAAAACTTAGTTGGCGAACAAAACGAAATAACCGTTGTTGATATAGACGGCAACCGCTTACGAGAGCTACAAGATAAGTACGACTTACAAGGGGTCACGGGGCACAGTGCTCACCCAGATGTGCTCAGACGTGCAGGTGCTGAAGACGCCGACATGATTATTGCGGTAACCAGCTCAGATGAAGTCAATATGGTGGCGTGCCAAGTCGCGTATAGTATTTTTAATACGCCAACTAAAATAGCCCGTATCCGATCAGAGCAATATTTAAAATACCGCGAAAAGCTATTTCATAACGATGACCTCCCGGTTGATCACTATATTGCCCCCGAAGCACTTGTTACCAAATATATTCGCCGTTTAATAGATTACCCAGGCGCGTTGCAAGTGCTGCAATTTGCCGATGGCATGCTCTCTCTTGTGGCTGTAAAAGCTTACTACGGTGGCTTATTAGTGGGTTATGCGCTTTCTGCTTTAAAAGAGCATATTCCGAATGTAGAAACCCGTGTAGCAGCAATTTATCGCCAAGGTAAAGCTATAAAGCCACTGGGCACCACGGTAATAGAAGCGGACGATGAAGTATTTTTCATTGCTGCCACTAAGCATATTCGCGCAGTTATGAACGAGCTACAAAAACTTGAGCGTTCTTACAAAAAAATTATGATAGCCGGTGGCGGTAACATTGGTGCAGGCCTTGCTCGCTCACTGGAAAAAAACCACAGCGTTAAGTTACTAGAGCGTAGTAAAGAGCGTGCTGAGCAACTCTCTGAAATGCTAGATAACACCGTCGTGTTTTGTGGAGACGCCTCAGACCAAGAACTACTATCTGAAGAGCACATAGAGCAAGTTGATGTGTTTATTGCCGTAACCAACGACGATGAAGCAAATATAATGTCGGCCATGCTTGCAAAACGCATGGGCGCACAAAAAACCATGGTGCTTATTCAGCGTGGTGCGTATGTAGATTTAGTGCAAGGGGGTGAAATAGATATTGCTATATCACCACAACAAGCAACTATTTCGGCGCTACTTACACACGTACGCCGTGGCGATATTGTTAATGTGTACTCGTTACGTAAAGGCGCGGCAGAGGCCATTGAAGCCGTTGCCCATGGCGATGAAAACACATCAAAAGTAGTTGGCCGTGCGATTGCCGATATCAAGCTACCTGCAGGTACAACGATTGGCGCTATTGTACGTAATGACGACGTACTGATTGCCCACGACGACACGGTTATTATGTCTGGTGATCACGTTATTATGTTTTTAATCGATAAAAAGCATATAAACGTAGTAGAAAAGCTATTCCAAGTTAGCGCTATATTTTTATAGTTAAACACAAAAAAGCCGCTGACTAAGGCGGCTTTAGTGGAGTATGTTTTTTTAATGCTAGGCAACCCTGCTTAGCAGCTTCTAATTACTGTACTTTTGAAAACTCTTGCTCAGAAATTTCACCATTACCATCAGTATCTAGCTGGTCAAAAATTTTCACTAGCTGTGAATTTACCTGCGCTTCTTGCTTTGAAATTGCACCATCACCATCGGCATCAAACGAGGCAAAGTCGACTGCAGCGTACGCCGCTGATGAAGAAGCTAATACGATAACGGCAAGTGCTGTATTTAATGTTTTCATAGTTGTGTCCTAATTAAGAGGAAATCCTTTTCTAAGATCCATGGGTTTAAAAATTAACTAAAAAGTGCTTTTGCCAATGTGCATTACTAAGTTTTAATGCACATTGGGTTAGAGCAAATGACTCTTTGCTAAGTGAACATGCGCTGTCCTGCCTCAATTGGCAAAGATCATCACACCCTAGTATTTAGAGAACTCTTGCTTTGAAAGCTCACCATTTCCATCGGTATCAAGCTCAACAAACTCAGCCATTAAATCCGCATCAACCGATGCTTCAGCTTGGCTAATGGCGCCATTGCCATCTACATCTAGCGTGTCAAAATCAGTTCCTGCAAAGGCAGCAGAAGAAGAGGCAATAGCCATAAATGCGAGTGCTTTATTTAAATGCTTCATAATTTAATCCTTCAATATAAACAAATTAGTTAAGTTCACTACGTGGTGTACGCAATCCTTGTAATCCTTTTTCGTAAGCTCCCTTGCCTACTTAGGTTGTCATTGGCAACTCAGGATTGTTACCACACTTTAAGCTTCTGAAAATTCTTCTTTTGATAGCTCACCATCTTGGTCAGTATCTAATTCTGAGAACATGCTCATCAGTTTTGCATCAATTGATGCCTCTGATTTGCTAATCGTGCCGCTGCCATCTACATCTAACGTATCAAAATCGGTTGCTGCAAATGCCGCTGATGATGAAGCAAGGGCGATAAGTGCTAAAGTTTTATTAATGCTTTTCATAATATAATTCCTTCAAGTATATGTGTGCGATTAAGTGTTTTACTTTAAATCACGTTATTGTTCAGTACAGCCAGACTATTACAACTTGAATGCCAAGTTTTAAAAGCTCATTAATTTCAATCAGTTAAAAGAGTGCTTGGCTATTTTTGATAAATCTGCGGGGGTTTCATGTTGCAAACTAGCAACAATGGGTAAAGCTAAGTTTTTAAATGCAATAAAAACAGCTAGTTACATAAGAGAAAAAAGCTACAATTTTCGGCGTAAATTGTAAGAATGAAGTTTTATCGAAAAAAGAGACTAAATTTTAGCCGTGAGGGGAGCTAACGTATTAAAATAACTCACTCGTAAAACTAATCTATACAGCTGATTTTTATAGAAAATAAAAATTATTTTTTGAATTTTTAAAAAATATGACTGCCACTCAAATAAAAAATGGCCATTTGTTGCTATTAAGCGAAAGTGCTTATTCTAATGGCAGCTCAAGCATCGCGGGATCGATAAAGTGCTCTTTCATAAATGCCTTCATTTCATCTTCACTGGCTAGAAGTTTAATACCACAATTAACTCCTGCGGCGTGTTCTTTTACACTGCATATTTCGCCAGTAAATGCTTTATTGTTGGTATCAACCGTCACCGTGCATTGCATATCTTTAATATTTTCATCGTTTTGATCGCCGCGTACATCAAACATCACCCCGGTAAGCGAGATGTCTTTAATCACCCCTTCAAGTACTCTATCGTCACTGAGAGTTAATTTTGCAGGTAATAAGGTAGGTATGCGTGTTTGCGCGCGCAGTGCAAATAACTGCACTTGCGTAGGGTAATTAATAAAAATGAGCCTAGCAGGGTGTGAGGCAACCGACATAAGTTGCTGCCTAAATGCTATTACTTGTCCGCCACTGCCTTCTATAACCGCTCTTACCACCACCATTACACCATCACGTAGGTAATCACTTGCAGCAGCTAAACGCTTTGAACTTGGGTAATTTAAAATAATAAATTTATTTTCTAGCAAGCCAATAAACTCTGTTTTCACGCGTTTACTACTGGTAGGCGTAACAATTTCCAAGTCGACCAATCGCCCTGTTGTTAACTGGTGTAATTTATATAAATTAGAATGTGGCATGCCTGTTCCTAAGCATCATTTGTATATTATTACCCACGCCAAAAGGTCGGCGTAAATAGCACGAGTAAAGTGAATATTTCTAAGCGACCAAATACCATGGCAATGGTTAATAGCCATTTGGCACCATCGCTCACCGCCCCATAATGCGAGGCAACATCACCTAAGCCTGGGCCTAAATTATTTAAACATGCCGCTGTAGCAGAGAACGCGGTAATGTTATCCATGCCGGTTCCCATTAGCGCCAGCATTATAATAATAAACACCAATGCGTACGCTGAGAAAAACCCCCAAACCGCTTCAACTACTTTATCGGGCAGGGCTTTACGACCAAGCTTAATAGAGTATATAGCACGTGGGTGCACTAAGCGGTTAAGCTCACGTATGCCTTGTAGGTAAAGTAAAAACACGCGTACAACTTTCATACCGCCACCGGTTGAACCTGCACAGCCACCTATAAAGCTCGAAAAAATAAGCAATATAGGTAAAAACAGCGGCCAAGTAGAAAAGTTATCGGTGGCAAAACCGGCTGTGGTACTCATAGACACCGCCTGAAATAAGGCCTGATCGAGGGTTTCATCACCATCGGCAAATATTTCGTTAGATGAAAGCACCGTAAAACAAATCACCACCAGCGCTAACTGAATCAGTAAAAAAACTTTAAATTCAGGGTCGCGAATGTATACCTGAATATTACGACTCGCTACCGCCGCGTAATGCAGTGAAAAGTTCACCGCAGCAATAATTAAAAAGAAAACACATATAAAGTTAATGACAGGGCTATCAAAGTGCCCTATTGAGGCATCGTAAGTAGAAAAACCGCCAATCGCCACTGTAGAAAACGCATGGCATATAGCATCAAACCACTCCATACCTGCCGCCCAATACGCCAACATACAGGTTACCGTTAACGACACATAAATGTACCAAAGGTGCTTTGCGGTATCGGCAATGCGGGGGGTCATTTTTGAATCTTTTACTGGGCCTGGGATCTCAGCTCGGTATAACTGCATGCCACCGACCCCAAGCATGGGCAGTATAGCAACAGCAAGTACAATGATCCCCATACCGCCAAACCACTGTAATTGCTGGCGATAAAACAAAACAGACTTAGGCAGGTATTCAATTCCGGTAAGTACCGTGGCCCCAGTGGTTGTAAGGCCAGAAAAGGCCTCAAACACCGCATCGGCCATAGACAAATTAGGTTCTTGTAAAAAAATCAGCGGTAACGATGCAAACGCCCCTAGTACCAGCCAAAACAGAACAACAATTAAAAAGCCTTCGCGTGCTTTTAAGTCGCCGTTTTCATGCCTGTTTGGGTAATAAGCTGTTAAACCAATAACCACACTAAATATAAACGCTAATACAAAAGGAACACCACCACCATCTTTATAAAATAAAGACACCACCGCAGGCGGCACCATGGTAATACTAAACAGCGCAACAAGTTGGCCAAGGATTTTTATGATGGTACGAAATTGCATGTAGCTTATCGCTTTTATTATTAGTAAATATAAGTGTGTAAGTTATTGTCTTACTCTTTGATAGTTAACTCAACTGCGCCATGGCTTAAATCAAAAATATCTTTAATGGCCTGTTTTGCTTGGCGGCTATCAATAGTAATAACCCATTCAATATTAGCAGTAAATTGTTTTTCTATATTAAGTACTTGATAATTGGTTTTTAACAATTGCTCTATTGCGCCCTGCATGCTGTATTCACTCTGGCCTACAATCTCGATACTCGGTACTTTAGTCACCGTTTTTAGCTGCGAAAGTGCATTATTAAGCGACCCACCATAGGCACGTACTAACCCACCGGTGCCCAGCTTTATACCGCCAAAATAACGGGTGACAACCGCAGTAATTTCGCCAAGTCCAGAACCCACCAGCACATTAAGCATGGGCTTTCCTGCGGTACCATTTGGCTCGCCATCATCAGAAAAACCATAAACATGGCTTCCGCCTGGGTTACCCGCTACGTGCGCCCAACAATTATGACGAGCATCTGGGTACTTTTCTTCAATGCTTTTAATAAATGCTTTAGCAGCCTGTAGGTCTGGCGTATGCGCGATATGAACTATAAAGGTGCTTTTTTTAATTTCTTCTTGATGAAACACATCATCGGCGGGGTATTTATATTCAGACATAATTAAAGCTCAATTAAAAATGGGGCCAAAAGGCCCCTTTGCATTCGCGTATTTTAGCGCGTATTGGCGAGCTCGTCTTTATTAGCTTAGTCGAGCGCTAAATCACGAGTCATATTTTCTAGGCTGTCTTCGTGAACAATAATATTGTCTTCAATACGAATACCGCCGTATGGTTTTAACGACTCGATTTTTTCCCAGTTAATAAACTGCTTACTGTCGGTTTGCGCTAAATCACCTAATAATGAGTCTATAAAGTAAAGCCCTGGCTCAATAGTAAACACTTGGTTTTTCTCTATTTTACGAGTACAACGCAAGAATGGGTGCCCTTCTGGCGATGGCTGGTGGGTGCCTTTATCATCACGCATAAAGCCGCCCATATCGTGCACTTGTAAGCCAAGGTGATGGCCCAAGCCATGAGGGAAAAATGTTGAGGTAATTTTACGTTCCACAATTTCTGTTGCAGGTAAGTTTACAATATTGAAGTCGCTAAGAATTTGCGCAATACGGTTATGGCAATCAACGTGTAAATCGCCATATAACATGCCTGGCTTTAATGCGTTGCCTAACTCAATTTGTATTGCCGTCATAGTTTGTACTAGCTCAGCAAATTCGCCCTGTTTTTTAAAATCGTACGTACGGGTTATATCTGCGGCATACCCATTAAAGTTTGCGCCAGCATCGATTAAAAATGAATTATGAGTAAGCGGTGCTTTTGGCTCAAAATGTGTGTAATGCAAAATAGCGCAGTTTTCGTTAAGCGCTACTATGTTGCCATACGGCATTTCGTTTTCGCTTTGGCGTGTAGCCATAAGGTACGCTTGCTGAATATCAAATTCGCTACCACCATTATAAAACGTATCGCGTGCTGCTTTATGTCCATCTACCGCAATGCGGTTGGCTTGGCGTAAACATTCAAGCTCGTACTGCGTTTTATAAGCGCGGTTATAATGAAAATAGTTAAGTACCGGCTCAGGGTTCATAATACTAAAGCCAAGCGCTTGCGCTACCTCTAGGTATTCGCCCATGTAAGCGTATTTAGCTTTATCGTAAGGTAATAGTTTTTCAACTTGATCAGGCTGTAGCAATAATTCTATATCAAAGTACTCAGCCCAAAAATCACGCGGCTCATCTGGCACTTTGTGCCAAAAATCAACTGGGCGGTAAAAAATAAGCTTAGGTTTATCGCTACCATTTACCACAATCCAACAATGTGGATTATCAATAACAGGAAGCCATGCTTTAAAGTGTGGATTAACTTTAAATGGGTAATACATGTCGTCTAAAAACTGGCGCTTAGCTTGGCCTGAGTGAATAACTAAACCCTCGAGCCCTTCACGGTCACAAATTGTACGCGTACGTTGTTGTAATGTGGCAATATGCTCTGCATATAAAACGGCTAATTTATCCATTGTTAATCCATCTGTTAAATTTAACTTGCTTTGAGTCTACCACTTAAACGTAAAGCGCTCAAAAAAGGGGGATATTTAACATGTAAATATCCCCCTAATACTTATACCCATCATGTTAAGTTATTAGCCCTTTATTTAGCACGCTAGAATGGCTAAATATTTTAGGCAATTGGTATTACATAATTTACCCGCCCATTTTCATGTTGAGTAACGGCGCGAGCACGTTTCCTTCTCGGCCCATCCGGGTGTGATAAACTTGGCGATAAGCAAACACATTTTTTACGTAATCTCGCGTTTCTCTATACGGGATCAGCTCAACCCATAGCTCTGCTGGTATGGCTTCGTCAGGTAACCAGCGTTTAATACGATGATACCCTGCGTTGTAAGAAGCCGTAGCAAGTATTTCATTCCCTTTGTTTTTCTTTTTTAAGTACTGCAAGTAACTAGTACCTAAGCGTATATTGGTTTTAGGTTGGTACAAACGCGTACTCGATACCCTTGCTTTGTTAACGTATTCTGCCGTACTAGGGAGCAATTGCATTAAACCACGCGCATTTGCATGCGAACGCGCATCTGGTGCAAACGAGCTTTCGCGCCGTGCAATTGCAATACTCCACGCGGGGTCTATTTTGCTGCGTTTACTGTAGCGCTCAAATATATCTTGAAATGCAAACGGAAAACGCAGTTCAACATAATCCCATGCTTTAATTTTAGCTAACGTGAAAATAACGTTATCGTGCCAATTGTTTTGCGCTGCAACCTTTGAAGCAGCTAGTTTTTCTTCATCTGTAGAGGTGTTCGTTAAGTAATTCCATTCTCGGCGTGCAGAGGTAAAACGCTCGAGTTCGTAAAGTGCTTTTGCACGTTTAAAGCCCGGCGCATTCTTCACCTTCTCTACTAATTTTTGATCAACCTGCAAAGGCTGATTATTTAAATCAACTGGCAGCCCTAATCGTGCCGCCGCTAAAAAACCATAGTAATCGCGGTTAGCGGCCACTTTAGTCCAAATTTCGTCTGCTTTTTGTTGCTCGCCTCGCTTAGCATAGCTATAAGCAAGCCAATATTGCTGACCTAAACTTAAATCGTCTTTACCTGTAAAAAAAGCCGCTATGCCTTCCCAGTCTTGGGTTTTAAGCATATTACCAAGTTGCCACTGAATTAACTTTCTGTCTTGTCGCGCTTTAGGCACTTTATTAAGCCAAAAACTGGCCTGTTTATGCCCACTTGAAGCAAGCGATAAAGCAAACGTGTAATACAAATCTGCTTTTTCTTCATCGCTGAAGGTAAACATTTTTTCTAGCTTTTGCCAGGCTCTTAAAGCCAGCGCTTTATCGCGCCAAATTAAACGCTTAACACCATAAATGGCTATTTGCGCTTCTTTTGCCGACTTAGTTTTATAACGATACAAGCCTGCGGCCGCACTAGGGTCGCGGCGTACTTTTAAATATAAATCGGCTAAGTAACGCTCGTTTTTAGGTAACAACGTTTTTAAATAAGGGAGTAAACTTTGCGTACCGCCCTGCGCTGCAAGGGTTATGCGCTTCCATACAAGCTCATTATTTAAATAACCTTTTTTGCGCCAAAGCGAAAATAGTGAGTCGCATTCATTCGGTTGCGACTTACCCACCGTCCATAAATCGGTAACCTGATTAAAAATGGCTTTTTCTGGCGCCCCTAAATCAAGCTGAAAATCTAAAAACGTGCATGTTAGCGCTGCGTTAGACGTTTCTCGGTAGTTTTTTATATACGCTGCTTTTTTATTGTTTTTTTCAAGATACTCTAACCACGCTTTACGTACCGGCCACTCAAGCGGGGTATGTTCATAAATGGTTAGGTAATCTTCAATTTCGCTTTGGTATTTAAAATTGGGATGGCGTTGCCAATATGTTTTTTCGACATACGGCTTTAGCGGGTGGTCTAACCCGTTTATTGCTTCTTTAAAGTCTTGGTAGCTTCCATAGCGCACTTTTTTTTCAGCATCTAAAAACGCGTCATTATCGATACTCGCTTGGGCAGAACTAAAAGGAAGAATAAAGGCAGCTGCCACAGCGCTTAATAAAATTTTTTTCATAATATCCTTTAGGTTTAACGACCTGTCAGGGTTAATAATTTCCAGTTTGAGACACTAAAACAATAATGAGAGTGCCTTTAATAAAGTATGAACAACATTTAATTTACGCACTCATAATAATTAATGAGTACCTTTAGCACATTCCAGTACACCTTAGCACCAAACCAGCTATATTTTAACCAACCGTTTGTAACCGAGTTAAATTTTTCGTTGCATTTTAATTTTAAAGCAAGCACACTGGTCGAAATGCAAACTCATCGTACCAGTCTTAGTTCGTCAACTAGGGAGAATAATAATGTTATATAAAAGCGATTCCTTTGAAGTTAGCTTCCTAAAGGAAAACATCGCCGAGTTTAAGTTTTGTGTTGCAGGTTCTGTAAACACACTATCTCAGCAAACTCTTTCAGATTGTGCAGCAGCATTAAAAGAATTAGCGTCTAATTCTGATATCAAAGGCATGATTTTTACCAGTGATAAAGATCACTTTATTATTGGTGCAGATATCTTCGAATTTTTACCAACATTTACTAAACCAGAAGAAGAATTAGTAACGTGGATCAAAAACGCAACCGACGTTTTTGACGCAATCGAAGACTTACCATTCCCAACTCTTAGCGCTATAAATGGCTTGGCACTTGGCGGCGGCTGTGAGTGGGCACTTGCTACCGATTATCGCGTTGCAAGCGAAACCGCTAAAATGGGCTTACCAGAAGTTAAACTAGGTATAATGCCTGGTTTTGGTGGCACAGTGCGCTTACCACGCATTATTGGCGCAGATAACGCCATGCTTTGGATCACCTCAGGCAAAGAAAACCGTGCCGCTGACGCCCTAAAAGTAGGTGCGTTTGACGCGGTAGTTAGTGCTGACAAACTTTTAGAGTCAAGCCTAGCAACACTTGAATTAGCAATTGCCGGCAAGCTAGATTGGCAGGCAAAGCGCGATGTTAAACTTCAGCCACTTAAATTAAACCGTGTTGAGCAAGGCATGAGCTTTGCAATGGCAGAAGGTATGGTAATGGGTAAAACCAAAGGCCACTATCCTGCTCCGGTTATGGCAGTTCGCACTATTAAAGCAGCGGCCAACTGTACTCGCGATGAAGCAATGGCAATCGAAAATGCTAACTTTGCAAAACTTGCGCGTACTAATGAAGCTGCAGCGCAAACCGGTATTTTCTTAAATGACCAGTTTATTAAAGGTAAAGCACGTAAGCTTGCTAAGCACAGCGATGTTGAAATTAAACAAGCGGCTGTATTAGGCGCAGGTATTATGGGCGGCGGTATTGCATACCAGTCAGCTTATAAAGGCACACCAATCATAATGAAAGACATCCAACAGGATGCGCTAGATTTAGGTATGGGCGAAGCATCTAAACTACTTGGTGCAAAAGTTAAACGCGGCCACATGCCAATGGAAAAAATGCTGGCAACGCTTAGCAAAATTAAGCCAACGCTTAACGATGCAGACCTACAAAACGCCAACATTATTGTTGAAGCGGTTGTAGAAAACCCTAAAGTTAAGCAAGCGGTATTAGCTGACCTTGAAAAGAACATGCCAGAAGGCACGGTACTTACATCAAACACATCGACTATTTGTATAGACTTACTTGCAGAAGCACTCGATAAGCCAGAAAACTTCTGTGGTATGCACTTTTTCAACCCAGTGCCAAAAATGCCATTAGTAGAAATTATCCGTGGTGCAAAAACCTCTGATAAAACAATTAATGCAGTTGTTGATTACGCGCTTAAACTTGGCAAGTCTCCAATTGTTGTAAACGATTGCCCAGGCTTTTTTGTAAACCGTGTTTTATTCCCGTACTTTGCGGGCTTTAGTAAATTAGTTGTTGAAGGCGCTAACTTTGCAAAAGTAGATAAAGTAATGGAAAACGTATTTGGCTGGCCAATGGGCCCGGCTTACCTGCTTGATGTTGTAGGTATTGATACGGCGTATCACTGTACTGGCGTAATGGCTGACGGTTTCCCTGAGCGTATGGCACGTGCAGAAAAAGATCCGGTAACTGTTTTTGCTAACGAAAAACGTTTTGGTCAAAAGAACAAAGCAGGTTTTTACAAGTACGAAACAGACCGTCGTGGTCGTCTTAAAAAATCAAGCGATGCAACAGCAGTTGAGCTACTAGCGCCAATTACTGATGCACCTAAAGAATTTGATAAACAAGAAATTATCGACCGTTGTATGATCCCAATGATCAACGAAGTACTACTTTGTTTACAAGAAGGCATTGTTGCTTCTCCTCAAGAAGCTGATATGGCCCTTGTATACGGCGTTGGTTTCCCTCCATTTAGAGGCGGCGCGTTCCGTTACTTAGATCAAACAGGTTTAGCTAACTTTGTTGCAGCAGCAGACAAATATGCTCACCTAGGTGCGATTTACCAAGTATCAGAGCAAACTCGCAAATGGGCCGAAGAAGGTCGTGTTTTCTATAAGGTGGAAGGTTAATATCATGAATAATCCAGTAATTGTAGATTGTATCCGCACACCAATGGGTCGCTCAAAAGGCGGCGTATTTAAAAACAAGCGTGCGGAAGATTTAAGTGCTCACCTTATGAAAGGGTTATTAGAGCGCAACCCAGCAGTTGACCCTGCATCAATTGACGATATTTATTGGGGCTGTGTACAGCAAACATTAGAGCAAGGCTTTAACGTTGCACGTAACGCATCACTGCTTGCGGGTATTCCACATTCAGTACCAGCTACAACCGTTAACCGTTTATGTGGCTCGTCAATGCAAGCATTGCATGACGCAGCACGCGCTATTATGACAGGCGCTGGCGACACTTACCTTATTGGTGGTGTTGAGCACATGGGTCACGTACCTATGACTCACGGTAACGACTTTCACCCAGGCTTAGCAACTTCAATTGCACAAGCATCTGGCTCTATGGGTTTAACTGCAGAATACCTTGCTACTATTCACGGAATTAGCCGCCAGCAGCAAGACGAATTTGCATACCGCTCACATCAACGTGCACATGCTGCAACAGTTGAAGGCCGTTTCCGCCGCGAAATTTTAGCAATGGAAGGTCACGCAGCTGATGGCTCTTTAATTTTAGTTGAAGATGATGAAGTAATTCGCCCTGAAACAACGGTTGAAGGTTTATCTCAGCTTCGCCCAGTATTTAACCCTGCCTCTGGCTCGGTTACTGCGGGTACATCTTCTGCACTTTCTGATGGCGCATCAGCCATGTTAGTAATGAGCGAAGAGAAAGCAAAAGAGCTTGGCTTACCAATTCGTGCACGCGTTAAAGCAATGGCTGTTGCCGGTTGCGATCCATCAATCATGGGTTACGGCCCAGTACCAGCAAGTAAAAAAGCACTTGCACAAGCTGGTATTACTATTGATGACATTGACGTAGCAGAGCTTAACGAAGCATTTGCAGCACAATCACTGCCTGTACTTAAAGACTTAGGTTTAGCAGACGTGGTTGATGAAAAAGTGAATTTAAACGGCGGCGCAATCGCACTTGGCCACCCACTAGGTTGTTCAGGTTCGCGTATTAGCACCTCGCTTATACACTTAATGGAAGACAAAAATGCAAAATATGGTCTAGCAACTATGTGTATTGGTTTAGGCCAAGGCATCGCGACTGTATTTGAACGTGTTCAAGACTAATTATTAGCTTAAACATGTAAACCATCTTTGTGATTAAAAAGGCGAACTAGCGCAAGTTAGTTCGCCTTTTTTTATGCCACCAGCTTATTGCTGATATGAATAATGTGATCGGGTGTATTAAATTTAAACCAGATTATTTTTTACTGTATTACGCTTACCCGTTATATGCAAAACAGTTAACCAAACAGATTAATTGCGCTAAACTACCCGACCAAACCAAGCCGCGACTATTTTTACAGGTAACTTTTTATGAGCTTTGATAATCCCGATCACCAATTAGACGCCATGGGCCTACGCTGCCCAGAACCTGTAATGATGTTACGCGCTGCAATTCGTAAGATGAACGACGGTGAAACGTTATTAATTACCGCTGATGACCCATCAACCACCCGTGATATTCCAAGTTTTTGTACGTTTATGGATCACACGCTGGTGGCTACAGACGCCAATGAAGCACCTTATAGGTATGTGGTGAAGAAAGGGTTATAGGTTTGAAAGTTGGTTTAGTAAGTTAGGTTATTTTTGTATATTTAACGCATCGTTAAGAACTTAAACCAAATGTAGGTTGGGTTGAGTTTTAGGAAACCCAACTTGTTTTATAACACCGAAATTTTATTCATCATACAAAGTGGTTGAATCATTATTGCACTCCCAATCTTGGCTTAGTTTTGATTTTTTAACGTATTGATGAAAGCTTGAAAATGGCCAATCACTCACTTTAATAACATGGTTATGTTTCACCGGGTTGTAGTGAATATAATTAATATGATTATTTAAGTCTTCTTCATCTCTAATTTTATGTTCCCAATAGCGACGCTGCCAAATCCCGCGCTCTCCTTTCGCTATTCGACTTTTATTACAAAACTCTGTTGCTGGCAGCTCTCGAGAAAAGCCTGATTTTATAAGTCGCCAACGCATTGCGTAATTACTATCACCTTTAGGTAATTGCCAAATAGCATGAAGGTGATCGGGCATGATAACAATTGCAATCGTCTTTATTGGATGCTTTTTTGCCACCTTTGAATATACACGGCGTAATAACTCTATATTTTCCACAAGCAAAGGCTGAGATCTATCTTCTAAATTTACCGTAAAAAAATAACATGCGCCCGCCTCTAACATACGTTTATAACGCATATTTTTATCCATAAAATAAACAGATAAATAAGAGTATAGATTAGTTTTGTTAATTATAATCAAGACAAGTTTACGTAACTCAACGTATTTGATAACCAGCAGCACAGTTTTATTCGCAGCATATGTTGGGTTTCGTTTCACTCTACCCAACCTACTTAAAATCTACTTATCCATTATCGCGCTTTTGGTTTACGACTGTAATTAGACTAACTAAGCTCATTAATTTGATTGTATATTTATAGCAATCAATAAAAATTATTATTGATGTAGGTTGGGTTGAGTTTTACGAAACCCAACGTATTTGATAACCAGCAGAACAGTTTTATTCGCCGCATATGTTGGGTTTCGTTTCACTCTACCCAACCTACTTAAAATCTACTTATCCATTATCGCGCTTTTGGTTTACGACTGTAATTAGACTAACTAAGCTCATTAATTTGATTGTATATTTATAGCAATCAATAAAAATTATTATTGATGTAGGTTGGGTTGAATTTTCGAAACCCAACGTATTTGATAACCACCAGCACAGTTCTATTCGCCGCACATGTTGGGTTTCGTTTCACTCTACCTACAACATCCTTGTCGCAAATCTATAAGCCCACTCGGGCAGCTAAAAGCTGACAGCTCCCAACTAACAGCTATTTCTTCGTTATCGTCACTTTCGGCTTATCATAGTCACTGTAATCAATACTTACTATGTAGGTGCCTTTTATCGCTGGCGTGTAGCTAAAGTAGTTATAAATAGTATTACAGTCTGCCAGTACGGGTTGGCCGAGCGTTAGTTTTTGCCCTGCTGGTTGGGCATCGCTGTAGCCGCAGTTGTAGCCTTCACTAAAATCGGCATCGGCTATTTTAAATTCGTACACTTTACCTGGGGTGCTAAATTTAACTTCTGCTTGGTAAAGCGCGCCGCCTACTGGCATAAACTGGTACTGAGGCTCTGCATCCCAAAGCGTAAAATCGCCTCTTAGGTAAATTGTTTTATCCAGCTCTTGCTGTGGCAGTACGTCGTTAATAGACACTTGGCTAGTACACGCTGTGAGTAAGCCGGCAATGGCAAGCGTTAAAATTCGTTTCATTGGCATCATTAATGGGTTTCCTTCGTTCTGTTAAAACTAAAAAGCCAGCAATACGCTGGCTTTTTATTGGCTTAAGCGGTGTTATTTTTGTAGTACAGATATATCTGCAATATCTAAAAATAAGCGGCTTAACTGGCTTAATAGTGCGAGGCGATTTTGCTTTACAGCTTCATCGTCGGCCATAACCATGACGTTGTCAAAAAAGTTATCAACACTTTGGCGAATACCCGCCAATTGGCTTAATGCCTCTTGGTAGTTTCCATCGGCGTAAAGTGGTGCAAGCTCAGTTGCAAATTTTGCTACTTGTGATGCTAATACTTTTTCAGCGTCATCGCTTAATAGGCTCTCATCAACATCACCTTCGGTGGTAATGTTATTTTTAGCTAGTATGTTACCTACACGCTTATTCGCTGCTGCAAGCGCTTCTGCGGCGTCTAACGTACGGAAGTGGCTTACTGCTTTAACACGACGGTCAAAGTCAGTAGGTTTAGTAGGACGACGTGCCAGTACTGCCTGAATAACATCTACTTCAATGCCTTCGTCTTGATACCATGCGCGGAAGCGCCCTAGCATAAAGTCAAATACGTCGGTTGATACATTTAGGTTAGTAAGCTTTTCGCCAAACAGTGTTTGTGCTTTTGCTACTAGGTCTAAAATATCAAGCGGTAGCTCTTTTTCTACCATGATACGCAGTGCACCAATGGCAGCACGACGAAGTGCAAATGGGTCTTTGTCACCTTTTGGTGCTTGGCCTATACCAAAAATACCCACCAGCGTATCAAACTTATCTGCAATTGCTACTGCACAGCTGATTAGGTTTGTAGGTAAATTGTCGCCTGCAAAACGCGGCATGTATTGCTCGTTTTGTGCAATAGCTACATCTTCTGCTTCGCCATCAAAGCGTGCATAGTGCATACCCATTACACCTTGCACGTCGGTAAATTCCATTACCATTTCGGTCATTAAGTCTGTTTTACTTAATAGGCCAGCACGTTTTGCAAGGTCTTTGTCGGCACCTAGTTGCTCTGCAATGTAGCCGGCAAGCTCGCTAATACGTACAGATTTATCTTTAAGCGTACCTAACTGCTTTTGGAATAAAACAGTATCAAGTGATTCTAGGCGGCTTTCTAGGGTTTTCTTTTTATCTGTTTCAAAGAAGAACTGCGCATCAGCTAAACGTGGGCGCACTACTTTTTCGTTACCAGATATAACCACACTTGGATCTTTACTTTCGATGTTAGATACAAACAAAAACTTATTTAAAAGTTTGCCGTTTTGATCTAATAGCGGGAAGTATTTTTGATCATCCTTCATGGTGTAAATTAGCGCTTCGGCAGGTACATCTAAAAATGCTTCTTCAAATGTTGCCGTTAACGTTACTGGCCACTCTACTAGTGAAGTAACTTCTTCTAATAAGTCTTCATCCATTGCAACAACCGCATTCACTGCGCTTGCCGCTTCTTCTATTTGTGCACGGATTTGCGCTTTACGTTGTTCGTAATCAGCAATAACGTAGGCTGATTTTAATACGTCGAACACGTCATCAGCATGGTTAATGGTGATTTTTTCTGGATGATGAAAACGGTGGCCTTGTAACTGATTAGTTACTTGCTTACCTAAAATTTCGCCTTCAATAAGTTCATCACCAAATAAAATAGTTACGGTATGAACTGGGCGAATAAATTGTGTTTTATTCGCGCCCCAACGCATTGGCTTAGGTATTGGCAGCTTTGCTAACGACTTTGCAATGGCATCGCTCATCAGCGTTTTGGTTTCTTGTCCTGCTACTTTAGCAATATGTAAAAGCCAAGCGCCTTTGTCGGTTTCAAGAGTTTGTGCTTCACTTACGTCAATACCACAACCACGTGCCCAACCCATTGCTGCTTTAGTTGGGTTACCTTCACTATCGAACGCTGCTTTAGTTGCAGGGCCACGCTTTTCTACTTCTTTATCTTGCTGCTTTGCTTCAAGCGCTTTTACTTGTAAACCTAAACGACGAGGCGATGCATACCAGCTTACGCCTTCATGCCCAAGCTCTAGTGTTTCAAGCTCTGCAGTTAAGTTTGCGGCAAAGGCTTCTGCTAATTTGCGCAGTGCTTTTGGTGGCAGCTCTTCGGTGCCAATTTCTACTAATAAATTTTGTGCTGACATGCTTACTTATCCTTACACAGCGGGAAACCAAGCGCTTCACGTGCATCGTAATAACTTTGTGCACACGCTTTTGATAACGCTCGAACGCGTAAAATATAACGCTGACGTTCGGTTACTGAGATTGCATGGCGCGCATCGAGTAAGTTAAACGCGTGCGATGCTTTCATTACTTGCTCGTAAGCAGGCAGTGGTAAATTTGCTTCTATTAGCTTTTGGCTCTCAGCTTCACACTTATCAAATTGTGCAAATAAGTCATCTACGTTTGCGTGTTCAAAGTTGTAAGTAGATTGTTCTACTTCATTTTGATGGAATACATCGCCGTAAGTTACACGCCCTAATGGACCGTCTGCCCATACTAGGTCGTAAATACTGTCTACGCCTTGAATGTACATTGCTAAACGCTCTAGGCCGTAAGTAATTTCACCAGTTACAGGAGAGCACTCTAAGCCCCCTACTTGCTGAAAGTATGTAAACTGCGTTACTTCCATACCGTTTAGCCAAATCTCCCAACCTAAGCCCCATGCGCCTAGTGTTGGCGATTCCCAGTTATCTTCTACAAAGCGTACTTCATGCGTTAGGGTATCAATACCCATCGCTTCTAGTGAGCCTAGGTAAAGCTCTTGAATGTTATCTGGTGATGGCTTTAAAACTACCTGAAATTGGTAGTAATGCTGTAAGCGGTTTGGGTTTTCGCCGTAGCGGCCATCGGTAGGACGGCGACACGGTTGTACGTATGCGCTCGACATTGGCTCAGGGCCAATAGATTTTAAGAATGTTTGCGGGTGAAATGTCCCTGCGCCCACTTCCATATCAAGTGGTTGAATAATGACACAGCCTTGCTGCGCCCAATAATCCTGTAAAGCCAGGATCAAACCTTGAAAGGTTTTAACGTCATATTTTTGCATATTTGGCTTTTTACTATCTGAAAGTAGCGTGAAAATTACCCTCAGTATACCTTGTGCACACGCAGGTTTTAAGCAGTTTGTGCGGTTGTTAAAATAAAAAAGGAGCCATTAGGCTCCTTTTAAGATGTAAGTATAATTTTTTACACGTCTAAGTTAACTACGCGAAGTGCGTTGGTTTCTATAAACTCACGACGTGGCTCAACTTGATCGCCCATTAATGTTGCAAACAATTGATCTGCCGCTACAGCATCTTCAATTGTTACTTGTAACATACGACGAGCTGAAGGATCCATTGTGGTTTCCCACAGTTGGCTAGGGTTCATTTCGCCTAATCCTTTATAGCGCTGAATGTAGATCCCGCGCTTAGATTCTGCGATCAACCATTCCAAAGCATCCACAAAGTTATCAACAGGTTTTGTTTTCTCACCACGTTGAACATATGCGCCTTCTTTTAAGATGTTTGCGATCTTCGTGCCAGTCACAGCAATGCGTTGGTAGTCACGTGAGGCAATAAAGTCGTAATGTAATACGTGTGCTTTATCCACACCATGCTGACGAATATTCACAACCGGGAAGTACAAGTTGCGCTCTGCATCATGCTCTGTTCCAGCGTGGAAAATTGTCGCATCTTCATCACGTTCAACTAAGTCGTCAACTAGCTCTTTCGTCCACTCAATTACTTTAGCTTCGTTAGATAAGTCTTCTACTTTTAACTCGCTTTGGTAAATCAAACGTTCCATTACCGTGTTAGGGTATTTACGTTTTAAGCGCTCAATGACTTTAACTGTGTTTTGGTAATCTTGTACTATTTGCTCAAGCGCTTCACCTTCAATTGCACTTGCATCTTCGCTTGTGTAAAGCGCTGCATTATTTAGTGCAAGTGATGTTAGGTAATCTACTAGTGCAGGATCGTCTTTAATATAACGCTCTTGCTTACCTTTTTTCACTTTATAAAGTGGCGGTTGTGCAATGTAAATATAACCACGCTCAACAATTTCTGGCATTTGGCGATAGAAGAATGTTAGTAGCAATGTACGAATGTGAGAACCATCCACGTCCGCATCGGTCATGATAATGATGCTGTGGTAACGTAGTTTTTCTGGGTCATATTCATCACGGCCAATACCACAACCTAGGGCTGTTATTAGCGTCGCTACTTCTTGTGAAGAAAGCATCTTATCAAAGCGTGCTTTCTCTACGTTCAAGATTTTACCTTTAAGTGGTAAAATAGCTTGGTTTTTACGATTACGACCCTGCTTGGCTGAACCGCCAGCTGAGTCACCCTCCACTATGTATAGTTCAGATAATGATGGGTCTTTTTCTTGGCAGTCAGCTAATTTACCAGGTAAACCTGCTAAATCCATAGCGCCTTTACGACGAGTCATTTCACGGGCTTTACGCGCCGCTTCACGTGCTCGTGCTGCATCAATAATTTTACCAACAACAATTTTGGCATCCATTGGGTTTTCTAATAAGAAATCAGAAAACTTTTCAGCCATTGCTTGCTCAACCGCAGATTTAACTTCGCTTGATACTAGCTTGTCTTTAGTTTGTGATGAGAACTTAGGATCAGGTACTTTAACACTTACAACCGCTGTTAAGCCTTCACGCGCATCATCGCCCGTTGCATTACTAGTTGTTTTAGCTTTTTTGTTAAAGCCTTCTTTTTCCATGTAGTTATTAAGTGTACGTGTTAGCGCAGATCTAAAGCCGGCTAAGTGAGTACCACCATCACGTTGTGGAATGTTATTAGTAAAACAGTAAATGTTTTCTTGGAAGCCATCGTTCCACTGCATTGAAACTTCAACGCTAATCCCATCTTCTTCACGCTCGTGAGTAAAATGGAATACACCTTTATGTACAGGTGTTTTATTGCGGTTTAAGTATTCAACAAACGCTTGAATACCGCCATCATATTTAAAGTGGTCGGTTTTATTTTCTTCGCGTTCATCAGATAAGATGATGCTTACACCAGAGTTCAAAAACGATAGCTCGCGTAAACGCTTAGCTAAAATATCATAATGAAAATCAAGGTTTGTAAATGTTTCGCCACTTGGCCAAAAACGCAGTTCAGTACCCGTAGTGTCAGCATCGCCAATAACAGTTAATGGAGCGTTAGGTACGCCCATGCTGTAAGTTTGCTCGTGCAATTTGCCTTCACGACGAATAGTAAGAGTTAGTTTTTCTGATAATGCATTTACTACCGATACACCAACACCGTGTAAGCCACCTGATACTTTATAAGAGTTATCATCAAACTTACCACCAGCATGAAGTACCGTCATGATAACCTCGGCAGCAGACACACCTTCTTCTTCATGGATAGAAGTTGGGATACCACGACCGTTATCTCTTACAGAGACTGAACCGTCTAAGTGAATCGTTACATAAATATCATCACAATGACCTGCTAAGGCTTCATCGATAGAGTTATCAACGACCTCAAACACCATGTGGTGTAAGCCTGTGCCATCATCGGTGTCCCCTATATACATTCCAGGACGCTTTCTTACTGCGTCTAATCCTTTAAGTACTTTAATACTCGACGAATCATAATTCTCAGACATGGTTAATCCCACTTATCTTGTTATTAGGTTGCCATGTTTCACGTGGAACATTTGTAGTTCTCGTTGCATGGGTTCCACCACAGCAGAAATACTTTCAGACAAAATTGAAGAAATAAAAATTTGAGAACTGCAATGAGCCAATAATTGTCCCACTTTCTCTTTTGTATCCTCGCCTAACTCTGAAGGTAGATCATCTATTAGCAATATAGATTGCTTATCTGTCTCTGACTCAATTAAACTATTTTGCGTTACTTTTAACGCATAAAGCAATAACTTCAATTGACCGCGTGAAAACGTATTCTCTACGCTGTTGCCAGCGACACTAAAACTAAAATCGGCCTTATGAGGGCCTTTACTTGTAAAACCTTGGCGAGCGTCTCGCTCAAAGTTTTGCTCTAATGCATCACTTAAAGACTCACTGTCTTTCCAACCTGCATTAAAGTTGATTTCTAAATCGCGTATAAGCGTTAACTCTGCACACATTTTATCAAAAAACTGCTGCTTAAACCTACTTATATACGCCATTCTTAATTTATTTATTTGTTCTGCCAGTCTAACAAATTCTTTGTCCCAAAACCTAATTTGGTCAAAATAATTCTTTGGCTTACTTTTTAATAATGCATTGCGTTGTTTAAGCACTTTATTAAACGACTGCCATAAGTAAAAAAACTCATGTTCCACGTGGAACAAACCCAAATCTAAAAACTTACGTCGCTCTTTTGGACCACCAAAAAACAATGAATAGCTTTCGGGTGTAATAATTTGCACAGGCATTAACTGTGCAAGTTCAGAGATTTTTCTACTGGCTTTGCCTTGTATTTTTAAATTAGTTTCACCACTTTGGGTTTTACTAATCCCAATAGGAATAGACAAGTTGTGTAGCGCTTTGCGGCCGTGTATTACAAACTGATCTTGCTGATGTTGAATAATACTTTTATGTTTAGGTGTTCGAAAAGATTTGCCGTGAGAAAGGTAATAAATAGCCTCTAAAAGGCTGGTTTTTCCGCTGCCGTTTTCACCATAAATTATATTAACGCCGTTGACTGGTTCTAGCGTCAGTGCCTCAATATTACGAAAATACTTGAGGCTCAAGTGACTTAAACTCATTTATAATGGGTATCTTATAATCGCATAGGCATAACCACGTACATTGCTTCTTCATCGCCTGCACCTTCAATAAGTGCACTGCTGTTTGAATCTGCTAATGTAAATAGTACATCTTCTGTTTTTAATGTATTTAGTACATCTAATACATACGATACATTAAAACCAATTTCTAGCTCATCACCCTCATACATTACTTCTACTATTTCCTCAGCCTCTTCTTGCTCAGGGTTATTAGCCGTAATTTTAAGTAAGCCATTAGCAAGGTTTAAACGCACACCTCTAAATTTTTCGTTAGATAAAATAGACACGCGTTGAAACGCATTACGTAACCATTCACGGTTAGCAGTAATTACTTTATCTCCACCACGCGGTAATACGCGGCGGTAATCAGGGAAGCGGCCATCCACTAACTTACTGGTAAAAGTAAATTCCACATCGATAATACGAATATGGTTAGCGCCAAATTGAATAGTAACTAATTCTTCATCGGCAACCATAAGGCGCATAATTTCTTGCACACCTTTGCGCGGTATTATTAATTGGCGCTGCGTATTTAACGATTGGCCTAATTCTTTTTGCGCTATTGCCAAACGGTGGCCATCGGTTGCCACTGTTTTAATGTCGGTATTATCTACTTCAAACGACATGCCATTTAAGTAATAGCGAACGTCTTGGTTAGCCATTGAAAAATGCGTGCTTTCAAGTAACTTACGTAACTCTAAACGCGTTAGCTGAAACTCAACCTCGCCATCCCACTGCTCTAAATTAGGAAAGTCTTCCGCGGCAAGCGTAGTAAGTGAAAAGCGGCTTTTACCACTGGTTAAAAGCAGTTGGTGCTCTTGTAAGCTCAATGTAAGCTCAGAACCATCAGGCAGGCTTTTACAAATATCGAGTAATTTTTTAGCTGGTAGTGTTAACTTTGTATCGGCAATATCATCACCAACAAAAACACCTGCAACTAGTTCAATTTCAAGGTCTGTGCCTGTCATTGAAAGTTGCCCGTTTTCTACCACTAACAATACATTAGATAATATAGGTAACGTATGTTTACGTTCAATTGCACCCGATACTTGCACTAATGGCTTTAAAAATTGTTCTCTTGAAATGGTTATTTGCATAATAAAGTCAGCCCTAAGATGACAACGTTCTTATTAAATTTTGATAATCTTCTTTTATTTCGTGGCTTTCATCACGAAGTGATTTAACCTTTCTACACGCATGTAATACCGTGGTGTGGTCACGTCCACCAAATGCGTCACCAATCTCAGGTAAGCTGTGATTAGTTAATTCTTTAGATAATGCCATAGCTACCTGGCGCGGCCTCGCGATAGAGCGGCTACGGCGCTTAGATAACAGATCTGATACACGTATTCTGTAATACTCAGCCACAGTGCGCTGTATGTTGTCTATAGTGACAAGCTTATCTTGTAGCGCCAATAAATCACGCAGCGCTTCTTTTACAAAGTCGATAGAAATAGGACGTCCGGTAAAATTAGCATTAGCTATTACACGGTTAAGCGCACCTTCTA
Source organism: Pseudoalteromonas sp. 2CM37A (assembly GCF_023161885.1). Taxonomy (NCBI): domain Bacteria; kingdom Pseudomonadati; phylum Pseudomonadota; class Gammaproteobacteria; order Alteromonadales; family Pseudoalteromonadaceae; genus Pseudoalteromonas; species Pseudoalteromonas sp. 2CM37A. The sequence continues at coordinate 33,672 of NZ_JALNTJ010000014.1, forward strand.
ATTCACGTACGTTTGAGCGTAATTTTTTAGCGATAAAAAAAGCGACTTCGTGCGGTAAATTAATTTTACTCTGCTGCGCTTTTTTCATCAAAATGGCAACGCGAGTTTCAAGCTCTGGCGGCTCTATAGCAATCGTTAAACCCCAACCAAATCGTGATTTAAGCCTGTCTTCTACGCCCTCAATTTCTTTTGGGTAGCGGTCAGAGGTTAAAATAATTTGCTGATTACCTTCTAATAATGCATTAAAGGTATGAAAAAATTCTTCTTGTGAGCGCTCTTTATTAGCGAAAAATTGAATATCATCAATCATTAGCGCATCAACACTACGGTAATAACGTTTAAATTCTTCAATGGCGTTATTTTGTAGTGCTTTTACCATGTCTTGCACAAAACGCTCAGAATGCATGTAAACAATTTTAGCATCGGGCTTGTTAGCCATAATGCCATTACCTACTGCATGTAATAAGTGAGTTTTACCTAAGCCTGTGCCACCGTAAATAAATACTGGGTTAAAGGCAGAGCCAGGGTTATCTGCAACTTGTGTTGCAGCCGCTTTTGCTAGCTGGTTAGATTTACCCTCAACAAAGCTGTCAAAGGTATAGTTATCTTTTATATTAGATTTATAGCCTGATTTAGGCGCAGGCTCTACTGCTGCTTTTTGTTCTACAGGTTGCTGTTTAGCAGGTGCCTGTGAACTAGGTGATGCAGGGGCTTCAACACTTGGCGCCGCCGCTTGAGTATTTAGTAGTGGTTTACTACCTACATCAAAACGCAATTCGGGCGCTTCATCACCACAAATTTCTACCAGTAACTCATTAATACGGTTTAAATACTTTTCTCTTACCCAATCAAGAACAAAGCGATTAGGTGCGTAAATCGTTAAGGTATCTTCGGTACTTTCTGCTTGTAGTGGTCTTACCCACATACTGAATTGTTGCGAAGGCAACTCATCTTGCAATACATATAAACAACTTTGCCAAACCGACAGATACACAGTTAAACTCCCAGAGGTATAATTTTTATTCCCGCACATCAATAATGATTAAAAATCATGCATTTATTGCGTTCAATTGGCCAGCTACCCGACCCAAGACCGGGTATTATGAAGGCACTTTATCCACAAGTAAAAGATTGATTTTTATAAAATTGTTGATATCAGTGTATAAATATCTTAACAGACTGATTTATAGCGACTTTTATTTTAAAGCCTGATAACAGATCATAACAAAAACACACTGAGATCGCGAACCAATTTTACGATCTAAATGAGTTTTCCCATGCTTTTATTCACTTTTTAAACACCAGCTGTGGAAAACTTCTTAATTATGATGATCCTAGTTGATCACCCTACTTTATTACGATCCACATTCTTTTAGCCAGTCTCGGCCATTAATTCGCCTTTTTGCGTAAAAGCAGACCATTTTGCTTTAAAATTAATCCATAAATATCAAGCCAGCGTACAAAAAATGTAATAAACACGGTGTTTACAGCGCAATTATGATTGACTTTAAAGTGCTTAATCTATAATATCTCGCGCTCGCAATGGCACCTGTGCCAGGATCGCGACCTGCATAGGATGTTTTAACTTTAACCGATCGGATGAGATTGTTATGAAAAGAACTTTTCAACCTAGCGTTTTAAAACGCAAACGTGCACACGGCTTCCGTGCTCGCATGGCAACTGTAAATGGCCGTAAAGTATTAGCACGTCGCCGCGCTAAAGGCCGCAAAGTTCTTTCTGCTTAATATATAAGTGGAAGACTTTAGCTTTAGCAGGGAGTTACGTCTGTTAACTCCCTCGCATTACTCTCGCATATTTAATGAACCCGCTCGGGCTGCAACTCCTTTATTTACTCTTTTAGCTAAACCTAATGACCAAGATAAACCTAGGTTAGGACTCACTGTTGCTAAAAAACGTGTAAAAAAGGCATGCCAACGTAACCGTATTAAACGACTCGCTCGCGAAAGTTTTCGTTTAAATCAACACACCATCGATAATATCGATATTGTGCTTATGGTAAAAAGTGGTATTGATGAGCAGTCTAACGAAGAAATAACCAAACAACTTACAAAGCTGTGGCGTAAAATAAATGAACGCTGCAAACCTGGTGCACCTAAACCACCACCTTTTAAAAAACGCCCAAACAAATCAGCTAAATCTAATAAACAAACCCGATAGCAATAGAATTGCAGGGTTAATTAGGGTATCTTTAGCTCACCTTTTAATCATGCGTTTAAAATCTCTAATTGAGCCTTTAAATACATGGTATCTATTCACTAAATATACGCAGGGGTATAAACACCATGAGGTTACTTAAACCACTTGTTGCTATTCCAAAGCGTTGTTTAGTGTTATTTATCCGCGGTTATCAAATGTGGATAAGCCCACTACTAGGCCCGCATTGTCGTTTTAATCCAAGCTGCTCTCATTACGCTATTCAAGCAATTAATTTGCATGGATTTGTAAAAGGGAGTTGGTTAGCACTTAAACGCATATTAAAATGCCATCCTTTACATTCAGGCGGAGAAGACCCCGTTCCTGAAAAATTAACCCGTATTAACCACCAACACGAGAAATAAGAGCTGTTATGGAATCGCAACGCACGTTTTTATTAATCGGTTTAATGTTAGTGTCGTTTTTATTATTTCAAGAATGGAATAATGACTACAACACTCCTAAAGCCGATCCTAGTGCCACTACACAAACACTAAACACAACGTCACCAGAGTCAGATGATTATATACCGTCATCGTCAGATTCAGGTTTACCTGCTTCGGCTACCGCTGCTAAGCGTTCAGTTATTGACATTACGACTGACGTTTTCAAAGTAAAAATAGACACCAAAGGCGGTGACATTGTTGAAGCAGACTTACTCCAATACGAAGAAGTAAAAGGTGAAGAAACACCATTTATGCTTCTAGGCGAGTTTGATGGCAATCAATACTTCTCACAAAGTGGTTTAATTGGTTTAAATGGCCCAGACGCATCAGCGAATGGTCGCCCTACTTACCAAGCAACGCAAAAAGCCTACACGCTAAGCGGTGATGAGCTACGTGTACCACTTACCTATGTAGATAGTAATGGCGTTAGCTTCACTAAAACATACGTATTTAAAAAAGGTCAATACGATGTAGGCCTAGAGTACACAGTAAATAATGCTACAAGTGCGCCAGTGCAAGTACAGCTATACACGCAAATTAAGCGTACCGTACAAGAAAAAGGCAGCTTAGTAGATCAAAACTATTTAGGTGCAGCTTACGGTACTGATGAAGAGTCGTACGAAAAATACAGCTTTTCAGATATGGCTGACAAAAACCTAAATAAAAACACCCAAGGCGGTTACGTTGCATTTATTCAGCATTACTTTGTAAGTGCATGGGTACCTAAGCAAGACGAAACACACACGCTTTACAGCTTAATTACTAAAAGTAATGCCGCTATTATTGGTACAAAAGCAGCGCCTATAAATGTACAAGCCGGCAGCGAGCAAACTCTTAATGCGACTTACTACATGGGTCCTAAAGAGTCAGATATTCTTGAAGCGATTCACCCAGATTTAGACTTAACTGTAGATTACGGTTGGTTATGGTTTATTTCGCAGCCTTTATTTGTACTTCTTAAATGGTTACACAGCATTTTAGGTAACTGGGGTGTCGCTATTATTGCCATCACTATTATCGTTAAATCATTAATGTACCCACTGACTAAAGCGCAATACACGTCAATGGCTAAAATGCGTGCCCTTCAGCCTAAAATGGCTGCTCTTAAAGAAAAATATGGTGATGACCGTCAAAAGTTCGGCCAAGCTACTATGGAAATGTACAAAAAAGAAAAAGTTAACCCTATGGGTGGCTGTTTCCCTATTTTGCTACAAATGCCAATTTTCTTAGCGCTATTTTACGTATTCTTAGAATCAACAGAGCTGCGCCATGCAGAGTTCATTCTTTGGCTAACAGACCTTTCTACAAAAGACCCGTACTACGTATTACCAATATTATTTGGTGCAAGTATGTTTGTGACGCAAAAACTACAACCAATGACGGTTACCGATCCAATGCAGCAAAAAATGATGACCTTTATGCCGGTTATCTTCTCTGTATTCTTCTTATGGTTCCCATCTGGTTTAGTACTTTACTGGTTAGTGTCTAACCTTATTTCTATTGTCCAGATGCTTATCATCTACCGTGGCATGGAAAAGCAAGGTATAAAAGTAAGAGGCTAGCTCAACGGCTACTCATATAAAGGCGACTTAGGTCGCCTTTTTTATTGCCTATTTTTTACCACAGCTATTCGCTACCAATAAATGCATAGGTTACAATAGCGCCATTAAAGTTACTCTCGTTGGCAAATAAATAGCATGATCAATCAAGACACAATTGCAGCACAAGCGACCGCTCCTGGGCGTGGTGGCGTAGGTATAATTCGGGTTTCTGGCAGCCTTGCTAAAAGCGTGGCCGAAAAAATAATAGGTAAAGTACCTAAGCTTCGCTATGCCGACTACGTTCCTTTTAAAAGTTTAAGCGGCGAGCAACTCGACCAAGGCATCGCTATTTATTTTGCAGGGCCAAATTCATTTACCGGCGAAGACGTACTTGAACTGCAAGGTCACGGCGGCCCTGTTGTACTCGACATGCTATTAAAAGAAATTAGCCAAATAGAAGGCGTTCGCTTAGCTAAGCCTGGTGAGTTTTCTGAGCGCGCCTTTATGAACGACAAGCTTGATTTAACCCAAGCAGAGGCTATTAGCGATTTAATTAATGCAACCTCAGAGCAAGCAGCTAAAAGCGCCCTACAGTCGCTACAAGGTGAGTTTTCTAAACACATTGAAACCCTAGTAGAAAAAGTTATTCATTTACGTATGTATGTAGAGGCAGCCATTGACTTCCCTGATGAGGAAATTGATTTTTTATCCGATGGTAAAGTATCGGGCGATTTAGATGCCATCATCAGTCAATTACACACAGTAACGAGCCAAGCTAAGCAAGGCAGTATTATGCGCGAAGGTATGCGCATTGTTATCGCAGGGCGCCCTAATGCGGGTAAATCAAGCCTACTTAATGCCCTAGCAGGACGCGAAGCTGCCATAGTAACCGAAATAGCCGGTACTACTCGCGACGTACTACGTGAGCATATTCATATTGATGGCATGCCACTGCATATTATCGATACCGCAGGCCTACGTGAAAGCCCAGACCGCGTTGAACAAATAGGTATAGAGCGCGCGTGGGATGAAATAAATCAAGCTGATCGCGTGTTGTTTATGCTTGATGGCACCGACACCACCGACACCGACCCACACGCAATTTGGCCTGAGTTTATGGCAAAATTACCGCAAGGTATGGGTGTTACCGTTATCAGAAATAAAGCCGATTTATCGGGCGATGCAGTAGGTATGAATGAAAACCAACAATACCCAGTAATTAGTTTAAGCGCTAAAAATGCGCAAGGTATTGAGCTTGTACGCGATCACTTAAAAGCTTGTATTGGCTTTCAGGGCGCAACAGAAGGTGGATTTATGGCGCGTCGCCGTCATTTAGATGCACTTGAACATGCGGCCTATCACTTAGATACTGGTAAAACGCAGTTAGAAATGCACGTAGCCGGCGAAATATTAGCCGAAGAGCTACGCTTAACGCAGCAGTACTTAAACGAAATAACCGGTGAATTTACCTCAGACGACCTACTAGGCAAAATATTTAGCTCGTTCTGTATTGGTAAATAACTCGCTAAAGCAGCATAAAATAACACTTACTTTAGGGCACATTAGTGCCCTTTTTTATGCCCGGTATAAAAATTTAAAAAGCAAAATGGGTTAAAATTAAATAAAAACGCGCCTGATTTTAGCGTATACAACTCACCTGTTTAATCTCTCACAGTATAAAAAAACACCACGTTAAGCGCGTAATTGGCGCTCGATATAGCTTAAAAAAGTACCAATATGACGCTAAAAAGTATCCTTAAGTAGATCGTTTTAACTACGGTTTGTGAATTTATAAGCAAAAGTAACCGGTACTATTAAGGCCAGCGGGCTCGTTTTTAATTGCTCCACCAGCAAAACTCCTCGCTGAACTTGAAAAATAATAAGACTAATTAAAAAAGGTTATCCACAATCGCCTACTTTATGGCTAATAAATCAAAAATAGCGGCACATTTATAAGCTTAAACCGTCACGATCTATAAAAAAGCGTGGTTTATTACACTTATTTTCACTTTTTTAGGGCAGATCTGCTTAATCGGATCGTTTTTAAAAATTATTTTTGATCGCCTTTTTAAGTTATCAACAAGATTACTATCCACATTATGATCAACAACAGCTTAGCTATATAAAAACGTGGGCTGGTGGCCTCACTTATAATAAAAAATCAATGACTTAGCTATATTTAGATCTACAAAACATACTAGTTAAGCAGAGCTTTCCCCAACCTTATCAACAACTTGATCAGAAGATTACATTTAAATAGTTTTTGTTAATTCATTCATATTCAATAACTTATATAAGCGATTGCAACAAAGAGCAAAAACAACTCAAAAATAGTTATACAAAATTACAAAGGTTTCCTTTACTGCAAGCCTAACTCAGTTATCATAGCGGGCAAATAAGTAAAGTGTGATCAGTTTAAATATGAGTTCTGTAAATATAATCGTTGGTAGTCAAATGGGATCTGCAGAATATGTAGCAGAGCAACTATGTGATGAGTTAAATAACCAAGGTATAAGTGCTGAACTACATGATCAACCTAATTTATCTGATATTGATCAACACAATACAATCTGGCTTATATGCACATCGACCTATGGCGCGGGCGATTACCCCGACAACCTTTTACCATTTATTGAGCAGCTAAATCAGCAAAGTGACTTATCTGCAATTAAATATTCAGTCATTGGCTTAGGCGATACCAGCTACGACACCTATAACCTTGCTGGGCGTAATATAAATAGTTTAATGGCAAGCCTTGGCGCAACATGCATAGCGCCAAGGCTTGAATTAAATATTCTTGATGAGGCATTACCCGAAGATACCGCCCTAGAGTGGTTAGATTCGTGGATAGAGAAAACACAATTAAAGTAATGTGATCGATTAAAATGCATAAACAAAGTTACCCACAATTTACTAATAATTTAATAGTTTTTGTGGATAACCGCTGATCAAACTGCGTTTTTAAGCATGCTTATCCATGGGATAAGATCCAATCGATATTGGGCTGTGTATAAACCCCCTTTTTGATCAGAGCTTATTTGCCTGATGATCCGATCATATTAACACCTTTAGATCTGATCTAATTTTATGTTTTAAATGAATAAATAGAGCTTATCAACAGAAAACCCGATCACTAGTAGTAATAGTATTAAAAGATCTCTTTAAAAGATCCTTTATATTATAAGTGATCAGTGACTTAGATCTTGCCCACTGTTTAATCATTTATCTTCTGCTAATTTCTAGGTAGAATACGCTCCCTTTTGAAGTTTACTGGTTTGATTAAGTAGGATCCCATTAATGATTTTTCACGAAAAGTTTGACGTTATCGTAGTAGGTGGTGGACATGCAGGCACTGAAGCCTCATTGGCTGCTGCACGTATGGGGATGAATACCCTGCTGCTAACTCATAATATGGATACACTTGGTCAAATGTCTTGCAACCCTGCAATTGGTGGAATAGGCAAAGGCCATTTGGTTAAAGAAATTGATGCGCTAGGCGGTGCTATGGCACAAGCTATTGATAAAGGCGGTATTCAATTTCGTACCTTAAATTCTTCAAAGGGACCTGCTGTTCGTGCAACTCGAGCACAAGCTGATCGCGCTTTGTACAAAGCTGCAATTCAAAACACATTACAAAACCAAGAAAACCTAAAAATATTTCAACAATCGTGTGATGATCTTATCGTTGAAAACGACAAAGTTGTTGGCGTAGTAACCCAAATGGGATTACGTTTTAGCGCACCTAGTGTTGTATTAACCGTAGGTACTTTCTTAGGTGGCCAAATACATATTGGTTTAGAGAATTTTAAAGGTGGTCGTGCAGGCGATCCCCCTTCAATTGCACTTGCTGATCGTTTACGTGAGTTACCTTTTAGAGTAGACCGTTTAAAAACAGGTACTCCACCACGTATTGATGCCCGTACAGTTGATTTTAGCAAGATGCAAGAACAACCCGGTGATGCGCCCACACCGGTATTTTCGTTTATTGGTAAACAAAGCGATCACCCACAGCAAATACCATGCTATATCACCTACACAAACGAAAAAACCCATGAGGTTATTCGTAACAATTTACATCGCTCGCCTATGTACTCTGGCGTAATTGAAGGTATAGGACCACGTTACTGCCCTTCAATAGAAGATAAAATTGTGCGCTTTGCTGATAAAGACAAGCACCAAATATTTGTAGAGCCTGAAGGTTTAACATCGTACGAGCTTTACCCTAACGGTATTTCAACCAGCTTACCTTTTGATGTGCAGTTACAAATTGTGCAATCGATAGATGGTTTTGAAAACGCACATATTTGTCGTCCTGGTTATGCTATTGAATATGATTTCTTTGACCCACGTGATTTAAAACAGTCATTAGAAACCAAATTTATAGACGGGTTATTTTTTGCAGGCCAAATAAATGGTACTACTGGTTACGAAGAAGCCGGTGCACAAGGTTTAATTGCCGGCATGAACGCCGCTTTACAAGTACAAGGCAAAGATGCATGGACTCCACGTCGTGATGAAGCGTATGTGGGCGTACTAATAGACGACTTAGCAACGCTTGGTACAAAAGAACCGTACCGTATGTTTACTAGCCGTGCGGAATACCGTTTATTATTGCGTGAAGATAACGCTGATATTCGCTTAACAGAAAAAGGCCGTGAACTTGGTTTAGTTAGCGATGAGCGCTGGCAGGCATTTAACGAAAAAATGGAAGTGATCGAAAAAGAGAAACAGCGTATTAAAGAAACCTGGATCCACAAAGATCATGCTGTGGTTGATCAAGTAAACGCCTTATTAAAAACACCGCTTACTCGTGAAGCAAGTTTAGAGGATCTACTTCGTCGTCCAGAAATTCGTTACGACGATTTAATGGCTATTGATGGGCTTGGATCTGAGTTTACAAACCAAGCTGCACTTGAACAAGTTGAGATCCATACTAAATACGCAGGCTACATTGCGCGCCAGCAAGATGAGATCAATAAACAGCTTCGTCATGAAGAAACCATTTTGCCTAAAGAGTTCGATTACTCAACGGTATCGGGTTTATCAAACGAGGTAGTTGCTAAGCTAACAGATGCGCGTCCAGACACTATTGGCCAAGCTTCTCGTATTTCTGGTATCACCCCAGCGGCGATTTCGCTATTATTAGTGTATCTGAAGAAGCAAGGCTTATTACGCAAAACTGCGTAATGGTAAAGGTAAACTGTGTTACAGCAACAATTAACAACATTGTTAGCGCAAACTGATATTGCGCTAACCGAAAAACAACAACAGCAATTAGTTAAATACGTTGAGTTACTAAACAAATGGAACAAAGCGTATAATTTAACGTCTGTACGCTTACCAGAAGAAATGATGATTAAGCACATTATGGATAGCTTAGTTGTTGCACCTCATTTACCCGGTCATCATTATATTGATGTAGGCACAGGTCCTGGCTTACCAGGTATTGTATTAGCTATTGCACTACCTGATACGCAATTTGTATTGCTTGATAGCTTAGGTAAACGTGTTCGCTTTTTAATGCAAGTTAAACACGAGCTCGGGCTAAATAATGTCACCCCTGTGCAGTCAAGAGTTGAAGAATATCAACCAAGTGTTAAATTAGATGGCGTACTAAGTCGTGCGTTTGCTTCACTGCAAGATATGGTTGATTGGTGTTCACACTTAATTGATCACTCAGGCAAATTTATAGCGCTTAAAGGTGTGTTTCCTAGTGAAGAGCTAGAGTCACTTCCTGAGGGGGTAAAATTTGAAGATAAAATCTCGCTAGTAGTGCCTGAGCTTGATGCACAACGACATTTAATTATTCTTTCTAAAGACTAGGGATCAGAGACATAGTGGCAAAAGTCATCGCATTAGCAAATCAAAAAGGCGGCGTTGGTAAAACAACAACGGCTGTTAATCTCGCTGCATCTATGGCTGCAACGAAGCGTAAAGTGCTGTTAATAGATCTCGACCCCCAAGGCAACGCTACGATGGGTAGCGGTGTAGACAAATATGGCGATGTTGCCACCATTTACGATTTACTCATTGAAGAAAAACCAATGGATGAGGTGATAATCACTGAAACCTCGGGTGAGTATCATATGATAGCGGCCAACGGCGATGTAACCGCAGCCGAAGTAAAGTTAATGGAATTGTTTGCACGCGAAGTACGCCTTCGTAATGCGCTTGAAAAAATACAAGATAAATACGAATTTATTTTTATCGACTGCCCGCCTTCACTAAATATGTTAACAGTAAACGCCATGGCTGCTGCTGATTCTATTTTAGTACCTATGCAATGTGAATATTATGCGCTTGAAGGGTTAACCGCATTAATGGACACTATTACGCAACTTGCAAAGTTAGTTAACCCTAACTTACAAATTGAAGGTATTCTTCGTACTATGTACGATCCGCGCAATCGATTAGCAAATGATGTATCAGAACAATTAAAACAACATTTTGGCGATAAAGTATACCGCACCGTGATCCCACGTAATGTGCGTCTTGCCGAGGCACCTAGTTTTGGTGCACCAGCAATGTACTACGACCGCGCATCAAGTGGCGCAAAAGCCTACTTAGCACTTGCGGGCGAAATGCTACGCAGAAAAGAAAAAACAGCGCCGGTAGTCGCCTAACTTTAAGGTAAAAAAATAACATGTCTGCTAAAAAACGAGGTTTAGGCCGAGGACTCGATGCCCTTTTAAGTTCATCAAAACCAGCGCCGAGCTCAAGCAAGGAACAAGACACAGTAAATGTGACTGAGGCTGTACAAACTGCAGCACAGCCCGTTGCGAATGAATTGCAAAAGCTGCCTATTGAGTTTTTACACTCAGGAAAATACCAGCCTCGTAAAGATATGTCTGAAGAAGCGCTTGAGGAGTTAGCAAGCTCTATCCGCTCTCAAGGCATTATTCAGCCAATTGTGGTGCGCCCTGTTGCAGAAAATAGCTTTGAAATAATTGCCGGTGAGCGCCGTTGGCGTGCTGCACAAATAGCAAAGCTAGAAAGCGTACCTTGTATTGTAAAAGATGTGCCAGATGAAGCCGCCGTTGCTATTGCGCTGATAGAAAATATTCAGCGTGAAGATTTAAACGCAATGGAAGAAGCTATCGCTTTAAACAGATTATTGAATGAATTTGAATTAACGCACCAGCAAGTTGCCGATGCGGTGGGTAAATCGCGCACGACCGTGACCAATTTACTACGATTAAACAATTTAAATAGTGATGTTAAAATTCTGTTAGAGCATGGCGACATAGAAATGGGCCACGCACGCTGTTTATTAGCACTTGAAGGTGAAGCACAATCTGACGCTGCAAGATTAGCCGTTGCTAAAGCGCTAACTGTTCGCGAAACCGAAAAGTTAGTACGCTCAATTTTAGAGCCGGTTGCTGCTAAAGAAGCACCAGAAAAAGACCCAGACGTTAAGCGTTTAGAGCAAAAATTAGCCGACAACTTAGGGGCTAAAGTAGAAATAAATTATAACGCGAAAGGCAAAGGTAAGTTGGTTATTTCTTACACCAATTTAGATGAGCTTGATGGCATTTTAAATCGTATAAATCACAGCAATACCGACCATTAAAATTTTACATGTCCGATAAGAGACATTTGTAGCTATTTTGTGTTACAAAGCGTCTACTCAAGTTGCAAAACTGGTAGGATTAAGTATAATTTCGCCAGTTTTCACACCCTAACAATTAGAACGCCATAAAGGTTAACTAAACGTGACTAATAAGTTAGCAAGACCTTATAGGCTTGCCGCATTTAAATTAATTTGTCTTCAGGGTATCGTAGCACTTGTAGCTGCAGTAATTATTTTTGTTGGTTGGGGAGTAAACGCCAGCGTATCAGCACTTGCCGGTAGCAGCGTAGCAATACTTCCTCACCTAGTATTTGCGCTTTATGCATTCAGATATATGGGTGCAAGCAAAGCAAATCAAGCGTATACCTCGTTAAAACGCGGTAACGGATTAAAATTTATGCTAACAATCGTATTGTTTGCACTGATACTCAAGTCAACCACGGTCGTTTTAGTGCCGTTTTTTTGTGTTTACGTATTTGTGCTCTTTACTGGATTGTTTGCACCCGTTTTTTTTAAACATTAACTTTTGGGATATAACATGGCTGCAGAAGAAGTTACTATATCAAGCCATATCCAGCATCACTTAACAAACGCTAAGATGTGTATGACCGACTCAGGTCTTGCCTTCAACAAAGCGTGTGCAGACAGTGGTTTCTGGACATGGAATATAGATACCCTCGCATGGTCAATCGGACTTGGTCTATTATTTTTATGGACCTTCCGAAGCGCCGCAAAGAAAGCTCACACCGGAGTACCGGGTAAATTTCAATGTTTTATTGAAATGATTGTTGAGTTCGTTGGTGACAACGTACGTGACACTTACCACGGTAAAAGCAAATTAATTGCTCCATTAGCCTTAACAATTTTTGTTTGGGTGTTCTTAATGAACTTAATGGATTTAATCCCAGTTGATTTCTTACCTGCACTTGCTGGTTTTGTTGGTGAACAAGCCTTTGGCATGGACTCACACGACGTTTACATGAAAATTGTACCTACCACAGACATAAACTTAACCGCTGCATTAGCATTGGGTGTGTTTATTCTGATGATTGGTTACTCTATTAAAATTAAAGGGGTTGGTGGCTTCATTAAAGAGCTTACACTTCACCCGTTTAGCTCTAATAGCAAAGTGGCTATGATTTTCTTAATTCCTTGTAATTTATTACTAGAAACAATCGCTCTAGTGTCTAAGCCTTTCTCGTTAGCACTGCGTTTATTCGGTAACTTATACGCTGGTGAATTGATATTCATACTTATCGGCGCAGTTGGTTTAATGCAACTTCCGTTGCACTTTGTTTGGGCTGTATTCCATATCTTAGTAATCGTGTTACAAGCATTCGTATTTATGATGCTAACCATTGTTTACCTAAGCATGGCAAGTTCAGACAATCACTAATTTATACACTTTTTATATTTAACTTTAACAATTGAAACTTTGGAGAAAAAAATGGAACTAGTATTAGGTCTTAAGTACATCGCAGTTGCTTTACTTATCGGCTTCGGTGCAATCGGTACTGCTATCGGCTTCGGTAACATGGGTGGTAAATTCCTAGAAGCATGTGCGCGTCAGCCTGAACTTGCACCTTCATTACAAGTTAAGATGTTCATCCTAGCTGGTCTAATCGATGCGGTAGCAATGATCGGTGTTGGTATCGCAATGGTAATCCTGTTCGTACTTTAATTTTATTTTTTGAACAGCTTACTATTTTAAGGAGGAGCGGTCGTGAACATAACAGCCACTCTTATCGGTGAATTAATTGCGTTTACGGTGTTTGTACTATTTTGTATGAAATATGTATGGCCACCACTTAATGATGCAATTGAGTCTCGCCAGAAGAAAATTGAAGATGGTTTAGCTGCCTCTGATAGAGCCGAAAAAGACTTAGAACTTGCGCAACAAAAAGCTGCAGAACAGCTTAAAGATGCAAAAGCTCAAGCGGCTGATATCATTGAACAAGCTAAAAAGCGTGCCGTGCTTATTGTTGACGAAGAAACTGTTCGTGGACAAGAAGAGCGTGAAAAAATTATTGCTCAAGGGCACTCTGAAATTGAATCAGAGCGTAACCGTGTAACAGAAGAGCTACGTAAGCAAGTAGCAACTCTGGCAGTGGTTGGCGCTGAAAGAATTTTAGAGCGTGAAATCAATCAAGCCGCACATAGTGACATCGTTGAAAAACTTGTCGCTGAGCTGTAATTAGGAGGGTATGAGCATGTCTGAATTGACTACTATCGCTCGCCCATACGCTAAAGCGGCTTTTGAACTTGCCGTTGAAAAAGGCACGATTGAAAGCTGGAATGACATGTTGTTTTTTGCAGGCGAAGTTGCCAGCAATGAACAAGCATCAGCCATTCTAGCTGGATTGCCTACTGCTACTGCACAAGCTGAGTTATTTATTAACTTATGTGCTGAGCAGCTCAACGAACAAGGTCAGAACCTAGTTAAGGTGATGGCTGAAAATGGACGTTTGATTGCACTGCCTGAGGTTGCTCAGTTATTCGCTGCGTTTAAAGCAGAGTATGACAAAGAAATCGACGTAGATGTGATTTCGGCAACCCCTCTTGCTGCAGCGCAGCAAGAGTCATTGGTAGCGACACTTGAAAAACGTTTCGCACGCAAAGTTAAGCTGAATTGTAGTGAAGACGCTGCAGTTGTTGGCGGCCTTATTATTAAGGCGGGTGACACTGTAATCGACGGCTCAGTACGCGGTAAATTAAACCGCTTAGCCACAACACTACAATCGTAATTGGGAAAAAGAGCATGCAACTTAATTCCACTGAAATTTCAGATCTGATCAAACAACGTATTGAGCAGTTCGAAGTTGTAAGTGAAGCTCGTAACGAAGGTACTATCGTATCTGTTACTGACGGTATCATCCGCATCCACGGTCTAGCTGACTGTATGCAAGGTGAGATGATTGAGCTTCCAGGCAACCGTTATGCTATCGCACTAAACCTTGAGCGTGACTCAATTGGTGCAGTAGTTATGGGTCCTTACGCTGACCTTACTGAAGGCGTAAAAGTATACACAACTGGTCGTATCTTAGAAGTTCCTGTTGGTGCTGGCTTACTTGGTCGTGTTGTAAACACACTAGGTGCTCCTATCGACGGTAAAGGCGCTTTAGATAACGACGGTTTTGAACCTGTAGAAAAAATTGCACCAGGTGTAATCGAGCGTCAATCTGTAGATGAGCCAGTTCAAACTGGTTACAAATCTATTGATGCGATGATTCCAGTTGGTCGTGGTCAGCGTGAGCTTGTAATCGGTGACCGCCAAACAGGTAAAACTGCACTAGCAATCGATGCAATCATCAACCAAAAGAACACAGGCGTTAAGTGTGTGTACGTAGCGGTTGGCCAAAAAGCATCTACTATTGCTAACGTAGTACGTAAATTAGAAGAGCACGGTGCACTTGCAAATACTATCGTAGTTGTAGCATCTGCTTCTGAGTCTGCGGCACTTCAGTACTTAGCACCGTTCTCGGGCTGTACTATGGGTGAATACTTCCGTGACCGTGGTGAAAACGCATTAATCGTATATGATGATTTATCTAAGCAAGCTGTTGCTTACCGTCAAATCTCATTACTACTTAAGCGTCCACCAGGTCGTGAAGCATATCCAGGTGACGTATTCTACCTTCACTCGCGTCTTTTAGAGCGTGCATCGCGTGTAAACGCTGATTACGTTGAAAAGTTCACTAACGGTGAAGTGAAAGGACAAACTGGTTCATTGACGGCATTGCCAATCATTGAAACTCAAGGCGGCGACGTTTCTGCGTTCGTACCGACAAACGTTATCTCTATCACCGATGGTCAGATCTTCTTAGAAACTGACTTATTCAACTCAGGTATCCGTCCGGCAGTAAATGCTGGTATCTCGGTATCGCGTGTTGGTGGTGCTGCACAAACTAAAATCGTTAAGAAACTAGGTGGCGGTATCCGTCTAGCCCTAGCTCAGTACCGTGAATTAGCTGCGTTCTCGCAGTTCGCGTCTGACCTTGATGATGCAACTCGTGCTCAACTTGAGCATGGTGAGCGTGTAACAGAGCTAATGAAGCAGAAACAGTACGCACCAATGTCTGTTGCTGAAATGTCTTTGTCGTTATTTGCAGCTGAGAAAGGTTATCTTAAAGATATCGAAATCTCTAAAATTATGGATTTCGAAGCAGCTTTACTTTCTTATGCAAGTAGCACATACGCAGAGCTTGTGGCTCAAATCAATGAAACTGGTAACTACAACGCCGAGATCGAAGCGCAGCTTAAAGAACTTCTTGAGAAGTTCAAGTCTACGCAAACTTGGTAATTTAGTTATTAATGGTGCGCTTTAGTTTACTAAAGCACACCTTGATTCGGAGAGAGAGTCATGGCCAGCGGAAAAGAGATTAAAAGCAAGATCGGGAGTATTAAAAATACTCAAAAGATCACTAGCGCAATGGAAATGGTTGCTGCGTCTAAAATGAAAAAGGCGCAAGAACGAGTGGCTTCAAGCCGTCCATACGCTGACAAATTACGCAAAGTAATTGGTCGTGTTGCTCAAGCAAATCTTGATTTTACTCACCCTTTCTTAGAAGAACGTGAAGTAAAACGAGTTGGTTATATTGTTATCTCTACAGACCGTGGTCTATGTGGCGGCTTAAACTCAAATGAGTTTAAAAAAGTTGCATTAGACATTAAAGCGTGGAAAGAAAAAGGTGTGGACGCTGAGTTTGCAACTTTAGGTAGCAAAGCTGCTAGTTTCTTTCAACGTTTTGGCGGTCAAGTGCTTGCTAAAAAAGCAGGCCTTGGAGATAAGCCTTCAGTACAAGACGTAATTGGTCCTGTAAAAATTATGCTAGATGCATTCTCTGAAGGTAAAATTGACCGTTTATTCCTGGTATATAACAACTTTGTTAATACCATGAAGCAAGAACCAACAATTGACCAGTTACTCCCTTTGCCAAAAGCTGAAGAAGAAGTATCTGCCCACACATGGGACTACTTATACGAGCCAGGCCCAGACGCTATATTAGAGTCTTTGCTTGTACGCTTTGTTGAGTCTCAGGTATACCAAGGTGTGGTTGAGAACGCTGCCTCTGAACAGGCTGCCCGTATGGTTGCAATGAAAGCTGCAACAGATAATGCCGGCGACCTTATGGATGAGTTACAGCTTGTTTATAACAAGGCCCGCCAAGCGGCAATCACACAAGAAATTAGTGAGATTGTTTCTGGTTCAGCCGCAGTTTAATGCTTCAGGCAAAGATTAACGAGAGGAATAGACATGAGTTTAGGTAAGGTCGTCCAAATTATCGGTGCCGTTGTGGATATTGAGTTTTCTCAAGACAACGTGCCAGCCGTATATGACGCGCTAAAAGTAACAGATGGCGATTTAGCTGGTTTGACTTTAGAAGTTCAACAACAGCTAGGTGGCGGTGTTGTTCGTACTATCGCACTAGGTACTACTGACGGTTTACGTCGTGGCGCAGCGGTAGAAAATACAGGTGAAGCGATTCAAGTTCCAGTTGGTAAAGCAACGCTTGGTCGTATCATGAACGTACTTGGTGAGCCAATCGATGAAGCTGGCCCAATCGGCGAAGAAGACCGTATGTCTATTCACCGTGCAGCGCCTTCATACGAAGAGCAATCAAGTTCAGTAGAACTTTTAGAAACTGGTATCAAGGTAATCGACCTTGTATGTCCATTTGCTAAAGGTGGTAAAGTTGGTTTATTCGGTGGTGCCGGTGTAGGTAAAACCGTAAACATGATGGAACTTATCCGTAACATCGCAATCGAGCACAGCGGCTACTCAGTATTCGCAGGTGTTGGTGAGCGTACTCGTGAGGGTAACGATTTCTACCATGAGATGAACGATTCAAACGTACTTGATAAAGTATCGCTTGTATACGGTCAGATGAACGAGCCTCCTGGTAACCGTTTACGCGTAGCGTTAACTGGTCTTACTATGGCTGAGAAGTTCCGTGACGAAGGTCGCGATGTACTTTTCTTCGTAGATAACATCTACCGTTACACGCTTGCTGGTACAGAAGTATCTGCACTTCTTGGTCGTATGCCATCAGCGGTAGGTTACCAGCCTACACTTGCTGAAGAAATGGGTGTACTTCAAGAGCGTATCGCTTCAACGAAGACAGGTTCAATTACATCAATCCAAGCGGTATACGTACCTGCGGATGATTTAACGGATCCATCTCCAGCAACTACCTTTGCTCACTTAGATGCAACAGTAGTACTTTCACGTGATATCGCATCACTTGGTATCTACCCAGCGGTAGACCCACTTGATTCATCTTCACGTCAACTTGACCCATTAGTAATTGGTCAAGAGCACTACGATACAGCACGTGGCGTTCAAACAGTTCTTCAGCGTTACAAAGAACTTAAAGACATCATTGCTATCCTAGGTATGGACGAGCTTTCTGACGAAGATAAGCAACTTGTATCTCGTGCACGTAAAATCCAGCGTTTCCTATCTCAGCCATTCTTCGTGGCAGAGGTATTTACAGGTGCGCCAGGTAAATACGTTTCACTAAAAGACACAATTGCTGGCTTTAAAGGCATTCTAAGCGGTGAATTTGATGACCTTCCAGAGCAAGCGTTCTACATGGTTGGCTCTATCGAAGAAGCTCAAGAAAAAGCTAAAAGCATGTAATTAGGAGGGTAGTATGGCAGCTATGACTGTACATCTTGACGTAGTAAGCGCAGAGCAGAGCTTGTTCTCTGGTCTAGTTGAATCGATTCAAGTATCTGGTAGTGAAGGTGAGCTTGGTGTTAATGCCGGTCACGCCCCACTACTAACTGCCCTTAAACCTGGTATGGTACGTTTAGTTAAGCAACATGGTGAAGAAGAACTGATCTATATTGCTGGCGGTACACTAGAAGTTCAACCGAACATAGTAACCGTACTTGCTGATACAGCTGTTCGTGGTGAAGACCTAGACGAGCAAGCCGCAGAGCAAGCTAAGCGTGACGCAGAAAGCCAAATGGCTAATGCGTCAGCAGCTGAATTTGATTATCAAAAAGCAGCTATGCAACTAGCAGAAGCTATTGCACAACTTCGCGTAATTCAGCAATTACGTAAAAAGTAAGCCTATCCGGTTTTTAAAAGCCCACGTTATGTGGGCTTTTTTGTGCCTGTAATTTGGCTTTACACTTATATCGGTTAGCAAAGCTGGTTACAATAAGTGTAATTATTATGAATAGTTTGTTTATCATAGATTCAGCCATTATTTTTTATAATACGGCTGAGTATGTATACATGGAGTGACATGCGTAATCTAGTTAAGCTACTTTCATTAACTCCTCACTAAAACAACGGAAAAAGGAAATTGTTTTAATGGCTCTAACAACAGTAATTCTTGCTGCGGGTAAAGGTACTCGTATGCGCTCTGCTCTACCAAAAGTACTGCATAAAGTGGCAGGTAAACCAATGGTGCAGCATGTTATAGATAACGCAAAGGCACTTGGTGCAACCACCACTAACTTAGTTTACGGGCACGGCGGCGAACTATTACAACAACAACTTGCCGATAACGACGTAAACTGGGTACTGCAAGCAGAACAACTTGGTACTGGCCACGCAGTAGCACAAGCAAACCCTCATATTAATGATGACGACACTGTACTTGTTTTATATGGTGATGTACCTCTTACAAAGCAATCAACACTTGAGCGCTTACTAGCTGCAACACCTAAAAATGGTTTGGCGGTATTAACAGTTAATTTGGTTAACCCAAATGGCTATGGCCGTATGCTACGAGAAGAGGGCAAGCTTGTAGGTATTATTGAGCAAAAAGATGCAAGCGCTGAGCAGCTACTTATCAGCGAAGTAAACACCGGCATTATGGCGGTTAACGGCAAGCTTTTAAAAACATGGTTAGGCAATCTATCTAACAATAATGCGCAGGGTGAATACTACCTTACAGATATTGTTGCTATGGCGCACAGTGAAGGTGTAGAAATCACGTCAGCACAGCCCGATCATGCAATGGAAGTTGAAGGCGCAAACAACCGCGTACAACTTGCAGGCCTAGAGCGTGCTTATCAAGCATGGCAAGCAGAAGAGTTAATGTTAAATGGTGCCACCCTAGCCGACCCTGCTCGTATTGATGTACGTGGCAATGTTAAAACAGGCGAAGACGTATTAATTGATATAAATGTTATTTTTGAAGGTAATGTAGCCCTAGGCAATAACGTACAAATTGGCCCTAACTGCGTACTTAAAAACTGTACCATAGGCGATAACGTTGTAATAAAAGCGAATACCCTAATTGAAGATGCAAGCGTAGCGGCTAAATGTACGCTAGGCCCATATGCTCGCCTGCGCCCTGGTGCGGTAATGGAAGAAGACTCGCACATTGGTAATTTTGTAGAGATGAAAAAAACCCGACTAGGTAAAGGCTCTAAAGCAAACCACTTAAGTTACTTAGGCGATGCTGAAATTGGTGAAAAAGTGAATATAGGCGCTGGTACTATTACCTGTAACTACGATGGAGTTAATAAAGCAAAAACCATTATTGGTGATAACGCCTTTATTGGTTCAAATTCATCACTTGTTGCTCCTGTAAATATTGGTACAACAGCAACTGTAGGTGCAGGCTCTGTGATCACCAGTACCGTTGAAGATGAACAACTTGCAATAGCACGCTCTAAACAGCGTAATTTAACGGGCTGGAAACGCCCGGTTAAAAAATAGCAACGATCATTACTTATTAAATAATTACAGCGAGTTTAACACTCGCTTTTTTATTGCTTAAATTTTGACTATTATTTAAACTTATAGTTAACGGATTAAAAATTACACTCAAGGAAGTCTTATGTCTGCATATGCTCGTCGTGCTGTCGCCGAAAGGCAGCGCCAAAATCAAATCAAAAACATACTATCAGGTAATAATCACACGCTTATCCAAATGAACTCAGCAGAGTTTGTAGACTACATTATTTCTGTAAAGATGAAGCAAGGTAAATCTCGTTCAGAAGTGGTTGATTGGCTTGATGAGTTACTGGAAGAGCATAATTCACTATCAAGTAAATGGAAACGAATTAAAGATCAATTAAAGACTGGAGGTGGACTCTATCCTTTATTTAATGATGTGAAGGCATTAGCCATTATAGCGGTTGCAATGCACCGCCAAGGTAATGTTTTCGGTAAGTTTAAAATTAAAGTTTATAATGGTTCCCCCGCTATTATAATGTCCTCTTACCCCGGTATCAAAGCTCATTTAACGGGTACTCGTTATTTAGCAAGCAACCCCAAACTTTTTACTATCGGTGTCGGTAAATTAGAAGCTGCAAAAGCTATGAAGGGTGGGTTTGTGCTTACTCTAGTAATTTCAGTGACATTTCATGCTACAGACTATTTATTAAACGATCAAAAAACATGGCATGACTTAGTAGCAGGTGTAGCCGTAGACATGGCTGTAGTTGGAGCTGCTATTGTGACTACTAGTACAATATTAGGTGTTGCATCATCAGCATCAGCAGGTTTAGCAACAATAATTGCTGGTACAGTATTAGTGCCCTTGTTGGTTGTTGTAGTCGTTGGGGTGGCTTTTTCAATTGCATTTTCGGATACCAGTGGTTATGTAAAAGTACTTTCTGAAGAGTTAAGAAATATTGAAAATAAGATACAAAGTGATGTAGTTAAAATTAGGGCTGGAGCGCAGAAAATTAATAACGAATATAAAGAAAATCCAAATGAATTTTTACATGAGGTTTTTGGGGTTCCTATGTTTAAAAAAAATAGGTCTTATAACTTTTGAAGTTTTTAGAATGGAAAAAAGCAGATAAGAAGTTATCTTTTGCAAATATGAAGGAATTAGCATCTGTTTTTTTCTTGTTAATTATTAGTGGAGGACTGTGCTACAAAATAGCCTTAAACTTTTTTTCCGAAGTGGAAACTATATTTTTAGTTAGTCAGCCTCAATTTTTTATCAAAGAGCAGGCCACCATACTATTATCTTTTTTATTATTGCCTTGCTTATTTCTAACGTTTTTATCGACTTTACAGCGCTTTTTGGGGTTTGATATAAAGTTAACTTTAATTAATGCATTTAAAACTGCAGTTGTAGGTTTAATTGTTTTATTAATTCTATCAATCCCGACGAATCTCGTTATAGAGGCTAATTTAAAAAGCAGAGGTTACACTTATTGTAGTTGGTATACTGAACCCTCACTTCGATCGCCTGATGTTTGGCTAAAAAACGATGAGTTATGCTTACAAGATGGCTCTGTCATAATCAGTGATCTAGCCGATTGGTTCGAGCAAAAAAACCAACAAGGTATTGAGCCTTCGGTTGATGAGCTAAAAGAGTTTATAAAAGAAACTCGAAATTAATAGCTTTTAGCTACAAAGCTGCTTTCATGGGTAATAAGCTACTCCTTAGCTTCAAGCGAGTTTAACACTCGCTTTTTTATTGCCGAAATCTAATGAAAATAAAAGTGCCATAGCTTTGTCATACCTGTGTGTTGTTATTTTGTTCAATACCACACTAAGGAAAATAACAATGTTAAAAAGGTCACTTATAGCACTTTCACTCATATCAATATTAACGGGTTGCTCACTAGATGGAGATGACGGCCAAGACGGCACGCAAGGTATCCAAGGGGAGCAAGGCACAGCGGGTCAAAATGGTACTAACGGCACTAATGCAAACTCTGCGTTAAATATAAGTTTAGTAGGCCGCGCTGTACTTAATGCCCAAAGCCCCGAAGGTGCAGCCGAAATAGTCGCTTATCAAGCATCTAAAAAGTGGATATACGCCATTAATAGTTCTGGTGATGAAGCAGTAGTGAATATTATACCCGCCGACACCTTTGATACGGCGGCCCTTGTTCAAGATAACGAAGGGATAGTGAGTGCAACTAACCTAACATCAACCATTACCCTTACCTTAAACGACAACACCCTAGGCGATGCAAACAGCATAGCAATAGATGAAAACAACCAAATGCTAGCTGTGGCTATGGCTGCTAAAAATGTGGGCGAAGCGGGTCAAATTGCATTTTACGACATAAGCGGCGATACACCCGCCTTCATAAAAAATGTACCAGCGGGCTTTTTACCAGACATGGTGACTTTTAACCACGACGGTACAAAAGTAGTTGTAGCCAATGAAGGTGAACCTAATGGCGATTACAGTATCGACCCAGAAGGCTCTGTAAGCATAATTAATATAGTAGAAGGTGTAGTAGCTGATACGGCAACTAATATTGACTTTACTACTTACAATAGTCAGCAAGCTGAACTTGAGTCTGATGGATTTGTGTTTGCTAACCCTACAGGGCGCACTATTAACGGAAATGTAATAAATACGACAGTAGCTATGGATTTAGAGCCTGAGTACGTCAGCATTTCTAAAGATAACAAATATGCCTACGTATCAATTCAAGAAAATAACGGTCTCGCTATTATTAACCTAGAAGATAATAGCGTAGAGCTAAAAGCGCTAGGCTTTAAAGACTGGTCAAATTTACAAATAGATGCATCAGATAAAGACGGCGGTGTTAATTTTAAATCGTACCCAGGGCTTTATGGTATGTATCAGCCAGATACAATTTCAAGCTTTAGCTGGAAAGGCGCAAACTTTATAGTATCGGCAAATGAAGGTGATGCACGCGAGTACTTCTTTGATGTAACAGATGAAGCAGACTGCACAGCAAAGGGCGGCCTAGATTACGATGAAAATGATGGCTGTCTTGCCTATATAGATGAAAGCCGTGTTGAAGATTTAACGCTTGCAGCTAATTTTGACTACTTAAATAACGACGATGACGATATAGGCCGCTTGAAGGTAAGCACTGTAAAAGGTGATACGAATGACGACGGTCAATACGAATCGTTTTATGCCTATGGTGCACGCTCATTTACTATTTGGGACAGTAATGGGCTGGTGGTATTTGACTCAGGCGATGACATAGGTCGTATTACCGCATCGGTTCATGGTGAAGCCTTTAATAACAATGAAGATGAAAACGAAGGTGACACACGCTCAGATGATAAAGGCGCAGAACCCGAAGCGCTAACAATAGGTACGATAGACGAACGCACTTTTGCCTTTATAGGTCTTGAGCGCATGGGCGGGATTATGGTTTACGATATTACCAACCCTTACGATGTGCAATTTGAAGATTACTTTTATAACCGTGGTGTAATAGAAGGGGCAGGTATAACCGGCGACCTTGCACCCGAAGGCATGGTGTTTGTAACTGCCGAACAAAGTGCGACAGGCGAGCCACTGCTTATAATCGGTAATGAGATCTCAGGTTCTATAGCTGTATGGCAAATTGCAGCAAATTAAAACCAACAAAGCAGTACAGCGATTACTAAATGTACTGCTTTTTCTAACGCGCAAATATTAGCTGTAAAATAGCGACTTAACATGCGCGTTTTTTAATCTAAAATCAGCCCGTAGGCCTTTATTTGTATGCGTTTTATACTAAATTAATTTATTTGTCAAAAAGCTGAAATAAAACATTGACCCCC
The DNA here is from genome assembly GCF_023161885.1 of Pseudoalteromonas sp. 2CM37A. Lineage (NCBI taxonomy): Bacteria > Pseudomonadati > Pseudomonadota > Gammaproteobacteria > Alteromonadales > Pseudoalteromonadaceae > Pseudoalteromonas > Pseudoalteromonas sp. 2CM37A. Next base: position 57,915 of record NZ_JALNTJ010000014.1, read on the forward strand.
GCTCGAATCTCCCTATAATGCGACCCCACTGAGACGGGAAACGCTGAAGCATAGCAAGGCACAACAGCTCAGAGAGTTAAGTAAAACTTCGGTTTTAAATCTTCTAAAAAGAAAGTTTAAAATTAAGTGTTGACTCGAAAAATAAAGGA
>NZ_JALNTJ010000015.1:0-44446 GCF_023161885.1 Pseudoalteromonas sp. 2CM37A
TGCCTCGACCCGGAATCGAACCAGGGACACGAGGATTTTCAATCCTCTGCTCTACCAACTGAGCTATCGAGGCACTTTAACAGTGCTAATTAAAAAGTCATAAATGATTTTTAATGCAATTCCCACTCAGCGCTATCGACTGAGCCATCTGGGCGTGCGGCGTATTAAACGAGTTTTGCCCTTACAAGTCAACTTTTTTTTTACTCTTTATAACTGTTTGAACGGTTTTCACACAACAAAGCGAGTTTTTATAGACTAATGTTTATTTATCCAACAAAAACTTACGAAAAACCTTAATTTAACCAATTAAACCAGACTAAAAACGTAGTGTATTATTTGATGTAAATGATACGATCACATTGATAATGCGTTAAGGCTTATCGTACAGACAAATACCAATGGGAACAATCAATGCAGAGTAAACTCTCTTCGCCGGTAAAAGGCTTACTGCCGTTTTTTTTAATTATTAATATTGCAGTAACAGCGCTTGCTATTGTTGCCTTTGCGTTTTATTCGCAAAACACACAACCTGCACCAGCAGCCAAACAAAAAGTAAGTATTACGCAGCTAGCACAACAACTTGATTTACCAATGGTAGATGCACTTACTATGTATGGGCAAGGCAAGGTTCGCCAGCTACTTGAGCTTACCTCAGTATTAGATGATGAGTTTGAATATACGCTCTATCGCTTTAATGCCACCTCAGAAACCCAACTTGTATATAGCAGCACTAAACCCGCTATCGAGTCTAAAAAAGTAGATGAGCATTTAACTGAGCAAGGTATATTGCACCATATATTGCTTTTGAACGACCAGCCTATTGGTGAGCTAATAATAAAACAGCAGTTACCAGCACCGCCTTTAACGCAGCAAGACTCGCAAGTAATAGCCTATATTATTGCAATTGTAAGCGTGTTTGCCTTATTTGCATTAGCCCTACTATTTAATACCTATATAAATACTCGCTTGCGTAAAAGTAGTCATTTATTAAATGAAGAACTTCAAGCGATTACCGAAAATGGCAATTACGACAGTAAAGTAAGTGAAAAACTAGACCTAGGCTTATCTGGTGTAGCTAAAAACATTAACTTGCTGCTAGATAAAGTTAACTCAGTAATGTCTGAAAAAGAGACTGCGCAAAAAGAACTTCAAAAATTACAAACAGGCCTTGAGAGCGAAGTACAACAAAGAACAATTGCATTAGAGCAAGCGACATTAAAAGCACAACGCGCTAGCGAAACTAAAACGACCTTTTTAGCCACTATGAGCCATGAAATTCGCACCCCTATGAACGGCGTTATTGGCACTATAGATTTATTAAGACAAACAGAGCTTGATGGCGCGCAGCATCGTTTAAGTACTATTATCCGTGAGTCAGCGTTTTCACTATTAAGTATTTTGGATGATATTTTAGACTTCTCTAAAATTGAAGCGGGTAAGCTAAATATTGACCCTACGCCTTTTTCAGTTACTGATACGATTGAAGAGGTTGCTCGCGTGCTTTCATCTGTTGCTAAAAAGCGCAAATTAGATTTAGAGCTTTCTATTGCGCCAGATATTCCAACTAATTTAACTGGCGATACAATACGGGTTCGCCAAGTACTGTATAACCTTTGTAGTAATGCAATTAAGTTCACCAGCACTGATGACAAACGCCAAGGGCACGTAAAAATATCGGTAGAAGTGGCTCATAATACGGCAGATCATTTTACGCTGCGTTTTTGCGTTACCGATAACGGCAAGGGCATGACCCAAGCGCAACTGCGAGAAATATTTAACCCGTTTGTGCAAGCCGAAAACTCAATTACCCGTGAATACGGCGGCACTGGTTTAGGGCTTTCTATTTGTAAAAGTTTAACCGAGCTTATGCTCGGTACTATTAATGTAACTAGCCATGCAGGCATTGGTAGCGAATTTACCGTTGAGCTTCCGTTTGGTACCTCAGGAAAAATTAAGTACGCACATAAAAATGCGCTCAATGGCAAACATGTAGTGGTAGTGAGCAATCATTTAGAGCGCGAAAAAGCAATGTACCGCTATTTATCATTTATGGGCGCTAAAATTACCTACGTGCACAACCAGCAAGAAATAGAAGCTCAACAAGAGCAGCACGACATTATCTGGGTTGTCGATGGCATAGATGATATGGAAAAAGTTAACTCTTTACTGCGTCGTCTTATTTACTCACTTGAAGATAATAATCAACAAGTAGTGGTATTAAGTAAGCTTGATGAAGCCGCTATAAATCATAAAAATGTATTTTATATTAATGCCTCACCGCTGTGTAAATCTAACTTTATGATGTCGATATTGGTAGCTGCAGGCTTGCATCAACCTAAACAAATTAAAAAAACAAAAACACTCAACAATTATTTAAATGTTGAACAAGCACGCGATGCAAATAAACTCATTTTATTAGTAGAAGATAACCTACTAAACCAGCAAGTTTTAACCGACCAACTGCATATACTAGGCTATGGCGTTGAAGTGGCAAATAACGGTGAAGAAGGTTTAGATATGTGGCGTCAAAACAATTACTCGCTCATATTAACCGACTTACATATGCCAAAAATGTCAGGTTACGATATGGTTGAAAAAATTCGTGATGAAGCCGAGTTGTTAGATTCTATAGACGCTCAGCCTTATATTATTGCGGTTACTGCCAATGCGCTCAAAGGTGAAAAAGAGCGTTGCCTGGCGGTAGGTATTAATGACTTTATTACTAAGCCTATAGAGCTTAATGCCTTAGAAGATACCTTAAAGCGTTGGTATGATAAGCATAATAAAGACCAAGCTGTTGTCATTCATCAAAAGCCTGCCATGCCTATTAATATGGACGCGGTATCTACTTATGTAAACGGCGACGAAGCCAAACAATTACGCTTTTTCAAAATGTTTTTAGAGCAAAGCCAAAGCCTAATTAAAAGCATTAACTCAGGCGTTATGGTTAATGACAGAGACGAGATAAGCAGTGCTTGTCATCAGCTAAAGGCTATCTCTAAAACTATTGGTGCAGAGGCCGTTGCGCAATGTGCAGAAGAGTTTGAAGAGAAGTGTCGAAATGCAGAGCTTGATACTGATGAGCTAATAGCGCAAAGAGATACCCTTGAAATTGAATACTCTAAAGCCGCACAGTTTTTAAAAGAGCAAGTGCGCTCAGCGAATACTGATGAAGAAACGCTATAAAATATAGCTATAAAAAAAGGGCTATATAGCCCTTTTTTTATGCCTAAAAATTACTTTTCAGGAGGTCGATAACCTTCAATTTCTACGTCTTTGTCTTCAAACAAAAAGCCAACCATTTGCTCTTCTAAAAACGTACGGTGCTCTGGGTCCATCATATTTAAATGCTTTTCGTTAATTAGCATAGTTTGCTTATGCTGCCACTGGCCCCATGCTTCTTTAGAAATATTATTAAAAATTTTCTCGCCTAGTTCACCGGGGTATAACTGAAATCCAAGCCCTTCGGCTTCTTTTTGTAACTTTTGACAAAATACTGTACGTGCCATAATTGACTCTCTTAAGCGCTAAATGCTAATAGTTTAACCTATTGGGCTCATTTGTTTAACCAACTTTTTAGTCGGTGCAGCTAAACCCACCTCTATAGATTGATCGAGTGGGTACCACACAAGTTGTTTATCGTTTACTACATCCGGTACGTTATTAATATTAAGCACATGTGGATTTATTGTCAGCTCAAAATGCGAAAACACATGAGTAAAAGGCGTTAGCTCTTCCAGCTCGGTTTTTAAGCCTTGCTGATTTAAAAATAACACCATTTCGCTGTATTTGTTAAACTCAAAAAAGCCAAACAGACCGCCCCAAATACCGCTACTTGGGCGTTTTTCCATTAAAACTTTCTCGTCATGCTGAATAATTAATTGGTGACAACTCTTTTTAGGCACCGCTTTTTTAGGTTTAGAATGAGGAAACTCTTTTACTTTACCGGCATTAAACGCACCGCAATCGCTATTAAGTGGGCACGCTTGGCAATCAAAGCGACTGCGAGAGCAAAGGCTGGCGCCCAAGTCCATCATGGCTTGGTTAAACTCAGTCACATTGTTTTTAGGGGTTAACTGGGTAGACAAATGCCAAAGTTGGTTTTCTACTTTTTTTACCCCATACCACCCTTCAACCATAAAATAACGGGCAAGCACTCGCTTAACATTACCATCTAAAATAGGGTGGTGCTGGCCAAGCGACAGCGATAATACCGCACCTGCGGTAGAGCGCCCTATTCCGGGTAAATCCATGACTTCTTCAAGTGTAGTAGGAAATTTACCTTGGTATTTATCTCGCACTATTTTGGCCGTTTTATGTAAGTTGCGTGCCCGTGCGTAGTAACCTAAGCCAGTCCAATGATGCAGCACTAAATCTTCATCTGCATTTGCTAAAGCAATGATATCTGGGAAGCTTGCCATAAACTTTTCAAAGTATGGAATAACCGTAACAACTTGCGTTTGCTGTAACATTACTTCTGACACCCACACTTTATACGGTGTTTTACCTAGTTGCCAAGGCAATGTTTTACGCCCATGAAGGTGATACCACTGAACCACTTGGTTAGCAAATTTGTCTGACTGCTGTTTATTTAAATCCAACATATACTACTTTTACTCATGCTCAATAGCGGCTCAGTCTATTGCAGTTAATAAAAAGATCAAGCTATGAAGGCGCTATAACACGCTAATACTTGTGATTAGCTGCGTGGTCAGGGATAATACGCAACCATTTTTAAACACATTGTTTTTGTCAGGCCAATAATATGAGTGAATCAAGTAACAACAACCTTGAGCAAGCTAAGCAAGAAGGTAAGTATATCCGCACAATTCGCAGTTTTGTAAAACGCGAAGGCCGCTTAACTAAAGGCCAAGCTGCCGCAATTGAAAAATGCTGGCCAACTATGGGGCTTGAGCATAAAAACGGCCTACTCGACTTAGCCCAAGTATTTGGCAATAACAATGATGTAGTATTAGAAATTGGTTTTGGTATGGGCAAGTCATTAGTTGAAATGGCAAAAAATGCACCACACCTAAACTTTATTGGTATTGAAGTACATCGCCCAGGCGTTGGTGCATGTTTAATGGATGCAGATGAAGCTGGTGTTACTAATTTACGTGTATTTGAACACGATGCGGTAGAAGTGCTCGCTGACTGCCTTGCAGATGAAAGCTTAACAACGCTGCAATTATTCTTCCCTGATCCATGGCATAAAAAGCGTCATCATAAACGCCGTATAGTGCAAACAGAATTTGCTGAAAAACTGCGTACCAAATTAAAAATTGGCGGTGTTTTTCATATGGCTACTGACTGGGAAAACTACGCCGAGCACATGCTAGAAGTTATGCAAGCAGCGCCAGGCTATAAAAATCAGTCATCTACCAACGACTACGTACCTCGCCCTGATTCGCGCCCGCTAACTAAATTTGAACAGCGCGGCCACCGTTTAGGTCACGGCGTATGGGACTTAATGTTTGAGCGCACAAAATAATTACACCAATTTACTAATCAATAATTTGTAAGGCAAAGCCATTTATGAGCGTATTAACCAACCCAAGTTTACTGTTACTTCGTAATAGCGAAGAACTAGTGGGAAGATCTATCTTGGTGGTCAACTTTGTTCAAGATGGCTTTTTAACAGAGCTAAAGCAGCTAAATCCTCAAAGTGCCATCACCGCATTTAGTTATAACCATGCTAATGGGGAATTTGCTAAAAAAATAAATGGCATAGATGTGTGTGTTAACCATGAAATGGCCGCCAACGATTACGATTTAGTCATTCTTTACTACCCAAAATCAAAGCCTGAAGTATTAATGGCACTTGATAATATTCGCGCCGTTATTAACGAAAAAGCACAGCTACTTGTGGTAGGCGAAAATAAAAGTGGCGTTAAATCGATAGAAAAGCAGCTCGCGGGCAAAGCGCAGTACAGTAATAAAATTGACTCTGCTAAGCATTGTATTTTGTTCTCATTTGAGCAACTAGAGAACAACCCAACCTTTGAGATTAGCCGCTACCATAAAACGTTTAGAGTAAATGTAGCAGGAGTAGAGTTTGATGCTATCAGTGTTCCGGGTGTATTTAACCACGGCGCTTTAGATGCTGGCACAAAAATGCTACTAGAAAATGCCCCGACCACTAAACAAGGTAATGTACTGGATTTTGGCTGTGGTGCGGGCTTAATAGCCACTTTTTTAGGTATTAAAAACCCAGCACTGACTTTTACTTGCAGCGATGTGAGCGCACTTGCAACTTATGCTACTGAGCAAACATTAAAGCTTAATAATATTAAAGGCGGCACTATTTTAAGTGATGGCTTAAAAAGTATTAGCGGCAAGTTTGATTTAATAGTTAGTAACCCGCCTTTTCATACTGGCATAGCGACCGACTACACAATTGCAGAAGCATTTTTATCAAATGCTAAGCAGCACTTAACCAAGGTAGGAAAGCTAAGCATAGTGGCTAATAGCTTTTTAAAATACCCGCCAATTTTAGAGGCGCAGTTTGGTAGCTTCCACACTGTGTACAAAAATAACAAATTTGCCGTTTACAGTAGCTAACTAATTATACTTAATTAGGCTAAGTGTAATTAATACTTAGCCTAACTTTCGAATAAATATCAGAATTAATTTCACTATTTCCCTTCACTTTCTATGGTTTTTGCTAAACTAAGGTTCTAAATATAAATATTCATGCTTAGGCGATGCAGCAATAATGCCAAAAAAAGTACATCAAAAAAGTATTCGAAAAGCGCTGATCAACACCATCATGCTTATCACTGCTATTTGTTTAACTTTATCGGTTTCAATTTCCACTTATATGAGTGTAAAAGAACAAAAGGAACTGATCATAAACAAGCTCGTGATCCTTTCCGATATTGTTGCTTTTGATGCCGCTGATTCATTGGTAAAAGACGACAGAAAAACAGAAGAAAAACGCCTTAAGTCGTTTGATAAAATTCCCCTTGTTAAAAACATTCATATTTACGCAATAGAGAAAACATCGAGTAAACCTGTATTTTTTATTAGCTTTAATGCTAAAAAAACCCCACCTGTTCCGCTGCGCGTAGACAGCATTAAAGAGCTTAACGAGCCAAGAGCGACCAACAACTACATTGAGCTAATAACACCTGTGCTTAATAACGAGCAGGTGGTGGGTTACGTTTACATGCGTGGTAGTTTAGAAAGCCTAGATGAATTTATAAAACAAAAAATTATTATAGATATTTTCCTTACCCTGTTTATTTTGTTTTTTGTGTACTTTATAGCGATAAAAACACAAAAAAGTATCGCTAACCCTATTGAACACTTAAGTGTATTGCTACAAGACGTATCAAAAAATCATAACTATGACGTACGCGCACCAAGCACCAGCGTAAAAGAGGTTACAGCCTTATCAAACAGCTTAAATATCATGCTTACTCGCACCCGTAAGCAAATAGAACGTCATGAAAAAGACAAACTAGAGATTAAACAACTCAACCAAAGCTTAGAAGAAAAGGTAAGCCAAAGAACAATAGCCCTGCGTGAAGCAAACCAAGAGCTGCTTTCTACCCTTGAGCGAATGCACCAATACCAAGAACAAATAGTAGAAAACGAAAAAATGGCATCTTTAGGGCAAATGGTAGCCGGCGTAGCCCATGAGGTTAACACCCCAATTGGCCTAGGTATTACTGGCTCAACCTTGCTGCGCGATAAACTTGCCGATATTCAGCTTAGTTTTGATAATAAGTCTCTAACTTCTAACCAATTAAAACGCTTTATTGACGAAGGTATCGAAAACCTTGATTTAATTTATAGAAACCTAAATCGTGCGGCCGACCTTATCTCTAACTTTAAAAAGGTAGCTGTAATTCAAGATGACGGGATTAAAACCCATGTAAACATCCATAGGTTAATATCTGATGTGTTAATGTCGATTCAATCAGAGTTAATAAAGTCAAAGCCTAACGTTGTGATCAATTGTCCGAGTGATTTAACCATTGAGAGTAAATCTGAGCCACTACAACAAATATTCCAACAGCTTATTTTAAACTCTGCCATTCATGGTTTTAGCAATAGCGAAAATAACGAAATTAAGTTTGATATAGAAATAACAGGCCCACAAATAAAAATAATCTACACAGATAACGGCCAAGGCGTTGATAAAAACGTCAAAAACAGGATATTTGACCCATTTGTAACCTCTAAGCGAGGCCAAGGGGCAAGTGGTTTAGGCATGCACTTAGTGTACAACTTGGTAACCCAAGCACTAGGTGGGCATATACTGTATGACCTAGATGCAAAACCCGGCGTACGCTTTGTTATTACAATTCCATAAAAAGTGTTTAAAAAAAGAGTATTTATTTACGCTTTTTACTTGAATTACCATTTAATGACCTTATAGAGAGAGCATGTGATATTTCATGTTTAATTATTTAACTTGATCTAATAATTAAGCGATACAATTTCTGAACTTTATTGCTTTTGCAGTATCACATACATTGATGAAAGGTTATAAAATGATATAATTCCGTTTTGAATTTGCGCGATTATTTTTAGTACCTTTAAGCGATTGGTGGATGTATCAATTATTAAAGGAAATGGCTTCGTTTTCATAATTCAAAAGCTGCATCCGTTATATATCATTAAACAGTAGTTTTTGCACAATGCCTTTTGGTTAGTTTGGAACACCCCTACTGTTTTATTTTTATCCAACTTGTTTTTTCTTGTTAACATTTGGGTATAATCCTATAATCTCTAGTAATCGAATTATTTAGTTAAGATTCGATTTTTTGTAAATAAAATATTCCAAAAAGGTTAATTAATAATGCAAACGCCAGTCATTCTAATCGTAGAGGATGAAGACGTAACTCGACTAAACCTCGTGAGTTTATTTGAAGCTGAAGGTTACAAAGTTATTGAAGCCATTGATGGCGATGATATGCATGACAAGCTTACAAATAATGATGACGTCAATCTTGTAGTTATGGACATCAACCTACCGGGTAAAAACGGGCTAATATTAGCACGTGAATTACGCCAAAAACGTAAAGTCGGTTTAATCTTTTTAACCGGCCGTGATAACGATGTAGACCGTATTTTAGGTTTAGAAATTGGTGCTGATGATTACATCACTAAACCTTTTAACCCTCGTGAATTGACTATACGCGCTCGCAACTTAATTACCCGTACAGCGCTAGGCGGCGAAGAGTCAGTGCTAGAAACCAACGGTGTAATTACATTTAACGGTTGGGAACTTGACGAAAACAGCCGTTGTTTAACGTCACCAAATGGTGATGCTAAGCGTTTACCTAAAGGTGAATACAGAGCGCTGCGTTTAATGCTTGATTCTCCAGGGCGTATTTTTAGCCGTGAACAACTTATTAAGCATATGACTGGCCGTGAGCTTCGCGCTAATGACCGTACAGTAGATGTAACGATTCGTCGTATTCGTAAGCACTTCGAAAGTGATAATTCTACTTCTGAGCTAATCAGCACCATCCATGGTGAAGGTTACCGCTTTATTGGTAAAATCGACGCTTAATTAGAGTAAACCGCTTACTCTAATAATTGTAAAAACGAATGAAGGGCAATTTGTCCTTCATTTATTTTATCTGCCAATGTATCCAACCATTCTTTTAGTACTTCATCTGATTCATCAAGCGCACCGTGTTCCATCTTTTTAGCATGTAACTGTACGTCGTTTAATCCTACAGAGCCCGCAGCACCTTTAAGCTTATGCGCCACCGATTTGTACTCTTCCCTGTCGTTTGCATTTAACACGCTTTGCAGCTCTTGCTGATATTGCGGGTTTAGTTTTTCAAACAAACCACTGCTGCGCTTAAATACTTCAAGCCCCATAGAGTTTACAAAGTCTTCAATGGTTTCAACATCAAGCACACCTGCATTAATGCCCTCAAGCGCTTCTTTACTTACCGTGAGCAGCGGTTTGTCTGATTCACTTTGTTGAATATCAAACAAATCAGCTAGCATTTTATCAAGCTTTATTGTATTAATCGGTTTAGCAAGCGCCCCTTGCACCGAAATACCTTCTAAGTCTTCTTCGGCGCTACGTACATTCGCTGTAAGCGCAACGATAGGTAGTTTATCAAAATGGCTATCGGCACGTATTTGTCTTGCCACCTCATCACCATTTATATCGGGCAGTTGCATATCAAGTAGTACTAAATCTAGCTCGTCTTCGGTTTCTACAAACGAGAGTGCATCTTCACCCGTTTCGGCCCAAATTACTTCATGGCCGCGCTGCTCTAACAGGTTAGTCGCAATTTCAGCATTTAATGGCACATCCTCTACAAGTAAAATATATAAACCTCTACCTGCATAGCTTTGTTCGGTAGGCGCTACACATAAGCTAAGCGGTATGTGCACGGTAAAGCAGCTGCCTTCACCTTCTGTACTGGTTACCGAAATAGTGCCTTTCATTGCACTGACCAACGCTTTGGTTACGGCTAAACCAATGCCTGAGCCAATCGCGTTTTTACCGCTTAAATCTGGGGCTTTGTAGTACATATCAAATATGCGCGAGAGTTGATCCTCTGGGATCCCCTGCCCTGTGTCTGATATTTTAAGTTCAAGCCACGGTCCATCGTTACGCTCTTCTCGGCTACATGTGAGTTTTACCTCGCCATGCTGGGTAAACTTAACGGCATTATTAATTAAGTTCCATACCACTTGGCGTAAACGCGTTGGGTCTAGGAGTGCATAAACATCTAATGTGCCATTTCGCTCAATTGAAAATTCAAGCTCTTTTTGTTCAGCAATTAAGCCGGCAAAGTTCACTACATCGTTAATAAAGTCTGAAACGTTAATAGAGTCGGTTGCTATATCTAATTGCTCTCGGTCTATTTTATCTAAATCTATAATATCGTTAAAAATATTACCTAAGGTTTCAGCACTCGAAAACACCGTATTACACCAACTGCGTTGCTGCTTATTAAGCTCTGTATCAAGCAGCATGCGGGTTAAACCTACAATGCCATTTAATGGCGTGCGCAGCTCATGACTAAGCGTTGCTATAAACTTACCTTTATCCTTATAGGCTGTTTCAAGCGCTTGTGCTGCTTCTTTACGGCTGGTTATATCACGGCCAAATGCAAGCAAACCTATGTAGTCACCTTGATCGTTTATAAACGGTAATTTACGCAGCTCAAACCAACGGTTTTCACCATTAACCATATATTCAACATCAATTGTCAGCGCTTGATGCGTTTGCTCGACTTGTTTATCGGTTCTGAGTACTTCTGCTAAAAAGTAGCTTGGGAAAATCTGCTCCACTGTTTTACCAATTAGTTCAGCGCTGGTTTTGCCCATAACCTCTTCAAACATTTTATTACAGCCGGCAAACACGCCGTTGTTATCTCGGTAATAAAATAAATCGGGAGAAGAGTCGACAATAGAGCGAAGGAGCATGCCTTGCTGAGCTAGTTCTTGTTGTGTTTTTTTACGCTCTGCTATTTCGCGGCGAAGCTCTTCAATGGCGCGATGCTTGGCATGAAAAGCCATTTTTCGCTCATCTATTTCAATGTTGAGGCGGTTGATATTATCTTTTAATGTTTGGTTTAACAGCTTTTCTTGTTTTGTGGCGCTGTCTAAATAAGCGTATGAGGCATCTAATTGTCTAATCGAGTTGAGTAAAATACTGATCATAAAGGGAGATACAACCGCAGTAAAAAATACCACAGCTAAAATATCAACTAAATTAACCTCACCCAGTGCCACATAATAAAACATACTCGACAATATAAGCGACACGCCTAATAAAAGCGCGTAGCACATTGCCGCGGTTTTTAACTCGCCAAAGCGAGTTATTAAACTAGAAAGTACTCGAGCCCAAGGGCTCAAAGAAGAATCGGTCATAGGTCAGTGTATCTCGTTACTAGGCATAAATAAAAAGTGCCTATTAATAGTCAAACGCATTTTGCAGCAGATTTTAGCATTTTTCTATTAGCTATATTCATGTTGTGCGACAAAAACAGAAAATTTTCATGTTTACTTTTGCCTACTTGTTAAACTCATCATTTCAGCAATAAATTATTTAGTGTAAAATGCTGCGCTTTATTATGACCAATAACGAGTAGCGCACATGCAAACCAACATGCCCGATATAGCTGATACGGCTCCCGCCTTACAAACAGGTAAGTTAGACTGGGTTGGTATGGGCGAAATAGAACTGCCATTTATTTTTGAATCGAAAGATTTAGCACCCGTTACCGTTAACGCAAAAGCGCGTGCCTTTGTTAATTTGCATAAAGAAGACGCTAAAGGCATTCATATGTCGCGTTTATTTTTAGCGCTTGATTTACTCTCAACAGAGCAACAAGTTAACCCACAAACTTTAGCTCAAGCACTCGATACCTTTATCACCAGCCACGAAGGATTAAGTGACAAAGCTCAAATAGAGTTTAAATTTGAATTACCGCTGCGTCGTAAATCGTTGTTAAGCGGTAAAGCAGGTTGGAAAAGCTACCCAATTACCCTAACCAGCACTATTGAAAATAGCGTAATTAGCTACGAGCTAAGCGTTGATGTTACTTATTCATCAACCTGTCCATGCTCTGCAGCACTTGCTCGCCAACTTATTCAAAATGCTTTTAGCGAAAAGTTTAATCAAGAAACACTTAATCAAAAAGACGTTTTAGCATGGCTAGGTACAACGCAGGGTATTGTGGCAACGCCTCACTCACAGCGTTCAATTGCAAACGTTAAAGTAAAGCTAGACAACACGATTAGTGAATTTGACGTAGTAAATTTAATTGATACATTAGAAGCTGAACTAAAAACCCCGGTACAAGCGGCAGTAAAACGTGAAGATGAGCAAGAATTTGCCCGCCTTAACGGTCAAAATTTAATGTTTTGTGAAGACGCTGCACGTAAAATTAAAGCGGTTCTTGAAAACGATAACTTTAGTGATTACTGGCTACAAATCAACCATTACGAATCGCTCCATGCGCATGATGCAGTCGCTATTGCCGTTAAAGGAATTGAGGGCGGTTACAAAGCCTAACAGCCCTGCTGCATTAATAATAAATACATACGGTAATTAGCCATAACAACCAATTTTTAGGCACGTAAATTGCTTTACTTGAGCAGTGTCAATTTGTTGTTATGGAGTTACCGTATGGAATTCGCTTTATTATCAATTTTAGTATTAGTGGTTGGGGCCTCTGTGGTTGCGTCAAAATTTAGTGATGATGGCGGCAATCCCTATCCTTTTACCCGCAAACAAACCGTGTTTACACAGGTTGAGGGTGCATTTTTAAATCTTTTAGAGCGTGCGGTAGGCGATCAATATAAAATTGTGAGCCGCGTCAAACTCATCGATGTAATCGACTGCAAGCAAGGCCTTTCTGCTAAATCAAAACGTGCAGCTTTAGCTAAAGCTAAAAATAAACAACTCGATTTTGTGCTGGTAGATAAAGAAAAAATGACGATAGTCGCTGCGGTCGATTTAGTTAACAACGCCAATAAAGATGGCCACAAAGCGCAGCGCGACTGGTTTGTAAACGGCGCTTTAGAATCTGCGGGCATTCCACATATTCGTATGAAAGTAAAATCAGGCTACCGCCCTTCTGAGGTGCGCGATGCAATTATGTTTAAATTAGGCAAACCTGCAGCGGTGCAATCGGCTCGTCCAACACGTAATCGTGTAAGTAAACCTGCGGTATTGTCACCTTCTCAGGCTAAAGCGCAAACCACTGCGTTAGCCGAAATTTAAAATAGAATTAAATACTCTCCTAAAAGTATTTAAAGCGAGCCGTAAAACAGCTCGCTTTTTTGTTTTTTATTGCTAACTTCACGTATAATCTACGTATTCAAACTCAGGAATCAAACACTATGAATGTTGGTATTATTGGCGCAATGGAGCCAGAAGTTAAAATTTTACGTGAAGCAATGCAAAACCCACAAGTGCTAACTAAAGCAGGGTTTACCTTTTACACAGGCGAATTAGCAGGTAATACAGTAACACTTGTGCAATCGGGTATTGGTAAAGTGGCATCAACGATTGCAACCACGTTATTAATTGATAACTTTAATCCTGATTGTGTTATTAACACAGGTTCTGCCGGTGGCTTTGATCCCTCTCTAAGTGTTGGCGATGTTGTTATCTCTTCAGAAGTACGTCATCACGATGTAGATGTAACCGCTTTTGGCTACGAAATTGGCCAAGTTCCACAAATGCCAGCAGGCTTTGCCGCACACCCAAAACTAGTTGAAGCTGCCGAGCAAACCATTGCGCAAATTAGCGAAGTAAAAACCTTAGTCGGCTTAATTTGTACGGGTGATTCATTTATGTGTGATCCAGTACGAATTGATAAAGCACGCAGCGACTTTCCTACAATGCTTGCAGTAGAAATGGAAGGCGCATCTATTGCACAAACGTGTTTTGCGCTTAATACGCCATTTGTGGTTATTCGCTCTATGTCTGACATTGCCGGTAAAGAGTCGCCGCAATCGTTTGAAGAATACTTAGAGACTGCATCAATCAATTCATCAAAAATGGTTGTTGCACTATTGGAAAAACTAACAAAAGTTACACTGTAAATGCTAAGCAATATTGTTCAAAACCATTTGGACTTTATTGCCTTTTTTGTGGCGCTCATTGCTGAGCGCTTTTTCCCGTTAAAAAGCTGGTATCACCCTAATACAGTATTAACCGCTGTATTTAGTGCTATAGGAAAACGGGTTTATAAACCAAGTGAGCCTAAAAGTTACCTTTATTTAGCCTCCACTCTTGCCTGTGCGCTAGTTTTAAGCGTTATTCTTATTATTATTGTGTTACTGCTTGAATTTGCCTTTTATCCTGAGCTGCTAGCGGGCCTCATTTTATATTTGTGCCTAGAAAGCAAAGCGATTGAAAAAAAAGCCCTGCGTGTTGCAAAGTTAGTAAAACAAAACCAAAAATCTACCGCGCGTGAACTCGTAAAGCCACTGCTTGCCCGAGAGGTCAATAAGCTCTCAGCGCCAGGTATTATTAAAGCCTTAATTGAAAGCTTAATTTTACGAACTGCCCGTAATTACTTTACCGTTATATTTATATTTTTATTACTTGGGCCGATTGCCGCTTTAGCGTATCGGCTACTGACTTTAATGCAGCATGCTTGGCGCACCGATATTTCACCTAATAGCCACTTTTTAAAACCGCTTAAAATCCTTTTGTTTATAATCGAATTTATCCCCGTACGCTTACTTGCATTAACCATTGCCGCAAGCAAAGCCAGTAAACAAAGTATGCATTATATAAAGCACTATGGCAGACACTTTTATCAAACAAATACGGGGTGGATTTTAAGTGTGTGCTCCGCCTCTATTGGCGTACAGCTAGGCGGCCCTGCGGTTTATTTTGGTAAGCGTTTTAATAAAATGCGAATTGGAACCGAGCGACTCCCAAAAGCCGAAGACGTCCCTGTGAGCATAAATAGATTAAATCAAGCGCGTGCATTTTGGCTGTTAGTTATTATCAGTATTGAGATATTAAAGCTGATTTAGTGGTTTTTAGCAGCCAAAATACGCGCACAAAAAAACCAGCCTAAGCTGGTTTTTTAGTTTTAACTGCGCTTACGCTACAGTAATGTTGGCAAACTTACGTTTACCTACTTGGTAAATAGCGGTCGTGCCTTTTGCTACTTCAAGTTTTGTATCAGTGATTTTATCTTCACCGTTAAGTTTTACTGCACCTTGCTTAATCATGCGCATTGCTTCAGAGGTACTGGCTACTAAATTAGCTTCTTTAAGTAAGTTAGCAATTAAAATACCTTCTTCTGCAATGGTAATTGTCAGCTCAGGGATTTCATCAGGTAGCGCTTTTTTCTGAAAACGTTTGATAAAGTCATCGTGTGCGGCTTGCGCAGCTTCTTCACTGTGAAAACGTGCAATTAACTCTTTCGCCAGCTCAATCTTAATATCACGCGGGTTAGTGCCCTGCTCTATGCGTTGTTTTTGCGCTGCAATTTCTTCGATTGATAAGCTGCTTAGTAAGTCGTAATAGCGCCACATAAGTACGTCGCTAATCGACATTACTTTACCAAACATATCGTTTGGCGCATCAGTAATACCAATGTAATTACCAAGCGACTTAGACATTTTTTGAACGCCGTCAGTACCTTCAAGTAATGGCATCATTAATACTGTTTGAGGCTTTTGGCCTTCTACTTTTTGAAGCTCGCGGCCCATTAAAAGGTTAAAGCGCTGATCAGTACCACCAAGCTCTACGTCTGACTCAAGTGCAACCGAATCCCAGCCTTGTACGAGTGGGTATAAAAATTCGTGAATTGCAATGGGTTGTCCGTTGCCGTAACGCTTTTTAAAGTCGTCACGCTCTAGCATACGCGCTACAGTTTGATTAGCTGCAAGTTTGATCATACCTGCTGCGCCCAGGTTTTCCATCCACGAAGAATTAAACGCAACGGTGGTTTTAGCTGGGTCTAAAATCTTAAAAACTTGCTCTTTATAAGTCTCAGCATTGGCAAGTACATCTTCACGGGTCAGTGGTTTACGTGTTACATTTTTGCCTGTTGGATCGCCAATCATGCCGGTAAAGTCACCAATTAAGAAAATAACCTCATGACCTAAATCTTGAAAGGTTTTCATTTTATTAATTAGTACAGTGTGACCTAAATGTAAGTCTGGCGCGGTAGGATCGAAACCGGCTTTAATTTTTAACTTTTTGCCCGACTTTAGTTTTTCAACTAATTCGTCTTCAATTAATATCTCTTCTGCACCGCGTTTTATCTCTGCTAGAGCGGTTTGTAAATCCACTGTGTATTACTCCAAAATTCTGCCAACGAAGGGGCAACTAGATGACTTGCTACATAAGGGTTTAAAACAGATTTAAACCAAAAGCACTTATGTTGCTAACATAACAAATTTCTACCTAATTAAAACAATTTTTTATGCGAATAATGCAACTAAACTCAATAAGCTTAGTCTCACTGTGTTAGGCAATTAGAAATGGTGTTTAAACGCCGATTTTAGCGCACTTTAGAATCAGTTTAAATCGATAAACTTAAACAACTATAAATTGTCATTTTACTAACATTTGCGGGGCTTTTAGCTTTATTTACTAGTATTCGTACCTTATTACGTATATCCTGCATTAATATATAATTTATTTTCACGACAGCAGAAAAGGCACGTTATGGTTCACGTGGTTAACACGCTTCCCAAAAAACACAAATTGCTTATTCTAGGTTTGGTTTCTGCTATTGTTGGCTTAGCCTTTCTTCCTTCAGAAAAAGCGACTGCATCCAAAGACAATAGTGCAAATGCACTAGAAATTGGTAAGCGTTACGAGTTACAAGTTAAAGTTGAAGACAACGAAAAATTAACTGAATTAAATTCGCCAGAAGCAGCAGAAAAGCTGCCAGAATACGACTTAGTCGATCATCAAGTTAAAAACGGCGATAATTTAGCAATTATCTTCAAGCGTGCTGGCTTTTCAGCGCAAACGCTTCACAAGCTAATTAATACCAATGCTGAAACACGCAAACTAACTAAAATTCACCCAGGTGAAATACTTAGTTTTGCAACAGCAGAAAACGGTGATTTAGCTCAGCTTCGTTATGTTATTTCAAAAACAGATACTTTGTTTGTTACCTTAAATGACGAAGGTAATTACGACACATCAATAGATAGCAAAGAAATAGAAACACTGAGCAAAACAGCCGGTGGCGAAATTTCTAGCAGCTTTTGGACCTCAGCAATTGCTGCAGGCTTAAGCGAGCGCCAAATAATGAACTTTGCTGATATATTTGGTTGGGATGTGGATTTTGCCAACGATATTCGTAAGGGCGATCAGTTTGGGCTAATTTACGAGTCGCATTATGTTGATGGCGAGTTTATTGGCACTGGTAAAATTATTGCGGCAGAATTTATAAACCAAGGCCAGCGTTATGCGGCTATTCGCCATACCGACGGCAGCTTTTATACGCCTGAAGGGCGCAGCATGAAAAAAGCATTTTTACGTGCGCCAGTAAACTTTAAGTATATTAGCTCGAGCTTTAACCCACGTCGCTTACATCCGGTAACAGGGCAAGTAAGAGCGCACCGTGGTATTGATTACGCAGCACGTACAGGCACTCCGGTTGTAGCCTCGGGTAACGGTAAAGTAATTAAAGCAGGTTACAGTAAGTACAATGGTAACTACGTATTTATAAGCCATGGCACACAGTACGTAACTAAGTACTTACACCTTAACAAAAAACTTGTTAAAACAGGCCAAAAGGTTAAACAAGGTGACAAAATTGGTACCGTGGGTTCTACCGGCCGTGTAACAGGCGCGCACCTACACTACGAATTTTTAGTAAATGGTGTACACCGTAATCCTAAAACCGTTAAGTTACCTAAGTCTGAGCCATTACCACGCTCTGAACTTGCTAAGTTTAAACCTATTGCCGAAAACTTTATTGCACAACTTGAACGCAATCGCGAACTACAGCTAGCACTTAAGTAACGTATAAGTTATAGATACTAAAAAAGCCTTTGCAGGGTTAACCTGCAAAGGCTTTTTTGTGTTTTTTATTAGTTTATTAGTTTATTAATACATAAATTAGCTGTACGACTAAAGAAACCATAACCAGCGGCCAAATATATTTGCTGTATTTGGTTGCGCCATCCAACCCCATTTTTCCTTGGTACTTTTCAAGCAAAGGTATCAGCACTGCAAGAGCGACAAACAAGCAAATTAAAATAACAAATATATTCATTCCTAAACCTTAATTATGGTAATTCATGGCCTTTGGCACTTACATACAATGCATACCAATGTTCGCGACTTAACGTAACATTTAGCGCACCGCATGACGCTGCAATACGCTCAACGTTCGTTGTGCCAATAATTGGCTGTATTAATGCAGGGTGGCGTAATAACCAAGCTAAAACAATTGCCTCAGGCGTTGTATCGTAAAGTGCAGCAAGCTTATTTACGAGTATGCTGGTATTTATATCGGCTTGCGATGCATTTGTTAAATCGCCCCCTGTGTATAGCCCTTGGCATAAACTCCCCCAGCTTTGTATTTGAATATCAAAGTGGCGGCAATACTCAACACTGCCCGGTGTAAAGTTAAGATCTTTTCCATCTGCATTACCTGCATAAACACCTTCATCAACAAATTGATGTTTTTGTAAACTTGCTTCAATTTGATTAGCAACAATAGGCATATCTAAGGCATGTTGTAAAAAGTTCATTTGGTGCTGCTGCATGTTTGATACGGCAAAATTACGTACTTTGCCGCTTTCTTGTAGGCAGCTAAATACTTGTGCAATTTCTTCTACTTCCATTAGCGGATCAGGGCGATGAAGCATAAGCACATCAAGGTAATCGGTGTTTAAACGTTTAAGTGAACCTTCAACTGACTCTTCAATCCACTTGGCCGAAAAGTCGTAACGCTTGGGGCCTTTATCATCTTCAAAGCGTATACCGCATTTAGATTGAATATACATGTGCTCGCGCAGCTCTGGTCGCTCAGCTAGTGCTTGGCCAAATACCTGCTCGGCTTTGCCAAAGGTATAAATATCGGCGTGATCAAAAAAGTTAATGCCGCCAGCTATGGCTGCATCAATACACTCGTGAGTTTGCTTTAAGTGAGCCTTAGTAATGGCGTCTTTATTCCAACCGCCGCCTAGGCCCATACAGCCAAAAACGAGTCTACTAACATGAGGTAAATATTTTGCCAAAGGGGTGTGAAGCATGATGACTATCCTTATTAGTGTGCATAGCCCTCACTGTAAACAAAAACACGTCTGCAAACAAACTTTAATACGTGCAGTTTTATAGGCATAAAAAAAGCGCAGTAAACTGCGCTAATCGGTTGGATTAAATCCTAAATACTAGCCAACAAGCGCCAGTAATATACCTGCGGCTACGGCACTTCCTAGCACCCCAGCTACGTTTGGCCCCATAGCATGCATAAGTAAAAAGTTATGTGGGTTATTCTCAAGCCCAACTTTATTAACTACACGCGCCGCCATCGGTACTGCCGATACACCCGCAGCACCAATTAAAGGGTTAATAGGTGTTTTAGAAAGCTTGTTAAGGCCTTTTGCCATAAACACACCCGATGCTGTACCAATAGCAAATGCCAGCGCACCGAGCACCAAAATACCAATGGTTTCTACAGTTAAAAACTGATCAGCCGCTAGTTTAGAGCCTACTGCCAAACCTAAAAATATCGTGGTTATATTAATAATTTCGTTTTGGGCACTGTTACTAAGCCTATCTACAACACCAGACTCACGCATTAAATTACCTAAACAGAACATGCCTACTAAGGGAATAGCCGCTGGTAAAAACATAGCGGTTAAGCTCAGTACCATTAAAGGAAATACTATTTTCTCTTTTTTAGATACTTTGCGCAGCTCTGGCATTTTAATAGCACGCTCATCAGGTGTAGTTAATGCGCGCATAATTGGCGGCTGAATAATTGGCACTAACGCCATGTAAGAATAAGCAGCAACCGCAATGGCACCTAGTAAATCAGGGGCAAGCTTAGATGCTAAAAATATGGCTGTAGGGCCATCGGCACCACCAATAATGGCAATGGCTGAGGCATCTTGTAAGCTAAATTCAAAGCCAGGTACATAGTTTAATAAAATTGCCCCAAACAAGGTGGCAAAAATACCAAACTGCGCGGCTGCACCCAGTAATAACATACGCGGGTTGGCAATAAGCGCACTAAAATCGGTTAGCGCCCCTACTCCCATAAAAATTAATAAAGGGAAGATCCCCGTATCAATACCTACGTAATACACGTAATAAAGCAAACCACCTGGGTCAGAAAGCCCAGCAACCGGAATATTAGTCAGTATTGCGCCAAAGCCAATAGGCAGCAGTAATAGGGGTTCAAAGTTTTTAGCAATGGCTAAAAACAACAACAAACACCCTACCGCAATCATTATTAAGCCAGGAAACGTAAAGTTAGCAATGCCGGTAGCATGCCAAAGATTTAAAAGACCTTCCATTAAAGCTACTCCTACGCCATCGCTATAATTGCATCGCCCGTTGTCACAGCATCACCTTCAGACACTAAGACCTCAGCCACAGTACCTGAGTGCATTGCACGAACCTCGGTTTCCATTTTCATCGCTTCCATAATAACAACCACATCGCCTTCGTTTACGGCTTGGCCTGCTTTTACTTTTACTTTAAAAATATTACCTGCCAGTGGCGCATTCAGTGTTTCACCTGATGCAACCGATGCTGATTGTGGTAAGTGCTCTGAATCTTTTAGCGTTACCTCTTTAAGCTCGCCACCTTGCGCAACCACTACATCGTAAACTTTACCGTCAACTTTAACGCTGTATTGCTCAGCGCTAACACCTTTGTTACTTGCAGGTTTTGCTGCAGGCTTAGCGTTTGCATCATCAGCACTTGGCACTGCTTCAAAGGCATCTGGGTTGTTACGGTTTTTAATAAATTTAAGGCCAACCTGTGGGAATAATGCATAGGTAAGCACATCATCTATTTGCTCATCAGCAAGTGTTAAACCTTGTTCTTGCGCTTCTTTTTGCAGCTCTGCTTCAAGCGATGCAAGCTCTGGGGCTATATTATCTGCAGGGCGACACGTAATAACCTCGCTGCCATCAAGCACTCGCTCTTGCAGCTCTTTGTTCATAGGTGCAGGTGTTAAACCATACTCGCCTTTTAAAACACCGGCGGTTTCTTTGGTAATTGTTTTATAACGCTCACCCGTAAGCACATTTAGTACTGCTTGTGTGCCTACAATTTGCGATGTTGGAGTAACTAGCGGAATAAAACCTAAATCTTCACGCACGCGTGGGATCTCAAGTAATACTTCATTTAGCTTATCTGCTGCGCCTTGCTCTTTCAGTTGGTTTTCCATGTTGGTTAACATGCCACCAGGTACTTGCGCGAGTAAAATACGGCCATCAACACCTTTAAGGCTCCCCTCAAAGGCAGCGTACTTTTTACGTACATCTCTAAAGTAAGCCGCTATTTCTTCTAGCTGGTTTAAATCTAATTCGGTATCGCGGGGCGTTCCTTCAACAATCGCTACAATGGTTTCTGTAGCTGAATGACCGTAAGTCATACTCATTGAAGAAATAGCGGTATCAAGCATATCAATGCCTGCATCAATGGCTTTTTGATATGTAGCAGTACTTAAACCTGTGGTTGCATGGCACTGCATAGCAATAGGGATAGAAACGGTTTCTTTTAGCCCTTTAATAAGTTGCTCTGCATCGTATGGTTTTAATAAGCCTGCCATATCTTTAATACAAATAGAGTGACAACCTAAATCCTCTAGCTGTTTTGCAAGGGTTAACCACATATCAAGGGTATGCACTGGGCTTACAGTATAAGAAATAGTGCCTTGCGCGTGTGCTCCTACTTTTACAGCCGCTTTAATTGCCGTTTCTAAGTTACGTACATCGTTCATGGCGTCAAAAATACGAAATACATCTACACCATTTTTGTGGGCACGCTCTACAAACTTTTCTACCACGTCATCGGCATAGTGGCGGTAACCCAATAAATTTTGCCCGCGCAATAGCATTTGTTGTTTAGTATTAGGCATTGCTTTTTTAAGGGCACGAATACGCTCCCACGGATCTTCACCTAAATAACGAATACACGAATCAAACGTAGCGCCGCCCCACGACTCAATAGACCAATAACCGGCATCATCAAGTTTGCTAGCAATAGGTAGCATGTCATCTAAGCGCATACGGGTTGCAAGTAAAGACTGATGAGCATCGCGTAAAACAAGTTCTGTTAATTTTAATTTAGCCATGTGTGCCTCTTATTTATTATTTGATTTGTACTGAGCAATGGCAGCACTAATAGCAGCGATGTGCTCGTTTGGCACACCTTGAGATTTTAAAGATGGTGATTTAACCGGTATTGCAACTTCAGCCTCGTCAAAACGAGCAACCAAGTTAGACATGAGTGACACAGCACCAATCAATATTGAAAGAAATACAAACACGCCCACCATGCCCGTCAGCATCAAGCTACCTGCGGTTGTGAGTACAGCTCCTATATCCATTTTTCTCCCCCTGCACTATATAGCGATATAAAAAACCGCTTTATTTAAATAATTATTCACCGAATAATAACAAAACTTTTAACTTTGTCCACCGCCTGTCAATTGGTAAAACCAATTAAAATTAAACTAACATACAGTCACAATAGTTAACATAGCTAATACAGGGTTAAATTAGCTTAGATATAGATGATAAAAATAACCGTTATAGGCAAAGGTTATATGGTTAAACCCAAAAAACTTAAAAACTATAAAAAATAGTAAGTTAAACGGCAGGTAAAAAATCAGTTTGGGCTAAAATGTAAATTGGTCTTACCAAGATTAGTTAAGCAGCGCGCAAAAATATTTATTTTTTACTCTCTTTACAATAGTGTGAATAAGTTACATCGTTAAACGTAAAACTTACCAATCCTAAATTTATAACCCTCGCTCAAAAAACTATAACGCACTGAAAAATAACAAAATTAAACTCTGGCACGCAACTGGCATCATTACTTTCGAACGAATTTGATAACCAAGGAGAAAACAATGTTACGCTGGACAATTACATTTTTAGTTATTGCTTTAATCGCTGCAGTGTTAGGTTTTGGTGGTATCGCAGGTGCCGCAGCTGGTATAGCAAAAATTATATTCTTTATCTTTTTAGTACTTTTAGTGATTTCTTTAGTTTCAGGTGCGCTGCGCGGTAAATCGCCCAGGTAGCTACTAACATACTTAAAACACTAAACAATCAACATATACAAGGAATTACATTATGAACTCAACAACTTTAAAAGCAGCACTAATCGCCGTATTTGCAGGTTTCTTTATGATGGGTTGTGAAGACAACCACGCAGAAGAAGCAGGTGAGCGTATTGATGAAGCAGTAACTGACGTGCAAAACTCTGTTGAAGATGCATGTGAAAATGTAAAAGAAGGCGTTAACGCAGAAGAAACTAACTGTTAATCTGTTTGGTAACGTAAAAAACGGCTTTTAATAAGCCGTTTTTTTGTGCGCTAATAAAAAGCGGCTTATAACTCTTATAATGCATAGCCTACATTAACGGGTGTGATTTTTACGCTAGCTTGTTAAAATAGCGAAAACTATTACTTATTAGCAATTATGGCACTGACCACCACTTACACACTCGATAAACCCTACTACTACGAATGCTTTGACGAGTCCCACTCTTATAGTAAAGCAGCCAAGCCAAAGTATTTTTTGCTGGCATTACTGGTGTGCTTAGGTTTAATTAGTATTTACGCTATGGACGATCATTACCTAGGTACATTTTTAATAATGCTAGGTGTATTAGAATGCGTTGCCTTTTATTACCGTAGGCCTTGGTGGGTTACGCGCCAAATGTTTAGTCGTGCTTCGGGATCAACGGTTACTCTTTCGTTTACCGATGACGCTATTAGCACCGAAAACCACTATAAAAGCCATACATTTAAGTGGGCAGAAATAACCCATATTATTAAAACTAACCGCGGCTACTTAGTGCACCATAATAAGGGTATGCAATATATTTCTAGCAGTGTATTAACCGATGAAATGCGCGATTTTATAAACAAAAAAGCCACTCAGTGAGTGGCTTTTGGTATAGCTAAGTGCATTACTCAGCTAATTATACGAGTTGATTAAGCATTGCCCGGATTAGGGTTAGACTTTTCAGCTTGTATACGCATGTAAATCTCTTCACGATGCACTGAAACGTCTTTAGGTGCGTTAACACCAATTCGAACTTGATTTCCTTTAACACCTAATACAGTAACAGTTACTTCGTCACCAATCATTAGGGTTTCACCTACTCTACGAGTTAGTATTAGCATTCTCTTGCTCCCATGTTCCAATAAATTATAAGATTCCGCTTGACCATTTTAATGAAAAATTGATTGAAAAGTAAGTAAAAACTCCCAAACTATCCATTTTCTGTTAAAAATTCTGAGTGTAACGCTCTTACTGCTAGTTCTAAATACTTCTCGTCAATTAAAACCGATACCTTGATTTCAGACGTCGATACTAAAACTATGTGTATGCCTTCTTGCGCCAATGCATCAAAAAATTGATGCGCTACACCACTGTGAGACTTCATTCCTATGCCAACAGCCGACACTTTTGCAACTGTTGTATCACTAGAAATGCTATCAGCCTGCAGATTTACCTGTTGTTGAGTTAGTAAATCGTGTGCTTGCAAATAGTCATTTGAATGCACAGTAAAAGCATAGTCTATTTTTTCAAAGTTATGATTAACTTGACTAATCATATCTATTTCGATGCCATTTTCTGCAAAAAGTTTCAAAATTTTTGTAAGAGAATGAACACAGTATGGTACGCCATGTACCTTTATCAAGCATTCGTCACGATTAAACGCAATCCCCGACACAACCTTAGTTGGCATATCGCTCTCCTCAAAACTTATTAGCGTTCCTTCATCGGGCTCAAAACTCGAAAGCACCCTTAGCGGCATTTTATGATTACCAGCCGACTCAACAGCACGAATATGCAATACTTTTGCGCCTAAGCTTGCCAGCTCTAGCATTTCGGCAAACGTTACATGGCGCATTCGCTGTGCGTTTGGTTCTACACGAGGATCAGTAGTGTATACGCCATCAACGTCGGTATAGATCTGACATTCATCGGCTTTTATTGCCGCGGCTATTTCTACCGCAGAGGTATCGGTGCCGCCGCGCCCAAGGGTTGTAATATTGCCCTCTACATCGCGCCCCTGAAAACCGGCAATAATCGCCACCCGATTATGCTCAAGCTCATGCTTTAAACGCGTCGCAGCAACCTCTTCAATACGGGCTTTACCAAACATGTTATCGGTTTGAATATTAACCTGATCGGCTAGTAGGCTTACAGCCGAATGGCCACGTTTTATAATAGCCATAGCAAGGAGCGAAACAGAAACCTGTTCTCCAGTGCTAATAAGTACGTCTAATTCTCGGCTACTCGGGCGAGTATCTATTTGCTTGGCGAGGTTAATTAAGCGGTTGGTTTCTCCCGACATGGCCGAAAGAACCACAACCACTTGATGACCTTGCTGCTTAGTTTTAACAACAAGGTCTGCGACCGCTTCTATTCGCTCAATAGAGCCAACCGAAGTGCCGCCAAACTTTTGGACAATAAGTGCCACGTAAGCTTAAACTTTCTCACTTACCCAGGCTGTCACGCTTTCAAGCGCGGCGTTTAGGTTTTCAGGCTGTGAACCACCCGCTTGTGCCATATCTGGACGACCGCCCCCTTTACCGCCTACTTGGCCTGCCATGTGGTTTACAAGCTCACCGGCTTTAACTTTACCGGTTAAATCTTTCGTTACACCGGCAATTAGACTTACTTTCTCGCCGCTGGCAACACCCAGTGCAATAACACCTGAGCCAATCTTGTTTTTAAGGTCGTCAACCATACCACGAAGCGCTTTAGATTCAGTTCCTTCAACGTTTGCCACTAGTAGCTTAACGCCATTAATTTCAACAATCGAATCAAGTAAAGACGCACCCGCTGCACTGGCTAGCTTATCGTTAAGCTGTGCAATTTGCTTTTCAAGGCCTTTAGACTTTTCAAGAAGCGCAGTTACTTTTTCAAGTACCGATGCGCTATCACCTTTTACCAGCGCCGCTACATCGTTTAGCTGTTTTTCTTGCTCGCTTACATACGCCACTGCATCTGCGCCTGTTACAGCTTCAATACGGCGTACGCCTGCAGCAATACCGCTTTCAGATACAATTTTAAATAAGCCAATATCACCCGCGCGCTCTACGTGCGTACCGCCACACAGTTCAATTGAGTAATCGCCAATGGTTACTACGCGTACTTCATCGTCGTACTTTTCGCCAAACAGCGCCATTGCCCCTTTTGCTTTAGCGTCATCAATCGCCATAAGCTCAGTGTTTAGGGCAAAGTTACGACGAATTTCATCGTTAACTACACGCTCAATTTCACGTAGCTCGTCTTTAGTAACCGCTTCAAAATGCGAGAAGTCAAAACGTAAACGCTCAGGCTCAACCAGCGAGCCTTTTTGGCTTACGTGTTCACCTAATAATTGGCGCAGAGCTTCGTGTAAAATATGCGTAGCTGTGTGATTTTTCTTAATACGTTCACGGCGTGCATCATCAATAGTGGCATCTACTTTATCGTTAACCGCAATGCGCCCTTGTACGCTACCGTGGTGTGCAAACGCATTACCCAGTTTAGTAGTGTTAGTCACAGTAAACTCGCCACCTGCAACAGTAATGGTACCGGTATCGCCTGTTTGGCCACCAGATTCAGCATAAAATGGCGTATGGTTAAGTACAACAATGCCTTGTTGGCCGTCTTCTAAAATAGAAACCGACTCACCATTTGCAAACACTTCTACTACTGTAGCGCTGTGATGTGTGCTGTCGTAGCCTTTAAACTCAGTGTGTTTTTCTGACTTTAATTGCTCGTTGTAATCGGCACCAAATTTACCCGCTTGCTGCGCTGTTTTACGCTGTACAGCCATGCACTCTTCAAAGCCTGCATGGTCTATTGTCATTTGGCGCTCACGGGCTACATCGGCCGTTAAATCAGCGGGGAAACCATAGGTGTCGTATAATTTAAATACTAAGTCACCAGGAATAACATCGCCTTTAAGCTCGCTTAGGCTTTCTTCTAAAATAGCTAAGCCACGCTCAAGGGTTTTACCAAATTGCTCTTCTTCAATGCGCAGTACTTTTTCGATAATTTCTTGCTGCTTTGCAAGCTCTGGATAGGCTTGGCCCATTTGTTCAATAAGCGCTGCAACCAGTTTATAGAAAAACGCACCTTGTGCACCAAGCTTGTTACCATGGCGTACTGCACGACGAATAATACGACGCAATACATAACCACGGCCTTCGTTTGACGGCATAACACCATCAGAAATTAAAAACGCACACGAACGAATATGATCCGCCACTACGCGTAACGATTTATCGTTTAAATCCTGTGCGTTAGTTACGCTTGCCGCAGCTGCAATTAAGCCTTGGAACAAGTCGATTTCGTAGTTTGAATGCACGCCTTGTAAAATGGCAGCAATACGCTCAAGGCCCATACCTGTATCAACAGATTGTTTAGGCAGCGGCTCCATAGTACCGTCGCTTTGACGGTTGTACTGCATAAATACAAGGTTCCAAATTTCGATAAAGCGGTCGCCATCTTCTTCAGGCGAGCCCGGAGGACCACCCCAAATGTGCTCACCGTGATCGTAAAATATTTCAGAACACGGGCCACACGGGCCAGTATCGCCCATTGACCAAAAGTTATCTGAGGTAGCAATACGAATAATACGATCTTCGCTTAGGCCAATATCATTGTGCCAAAAGCCAAATGCATCTTCATCGTCGTGGTAAATAGTAACAAGTAGTTTTTCTTGTGGTAATTTAACAACCTCAGTTAAAAACTCCCACGCAAACTTAATAGCGTCTTGTTTAAAGTAATCGCCAAAACTAAAGTTACCTAGCATTTCAAAAAATGTATGGTGACGCGCTGTGTAACCTACGTTTTCTAAATCGTTATGTTTACCACCAGCACGCACACAACGCTGTGCACTTGTAGCACGCGTGTAAGGGCGAGTTTCGGCGCCTAAAAACACATCCTTAAAAGGAACCATGCCGGCATTGTTAAATAACAACGTGGCATCGTTACCCGGAATAAGTGAAGCCGATTGGACAATTTGGTGCTGTTTGCTGGCAAAAAAGTCTAAAAACTGTTGCCTAAGTTGTGCCGTAGTCATGTGCTGCATGTGAAAATCTCACCTGTATTTACTGTGCTTGCATTGCAAAATCAATTTGTTCGTAGCTAAATCCTCGGTACATTAAGTAGCGCACGCGCTTAGCTTTATCTTTGTACTCGAGGTTGGCCGGTGTAGTTGAATACTTTTTGTTGTACGCTTCCTGCGCAAGCTCAAACCAGTCTATTTCAAGCTCTTCAACCACTCTTTCAAGTAGTGAACGGTCAATCCCTTTGCCTATGGCTTCGCTTTGAATGCGCTTTAAGCCATGGCCTTTAAAAATGTGTTTTCTGACAAACCCTTCGCAATAGCGTTGCTCGTTAATAAAATTGTGCTCTTCGCACCAATTAAGCAGGGTTTCTATAAACTCGTCGCTGGCTTCTTTTTGCTGAAGCTTAAAGGTTAACTCGCGGCGCGAATACTCTTGGCGCCCAAGTAACCACAGTACATAGTTTTTAAGTTTTTGTTTTAACTTATCATCCATTAAGCGTCAAAGCGCCCGCTTTGTTCACTGCTAAGTGGTTTAACATTGCTATCGTCACTTGGCGGTACAACTGGCATAAAAATAGCCTGATAAGATACAAAGAAACTAATGTAGCAAATTGGCATTAAAATCAACAGCGGTAAGAACGATAAGAACATAGAAAGCGCCATAAATAACACACAAATAATGCCAAAAACACTCAATGCGAACAGGTTATGATAAAAAACCAATAGCGAATTTTTAAGCGCCGTTAAAATGCGTTTTTCTTTACTAAAATAAATAAGCGGTACCGCGTAAGCAAACGCCATTAAATACACCGCCATTGCCACTAAAAATAGCACCACACTGGCGCCCGAAATACTATTTAAGGTTTGCTCAAGCGCAATGTTAGGATCAAGCCCCTCTTGGCTCATAATAGCCACCGCATCGGCAAATAGGCCATTAGCTAATAAGGCCATTAAAATACCCGCCCCCATTTGGTAAAGCGCTAAACGTAGTAGTCCTAAACGGTTACCTTTTGCGCTAAAGGGTTTGAGTATGTCGGCGAGCATAATTTTACCGCCCTGCTGCTTGCTAAGCACCGCCTGATAAAAGCCGGCGGTTAAAAAAGGCGTAGCAAGTGCCGCAACAACTTGCAGCAAAGGTAAAAATAACGACAGTATGCCCACTATGCCTATTAATAAGTGCATAACTACAAAGGTAAATGGCTGGGTTTTAAAAATATGCCAACCGGCTTTAAACCACTTTAGCCCGGCATCGGCTTTAAAAATTCGTAATTCGTTAGACATACTGGCTCTTAAATTAAACAAAACACGCCAAGTATAACTTGGCGTGAGGGGGGATTAACAGACACTACATGATTAAATAGTTAAGGTTTTTTAATTTTTTTAATATCTAACATATGTGCGCCGTGTTTTATTTTGGTTTCTAGGTAAGCTTTGTTACCTGTAAGGCCTGCTTTAATATGCGCGTGGGTACCAATAACGGTGTCTACTTCAATGCCGGCATCTTTTAATGCATTAAGCTTTTTAGGGTTATTGGTCATTAATTTAACGTGGCTTAAATTAAGTGCGTTGAGCATTAATACCGCGTCCGAAAAATCACGCAAGTCGTCAGCAAAGCCTAAGTGGTTATTAGCCTCGTAAGTGTTCATACCTTGAGATTGCAGCACGTAAGCATCAATTTTATTATATAAACCAATACCTCGGCCCTCTTGGCGTAAATACAATAACACCCCGCCTTGCTCGTGCATCATTTCAATACACTCATTTAACTGCTCGCCACAATCGCAGCGCGATGAATGAAACACATCACCGGTTAAACACTCAGAGTGCATGCGAATAAGCGGCACATTTTGATTTACATCAGCATTGTTAAATACAAACGCAACGTGTTCTTGGCCGTCTTTTAAGCCACTAAAAGACACTATTTCTGCGGGAATATCACTATTTTTGCCAACATTAAGCTGGGCTCTTGCTCTTACTTGCGCCACGACAAATCCAAATAATTAAATAACTACGACACCATAAGGTGATAATATCACAAATGTTTAAAGTTAGATCGTAGTACACTAGGTTTATGGCAAATATATGGCGATTACACAGGCTATTTTCAATCTTAATATGCAATAAACTCCCACTACCTAGGGCTATTTCCCCAAAAAAATGACAAACTTGAACGCATTTGCTATTTTAATTTTATTACTTTTACCACGCTGCTTATACATTAAGTTAATACACCGCACCTATAAAAAGCTAAAACGGTGTTACCTAGTTACCTCAGCAGGCACTATTAGTACAGTTTAATGACGAAAATTAGTTACAGCTTAGTGCACATGGGTATTAGGTAATTAGTTAGTTTTATAAGCAAGCGCCCACACAAAAGATAATGAAAACCATTATCACTTGTGGTATTTTGTTTCTAGATTGAACACTAATAGGGATTATTATGAAAGCACAACACCTCGCCTTAGTTATCGGATTAACCTTTACGGCTTTTGCAAGCCAGGCCAATGCAAGCCAAGTAAGCGATGATAAAGCCGCCTTTTCTGATGCATACCAAAGTTATTTAACGGCTGTTAAAAAAGACGAAAACATAGAGCAAGCAGCTAAACATGCCTATATTACAGGCCTTGCGCTTTATGGTGATAAAAGTGATAACACCGCAAGCCTTGCTATTAATTACGCCAAAGCAATTACAGCGCCGCGCTCTATCAACGACAAAAAAAATGTATCAGAGCAACGCTTCGAACTTTACTCGCAAGCCTATACAATACTGGCAAATAACCACGGTAAAAATGCAATAGAAACAATCGATGCCCTAATAGGCAAGGCTGAAAACACCAGCTCGGCCTATCAAGCCGATAACGATTACGACCGTATAATTGAAATAGCTAAAACACAAAACAACCCTAAATTTGTTGCCGACATGCAGTTTGAAGCAGCCTCGCTGCTTGCCAAAAAATTTGCTCATAAAAAATACCATAAAGCTAAAACACTGCTTAACCAAGCCGATGACTACTACCGTAATAACCTAGACGACAACACCGTAGAGCGCATTAAAGCCGACTTTTTAATGGCGTCGTTTGCTCAAGGTAAGAAAAAATACAATGAAGCCATTGAACGACTAAACCATGTTGTATCGGTATTTGATAACAACTTAAGCTTTGATCACAGCGCTGAGCTTACTGCGCACTCAAAGCTTGTTAACCTTTACGAAAAAACAGGCCAAAGCGAACAAGCCACTAAGCATTGTTTAGCAATTGCTAAAATGGTGCCGTGGAAAAAAACACAAGAGCAAACACCTATATATCGCAAAAACCCTGAGTACCCACAAAACAAAGCGCGCCAAATGCGAGACGGTATTGTCGTTGTTGAATTTGACGTAGATACCGCAGGCTTTGTTAAAAACCCAGAGGTAGTTAGCTCACAAGGGGGTAAAGAGTTTGAAAGGTCGGCACTTACAGCCCTTAAAAAGTGGCGTTATGCACCAAAATTTGAAGATGGCCAACCCGTTGTTGCAAGCACGCAAGTACAGCTCGACTTTAAAATAGCCAGATGACACGCAAGGTATTATAGCGTCTTTTTTGTTCAGGTAGCTTTATTCAAAGCTTTGCGAGTATTTTATCGCTTGCGGCTTCAATTAAATCGAGCACATTTTCAAAGCCATCATCGCCGCCGTAGTATGGGTCGGGTATGGCGCTTTGGCTTTGCTCGCCGTATTCTAAAAACAATGCCAGCTTGTAATGTAAATGGGTGGGGCATTGCGCTTTTAAGTCAGCTAAGTTTTGTGTGTCGGCCGCTAAAATTAAATCAAACTCAGTAAAATCGCTGCTGCGAACTGGGCGCGAAAATATACCTTTAAAGCTATAACCGCGTTTTTCGCCTGCAGCCATTGAGCGGCTATCTGGCGTTTTACCTTCGTGGTAGCCAATAGTCCCTGCCGAGTCGACTTTTAACTCAACACCTAATTTTTTAGCACGCACTTTTAACACTGCCTCTGCTGTGGGCGAGCGGCAAATATTACCTAAACACACTATCAGTACTTTTTTCATTAAGGCTCCTTTAGCTAATTTAACCACCTAGGCTTTAAAACTGTTTTAATATAGCCTCGTTATAGTCATCGGCATTTAAAGTCAGGTTATACTTGGCCGCCACACTATCAAGCTCCGCTTGTTTTATAGCTAACTCATCCATAGTAATGGTGTTATCGTCAAGCTGCCATAAAAGCCGTGAGCCCGCATAACTATAATGAATCGCTAACAATGCATCGGCATTACCCTCACGCCCTGCCGCTTTTAGCTTTGGCATTTTGCGGGTTATTTTATTAAGCGCTTGTTTTAGCTCCCACACGTACACCACTTCGGTCATAAAACTATGGGTACGGTATTTATTTAACAGCCAGCCAATGGCCAAACTTGTTATAACAACACCGGTTAAATTCCAATGAAAATGGCTCCCGCTTTCATCAGGAAACAACGCAATTAACGTTTGCGATATAGCCAAGCTGCCAACAGCTAAACCCGCCGCACACCCAGCAATTACCCTATTTAAATGTTTGCGGTAACGTGCTTTATCTATTTGTATGAGTTGCATAACAGCCTAAAAAATTAATAAGTAAAAATATAGCGAACGCTATTGTAACTAAACCCCGCAATTTTTATAAAATTATTTAACCCCTTTTTGATTTGCCCCCCGTTATAGCTTTTAAACAACCCAATAAGTTTACTCGGAGCGGCTTATGCACACACTTGAAGTACCCAATAATTCAGCATTTATTAAAACATCAACCGCCATTATTGGCGGCGCAGTAATGACCTTTGCCGCCTTTGCATTTATGCAATACCTAATTAGTGGCGAGCAGCGCGCACCTATAAAACTTGGCGACGATATTATTGTAGAGATTTTTCAGGCACCAGAGGATTCAAAAGTAAGGCATATACAAAAAATACAGCCACCACCGCCTGTGCCAAAAACGCCACCTAAAGCGCCACCAGTCGATACCTCAAACGACCCTGTAATAGCGATTAACGAATTAACACCAATCACTATTGATGATTTTGGAGATGACATAAATAGCACGATTAACCGCCCAACAGGCGATGCAACCCCCATAGTGCGCATAAATCCAAAATACCCAACATCTGCCGCGCGCAATGGCATAGAAGGCTGGGTGCGACTGAGCTTTAGTATTTCGCCCACCGGCGAAGTAATAAACCCAGTGGTAATAAACGCCGAGCCCAAACGCACCTTTGACCGCGAAGCAATAAGAGCCATAAAACGCTGGAAATATCGCCCCAAAGTAATAGAAGGTGTGGCACAATTACAAACAGATCAAACCGTACAGCTCGATTTTAAATTAGATAACTCTATTTAACGGACTAAACGCCTATGCTACTCAGTATTAAGTCATGGTTATTTGAAACGCCAAGCAAGGATTGCATGGCAAGTTACGCAAAAAGTGGCGACAACCGCTACTTAGAACAGCTTATTGCCTTATACAGTAACGATTTATATCACTACCTAGTGACGCAATCTAATACGCATTTAGCATACGACGTAAGCCAACAAACCTGGCTAAAAGTAATCGAAAAACGCCACCTTTACCAAGCGCAAACCACGCCAAAAGCGTGGTTATTTAAACTCGCGCGCAACACATTAGTAGACGAATACCGCAAACAGCAACGCTTTGTAGAGCTTGACGAAAACACCCACCTACCCGCGCAG
The DNA here is from genome assembly GCF_023161885.1 of Pseudoalteromonas sp. 2CM37A. Lineage (NCBI taxonomy): Bacteria > Pseudomonadati > Pseudomonadota > Gammaproteobacteria > Alteromonadales > Pseudoalteromonadaceae > Pseudoalteromonas > Pseudoalteromonas sp. 2CM37A. The sequence goes on from NZ_JALNTJ010000015.1 coordinate 34,424, forward strand.
CAAAATGAGCAAGGTAATAACAATAGTATTAGCAATATAAATTACCAAGCGTTCGATAGCGCACTCAAGCAACTGAGCTTTGTACAGCGCGAAGCCATTACCTTACAACAAGAAGGCTTTAGCCTCGCCGACATAGAGCTTATAACGCAAAGCAACCATGAGAGCGTAAAAACAAGGCTGCGCTATGCCAAGCAAAACCTTAAACGTTTATTAGGAGCAAACAATGAACAAGCCTGATGAGCAGTTTGATCAAAAGCTCACTCAACACTACAAAGAGCGAAAAGCACGCACTACACTCAGCGCTTCCCAAAAAAAAGCGTTACTTAATAATGCCAGCCATAAAAAGCCCTCAAGGCTTAGTTTTACGCTACAGTTAACCAGCCTTGCCTGCGCACTGGGCGTATTCGCCTTTATTGTGTTTGATAGTAACGAGGGCATTAACCACGCACCTAAAACCGTACTTAACACTATCGATATTCACGACTACTCAATTATTAAAACCCACGAAATAAACCCATCGGGCAGTTACACAAGCGCCATTACCGAGCAAAAACACGCACTCGATACTCAACACGCTAATAGCTTGCGCTTACACCAACAACGCCACATAGAATACGGCACGCTCGTAAAGGTTGATAACGACTGGTACATAGCCAGCTGTAATGACGAGGTACTAGTGCAAATTAAGCAGTCACTGCTCAGTGATTTAAAGGGTAAACATGCGGTAGAAAGTGGTCTAAATACGGGTGATATGCTGGCTATGGCGCATAACGGTAAAGGGCAGATTGTAGCGCTTAAACATGCGGGAGTTGGGGTTAGGCAGTGTGGGGCTTAGGTGGTTTGTCTCAGTTAAGGTTGGTGGTAATTTAGATAAATATTACCACCGAGAACACAGAGGCGCTTCGCGCTGCACTGAGGAAAAATCACTACATAGCTAACTTTATTCACCTTCATTAACAAAAGCTTTAAATAATACTCTATAAAAACTAGAAGACAGCCGAATCTTCATCTGGATTTTTGTTTACAGCAGGTATAGTCATTTCTGAAAATACGGTTTTTAACGCATTTGATGTCATTTCACTTTGAATTTTATCACAGTTTATTTCAGCTTTAGTTTTCGTATTTCGGGGTATAAAATTAACCTTATGTTTTTTTAAACAACGAAATACCTTGTCAGTATAAGGTTCATCAATTAACAGGTCTTTTAGGTATAATTGATAAAGTAATAGCCAATAACTATCTTTTTCATAGTTATCATCACCAGCAATTATAGTATTCGCAAATTCAACTATCATTGCGTTGAAGTCATGCATCTCTAGTAGCAAAGTAATTGCAACGCAATCACCGCTCGCAATGACCTTTTCAGCAGTTTCCTTTTTTGGTATGACGTTATTAGTTAACATTGTATGGAGAGGCCAAGACATGCCATCAGACCTGAACTTATCAGCATTTTCTTGTATTATTACATTTAATTGTTGCTCGAAAATCCCTGCATTTATCTCTGCTTTGCCTAATAATTTGTCAAATAATGGAAGTAAAACTGGATAATGCCAAGCAAGGTTCAAAAGAGCTTCCAATAAACTTACATTAGCATCTTCATCTAAGTAATTAATGATTAATGATATTGCATACTTTAATACACTTCCATCTGGCGTACTTTTATTAATTCCAATAGCTTTATTTAAAAACGTAAGTGCTTCGTCAGCAGAAATTTTTGGCTCGTTTTCTCCTGCGCTACCTAAACGGCTTGGTAATGCACTTTTTAAATCTAGCACCCACTCATCTTCAAAAGCTGCTGGTAATTCTATTATTGATGTTTTCTTTAAGTTTAGTGTTAACTTATAAATAGCGAGAGAGTTGGATAAATCTTGAATGAAGTTTTGAGCGTCCTCGCTAGTCACGCAATAGCAAGTATAATCGTCAATGTATCTATGGAACACATAACCTTTACTTTTTAAGGCTCCATCAATTTTTCCTAAGATTAACTCGCTCACAATACTAGAAGCTGCCGAACCTATTGGTATTCCCTGAGTTTCATTACGCTTAGTTTTACATTGGTACATATCTAAAGCATTAAACCAAGTGCGTTTATCATCTTGCTGAGTTTTAGCCTCCTGGATACCAACACCAGCCCATGCAATTGAGTGAGAATAAATACTATTAAAGCAGTTAGCTATATCTGCATGCACTCTATATCGCTTTGCAAAAGAAGAGCTATGCGATCGACTAATTTTTACGAATGGCTCTTCATAATTCATTACAACCAATCGCTTTTCTATATGATGAAATTCAGGCTTAATTATACTATTTACGTTTTCGGTGACACATTTCAGATGTTCCCAGTTGTCATGTATACACTTTACTAGTAATGAATATCCTTTAGGATGGACAAGCCCCAGTACTCTAGGCACATTATTATATCTTGTCGCTTTATATTCAACTAAGTCGTAGCCAGATTTACGCCTACCTCTTATCTCTTCAAGTTTAGCAATCTCTTCAGCTACTTCTGGCGTAAATTGCCTTGTATCAAGACTCGGTGGTAACTCACCTATATTAGCTCGTTGATTTGGAAAATAGTTGTATCTAGTGAGAGCCTCATATAAAGCCCTTTTATCATCTGTATCACCAAAAATCTGGCTCATAAACATTCCTTTGTATATTTCATATAGTTAGTTTACCTGAAACCGCCTAAGACAGAAATTTCTTAGCTTCAAAGTAGTCAATTGCTGCTTAGAAAAATCGCATGATTATCATTGTGCCAGCACGCCCAATGATATAGTTTTTAGAGGCTACCGCTAGTTTTCGTTGGGTTTCGTGTCACTCAACCCAACCTACGTCGCTAATATCTTGTAAATTATCGGTAATGGTTACTGCTTTAAAAGTCGTTGCTCTGGATTGTGTAAGTACTTTAAGCCGATGGTCACTATACGTGTATGTACCATTGTTATAACGCGTAGTTGAACATTACCAATAACCACAATTGAGCCTTTACTGATTTCTCCTGAGAGCTTTTGGTTGATCACCTCTTCCAAGCTTATGCCCTCTGGGGCGTCTATTTTCATGTGATACGAGTAAAATATATCGCCTACTAGCGTAACCCCTTTCACTTTAAGTTCGTTGCGCGCTAAGTGGCTGTCTTGGTGGTTTGTTTTATCGGTTGCTGTAAAAACTAAATCAACAAAAGGTCTGTTAGCGGGTTTTAAAACAACAAATAAATGATCGTTTGGTTTTAATTTAGTAGAGCCGCGTGGCGGTATGATTGAAGGCCCTCGTGTGATCATGGCTACAACTACACTTTCTGGCAGTGCAGCATGAGACAAACTGCGCCCAGAAACGCGAGAAACCTCACTTAACGTATACTCTACAATTTCTATATCAATATCGTTTAGGGCGGTAATTTCGAGCGTTGCAGCTGCTAAATCGGGTGGCGGCTCTATTAAACTTAACTTTTTAGCCATCCAAGGCATAGTTGAGCCTTGCAACGTGGCCGAGATTAACACCACGAAAAAAACCACATTAAAAATAAGCTCCGCCCCTGAAAGGCCAAACAACAGTGGGAATATAGCTAAAATAATCGGCACTGAGCCTCTTAGCCCCACCCAAGATACAAATAAAGTTTCGCGATTATTAAAGCCAAATAATTTTAAAACTGGCGCTACCGCTAGTGGGCGAGCAACAAAAATAAGTGCCAGTGCAATTAACAACCCTTCTAGCCATACATCAACCAACGACGAGGGGTTAATTAAAAGCCCTAACACAACAAACATGGTTATTTGCCCAAGCCACGCTAAACCGTCATGAAACAGAAAAATACCGCGTTTATATACAAATTTACTGTTACCTAAAATAACGCCGGTTATAAATACAGCTAAAAAGCCACTGCCGCCAAGCGTTGCAGAAAGGCCAAAAGAAAGCAGCCCAAATGCGGTTACCATTACTAAATACAAACCTGATGCATTTAATTTTATTCGATTAATAAACCACACCGACACCTTACCAATTAAAAACCCACAAACGGCGCCTACGCCCATTTGCTGGGCAAATAACTGCAGTAAACCCAGCCCTATTGGCATGTCGTTCACTAGCATTTCGAGCAAACCAACCGTTAAAAAAATAGCCATTGGGTCGTTCGAGGCACTTTCTATTTCAAGGGTTGATTTAAGTTTTTTATTTAAGTGAATACCGGCGCTTCGTAAAAGTGCAAATACGGCTGCGGCATCTGTAGAGCCCACAATAGCGCCCAACAAAACGCCTTGTAATACAGGTAAGTCTAAAATATAAGTGGCGACAAGGCCGGTAATTACAGCCGTTAAAAGCACCCCGACCGTTGCTAAAGCCGAAGCAGGTTTCCACACTTGTTTAATAGAGCTGGTTGGCGTTTGTAGCCCACCATCAAATAGAATAATAGCCAGTGCTAGGGTGCCCAGAGCATGAGCCGCCTCTGCGTTATCAAATGATATACCTGCAATACCGTCTTCACCTGCAAGCATGCCCACCAGTAAAAATAGCACCAGCACGGGTAAGCCAACGCGCGCAGATAGCTTGCTCGAGATAACCCCTAGTAAAATTAAAATGGCACTAACAAGAATGATATTATCTATTACAAACATAGTGTGGGTTTACAGCCTTGTATAAGTTAAAAAGTAAGAATTTATAGCTATTAAAAAGCTTAAAGCTCATGCCATACAATAACCTAAAAAATATAAATACGGGTACTTAACTGCATATTTAAAACAAAAAAGCCTGCGATTAAGCAGGCCTTTTTGTATTTAAACGAGCAAATTTTATAACACAATTATGCTTGTTACTAAATACGCTATAAAAGTCAGTGCGCCGCCAAATAACGCATATGGTAGCTGCGTTTTAACGTGGGTGAGTAAGTCACACCCCGAGGCGAGTGCCGATACAGCGCTGGTGTCGGATATAGGGGAGCAGTGATCGCCAAATATACCGCCACCTAAAATAGCGCCTACCACCAGTGAAGGTGGTAAGCCTAACGCTTGAATAAGCGGCACACCAATAGGAATAAGTATGGCAAATGTGCCCCACGATGTACCCGTAGTAAACGACATAACCGCGCCAGTTAAAAACAGCACTGGTACAATTAAGTAAATAGGTAGGTAATCGCCCACTAGTGATGCGACAAATACGCCCGTGCCTAGCTCTTTTAAGCTTGCGCCCAGTGTAAGTGAAAGCAATACAATGCTCACCAGCGGTAATAACTCGCCCATGCCTTTAAAGCCGGTATCGACTAATTGATGGTGAGTAAATTGGCGCGAGCTAATCATTAAAACATATGCAACCACAATGGCTAATACCGTTGCGTATAAAACCGATTTAGAGCCGCTGCCTTCTGCAAGTACGCCGTTGCCGGTGTAAAACATAAAGCCTACCATGCTCACAATTAGGGTAAGTAATGGCACGAGCATGTAACGCGCTTTAGAGCCTTTTACTTCTTCTTTTAGATCGGTTTTTTGCAGCTCTAGCTTTTGCTCGGCTTCTTTCATTGGGCCGTGTACTTTATCAAACGCGATAGTGTAAAACACAATAACTAGCGTGATAATCGCGTAAAAGTTATACCCTACGCTGCCCCATAAAATAGAAACTGCCGATTCGCTTAGCTCGTAATTGCCAAGTAAACCCAGTACAAATGCGCCCCAACCGTTAAGTAATATTAAAATACACACCGGTGCACTGGTACTATCAATAATATAAGCAAGGCGGGCTCGGCTCATTTTAAACTTGTCGAACAAGCCACGCGATACAATACCTGAGGTTAATACGCTGAGGTTTGACTCTATAAATACCGCGATGCCGGTAAACATGGTTAAAAAGCCAACTTGGCGCTTACTTTTTGCAATGCCTTTATTCATAAGCATATTAACGGTGGCTGCTACGCCGCCAGATTCGCGTATGTAGGCAAGCAAGGCACCAATCATAATACTGAATATTAAAATGCGAGTGTTACCCGGCGAGCTGGCTACCGATATTATGCGCTCAATGGTATTTAAAAATGTAGCAAATAAGGTATTACCCTCGCCTTGTATAGCGAGTAAAAATTCTGACGAAGCCACGGCCACCAAAAGTGCCATTATTACTTCTTTTCGCCAAAATACGATAGCGATAGCAATGAGCGGCGGTAATATAGAATACCAAGACATAAATTAACCTTTATTTATAGCGAAGTGCGTTCGCTTTATTCACGTTGAAACGCTTATTTTACAGGCCGTTTAAAAATGTGGCCTGAATTTGTAAACCGCTTAGCTTAATGGATTGGCTTAGTTAAGTCACCTGCAAATAAATCACTTAAGGCACTGCACTTAGGCCGTTTTAGCCTAAACGATAATTTATTGATTTAGTAGTGCTTCGTAAATAAGCGATACCACCGAGCCATATTGCGCGGTCTCGTATTGTTTGCCCAAAAACTGGTAATGTTTTTGGCTTCCTTTTATTTTTGTGTGCCGCGCATTGGTCAATAATATAATGGCTAAGTCGTAGGTTGGATCAATAACCGTTACTGTACCCGTCCAGCCGGTGTGCCCATACGCTTGTGCGCTTGCGTAAGGGCCAAAATGCCAACGCCTGGCTTGGTTGTTACCTGCAAGCCTAAAGCCTAGACCATAGGTTTCGTTGTTTAATTGTGGCGTTACAAACTGCGCTAAGGTTGATGCGCTAAATAATTGGGTATTGCCAAAGCCACCTTGGTTTAATAGTACTTGGCAAAGCACAGCTAAATCGGGTGCATTACTAAATAAACCGGCATGCCCTGCTACGCCATTAAACGAATAAAATGCTCGCTCGTCGTGCACTTCGCCCTGCAAAACATTGGTACGAATATTTTCAAAGGCAATACGGCCATCACGGGTATTGCCGCTAAGCTCGGTTGCTGCAAATTCAGCGCGTTTAAAGCCCTTTTTAAGTGGATTAAATACCGTATTGGTCAATTTAAGTGGGGCGTAAATGTGTTGCTCTAGGTAGTTATCAAGTGGTTGCCCGGTTATACGCTCAACCAGTACGCCTAAAATCATGTAATCAATATCGGAGTAAACTGCTTGTGCGGGGTATTTATTGCTCAGCGGCACTTGCGTAAGTAACAGCTGCTTTGTGGTTTGGCTATTTTGTGAAAAATACGCATCGCCATTTTTAGCACCTTTACGATGAAAATCAAACGCAGGCGGGTAACCCGCTGTATGCGTGAGTAAATCTTTAACTGTGCGCAGCTCGCGGCCATCACCTTTGTATTCGGGTAAGTAACTTTGTACGGAGTTGTTTATATTTAAAAGCCCTTCACTTACAAGTTTCATAAGGGCAAAATTAGTGGCAAATATTTTGGTGTTAGAGGCTAAATCAAACAGAGTATGTGTTTGCATTGGCTCTGGGCGCAGTAGCAGCAAATCACTTTGCTGGTACTGTTTGGCATCGCCATAGGCACTAAGCTTTATTAGTTCGCCACTTTTAATAACAGCCAATACCGCCCCCGGAAAACCAGCTTGTATGTCTTTTTCAATAAGGGCATCGACCTGGCTAAAGTCTATATTACTTTGCGCAGCGGTATTTAAGGTTGGAAACTCAAAGCGCAAGGTAAGGCTTGCGCCTTTAGGTTTAATATTTTCAACCTTAAACGTATTTACCCCGTTGTGGGTGCGCCTTGCTAGCGAATACTCATATAAAGTATTGGCGGCTAATTGGTTGGTAATATTAAGCTTTTGGTTATTTATAAAAATATCGGCGCTTATCGCGTTATTATTTTGAATTAATAACTGCCCTCGCCCTTTATACGCTTTAAATGTGCCACGGTTATTTACGTACTCACGGCTGCTTGGGTTAGCCTCAGGAAAAGTGACAATAACTTGGGCGTTTGGAAGCGTTACTAATTTGCTTTGCTTAAGCTCACTTGCTGTAAACTCATTTGGCTTATTTGCCGTACTGCACGCTACAAGAGTCGCGCTAACAAGTGCCAATAAAGCCTTTTTAAAACAGCTGCTTAATGTTTTTTTTATTACTAAAGCCATTTGCACCCCTTACTTGTACAGCAAATACGGCGCTCGTTGCTTTTTAAATGCTGCAACCCCTTGCTGCCAACTTTGTTTTATTTGCCGCTCTGATTGCCCTGCTTCAATAGCTAACCGTAGTTTGTTGGTACCAGCCAATTTATCCATAAAATCAGCGCGTTCAAAAAAGGTAATATTGTTTTTAGATAATTTATTATAAGCCGTAATTAAATAACTTAAATCAAGCCCGCGCGTGTTTGCTGTGCGTAGATCGAGCCCTTTTACCGTTATATTTTTAAATTTAGGGTTTGCTGCCGCCCCTTTAATAGAGCGCGGTGTAAAACTAAAACCCCCAAGCGCAACGGGAGAGTAGCCAATTACTTGAAACGCAAAGTCGGTGCCTCTGCCAATACTTACAGGGGTTGCTTCAAAAAAGCACAGCGACGGATACAGCGCAATTGATTGATCGTTAGGTAAATTAGGGCTGGGTTTTGCAGGTAAACTGTAGGATGTTGAGCGCGTGTAATGATCAACCGGGATCACCGTAAGCTTTAAATCAGCCGCTTTATTGATCCAGCTTTCGCCTTTGATCATTTTTGCAAGCTCGCCTACCGTCATGCCGTGCAGCACGGGGATTGGGTGCATACCTACAAACGATTTAAATTGGCGCTCAAGTATTGGCCCATCAACGTAGGCAATATTGGGGTTTGGCCTATCAAGCACAATAAACTCAATACCTTGCTCGGCTGCGGCTTCCATCATGTAATGCATAGAGCTTATGTAGGTATAAAAGCGCACGCCCACATCTTGTATATCAAAAATAATAGCATCTACTTCGCTTAGAGCCTCAGCGCTTGGTTTTTTGTTTTTGCCATAAATAGAAATAAGCGGGATACCGGTTTTACTATCAACCGCATTTTTAACATGGGCTCCAGCGTCGTGATCGCCTCTAAAGCCATGCTCAGGTGCAAAAATTTTGGTTATGGTTATATTTTTAGTGAGTAAAGCATCAACCAAATGAGTATTTTCAACAAGCGATGTTTGATTTACCACAAGGCCAACACGTTTATTTTGTAGCTGTGGCAAATAATGTTTGTATTGAGCAGCGCCAACAATTGGCGTTGTTTGAGCTGTGTGAGCGTGCGCGCCCACATTAAAAATAGTGATAAATAGTAAAACAAAGGTGATGAATACAGCTTTAAACATACAGCAAGTTCCTTTTAAACAAGGTGTTTAAAATACCACAGCTTAAGTTAAAGAGCAGTGAATGGTTTTGAGCTGTACATAAGTAACTAGAAGCTGCGCTTCTAACGTGAGCACGCTTTACGTCTACGACAATTAAACTCAGGGTTTAAAGTTTTCCCGTAGGCGCTAAGCTTGCTAGCGCGACGAGCATCGCTCGTAAATGGGTTAAATACTAATGTTGGTTTTGAGCTTCTCATTTATTCCTCTTTCACTTCTCTTTGTAATGTTTCTTAAAACAAATTATTCACAAAGAGGTTAAGAGGCGCTGCGCTTTTAGAGAAGTGACTGAATAGAAGATTTGGCACTATGTAAAATTGGATTTTACTAATACCTGATAGCTGATAGCTTTCTCAAAATTCAGATACAAAAAAACCGACTTAATGTCGGCTTATGTATGAAAGTGGTGGGCGCAGGACGTATCTTCTAAGAGTGAACCTCCAACTGCTTGGCTTTAAGCCAACACTTTACTTATTTATACTCTAAGCAGAGTCTATGAAAGTGGTGGGCGCAGGAGGATTCGAACCTCCGACCGCCTGGTTCGTAGCCAGGTACTCTATCCAGCTGAGCTATGCGCCCACATTCATTTTTTCTTATTTATACTCTAAGTGGAGTTTCTGAAAGAATAAATATAAGTACACACCGTAAAATATGCGCTTAACTTATATGTTATTTCAGACACAAAAAAACCGACTTTTGTCGGCTTATGTATGAAAGTGGTGGGCGCAGGAGGATTCGAACCTCCGACCGCCTGGTTCGTAGCCAGGTACTCTATCCAGCTGAGCTATGC
>NZ_JALNTJ010000016.1:0-26349 GCF_023161885.1 Pseudoalteromonas sp. 2CM37A
TGCTATGTGACTCTCTACCGCTGTGGGCACTACGACATTGCCAGGCTTCAAATACAAGAAAGCCCGACTCGAAAGAGGCGAGCTTTTTTACGTCCGCAGGAAAGTAAAAATACATTCCAGATTTTATTCGCACAGTCTCCACCACCACCGTAGCGTGGGTTGAGTATCACGAAACCCGCGGATAAGGCTCGCCGCACATCTTTGTATGGTAAATATAGTGTTTTTATATATGCGTACCTTAGTCCGCACGACATTTGACAGCGTAGCACACCTACTCCCAATACCAGAACGCTGCTTGAGAAATGAAGTGCTTTTTCTACGTCTCTAGAAAAGTGAAATACCTGCCGTTATATAGTTCCGACACTCCTCCGTAGCGTGGATTGAGGCTCACGAAGCCCGCGATTAAAGCACGCAATATAACTTAAAGTAATGAATTAATTTTAAACAGTTCATAGGGCTTAGCTTATTATCAAGCGTAGCACCTTAAGTTTGGTATAAAGCGGTTTGACTATCTATATAGCTTTTGCTTTTATTTACGCTGCGTAAGCAGCTCGTAACTTATGACGTAGCTAGCTATACAAGCAGGTTTAGGTTGTGAAAGCTCGTTTGATATATTAAATAAGCTTTGTCATTAGCTTATAGTGTACTTAAATCGTTTCGTTCTAATGAGCCACCTAAAAAGCCCCAGGGCAAATAACAAAGCGGTGGCTACACCTGATAAAACCCATAGAATTCGTAATGGCTGATCGCCAATGCTGCCATTGTGAAGTGGATGCAACCAGTTTTTAAATTTACTGGCAATGCTCATCTTATCTATATTAAAAACACTTATGAGCTCTCCTGTGCTTGCATTTACTTGCACATAACTATGAGGAAAGCGATAAGAAGGATCGCTTTTGGTTTTGAACCTAAACCGATATACCGCATTGTGATTTGACGGGGTTTCTACCCATGCTAGCCGTGTATTTGGCATGGCCTCTTGTGCCGTACTAAGTGCTGCTGATAAAGAAATACTGCGCTGGGGTTTTATTATTGCGCTGCTAGGTTTATCTATATTTCCAAGCAGGGCTGTTATTAAAGGATCGGTTTGCTTTGGTATTGCTAACATTATACCGGTTGCTGTTAATAGGATTAAAGGCAGAGCAAAAATTAAACCAAGCAACTTGTGCCAGTCATATAACAAGCCCAGTAAAGAGCTGCGCGCTTTAAACTTTAATGACTTAGCCCATTGCCCTTTTTTAGGCCACCAAGCGCATAGGCCTGATATGAGGAGTATAAGGCTACCTATTCCTATATAGCCTATAACGATTGTACCAGTGCTACCTGCAAGTAACGAGAAGTGTACGTTATAAATCCAGGTAACAAAGTAGTTACCCCATACATCCTCACGTAATATAAGCCTGCCATCAGGGCTTAGCCAAACCATAAGTGGTGCAAAAGCGTGATCCACTGTTTCGTTTTGGTTGTAATATCTTGCGGGAATATAATGTTTATCTTTGGTGCTTTCTAAACGCCACGAGCCTCGTTTATCTGGGTAGTGAGTTTTTAGTGTTTGATATGCGGTATCCCAATTTATAGGCCTCGCTGTTTCTGTACTTAAACTACTTATATTTTCATCTAGTTCGGGGTAATAAACGAGTATAGAACCTGTTAGAGCAATGAGTGCGAGTACACCCCCGATAGATAAGCCTAGGTATAAATGTACACGTCTTGCTATTTTTCGCCATGAACCATTAAAACGCATAAAAGAGTGACCATTAAAAATATGCAGTAAAGGGATGGCGCATTGTATCTTTGTTTAATAGAAAAGAACTGCGACAAAATGTCGCAGCAATAAAATAATTAGCTTAGCAAACATAAACGCCAGCTTTATAGGCTGGCGTTTAAATCAGGGTTGGTAATTAATTATGCTTTTGGGCCTGCATTTTTAATATCATCTGATACATCGTATTTAGCGAAGTTTTCAGTGAAGTCAGCGGCAAGTTTTGCTGCATATTCATTATATTTTGCTTTATCTTCCCATGTATTAATTGGGTTAAGTAGCTTGCTATCCACACCAGGGACTTCCACTGGTACGTCTAGATTTAATACATCGATATGCTGAGTCTCTACATTGGCTAATTTACCAGATACGATTGCATCTATTACAGCGCGGGTAGTTGGAATATCAAAACGCTCACCGGTACCGTATGGGCCGCCTGTCCACCCTGTATTAACAAGGTAAACCTTTGCCCCAAATTCGCGTACACGCTTCATAAGCAGCTCAGCGTAAACACCTGCAGGGCGAGGGAAGAAAGGGGCGCCAAAACACGTCGAGAATGTAGATTCTATATCGCTAGTTGAGCCAATCTCTGTAGAGCCTACTTTAGCCGTGTAACCACTTAAAAAGTGAAAAGCAGCGGCTTCTTCGCTAAGTACAGAAACCGGCGGTAAAACACCGCTCACATCACAGGTTAAAAATACAACAGCTTTTGGCTCGCCAGCACGGTTTTCAACTTTGCGCTTTTCTACGTGCTCTAGCGGGTAAGCAGCACGGCTATTTTGCGTTAAGCTTGTATCGTTAAAGTCAGGTGTGCGTGTTTCATCAAGTACAACGTTTTCTAAAATTGTACCAAAGCGAATAGCATTCCAAATTACTGGCTCATTTTTTTGTGAGAGGTCGATACATTTTGCGTAACAGCCACCTTCGATATTAAATACGCTTCCTGGTGCCCAACCGTGTTCGTCGTCACCAATTAAAAAGCGTGTTGGGTCGGCCGATAAAGTTGTTTTACCAGTACCCGATAAACCAAAGAATAGTGCTGTATCACCCGCTTCTCCTACATTAGCAGAGCAGTGCATTGGTAATACACCTTTTGCTGGAAGAAGAAAGTTTTGAACGGAGAACATCGATTTTTTCATTTCACCGGCATAACGCATACCAGCAAGTAACACTTTGCGTTGAGCAAAGTTAATAATAACAGTGCCGTCGCTGTTGGTGCCATCACGTTGTGGGTCACAAACAAACGAAGGCACATTCATTACCTGCCATTGGGGTAAATCAGATGCATTATAGTTTTTAGGCTCAATAAACATGTTTTTAGCAAAAATATGGTGCCACGCTGTTTCTGTAGTAACAACTACAGGTAGATAGTGCTCAGGGTCTGCGCCAACTTCTAAGTGAGAGGTGAAGTGGTCATTACTTTGCACATGTGCTTCTACGCGAGCCCATAAAGCGTCAAATTTGTCAGCATCGAATGGGCGGTTTACATTGCCCCATTGGATATCATCTTGCGTTGTTGCTTCTTTTACAATGAAGCGATCTTTAGGGGAGCGACCAGTGCGCTTGCCTGTAATTGCAACAAAGGCTCCATTTGCGGCTAGTGTCCCTTCGCCACGACGAATCGCATGCTCGACAAGTTCAGCTGCGGTTAAATCGACAAAACGTGTTGCGCTTGTAGTCATGTTTATACCTAACTATGTGTGAGAGTTTGAACGGGATAGCTCTGGGTTCTTAGTTCCCTTAAGCTGAAATTATAGTAACAGAAGGATTTGAGATATTCGAGCCTGTAAAGGCCCTAAAAACACATATATTTGCTAAAAAACATGAATAATTTCAATGATACCGGTGTCAGTAAATTAACAAAATTCATGACACCGGTATCATCATTTTATAATATAAAACCGCATATTTTGCGGCTTTATATTTGATTATGAAGTGGGAGGTTAATTAAAAATATTTTTAATATCTTGCTCGTCAAAAACATATTCTTTTAGGCAATAATGGCAGCTAATGTTAACAGCGCCATTTTCAGCAACATCATCAAGTAATGCTTGTTGGCCTACATTAACTAAAGCAGTAATGGTTTTCTCTCTACTACAGCCACATTTAAATGTAATAGCTTGCGGGTCAAATACGCGCGGGTTATCTTCGTGATATAAGCGCGTTAATACGGTATTGGCATCAAGCTCTAATAGCTCTTCGCGTTTAATTGTATCGCTTAAGGCTTCTAAGTGAGTAAAGTCATTAATTGATTTTTGCTTATCAACAGGCAGTACTTGTAAAAACAACCCACAGGCTTTGGCTTTCCCTTCTGTTGTGTCGGTTGCAAACCAAAGGCGTGTTTTTAGCTGTTCTGATTGCTCAAAGTAGCTTTCAATACATTTACTTAATGTATCGTGCTCAAGAGGCACTATACCTTGATAACGTTCGCCTTTGGTTGGAGTAATGGTAATAACCATATAACCTTTACCTACAAGCTCTTTTACCGTTGTGCCGCTAACCTCGCTTTGCATGCGCGCAATACCACGCATATTTTGTTTATCGTCGCCGTTAATAACAGCGTATTTAACAGGGCCATCGCCTTGTAGCTGAACGGCTATTTCACCCTCAAACTTTAAAGTGGCAGTTAATAAACACGTTGCAACGAGTAATTCACCTAATAATGCTTTAACTGGCTCAGGGTAATTGTGATTAGCTATCATCTCGTTGTAGGCGTGCTCAATTTGAACGAGTTCGCCACGAACATCGAGTTTGTCGAATAAATAACGGTGAAGTAAATCTTGTTGCATGAGCGGCTATACCTAACTTGATTTCATTTTTAAAAGTTCGCGTCGTTGCTTTTTATCGGGCTTTTTATCCGGATGTGGAGCAAAGAAGCTGTTATTTTTGCGTGCGATGGCGTTTTCTTCGCGTTTTGCAATACTTGCATCAGTTTCTTGATACAAGGTCTGTGCAATGGGGGCGCTTTGGCGTTTTTCAAGCACTTTAAGTACCTTGATAAGCTTTTCATCAACGCCTTGGGCAAGTTTTATGGTTGCGCCAACCTCCACAATTTTACTCGCTTTAGTACGTTGCCCATTATAATGTACTTTGCCGCCTTGCACCATTTCGCGTGCAAGCGCACGGGTTTTATAAAAGCGCGCAGCCCATAACCATTTATCTAATCGAACTTTTGGCTCACTGTTGTGGTCTGAGTCGGCATTAGTATTATTTTTTTTACTCATTAGGCTTCTTCAATCGACTATTTATATATCGTAAAATTTATCATGAAATCATCGTAGGATGAAGGTATTACGGCGCATGCTGGTTTTTTAGTCAACATTACATTGTTATATTAATCTGTTTACAAAGTTTAATATTAGTGTGCTTGTTGAATGAAAAATGAAAGGGTACTATGGGTACGCGCTTATGCAGTAAATTAAAATAAGAACATTATTATGGAACAGCAAATTCAACAGCTTAAACAATTTTTAACACGGCTACCCCATGCTAAATTAAGCGCAGTAGTTACGCTGTTAGTCGTTGTTTATCTTGCTTATTTACTCTCAAAATTAGTATGGCTGGTATGGCCACAACCGATCTCTACACCGCTTGCTCCATCTCACTATTCAGCCGCATCGAAGGCGTCTAGTACTACCTCAGTACAAAATATTATAGAGCAATTTTTATTTGGTAAAAAAACTGTAACAAATAAAACCAATACTGCGCAGCAAAACGAAGTAATTAATAATGCGCCAGAAACACGCTTAAGTATTAATCTAACTGGTATTGTTGCTGTAAGTAACGACGACAAGGCAGGTATTGCTATTATTGAGTCACAGGGGCGACAAGTTAGTTACTTAGTTGAAGAGGTTGTACAAGGCACCCGTGCAGAGGTTGCGCAAATACTTCCCGATCGCGTTATTTTAAGTGTAAACGGCCGATTTGAAACGCTAATGCTAGATGGTCTCGACTTTAGTAAAAAAGTGTCTATGCCTGTGCTTGCCGCTCGCGAAGCACAAGACATGGGGCTGCAAAAAATAGAACAAAGCGAGTTGCAAATTAACGCAACCGCTGACCCAGATGTAAAAGAAGCAATAATAGAAACACGAGAAGAGCTACTAAGTGAGCCTGGTAAGTTATTTGATTATATTCGTGTTTCACAAGCAATGAGCGATGGCGAGTTAATCGGCTATCGCTTGAGCCCAGGTAAAGAGCCTGCTCTGTTTAAACAAATGGGCCTACAGAATAATGATTTAGCCGTGGCTATTAACGGCTACCAATTAACAGATTTACAACAGGCAATGGCAGCTATTAATGAGCTGCGTAATACCAGCGATGCCACAATTACGATAGAACGTGATGGTGAGCAAATCGATGTGCAATTTAGCCTGCAATAACTTAGCTTTGGAGTTTTAACATAATGGTTCAGGTGCTACACCTCAAAAAAATTAAAAAAGGGTTAGCTAAGTACGCAGCGCTTTTTTTAGCAGCCAGTATTTCGTTGTCGGTTTCAGCTGTTGAATATGCTGCAAACTTTAAAGGCACAGATATCAACGAGTTTATAAACATTGTTGGTAAAAACCTTAATAAAACAGTGATCATTGACCCAAATGTGCGCGGTAAAGTAAACGTACGCAGTTATGAGTTAATGGATGAAGCGCTGTACTACCAATTTTTCTTAAATGTACTCGAAGTGTATGGCTACTCAGCAGTAGAAATGGACAACGGTATTATCAAGATTGAAAAAAGCTCTGACGCTAAAAAATCAAATGTGCCGCTAATTACAGAAAACAGCGCTGCATCGGGCGATATGATGATCACCCGTGTGGTACGCGTTAAAAATGTAAGTGTTCAAGAGCTTGGCCCATTAGTGCGTCAATTTAGCGACCAAAAAGACGGTGGCCATGTAGCAAACTTTAATGCTGCCAATGTCATGATGCTTACTGGCCATGCAGCGTCGGTTAATCGCTTAGTAGAAATTATTCGCTCGGTAGATCAAGCCGGTGATAAGCGTGTAGATATTGTTAAGCTTAAATATGCAACAGCAGATGATGTAGTATCGGTTGTTGAAAATATTTACAAAGACAGCGGTAAAGGCAGCGTTCCTGAATTTTTGATCCCTAAGGTAGTTGCCGATGGCCGTACTAATAGCGTAATAGTAAGCGGTGAAGGGCAAGCCCGTACCCGTGCTATAGAACTAATTAAGCGCCTAGATGGCGAACTTGAAAGCCAAGGTAATACCAAAGTATTTTACTTAAACTACGCCAAAGCAGAGGATTTAGTAAAAGTACTGCAAGGCGTAAGTAAAACGCTTGCAGAAGATGGCCAAGGCACAAGTAAAACTCGCACAAACAATAAAAACGATGCCAGTATTGAAGCTCACCCTGACTCAAACTCATTAGTTATTACAGCACAGCCCGATACCATGCGCTCATTAGAGACCGTGATTGATAGGCTCGATATTCGCCGTGCGCAAGTACTTGTAGAAGCGATTATTGTTGAAGTAATGGAATCGGATGGCGTTAACTTAGGTACGCAATGGATTTCAGAAGATGGCGGTATGTTGCAGTTTAATAATGGCTCAACTGTGCCTGTAGGCTCATTAGCGGTTGCAGGTATTCAAGCGCAAGACACAACCACTACTCAAACAGTAATAGGCTCAGAAAGTGGCTTAGTTACCAGTTACGATGAAACGTCAGAAGGTGATTACACCGCGCTTGCTTCATTATTAAGCGGTGTTAATGGCTTAGCGTTTGGTCTAGTTAAAAACGACTGGGGTGCAATTATTCAGGCCGTTTCAACTGACACTAACTCAAACATACTTGCTACACCTTCAATTACCACCATGGATAACGAAGAAGCGTCGATGATAGTGGGTCAAGAAGTGCCCATTATTACAGGTTCGCAAACAGGCAGTAATAACGATAATCCATTTCAAACCATTGAACGCCAAGAGGTGGGTGTAAAACTAAAAGTAACCCCACAAATTAACGATGGCTCAGCAGTACAATTATTAATTGAACAAGAAGTATCGAGTGTAAGTGGTGCAACCGCTGTCGATATTTCTGTTAATAAGCGCGCCATTACCACAACCGTTATGGCTGATGATGGCGGTATGGTTGTGTTAGGCGGCTTAATTGATGAAGACGTACAAGAGAGTGTATCTAAGGTACCAATTTTAGGTGATATCCCAATTTTAGGTCACTTATTTAAGTCAACTAATACGACCAAACGTAAGCGTAATCTTATTGTATTTATTCGTCCAACTATTATTCGCGATGGCGTTAATATGAATAAGTTAAGCTTTAATAAGTATAACTTTATCCGTGGCGAGCAAATGAAAGAGAAAGAAGATGGCATAGAGCTTATGCCAAATTCAGATGTTCCTTTACTCCCATCTTGGGATGATGAGCTTATTCTGCCACCAACTTATGAAGAGCACTTAAAAGCATTGAGCTCTAAAGAACGTGCAGAGCGTGAAGATGACTAGCGCAATAGAACAAATAAACGAAGACGTGGTTCATCGTAGTGATGAAACACGCTCTGAGGAGTTACTTACAAGTAACGATTTAGTTGAGTTGCCTCCAAAGCGTTTACCTTTTTCGTATGCGCGCAGAGCGGGTGTACTGCTTAGTAAAAATAATGAACAGCAAGTTGTGTATTACCGCGGCGAGCTAGATGTTGAAGTATTGCTAGAAGTGCGTCGCATTGCAGGTAAAGGCTTTACCCTAGAGCAATTAGCTGACGATAAATTTGAGTTACTATTAGAGGCTGCGTATCAGCGCGACAGCTCTGAAACACAACAAATGATGGAAGATATTGGTAATGAGGTCGATTTATTCTCCCTTGCCGATGAGCTCCCACAAACCGAAGATTTATTAGCCGGCGATGATGATGCGCCTATCATCAAACTAATCAACGCCATGTTAAGCGAAGCAATTAAAGAAGGTGCATCCGATATACATATCGAAACCTTTGAGCAAGAGCTCGTGATTCGCTTTAGGGTTGATGGCGTATTAAAAGAAGTGCTTAAACCTAATCGTAAGCTTGCTTCGTTACTCGTCTCGCGTATTAAGGTAATGGCGAAACTAGATATAGCAGAAAAACGTATTCCGCAAGATGGTCGTATTAGCCTGCGTATTGCAGGGCGTGCAGTAGATGTGCGTGTATCTACCATGCCATCTAGCTTTGGTGAGCGTGTAGTACTGCGTTTACTTGATAAAAACAATGCCCGCTTAAACCTTGAAGATTTAGGCATGACACCAAAAAACCGAGAGTTGTTTGCTGATTTAATTAGTAAACCACACGGTATTATTTTGGTTACTGGCCCAACGGGTTCTGGTAAAAGTACTACCTTGTACGCCGGTATGAGCCAAATAAATTCTCGCGATCGTAATATTTTAACGGTAGAAGACCCAATAGAGTACGAAATTCCGGGGATTGGCCAAACACAAGTAAATACCAAAGTAGATATGACCTTTGCCCGTGGGCTTCGTGCAATATTACGTCAAGATCCCGATGTAGTAATGGTCGGTGAAATACGTGACCTTGAAACCGCGCAAATTGGCGTGCAAGCATCGCTTACAGGTCACTTAGTTATGTCTACGCTACACACCAATACCGCCTCGGGCGCAATTACCCGTATGGAAGACATGGGTGTAGAGCCATTCTTGCTGTCATCGTCATTGTTAGGCGTGCTGTCGCAGCGCTTAGTACGTACTTTATGTAATAGCTGTAAAGAAGGTCACACTGCTGATGAACGTGAGCGTGAGCTGCTAGGTGTACCGTTTGATAGCGCACCTACAATTTACCGCGCAGTAGGGTGTGAAGAGTGTAACTTTAATGGTTACCGCGGCCGTACTGGTATTCATGAATTACTCGTGGTTGATGAAGAAATACGTGAAATGATCCACAGCGGTAAAGGCGAGCAAAGTGTTGAAAAATACATTCGCCAAAAAAGCCCAAGCATACGCCAAGATGGCTGTAGCCGCGTACTGGCAGGCAAAACAACCCTTGAAGAAATTCTACGCGTTACCCGTGAGGAAGCCTAACCATGGCGGCGTTTGAATACCGTGCCCTTGATGGCCGAGGGAAAGAACAAAAAGGCATTTTAGAAGCCGATACAGCTAAACAAATTCGCCAAGCGCTGCGCGAAAAAAAACTTACGCCGCTTGAAGTTGTCCCTGCAGCAGAAGGGGAAAAACAAGTTAGTGGCGCAAAAACGCCGTTATTAAGTCGTTTTTTTAAACCCAGCGTATCAACCTCCGATTTAGCCCTTATTACGCGCCAGCTTGCGACGCTCATTCAATCGGCATTGCCAGTTGAAGGGGCTGTCATGGCAGTGGCAGAGCAATGTGAAAAGCCTCGCTTAAAACGTATGCTTATGTCGGTACGTTCAAAGGTGGTAGAGGGCTACACACTGGCCGATGGCATGAGTGAATTTCCACATGTATTTGACGATTTATACCGAGCCATGGTAGCCGCAGGTGAAAAATCAGGGCACCTTGACCAAGTATTAAATCGCCTTGCCGATTACACCGAACAGCGCCAACACATGCGCAGCCAAATTACTCAAGCCATGGTTTATCCTACCATTTTGGTTATTTTTGCTATTGGTATTGTTTCGGTTTTACTCGGTACCGTAGTGCCTAAAATTTTAAAAACCTTCGAAAAAACTAAGCAAGTACTGCCTTGGACAACCGAATGGGTTATGGCAGGCAGCCACTTTGTACAAAATTATTGGTTTATAAGTTTGTTAGTCATTACTGCGCTGGCAGTAGGCATTAAACATGCACTTAAACAACCTAAAATTCGCTTTTGGTGGGACGACCGCGTACTGCACATGCCTGGTTTTGGTAAAGTAGCGCGGGGTATTAATACCGCGCGTTTTGCACGTACGCTCAGTATTTTATCGTCAAGCTCAGTACCACTACTTGAAGGCATGCGCATATCGGGTGGTGTATTAGCGAATAAAAAAATGAAAAAATCAGTGGCAGATGCTGCCGATAGAGTCAGTGAAGGTGCAAGCCTAAGAGCGGCTTTACAGCAAACCAAATTGTTTCCACCGATGATGCTGCACATGATCGCCAGCGGTGAAAAATCAGGTGAGTTAGAACAAATGTTAGAGCGCGCGGCTAATAACCAAGACCGTGAGTTTGAAAGCATGGTAAACGTATCATTAAAATTATTAGAGCCAGCAATGATTGCCTCAATGGCGGTGATTGTTTTGTTTATAGTAATGGCTATTTTACAGCCAATAATGGCAATGAATAAAGCGGTAGGACTTTAAGCTTTAAGGGGTTAGCTAAGTTAGTATTTACTTAGATGACGCCAAATTAAATTATGTTTTTGGAAAATGAGGTATTTACGTGAATAAACAATCAGGTTTTTCTTTACTCGAAGTAATGGTGGTATTGGTTATTATCGGGATGATTATGTCAATTGTGGCGCCTAATATTATGGGCCAACAAGAAGAAGCTGCTATCGATAAAGCACATCTAGATATTCAACAGCTTGAAGATGCAATGAGCTTATACAAGCTTAAAAATAAAAGCTACCCAAGCACAGAGCAAGGCTTAGAAGCATTGGTCAATAAAACCAGCATTGAGCCTATTCCTAAGCGTTTCCCTGATGGTGGTTTTGTAAATGAATTACCAGAAGATCCATGGGGTAACCCGTACCAGCTAATTAGCCCAGGTGAAATTGGCAAGTTTGATATTTTTTCAATGGGACCTGATGGCGAAGCCGGTACCGATGATGATATTGGCAACTGGAACGAAGACGAGCAATAAATGCGACTTAACCTAGCAGTATGGTTAAATACGATTGCAAGAGGCTTACTATGCAAGTAAGCCTTAATCGTATGCGCGCCCACCACCGAGGGTTTAGCTTAATAGAAATTTTAGTGGTACTTACTATTATCGCATTTGCGACCAAAATGGTGGTATACAGCTTAGAAGGCGGCGCCGAAGATGAGCTTGATACACAAGCGCTTAGGCTGCATACCACCATTAACATGGCCTCTGAATTTGCTATTTTAAATCAAATAGAACTTGGCTTAATGGTTGAAGAAAACACCCTTGAGTTTCTAGTATTTGATGGCGAAAAATGGATTACCTTTGACCGCGAAGACCTTTACAAGCCCATTGAGCTGGATGAACGGTTAAAGCTCACGCTCAATTTAGAAGATTTAGCCTGGTCACAAGAGAACTTACTTGAGCAAGCAAATTGGCGTGAACTAATGAGCGGCGGCGATGACGATAGCTTATTAGAGCTTAAAAAACTAAAAATACCGCAAGTCCTTATTTTATCATCTGGCGAGGTCAGCGCCTTTCAGCTTATTGTTGAATTAAAAGAGCAAAGCGAGCCTGTGTATTACATTGAAGGGGAATTTACAGCCCCTGTTAATTTGCGAAAAGAGCCATAATAATGAGGCTAAATAAAGGCTTTACCTTACTCGAAGTGCTTGTGGCGTTAAGTATTTGTGCTATGGCTGGCATTGCAGCTATGCAAGCAACCGGCGAGCATATAAATCATTTAACAACACTTGAAGAGCAAACGTATGCATCGTGGGTGGCAGAAAATGTGCTTGTGGTGCAGCGTAGTAAAGGTAAAGACTGGCAGGCTAAAAATGGCGCGCGCGGCAGCGAAGTAATGGCGGGCGTTGAGTGGTTTTGGAAGCAAGAAATAGCAAAAACTGCAGACAATAGCTTTGTAAAAGTGACCATAAATGTTTTTAGCGACGAAAAATACGAGCAATCGGTGTACGAGCTTTCAACTTATTTAAATAAAGGCAGCTAATAAGTGAAGCAGCGCGGATTTACATTAATCGAAGTATTAGTTGCTATGGCTATTTTAGCGGTGGTGATTATGGCTACTCACCAAATTTTAGACTCAACCACCAAAGCAAAAGAAGCCTCTGATGAAAAAATAGCGGAGCTTAACGGCCTACAAACCGCATTTAGGTTAATGGACCAAGACTTTAGCCAAATGACTCAACGCACTGTACGTAACGAAGCCGGTGATGCGCAAGAGCAATACTTACTAGCAGGGCGTTATATATTAGAAAGCCAATACGATGGTATTGCGTTTGTACGCGATGGCTGGGTAAACCCAATTAATTTGCTGCCTCGTTCTGAGTTACAAGCCGTAGGGTATAGAGTGCTTGATGACAATTTAGAGCGTGTATACAGAGTGTATGTAGATCAGCTTGATAATATGGAGCCGCGGGTCCAAGTTGTTTTAAAAGGTATTGAAGAGCTTAAATTTGAATTTTTAGATGCCAACAACGAATGGCAAGAGCAATGGCAAATAAAAGCCTTACCTAAAGCGGTTGCGGTTACTCTACAGCAAATTGAGGCAGAGCCTATTCGTCGTGTTTTTTTAGTACCCGGGCAGGGCAAAAACAGCGGGGAGAGTAATTAATGAATAAGCGCGAATCACGCGGTGCCGCATTAGTTATTGTGCTGTTTATTGTTGCACTGGCCGCGATATTAGCCGTAGAAATGAGTGCTAATTTAATGGTGCAGGTTCAAAAAAGCACTAACCTGCAAGGTCACCAACAAGCAAAGTGGTATGCCTACGGCGGTGAAGAGCTGGCAATAAAGGCACTAAAGTTAAGTAAAGACGATGATCCTGACAAAACCTCGTTAGATCAGGTTTGGGCCAAACAAGGCGACACCCAATCCCCTGTAGATAACGGTACTCTAAGCGGTAAAATTACTGACTTACAAGCGTGTTTAAATTTAAATGCATTAGGGGAAGCGCCAGACCCAAACTCTACCAGCAAAACCAACCCTGCTCATAAAGCACTCTTTGCATTATTAGAAAACATTGAAGATTTACCTGCCGAGGAAAGCGAAGAAGCAATGGCAGACAGTGTATTTGACTGGCTTGATGAAAACAGCATTACCTATCGTTCAGGGGCTGAAGAAGACGAGTATTTATCGCGTGATTACCCTTATATGAGCGCAAATAGTTTATTTGCATCACCTTCTGAGCTGCGTTTGGTAAAAGGTTTTAATCCGCTAGTAATGGAAAAGGTATTACCTTTTGTATGTGTTATTCCGGGGTCTCCCTTATTATCGATTAACGTCAATACGTTACTTCCCGAACAGGCACTTATTTTAAGTGCCATGATTGACGAATTATCGTTATCGGGCGCAGAGGCCGTTATAGCAGCTCGCCCTGAAACCGGATTTGATAGCGTTGATGAATTTTTTTCCGAGGTACAGCAGCAAGGCGGTACAAATTTAGATTCGGTTAAAGAGCTATTTAGTATTAACAGCGAATATTTTAAATTACAAACGCAGGCGACATTTGTCGATTTGCGTTTTTCGATGACCACATTACTTCATGCCAAAAATGGCGAAGTAACGATACTGGCGCGAAAATTTGGAGGCGTACAGTGACAGAAATACTGCTGATCCGCACGGGTCAAACAGAGCAAGATAAATTAAATTGGTTAATTTATTCACCACAAGAACAAGAAATAATTGCCAGTGGGGAATTAACCGATTCAAACCGTTTAAGTGAGCTAAGTGAAAAAGCGCAAACCCGCGAGGTAGTGGTATTACTGCCTAGCGATCAGGTGCAGCTTAAAACAGTGGCGTTGCCGACTAAGTGGAATCGCAAGTTAGAGCAAGCATTGCCATACATGCTTGAAGAAGATATTGCGTGCGATATAGACGAGCTATTTGTCGCAATTGGCGAGCCCACTATGATTAATGAGCAGCATGCAATTAAAGTTGCCTTAACTGACCGCGAGTGGTTTGAGACCTGGCTTGCTTTATTTTCAGAGCATAACTTGGCGGTATACACCATTTTACCTGATGCCCTGCTACTGCCTACAGCCGACGATGATACATTAACCGCCATAGAGCTTAATAATCAGTGGTTATTTAAAAGAGGCGATTGGCATATTAGTGCCGTTGAAAATAGCTGGCTAAAGGATTACTTAAGTGCACTTGGCGAGCCGAGCGTAAAGCACTATAGCCCGGCTAATCAGTTTCCTGAAAGTATTAACCTAATTTCGCAAGCAAGCGACTACGATTTACCATTGGCCTTATTTGCTAAACAACTTCCAAGCGTTAAATTTAATTTACGCCAAGGTATGTACCAGCTTAAAAAGAAAAGTGCACTGTGGTGGGGTTATTGGAAGGGCGCAGCCATTATTACCGGTGTTGCTTTATTTGCTACCATTGCTATAAAGCTGGTTGAACTAAACCAGCTTAACTCGCGTGTTGAGCTTGCTAAAGCCCAGGTAGTGGATAGATACCAAAAAGCATTCCCCGGAACTAAAGTACGTCCTAACTTAATTAAAAGCCAAATCAGGGGCGCGCTTAAAACCATTAATGGCGAAAGTGAAGCTGGGTTTTTAGATTTGACCAGCCAATTGGTTGGCGTGTTTTCGCAAGTAAGCGAATTTACGCCAGAAACCCTACGTTACGATAAACGCCGTAATGAGCTGCGAATACGCGCACGCGCAAAAGACTTTCAAACGTTTGGTAAAGTAAAAAGTATACTTGAGCAACAAGGGTTAACGGTTGAACAAGGGTCGTTAAATAACGATGGCGATTTTGTAGTAGGCGAAATTAAACTGCGAGGTGCAGTATGAAAAAGCAAATAATACAATACTGGCGCTCTTTAAAAGAGCAAGAGCAGCAATTGATTATGGTTGCTGGTGGTATATTTGTTGTTTTTGTTTTAGTAATGGGGATTTTTAGACCTTTAAATAACGCCATAGATAAAGCTAAAAAGTCGTACGTCACTCAGCAAGAGCTGCTCGTATGGGTTGATGAAAGCATAGTAAAGTTAAAAGCGGCGGGTAACACGCAGGCAATTAGCAATCAAAATATTAGCCAAGTGGTTAATTCAACGCGTAGTCGCTACCGTATTACTATTAGTAAAATGCAGCCTAACGATAACTCGTTACGTTTAACGCTTGATTCGGTAGAGTTTAATCAATTAATAGAATGGTTAGACGAACTGGTTAATCAGCATGGCTTAAGAGTAGAGAACCTTGATTTAAGCAAAGATGATAAATCAGGGTTTGTACGTGTAAGCCGCTTAGTACTAGAGAAGTAATTAATGAAAAAAATAATAATATTATCAGTGGTATTTTTTATTAGTTTTATTGTGTTTTGCATAATGAAATTACCAGCGGCCATTGCGTTAGACCTAGCTAAGCCGTACTTACCAAAGCAGCTTGAAATAGGGCAAACCGTAGGGAGTGTATGGCAAGGTCAAATGATGCAAGTGCGCTATCAAGACGAGCAGCTAAATAATGTACGCTGGGATATTGCTGGCTGGCAGTTATTTACGGGTAATTTAAATGCTAACTTAAAATTTGGTAATCCGCGTGAGCGTAGCGATATTTCGGGCTATGCTGATGTGAATTACGGATTATTTAACAATGTGGTTAAAGTTACCGATGGTATAATTCGCTCGACCGTAGAGCGTGCCATGCAACGTATTGCACTACCTATACCAGCTACGGCTAAAGGTCGAGTCATTTTAGAGCTTAACGAGTACACCTCAGGTGTGCCTTATTGTGAGTCATTAAAAGGCGAGATTGCCAGCCCAAATATAGATGTTAAAGGCTTTAATGGCTGGTTTAATATAGGGCCACTGAGTGGCATGTTAAGCTGTAAGTCGGGCGATATAGCTATTTTGGTCGACCCAGATAACACGTTAGGGCTTGAAGCCGACGCAACACTTAAAGCTAACTTTGACTTTAAAGTAGCAGGCTATGTTAAACCTGATGCCAGCTTACCAAAAGATGTACACGACGCGGTTAAGTTTTTAGGCCGCCCCGATGCACAGGGCCGCTACCCACTAAATTTTTAATGTAATAAAAGAGATTTAATGCAATTACCACAGTTTAACGAGCAACACGCACAGCAATTAAGTGCATTTTTAAGTACTCAACCTCAGGCTATGTCATTAACACAAAGCCAAGGCTATCTATTTGGGGTTATTTGTTCGCCAAGCCCATTAGAAGTTCACCAGTGGTTAGCGCATATTGTGCCTAATACGGCTAACGATTTAGACGAAGAAATACTGTTTTTATTTATGGCGTTATACCATCAAATTAGTGAGCAAGTATTTGAAACCGGTTACAAGTTACCCGCCAATTTTGACCTAGACTATACCCAAGCGTGGAGTGAAGGTTTTTTACGTGCAACTAAAGAATACGCACAACCTCTATTAACAGCTCCCGCTTTAGAGCCTCAGTACAAAGAAGCATTAGAGAGTGCGCTAAGTACGCTTAGCTTTTTTGCTGTTGATGAGCAAACAAGAGTGCAAATTGCGCAGCAAAATAGCATGACACTCGAAGCCTTATATCAGTATCAGTACGAATCAATGGGCGACTTTGCATTAGGTTTTGCCGAGCTTATTGAGGTGGTAGCCATAAACAGTGGGCTGATTACAGATGAAGGGTGGGAAGAGTAGCCTTTAGGTATATTAAACGGCGCTTAGGGCAATTAAGCGCCAAGTTCTAAAATAATATCAGTGCAGCCTTTTTTACACTTAACAACGCCTTTACCCGGCTCGCTGGTGGCTAAATCGAGTGTTAACACCTCGCCGCACTGCTCACAATGCAAGGTTTTTCCTTGCGATAGCTTTTTAAGTATTGCGCGCTGTTTATGAAAAGAGTCACTCGCTTTTTTGTTTAACTGCGAAAAATCCACTACTTAGCTCTCTTTTGTTCTAATGCATCCGATACAATTTTACACACTGTATTTAAACGCTCTTCGTAAAAATATAAATTTAGGTCGCGCTCGCGGCAATAACGTAAATGAAATAACTGCACTGAATCATCAGTGGTAAAGGTTTTTTCAATATATTCGTGCTCAGACTCAGAGAGCTTTAACGCACTGCTAATACGGTTTTTAGCCATATTGGCTGCTGGGCTACGGTTTATTTTGCTCGCATCACTTAAAAAACCCACACCTTCACCTAATAGCTTTTCGCGGGGCTCTTTAACTAATGGGTGATCAATAGTAAAAAACGCAAGGATCAGAATGACCAATATAATAAACTTTTTCATGAATGCGTAAACCTTGATCTTAATGGGGTAAATTTAGCAAGCAGTGTAATAAACTGCATTTTAAAAGCAAGTAACTGAGATGAATAAATTATTAGCAATCTATACCTGTAATTTTAGCCAGTATTGTTATAATAGCCAACAGCAGTTAGATATTTCTGAAATATCTGAAAGTATTCAAACAGCTGATTATTTAAACTAATCACACTTACCATTAACGAACTACAGTTACAGTATAGAATACGCACATATTGCTACGTTTTTATTTCCAAGCGGCGTTGAGGAACTTCGATGGACAAGCAAATTAAAGTAAAGAATATACCTGCAGAGGTTAAAATCCAACAACCGGATTTAAGCCGTCAAGACGACAGGTTTAACCCACGTAACCGAATTTATGTTCGCGCAGTAAAAGGGCTTCATCAGTTACTTAGACAGCGTATAGGCTTTTTGGGCATGCTTGCCTTTATGCTCTTGCCTTGGATAAATTTTAATGGCCAGCAAGCTGTGTTATTTGATTTAGTAGGCCAAAAGTACAATATTTTTGGGCTAACGCTGTGGCCGCAAGATTTCACTATATTAGCCTTTATATTTATGTTGGCCGCGTTTGCACTCTTTTTGGTCACTACCTTTTATGGCCGAGTATGGTGTGGCTATACCTGCCCGCAAACTGTATGGACCTTTATATTTATTTGGTTTGAAGAAAAGTTTGAAGGCACAGCGAATCAGCGTAAAAAGCTAGATCAACGCCCGATGGACTTTGATAAGTTTTGGCGAAAAACAGCAAAGCACACCAGTTGGGTTTTATTTGCCTTATATACGGCGATTTCGTTTGTCGGATACTTTACGCCTATCCGTGAATTACTCCCTGACTTTGTGACCTTTAATGTAGGTGGTTACGCGCTGGTAAGTATTATTTTCTTTGCAGCGTGTACTTACGCTAATGCAGGGTGGATGCGTGAAATTATGTGTTTACACATTTGCCCCTATTCACGTTTTCAATCAGCTATGTTTGATAAAGACACTTACACCGTAACGTACGATGAAAAACGCGGCGAAAGCCGAGGCCCGCGTTCGCGTAAAATTGCCCACGAAGATTTAGAAATGGGCGATTGCATAGACTGTAACTTGTGTGTACAGGTGTGCCCTACAGGGATAGATATTCGTAATGGTTTGCAAGCCGAGTGTATAAACTGTGGCGCATGTATTGATGCCTGCGATGGTGTAATGGATAAAATGGATTATCCGCGGGGTCTTATTTCTTATACTACAGAGCGTAATCTCGAAACACCTGAAAATAAAACCAACCCACTGCGAGCTAAAATCATAGGTTACACGGTCATACTGGTGGTGCTTACCAGTGCGCTGGTAGCTAACATTGCATTTAGAAAGCCTATGGACTTTGACATAATACGAGACCGTAACCAACTGTATCGTGTTGACTTTAATGGCTTGGTAGAAAACACCTATACATTAAAAGTAATCAACAAGGCGCAGTACGAGCAAACCTTTAATATTGATGTTCAAGGCCTTGAAAACTTTAAGTACATTGGCAAGCAAACATTTACAGTGCAAGCAGGGCAATCGCATAATGTGCCACTGTCACTTGTGATGGACCCGTATGATTTAAAAGCGCCAATGACGGAGTTTAACTTTGTACTTTCACCGGTTAATGACCCCGATGAAAGCATATCGCAACCGAGTAACTTTTTTAAAGCGCGATAAACACACTAACAAAAGCGGGGTAACCCGCTTTTTACATTAAGAAGCCCATGAGTAAATTTAGTTTTGAAGATTTAACGCCCGACTTAATTCTCGATGCGATAGAAAGCGTTGGTATATATGCAGAGTCAGGTTTATTAGCACTTAATAGCTACGAAAACAGAGTCTACCAATTTAAGGCGGAAGATGGCCTGCGCTACGTTGTTAAGTTTTACCGACCAGAGCGCTGGAGCAAAGCGCAAATACAAGAAGAGCACGACTTTGCATTTGAATTAGCTGAGGCCGAAGTACCCGTTGTTGCACCCATTAAGCACAACGGAGAAAGCTTATTTGAGCACCAAGGTTATGTATTTGTGTTATTTCCAAGTGTAGGCGGGCGACAGTTTGAAGTTGATAACCTGGATCAGCTTGATGTAATGGGTCGTTTAATTGGCCGTATGCATCAGGTGGCTAAAAGCAAACCATTTGAGCACAGACCTACCTTTAGTTGCGAAGAATATTTGCATACAGCTAAAGTTCATCTGCAAAAAAGTAATTTGGTACCTATGGGGATCAGCACGGCTTTTTACACCATATTGGACTTGGTTATTGAACAAGCGCAAGCACAGTATAAAAATGTGCAAGGGATCCGCTTACATGGTGATTGCCACGCAGGTAACATTTTGTGGGCAGGCGAAGCACTTATGTTTGTTGATTTAGATGACGCTCGTCAGGGGCCGGCCATTCAAGATTTATGGATGATGCTCAGTGGCGATCGTCAAACACAGCTGTTACAGTTAGACACCCTTGTAAATGCGTATGAAGAGTTTTGTGATTTTGACCACACTCAACTCAAATTAATTGAACCGCTTCGTGCAATGCGTATTATTCACTATATGGGTTGGGTAGCAAAACGATGGAGTGATCCTGCGTTCGTACGGAACTTTTCATGGTTTGCTGAAGACAAATACTGGGAGCAACAAATTTTAGCGCTTAAAGAGCAGTTTGCAGCACTGCAAGAAGCTCCGCTGAAGTTATTGCCATAAAATTTTATTTAAAAAATACACGAGATACCAATGCTTAAAAAATTGAAACTGAGCCTACTACTTTTATGTTTACCATTTGCAGCCCTTGCTGCACAGTTTGAAGCCGATAACCAGTATACTGTTATTGATGTAGAAAAAAGCGCAGAGCCGCAAGTAACCGAATTTTTCTCGTTTTACTGTCCGCATTGTTTTAAATTTGAGCCTGTTGCACAGGCAATTGAAAAAAGCCTACCTGAGGGCACTGAATTTATAAAAAATCACGTTAACTTTTTAGGCGGTGTATCACCACAGGCGCAAAGTAACTTAAGCTACGCCTACTTAATCGGTAAAAAGCACGGTCAAGCACAAAGTATCAGCGACCAAATTTTTAAAAGTATTCATGTACAGCGCGCACCTTTAACGCAAATGAAAGATGTTAAAAAGTTGCTTGAAGTTAATGGTATCGATAGTGCAACGTTTGATCAAGACATTGCCAGCATGCCAATTATTTCAGCTGAGCGTGCAATGCAAGATAAACAAAACAAATATTCAAAACTAGGTGCGCTAACTGGTGTGCCTACCTTTATCGTAAACGATAAATATAAAATAAACATTAACACCATTAATAACCAGCAAGAACTGAATGAGTTAGTTGCTTTTTTACTAACACTTTAATCTCGGAGAACAATAACAATGATCAAATTAGTTAAAGCAGGTTTACTTGCATTACTACTGCCTATGGCTGCGAGCAGTGTAGCCGCCACTTATGAAGAGGGCGTGCATTACGATGTAGTGGCAGAACGCGCGACTAAAAAGCCAGAAGTAAAAGAGTTTTTCTCATTTTATTGCCCTGCTTGTAATAACATGGAAGCGTTAATTGGTGAGTTTAAGCCAAAGCTAGACAAAGACGTTAAATTTAAAAAGAGCCATGTTGATTTTGTCGGTGTTCGCGATCCAGAAAACCAACAAATGATGAGCCAAGCGCTGGCCACTGCGGAAGTACTTCCACAAAAAGATAAAATTGTTGCGGCTATTTTTAATCACATTCACACTAAGCGCGCTAAATTTAACGAGCTTGCAGATGTAAAAGATGTATTTGTAGCGCAGGGTGTTGATGGCGATAAGTTTGATAAACTATACAAAAGTTTCTCGGTACGTACATTAAGCTCTAAAATGAAGCGTGACCAAAATTACTTTAAAGAAAAAGGCGCGCTACGTGGCGTACCAACTTTTATCGTAAATGGTAAATACAAATTAAACCTAGGCCGTGAGTCTGGTATTACCGCGCCAGAAGATATTAGTAAATTAATTAACTATTTAGCGAACAAATAAGGTTTGCTAAAACATAAAAGCTCCGTAAGGAGCTTTTTTTGTTTATAGGGATATAGCAATGGAAAAAATATTAATATCGAGTTGTTTATTTGGCTTACCTGTTCGATACGATGGTAAAAGCCAAGCATTATCGCACCCGCAAATTAATGTATGGCGTAAAGAAAATAGGTTAGTTATGTTTTGTCCTGAGGTGGCTGGTGGATTGCCAACACCTAGAGCATCAGCAGAGATAAAACAAGGGAGAGTCGTAACGAGCACTTATGAGGATGTAACTAAAGAATTTAAATCAGGTGCAGCTAAAGCCCTAGACTTATGTAATGAGCATGCAATTCGTTTTGCTTTACTTAAAGAGTCGAGCCCTTCGTGTGGTAGAAATACAATTTACGATGGTAGCCATAGTGGGGTAAAAGTACAGGGCATGGGTATGACTGCTAAATTGCTGATGGAGCATCAAATTGAAGTGTTTAGTGAAAATCAAATACCAGCACTTATAAAGGTGCTGGCATTATAATATTAACTCACTATTTTCTTTGTAAGAAAACACCCGACTCTATGTGATGCGTATAAGGGAACTGATCAAATATCGCAAAGCGCTTAACATTATGAGTACGGGTTAAATGATCTAAATCGCGCTCAAGTGTTTCTGGGTTGCACGATATATAAATAATGTTCTCGTAGTTGGCTACTAAGTCACAGGTAAGGGTATCCATACCTGCGCGTGGAGGGTCGACTAAAATAGTTTGGCAATCGTAACTTTTTAAATCTATCCCCTCTAAACGCGAAAAGGTACGTTCGCCATTCATTGCCTGGGTAAACTCTTCACTCGACATACGAATTATATCTAAGTTATCTACCTTATTTTTAGCAATGTTGTATTGCGCTGAATGCACAGAAGACTTAGATATTTCAGTAGCTAATACGCGATTAAACGAACCCGCCAATGCAATAGAGAAATTACCATTACCACAGTAAAGTTCCAGCAGATCATTACTCAGTGGTTTACATAAGTCTTGTGCCCACTCCAGCATTTTTATATTCACTTTAGCATTAGGTTGCGTAAAGCTATTTTCTACTTGTTGATAAATAAGCTCCTGGCCGTTTACGGTTAAACGCTCAGTAACAAAATCATTGCCTAGTACTTCTTTTTGTTTGCGCGCACGACCGATAAAGTCAATGTTGTATTTGCTGCTCAGTTTTTCTTTCAGGGCTTTTATTTCAGTCAGCCACTGCTCATCAAGTGGTTTGTGATAAAGCAAGCTTACTAAAATCTCGCCACTTAATGACGATAAATAATCGATTTGAAACAGCTTACGACGTAATACTTCACACGACTTTAAATTATCAATCATCACCTGCATTACTTCACCAACTAATGGCGCGGCAGGGTCAAAGGTGTCGACGCGAATTTTTTCTTTCGTGGCCTGATCAAACATAATATGAAATAGATCGTCCCCATCGTGCCATACTCTGAATTCAGCACGTTGGCGGTAGTTAATTGGCTCTGAGCTAAACACCTCTAACGCTTGCACACCAAATCGCTTAAATTGCGACGTAATACGCTGCTCTTTTTCATTTAGCTGCGTATCGTACTGTGTGGTATCTATTTTAATCACTGCCATTAATGCTACTACCTTATCTATGAGATCTATTTATCGGCGCTATTGTAGGGAGCGAGCAGTATTTGTCTAGTTTTGCTGATAATAAAGTTGCTGTTTTTTTAAACATGCACTTTAGTTTTGTCACTATTAGCCGATAATAAACTAAGTACGTAACGGAGGTGGATCATGAAAATCGGTAATTATGGCTATACGCCAAACAACAACGTAAACAAATTCAGTAATAAAGAGGCGCTACAGCAGCCAACTATCCAATCTCCGCAAGAAAGTTCATTACAGCGAGGCAGAGAACTTGCTGCAAAAGTGCTTGGCGACAAAATGGCAGAGCAACTAGGTTTACCTGTTGAGCAAAAACAAGCCGATAAACCTTTATTCGATTTTGATGAAATAGTAAAAAATGTACTCGACTTTGTATCTGGCGCAGTTAATAAAGCCAAAGCCAATGGTGCCGATGACGATAAATTAAAAAATATGTTAGATGATGCGCGCACAGGTGTTCAAACCGGTATAGACGAAGCGGTTGATGAGCTAAAAGGCACCGGTGTATTTAACGAAGAAATGCAAGAGGGCATCGACAAGTCAAAAGAAGGCATTTTTGAGGGGCTTGATGAGTTTGAGCAAACCCTATTTAACCCACAAGCGGCCAGTGTTAGCGTAAGCCAAGCACAATATGTAAGTATGAGCAGCAATGCCGAGTATAAGTTTACAACGGCCGAAGGTGATGAGGTCAGTATTAGCTTTGCTGATGCATATGAGTCTCAAACAGCGAGCGGGTATCAACAAAGCAATAACAGCGAATCGTTTGCCAGCTCATCGTCGCAATCTCGAGAGCTGTCTTTTTCAATGTCGGTTAATGGTGATTTAAACGAACAAGAGCAAGATGCTATTAATGCCATGATGGAAGAGCTACAAGGTGTAAGTAAAACATTCTTTAGTGGTGATTTGGATGAAGCATTTGAAAAAGCACAAGAGCTGAGTTTAGGCAGTGAGCAACTTGTTGCATTTTCAATGGACCTTCGTCAAACAAAAACAGTCGCTACCGTTAAAAGTTATGAGCAATATCTGCCAAACCCAACAAAAGAAGTAGCCGATGCGATCGCGCCTTTTAATGACGATCTAAAAAATGCATTTGATAAAGCATCGCAACTAGGCCTACAAGATCAGCTTGCCGGTATTATAGAGTGGCTAAACCAAGATCAAGCAGCGGTCGATCAGCTAGTTGATTACACCCAAGCAATGTTTGAAAACCTAAACCAATTAAATTCAGCGGGCGACGCACTCGACGCGCTAAAGTCTGAGCAAAGCTAAACTACTTTCTTTTATAAATACCTCATGGCAAACTGCCGTTCTTAATAAACAGTAGGAACCAAAGTTTGTCAGCCCACATAATGGTATTTGATTCAGGTATAGGTGGCACCACCGTGCTTGAGCATATTCAAAAGCGTATTCCAGATGCACAGTACAGCTACTTTATGGATAATGCGTTACTCCCTTATGGCGGGCAAACCCAGCAAACTATTATAGGGCGTTTATGCTCACTCATTTATTTTATTGAGCAAAACGCGCTTAATGTCGACCTTATTGTTATAGCCTGCAATACAGCCTCTACATCAGCTTTGAGTGAAGTACGCAAAATTACATCAATACCTATTGTCGGCGTAGTGCCCGCAATAAAGCCTGCTGCTGAAGTAACTCGCACAAAGCACATCGGCTTATTGGCAACCCCCGCCACAGTTGCAAGCCTCTATACTCATACATTAATAAAAGAGCATGCCAGCAACGTAACAGTGAGTTTATATAGCAGTGTTGAGCTGGTGGCATTGGCAGAGCAGTTATTTTTCACTCAGCAGCTAGATACACTCAAACTGCATAAAGAGCTTACGCGTTTGCGCATTAACTCAGATATAGATGTACTTGTACTAGGTTGCACACATTTCCCAATTCTTAGCGATGCTATACAAGCGTACTTTAATAACGCAGTGCAATTACTCGATTCAGGCGCGGCCATTGCTAGCAGAGTAAACTACCTACTAGAGCAGCATAACTTTGGAAATAAATTTACAGACAAAAAAAAGCCGCTGCAATATTATGCAACGGCTGATGTTTTGAGTAATAAGCTAGCTATAAAGCACGTTACACTGATTGATCCGTCTCAGTGCGTAAAGAGCTAGAATCATCTTCTTGTTTTTGTTTTGCCTCACGTACTTTTAAAGTACGCTGTTGGAACTCACTATCGTTTAACTTAGCAATTGCATTGTCTGCATCTGCCTGTGCCATTTCAACAAAACCAAAGCCACGACGTTTGCCAGTATTTTTATCCTTTAATAGGCGCACGTTGAAAACTTTACCTTGTTCTTCAAACAAAGCGCGAACAACACCTTCATTTGCACGATAAGGAAGATTACCAACATAAAGTGTTTTTGTTTTAACTTCAGCTTCTTCACCACCTTCCGATGTTATTGCTGCAATAGCAATCCCACCAATTAATAAACCAGCACCAAATAGCAATGCTGGGCTTAAAGCTAAGCTGCCTAAAGCAAACTCAATAATAACAAAACCAACTACAGCAAGAATAACAGAGAAGATAAAAGATTTTTGATCGGGTAATTTCATTTTAGATCTACCAATAAACAGGAAATAAACATTAATTTAACATTGTGAACTTGCTATCTTAACGTCTTAAACGAACATAGCAATGAAATTTATATTAAATAATAAAAATCAGTATAAAAAAGCATCATCTTAGCCAGTAATTTAGCTAGTTTTACGCTGTTTTGCTCTATTTTTGTTCGAACAGTAAAAAGATCTAAAAAAAGGGTTGATCTGTTTTCGGATCTCCCTATAATGCGACCCCACTGAGACGGGGAACGCCAACGCATAGCGAGG
>NZ_JALNTJ010000017.1:0-22615 GCF_023161885.1 Pseudoalteromonas sp. 2CM37A
CGCCTTGTGCCAGCGCACTGGGCACTTCAATATCCCAATGCCCATCCGTACCAACGGTGGTGGTAATGGTTTGCACAGCGCCGTCACTGTCGGTCACGGTGAGTGTTACCGTGCCGCCAATTTCGTTACTGGTGCCTTGTAATGTCGGGGTTAAGTCGTTTACATCACCCACGGTTTGCATGGTTAATGTGGGTGCTTGTGTATCTAAAGTAATTGTATCGGTTACTGTTGTTGTGTTTCCGGCTTCATCAGACACGCTCACTTCGATGGTGTTATCACCTTCATTCAAGTCTGCTTGAGGGGTTACTTGCCAATTTCCATTGGCATCTACTGTGGTTGTTAGTGTTTGTTCAACACCGTTTTCATCAGTGATCACTACAGTAATCGTTGTACCTACATCGGCATCACTCGTGCCTGAAATAGTCGGTGTTGTATCATTGGTTACAGCATCAAAATCAACGGTTAAACTTGGCCCCGCAGTATCAATATTACCGGTTGCTGTATCTAAAGCACTATTGCCTGCAGTATCAGAAACCTCTGCCTGTACAGTATAATCCCCTGAAGCTAACTCTTGAGAAAGCTCTACACTCCAATTCCCTTGTGCATCCGTTGTCGTATTAAACGAGCGAACAACTCCTTGCGAATCTGTAACAGTCAAGCTTATTACAGTGCCAGAAACAACGCCTGTAGTATTACCAGCAATAATTGGTGTTGTATCATTACTAGTTTCTAGATCGTTAATTTGTATGGTTGGCGGCGTAATATCAATTACGGCATCAAGTTCTGCTATGGCTGAACCACCGCCTAAATCAGTCACTGTTGCACTGATTGATACACTTCCCTCAGGTAAATCGGCTGGCGGAGTAACACTCCACTGTCCGTTTGCATCAACAACCGTAGTTAAGGTAATAGTCGCACCTGTAGAGTCAGTGATCTGAACTTCAACAGACGAACCTACTTCTGCATTAAATGTATCACCGCTTATTTGTGGGGTTTGATCGTTGGTTTCACCAATCACATCAATAGTGATAGTTAACGCACTTGTATCAATAGTACCAGAGGCGCTTGCAGTATCTTCATTGCCAGCGTTATCGCTAATAGTAGCATCAACAGTATAGCTACCTTCAGCTAAAGCTACGGGTACTTCTACTGTCCAACTTCCATCTGCAATGACTTGTGCAGTGATTGTTTGCACTGCACCATTTGCATCCGTTACAGTTAAAGTAACAGTTGAGCCTGTAGGTTCCCCGCTTACCGTACCTGATAGAGTTGGTGTAGTATCACTTGTATCACCTAGCGCATTTATGGTCACAACCGGCGCTGTTGTATCAACCTCACCTGTGGTGCTGGCCGTTGTTTCATTACCTGCGCTATCGGTTACCGATACCTCAACGGTAAATTCACCTTCACTTAGCTCATTTGGTACATCTACACTAAAGGTGCCATCGGCTTGCACTTCGGTAGTAATGGTTTGTGGGTTACCCGCTTCATCCGTCACAGTAATCGTAACAACTGTGCCCTCAGGCTCGCCCGTGGCAGACCCTGAAATAGTCGGTGTGGTGTCGTTTGTATCACCCACCGGGCCAATTATTACTGTAGGCGCTGCGGTATCAACCTCACCTGTGGTGGTGGCTGTAGTTTCATTACCGGCGTTATCGGTTACCGATACCTCAACGGTAAATTCACCTTCGCTTAATTCATTCGGTACATCCACACTAAAGGTGCCATCGGCTTGCACTTCGGTAGTAATTGTTTGCAGATTACCCGCTTCATCAGTCACGGTAATCGTAACAACGGTGCCTTCTGGCTCACCCGTAGCGGTGCCTGAAATTGTAGGTGTGGTATCGTTAGTATCGCCAACTGGGTCGATTATCACTGATGGCGCAGCCGTGTCCACTTCGCCGGTTGTGGTTGCAGTGGTTTCATTGCCCGCAGTATCGGTAACCGATACTTCAACGGTAAATTCACCT
Organism: Pseudoalteromonas sp. 2CM37A; assembly: GCF_023161885.1. Taxonomy (NCBI): domain Bacteria; kingdom Pseudomonadati; phylum Pseudomonadota; class Gammaproteobacteria; order Alteromonadales; family Pseudoalteromonadaceae; genus Pseudoalteromonas; species Pseudoalteromonas sp. 2CM37A. Next base: position 1,971 of record NZ_JALNTJ010000017.1, read on the forward strand.
TCGCTTAATTCATTCGGTACATCCACACTAAAGGTGCCATCGGCTTGCACTTCGGTAGTAATGGTTTGTGGGTTACCCGCTTCATCCGTCACGGTGATCGTAACAACGGTGCCTTCTGGCTCGCCCGTTGCAGACCCTGAAATAGTCGGTGTGGTGTCGTTTGTATCACCCACGGGATCTATTATTACTGTGGGCGCTGCGGTATCAACCTCACCTGTGGTCGTTGCTGTAGTTTCATTACCTGCGTTATCGGTTACCGATACTTCAACGGTAAATTCACCTTCACTTAGCTCATTAGGTACATCCACACTAAAGGTGCCATCGGCTTGCACTTCGGTAGTAATGGTTTGTGGGTTACCCGCTTCATCCGTCACAGTAATCGTAACAACTGTGCCCTCTGGCTCGCCCGTTGCAGACCCCGAAATAGTCGGTGTGGTGTCGTTAGTATCACCCACCGGGTCAATTAACACTGTAGGCGCTGCGGTATCAACCGCACCTGTGGTGGTGGCTGTAGTTTCATTACCCGCGTTATCGGTTACCGATACCTCAACGGTAAACTCACCTTCACTTAGCTCATTAGGTACATCCACATTAAAGGTGCCATCGGCTTGCACTTCGGTAGTAATTGTTTGCAGATTACCCGCTTCATCCGTCACGGTGATCGTAACAACGGTGCCCTCAGGCTCACCCGTTGCAGACCCTGAAATAGTCGGTGTGGTGTCGTTTGTATCACCCACCGGGTCAATTAAAACTGTGGGCGCTGCGGTATCAACCTCACCTGTGGTCGTTGCTGTAGTTTCATTACCTGCGTTATCAGTTACCGATACCTCAACGGTAAATTCACCTTCACTTAGCTCATTGGGTACATCCACACTAAAGGTGCCATCGGCTTGCACTTCGGTAGTAATGATTTGTGGGTTACCCGCTTCATCCGTTACAGTAATCGTAACAACTGTGCCCTCAGGCTCACCCGTTGCAGACCCTGAAATAGTGGGGGTGGTGTCGTTTGTATCACCCAGCGGGTCAATTAACACTGTAGGCGCTGCGGTATCAACCTCACCTGTGGTGGTTGCTGTAGTTTCATTACCTGCGTTATCGGTTACCGATACCTCAACGGTAAATTCACCTTCACTCAGCTCATTCGGTACCTCCACACTAAAGGTGCCATCGGCTTGCACTTCGGTAGTAATGATTTGTGGGTTACCCGCTTCATCCGTCACGGTAATCGTAACAACTGTGCCCTCTGGCTCGCCCGTGGCAGACCCTGAAATAGTGGGTGTGGTGTCGTTTGTATCACCCACGGGATCGATTGTTAGTGTGGGCGCTGCAGTATCTATAACGCCTGTAGTTGTGGCTGAGGCTTCATTTCCAGCTGCATCAGTGGCTGTGGCCGTTATTGTAAACTCCCCCTCAGCAATTGCAGTCGTTGCACCTACTTGCCAAGAACCATCTTCTGCGACAACTGCCGTTAAGGTTTGCGAATCACCATTAGAGTCTGTTACTAATACAGTGATCAAGCTACCTGGCTCTACATCAGTTGTGGTACCACTAAATACAGGTGTTGAATCGTTAGAGTCAGTAATGTCATTTACACTAATAGTTGGTGCGGTTAAATCTATAGTGCCAGTTTGTGAGTCTTGCGCGCTATTACCAACACTATCACTTACATTTGCCACCACACTAAACTCACCCTCAGCTAATGCTTGTGGGACATCTATACTCCATGTGCCATCACCATTTATAGCAGTGACAAATTGCTGCTCAGCGCCAGCATTATCAGTCACAATCACTGTAACCACACTACCTGCAGCTAAACCTTGAGTAGAGCCGCTTATAGTAGGCGTTGTATCGTTTGTATCACCAATATTATCTATAGTTACGCTAGGTGCGGTTAAATCTATGGTGCCAGTAACCGATGCTGTACTGCTATTACCTGCTTCGTCACTTACACTTGCAGTAACTGTAAAGTCACCTTCGCTAAGCTCATTAAGTATATCGGCGCTATAGCTTCCATCGGCATTAGTAACCGCTGTAATAGTTTGTTGATTACCGTCACTATCGGTTATTAATAAGGTAACCTCAGTACCTTGGGGTACATCTACTACGCTACCTGTCACATTCGGTGTTGTATCGTTTGTATCTGTAATTGGGTTAATAGTAATTGCAGGATCAGTTAAATCAATTTCCCCTACTTCAGTAGCAGAGGCTGTATTGCCAGCAGCATCGGTTACTGTTGCAACCACCGTAAATTGACCCTCTACCAACTCATCGGTTGCTTCGATTGACCACGAACCATCAGCATTTGTGGTTACTTGCACAGTTTCTGTTGCGCCATCGCTGCCTATAAAGGTAACAGTAACAACCGCACCTGCGTCAACATCTTGCGTAGTACCACTAATTGTTGGAGTGGTATCATTAGTATCAATAATAAAATTAATACTTACGGTTAAATCTACATTACCGACCGTACTTGCTTGTGCCTCATTTCCCGCATCGTCTATAACGGCTGCTACTACGGTAAAATCCCCTTCAGGCAGAGGCTCTGTAACTTGAGCGCTCCAAGAACCATCTTCTTGCGTGACCGCTAAAAGATTAAAAGTACTGCCATCACTTGCGGTAATCGTTAGAGTTATAGTGGTACCAGCAGGCACGTTACCGGTATTACCACTTAAAAATGGCGTGGTATCGTTTGTATCTGCAATAGAGTCAATTTGAATAGAAATAGGGGCAAATGTAACTTCACCACTTGTTTGCGCGGATGCTTCGTTACCCGCAGGGTCACTCACTGTCGCGGTAACACTAAACTCTCCGCCTGGAATAGCGTTTGGCGATTCAACACTCCACGTGCCATCAGCTTCAAGTGTCGTTGTTAAGGTTTGTATATTACCGTCGCTATCGGTTACTAAAACAGTAATTACAGAGCCCTCTGGTGCCCCTTCAACACGGCCTACAAAAGTAGGCGTTGTGTCATTAGTGTCTGCAATGGCCGTAACCGTTATCTCAGGGCTAGTTAAATCAACTAACCCTTGCTCTACAGCTTGTGCTTCATTACCGGCAGTGTCGGTCACGGTTGCATTAACTTCAAACTCACCTTGTGCTAAAGGTGTAGAAACACTTACAGACCAGCTGCCATCATCATTTGTTTGCGTTAACAGCGTTTGAACTTGCCCATTAATATCGGTAATAACCACGGTAATTACCGAGCCTGCTGGCACATCTTGCGCAGAGCCAGTAATAATAGGGGTTGTATCTTGCGTATCGGCAATCGCATTAATTTCTACAATTGGCGCCGTTAAGTCAATAACTCCAGCATCACTTGCAAGTGCTTGGTTGCCTACGCTATCACTCACCTGCGCATCAACAGTAAAATCACCTTCTGGTAGTGCCACACCCACATCAACAGCCCAACTACCATCTTCACCGGTAATGGCTGTTAAAAGCTGCACTTCGCCTGCACTGTCGGTTACTGTGATTGTTACTTCAGTACCTTGTGGCACACCGGTTGTAGTACCGGTTAATGGCGGCGTAGCATTATTAGTTTCACCCGCTACTGTAACTGTAATTTCTGGAGCGGTTAAATCAATACTCGCAACAGCTTGGTCAATTGCTTGGTTACCAGCGGCATCAACTGCTACTGCGTTAACATTAAACTCCCCTTCTGCTAAAGGCGATGTAGTGGTAATACTCCAATTACCTTGTGCATCAACTTGTGTAACAATTGTTTGTTGTGTGCCTGTGCTATCGGTAAGAGTTACAGAAACGTTGTCGCCAGTATTCAAACCCGCTACCGACCCCGTAACCGTTACTGTTTGAGATGCAGAGTCTGCAACAGGGTCAATATTAATCACAGGCGCTGTGGTGTCTATTTCAATAGAAATAGCATCGTTAAACGCATTACCATCTGGGTCAGTGGCTTCTACAATTACGCTCACGGGTCCATCGGCTATCGGGTTAGGTAGTGTAATTTCAAACGTGCCATCAGGGCCAATAACCGCGCTTACTACTTGAGAGTTACCATTTTCATCTGTCACAGTAATATTTACTGTTTCACCCACTAAGTTTTCACTTGTACCACTAATTGTTGGTTGAGATGAATTAGTTAAACCTACCTCATTTAATGATATAGACGCAGTGCCATCATCAGGAACTACCCCATCAGAAGTGTCGCGAATATTTAGCGCTTCTGTAGAATCAGGATCAAAGCTTGAATCAAATGCAACGCTATTAGGGTTAACCCCCTCCGCAATACGTGTAAGCTGAACAAATGAGCTTCCTCCACCAGAGCCCGCACCACCAGCACCACCTGCGGCCGTTGCTTCTAAATTATCTAAAATATCACCATCGCCCTCTAAGGCATCTAAAAAGTCAGTAACATCAGAATTAGCCGCTGTTTGGCCATCGTTATTATCAGTTTGTTCTAAGCTTGCAATGGCCGCATCTAGGCTTTCGTCAAACACGGTGGTTTCGCTGCTATCGCGGGTTTCTTGTGCTAATAAATCAGGGGTGATCTTTACGTTTTGATTAGCAGGAATCGACAGTGTTTCTCCTTGCACATCAATTGTTAGCGATGAATTATCGGCGGTAACCACTAAATCGCCCACAGTAATAGTATCGCCCACTTCAAGTGGCTTAATTGTGCCATCTTCTAAAACAACACCAGCAGACCCTTTTAAGTCTATTACTAATAATTGATTAGATTCCATTTTACTTACCTCAAACATAAGAATTAAAAACTATTAATTAAAATGTAGAACAGCAAAACGCATTAGATACTGTACTCAAGTACAGTTTTTAAAAAAACATTAAAAATAAAAAAGTGGTAGATAATAAATTTTATGCTAGCCAAAACGATTATTTGCGAAATATGCATTTATTGACTAAACCATAGGGTAGGTATTGATAGCCCAAGTAACCCTAAGAGGAAGAAATGATTACAAAAAATACTTTACTAAAGCAAAAAGGAAAGCTGCTTATAGGTTTAACGCTAAGTGCGCTTGGCGCAACTAACGTGGTAAAAGCCGATGACAGCTCTGTGGCACCGCTTACATACGTCACCAGTAAAGCAATTGAAAATAATCCAGAGGTACAACAAGCATGGCATACATTTAAATCCTCAATTTATGGCGTAGATGCAGCCCGCTCAGGCTACTTACCTAGCGTTGATGTATCTGCCAGCGCAGGTTATGAGCGCCGAAACTACGGTATAGAAGACGAATACAACCGCAACACTGCAGAGCTTAGTGTTACTCAAATGCTTTACGACGGGTTTAGAACATCTAACACCGTTGAAAGGTTTGAGCGTATTCAGCTCATTCGGTATTTTGAATTACTCTCACAAACAGAGCAAACTGCATTAGATGCATCTATTGCATTTTTAGATGTGCAAAAATTTAAAGAACTTGTGACACTCGCTGAAGAAAACCTGCAAGAACACGAGTCTGTATACCAACAAATTGAACAAAGTGTAGGAGCCGGTGTTGCCCGAGCAGCAGATCTAGAGCAAATTAGCGGGCGCTTATCGCTAGCGCAATCTAATGTGCTAACCGAGTACGCTAACCTGCACGATGTAACCGCGCGTTATTTAAGAGTTGTTGGCGAGCTACCCGTTAATGATATAAAACAAGCCAAATTAGATGAGCAAAACGTGCCCATTTCTATTAACCAAGCGCTTGATATAGCCTATAAAAACAGCCCTGCTTTTTACGCATCGCTTTATAATATAGAAGCGCAAGAAGCCAATGCTCAGGCACAAAAGGCAGCGTTTCATCCAAACGTAGACTTATCTGCCCGTTACGGCACACAAGACAGAGACGAGCTAGGTTTAAACGAAACAAGAACCGAAGCACGGGTAGGTATAGACATAACCTATAACCTGTACAACGGGGGCCTAGATAGCGCCAACCTTGAACAAGCATACCAAGATGTAAATATTGCCAAGTATCAACGCGATCAAGCTTGTGTTGATATTCGTCAAAGCCTACAAATTGCCTATCATAATGTGAACAATATAGAGCAAAAGCTACCCACGCTTGAAAGCTATAAAAACTCGTCAAACAGAGTAAAAATAGCCTACCGAGACCAATTTGATATTGGCCAACGCACCTTGCTTGATGTACTTGACGCTGAAAACGAAGCATTTCAATCTAACCGCTCGTACATTGTTGCTCAATACGATAGACAAACAGCCATTTTAACTATGCTTAACGAAATGGGTAAACTATTGCCAGCTCTAAATGTTATGTCTGACAAGTACCCAACATTAACAGAGTTAACAGATGACCCAATCGTGCATAACGCACAAAATATATGCCCAAGTTACGATGTAGCTGCCACCTTTAAACGCAAAGCTTTTTTACAAAAAAAAGCCAAGCAAGATAACGCCTACATGAGCGTTACAGCAATGCCTAGGTATTTAGAAATGCCACCAGAGACCCCTAGCGCATCGAGTTTTGCAGATGACGATAACGACGGCGTACCTAACGAGCAAGACACCTGCCCAAGCACGCCAGCGGGAACAAATGTAGACCTGTCTGGGTGTACTTTGTATGACCAAGCGACCGACTCAGTTGAAATAGGCATTCCCTTTTCAGCCGACTCAAGCCAAGTGCGCCCAGAGTACTTGCAAGAGGTAGAAAAGCTCGCGGAGTTTTTAAAAAATAACCCTGACAAAAAGGTAGAGATCCAAGGTCACGCCTCATTAGATGGCGATAGAAAATACAACCGCAAACTTTCAGAGCAACGTGCCTTTGCCGTAGCACAATTACTTATTGAGCAATTTGGTATAGCGCCTAATCGTGTTCAATCATTTGGTTATGGTATTGATCAGCCACGCGTTAATGAAATTTCGGTACGTGCTAATGCGGCAAACCGCCGTATTGAGGCGGTTATTACCGATAGTTAAGAGGTGCTTAAAACAAATAAATTTAAAATGTTTTACATAACATTGGATGGTATATGGAATTAAATGATGTACTTGATCATGGCGGCGCACTGGTAGATTGCCTTGCAGTATTGTGCCGCTTTCATGATAAAGATTTTTCAAGGGAGGCCTTATTAAATGGCCTCCCACTAACAGATGGAAACTTAACGCCCTCAGGATTTGCACGTGCTGCAAAACGTGTGGGCTTTAAATCAAAAGTTGTAAATAAGCCTCTTAATCAAATTAATACTGCTTTATTACCCGCCATTATTATTTTAAATAATAACCAAGCGTGCGTGGTAACCGCTATTGATAACCAAAAACAAACAGCGCAAGTTACTTACCCCGAGCTAACCGAGTCTGTTGTAGAAGAAGACCTAGAACAGTTAATTGAAAAATCAACAGGTTTAATTATTTATGCTCATCCAGAGTTTATGTTTGATGAGCGCTCCCCGGTGCTTGAAAAGCTCTCTAAAGATGGCTGGTTTTGGGGCGTAATAAAAGAATGCCGCGCACTGTACAAAGACGTCATAATCTCCGCCATTGCATTAGGCGTTTTGTCTGTTGCCATGCCTTTATTTGTAATGAATGTATATGACCGAGTAGTTCCTAATCATGCAACAGAAACCCTCTGGGTTTTAGCCATCGGTATTTTAATAGCGCTGACCGCCGACTTTGTACTGCGCTTAGTACGCAGCTACTTTGTAGAGCTTGCGGCAAGTCGTATAGATGTAAAAGTATCTGCGGTTATTATGGAGCGCGTACTTGGTATGAAGCTTAAAAATAGGCCCTCATCAGCGGGGTCATTTGCGAGTAACATACAATCGTTTGAAGCCGTACGTAACTTTTTTAGTTCAATAACCTTGGTCGCGCTGGTTGATTTACCCTTTGTTGCTATATACCTAATTGTTATTGCAATAATAGGTGTACCGCTTAGCCTACCCATTATCGCAGGTGCCCTAATACTTTTAAGTTATGGCATAGCAGCCCACAGAAAACTTGAAGCGCTGTCAGAGCAAACCATGAAAGCAAGCTCAATGCGCAACTCCATACTTGTAGAAAGCTTAACCAACATTGAAGATGTAAAAAGTTTTCACAGCGAATGCAAAACCCAATCAACATGGGAAAAATCAACTATTTATATTGCTCAGGTTAATGCGCAAAGTCGCTTAATCTCAAGCTCAATCTCTAATAGCGCAGCGTGGATACAACAATGTGTTGGCGTGATCATTATGATCATCGGTGTTCATTTAGTTATTGAAGGCGAGCTCACGCAAGGGGGATTAATAGCCGCTTACTTACTTTCATCACGTGCAATGGGGCCGCTTGGGCAATGCGCCGCCGTACTTGCGCAATATCATCATGCTGCTATTGCTATGCAATCGCTTAACGAAATAATGGAGAAAGACGTTGAACGCCCGCCAAATAAACATTGGTTAAGCCACCCCGTATTAAACGGCGAAATAGAATTTAAAGACGTATGCTTTAAGTATGAAGACGACGCGGCCGATGCGCTTAGTAATATTAGTTTTAAAATAAAAGCGGGCGAAAAAGTGGCTATTTTAGGGCGCAACGGTTCGGGTAAAAGCACCCTCGAAAAACTTATTTTAGGCCTTTATGACCCAACCGCAGGCTCCGTAATGGTCGATAACAACAATATACAACAAATAGACCCCGCAGAACTTCGTCATAACATAGGGTACGTGCCCCAAAATATAGCATTGTTTTTTGGTAGCTTAAAAGACAACCTCACTATTAGCGCATGGCATGCTAAAGATGAGCAAATTATTAGCGCATGCGAAAAAAGCCAGTTATTCGAGTTAATCAACTCTCACCCCGATGGGTTTGACCTACAAGTTGGTGAGCAAGGTCGCTTGCTATCTGGCGGCCAAAAACAAGCGGTTGGTATAGCGCGCGCATTAATAAACGACCCCCCTATTATGCTGTTAGATGAGCCTACCTCATCGCTTGATCACAATAGTGAAAATAAAATTATTCAAAATTTAAAAATCGCCACCCAAGACAAAACCTTAATTGTAGTTACTCACCGCTCATCTTTACTTTCGTTGGTTGATCGCATCATCGTGCTCGATAACGGAACAATAGTTGCCGATGGGCCTAAACAAAAAGTAATTGCCGCACTGAATAATCAAACAGTGGAGCAAGCATCATGAGTGACAATAAAAAGCCACTAGAGCAGCGCTCTTTTGAATCGGTAAGTAAAGCAATAGAAGCACGTAAAAAAGGTAAGCCTTCAATCTTTAATCGCTTATTTAAAGGCTGGCTTTCGCCTCCTGAATCACAAGATTGGGTGGTCGATGCGCAATGGGAAAAAATGCAGCAAGAGCCTGCCAGCGCACGCTTTTTGTTATACCTCATTTGCATTGCATTTATTTTGCTTACAATTTGGGCAGGCTTTGCCCCACTTGATGAGGTAGCCCGTGGTGAAGGACGCGTTATCCCATCAAATAAATTACAGTTAGTGCAATCTTACGATGGCGGTATGGTAGAAAAAATAAATATTCGTGAAGGGCAAATTGTTGAAGAAGGTGACGTATTAATAAAAATTGACCCTACTCGGTTTATTTCAAGCTTTAGAGAAAACCAATCTAAAGTGCAATCACTCACTGCAAAAGTAGCAAGGTTACAAGCCCTTACCAGAAAAGAAGATCTCGTTTTTCCTGATGAGCTTGTTAAGCAAGTACCCGAGGCGGTCGCTCATGAGCGCTCAATATATTTAAGTAATCGCCAAGAACTAGAGCAGCAAGTGGCAATCCATAAACGCCAGCTAGAACAACGCAGACAAGATCACATTGAAGCAAAAGCCGCTTTGCAACAACACACAAGCGCTCTAAGGCTAAGTAATCGTGAGCTGCAAGTAACACGCCCACTGTTAAGAACCGGTGCTGTATCTGATATAGACATCATTAGGTTAGAACGTGAAATAGTTGATTTAAACGGCGAAATAAACCGCACTAAAGCCGTTATTAACCGGAGTTTATCGGCTATCAACGAAGCTAAAAACAAAGTAACAGAAGTCGAACTTGCGATGATCAACCGCTGGAACAACGAGCTTTCGGAGGCATTGCTGCGTTTAGAGTCGATAAAAGAAACCGAATCAGGGCTTGCCGACAAAGTAACACAAACTGAGATCAAATCACCGGTTAAAGGCACGGTACAACGTTTATTGGTTAATACCGTAGGCGGCATTTTACAACCCGGCAGTGACGTTTTAGAAATAGTCCCTTTAGACGATCAACTTATTGTTGAGGCAAAAATACCGCCTAAAGATATTGCCTTTTTACGCCCAGGGCAGCCCGCCATGATCAAATTTAGCGCCTATGATTTTGCGGTATACGGCGGACTAGAAGCCGAGGTACTGCACATAAGTGCAGATACAATTACCGACGACAGAGAAAATACTTTTTATTTAGTGCAATTAAAAACCACTAAAAATAACTTTTCAGAAGAGTTGACTATAATTCCAGGAATGACCACACAAGTGGATATTATTACTGGTAAAAAAACCGTCTTGGAATATTTACTTAAACCCGTACTCAGAGCTACATCGCAAGCAATGACAGAACGCTAAACTGAATTTATTGGAGTAAATTAATGCGTCAAAGTATATTTATTACACAACCCGAACTTGAATCGAGCCACTGGCGAAGTGCGTTTGCAGGTTGTGTAATATGCACCAAAGAACCAAAACAAATTAATGCATCAAGTATTATATGGGTTCTGGCGGGCACTTCGGGATGGCTTGAACTGGTAAAAAAATATGCCCAAAAACGCTTGCCGGTTATTGTAATGACCACAAATCTAGAAATAGAGGAACTTAGAGCAGCCCTGCAAGCGGGCGCAAGAGGCTATGTAGAAGCACTTGCATCTAAAGTAATATTGCAACAAGTACTTGAGACTATTTGCTCAGGGGGCCTGTGGTTACCTGGGCAGCTGCTATCTAATATTGTTGGGGCACTAAGCCAGCAGCAAATAAATTACACCCAAGCGTGCGATATTCAAAGCTTAACTAAACGCGAGCGCCAAGTTGTTGATATAGTTATAACAGGGGCGACCAATAAACAAGCCGCTGAGTCACTTAATATTACAGAGCGAACAATTAAAGAGCACATGAGCTCAATTTTCACTAAGTTAAAAGTGCGTGACCGTATACAACTTATGTTAGCCGTTAAAGGTAACTAACCTAGGCTAGAATAATAAAACCTTCGCCAGCTATAGTTAAACTTAATAAACAACGGCTTATAGGTTAAATACTGAATTGCATTTACCTATTCGCCGCCATTATTAAACCGCTCCCCTTTTAATTAAAGAGTCGCTTTACGACTCTTTAATTACCCCATCAAAACCAAGATTAACCAGTGTATCTATATCGTCTTGGCTTGTTACGCCCTGCGCGACCACTTTAATACCAATAGAATGTGCTAATGTGCAAACACCGCGTAAGAAGGTTTGATTGTCTTGGCTGTAACTAATGTTATGCGCGTAAATGCTGTCTATTTTAAGCATTTCTAAGCCAAATTCTTGAATGTTCTTAATCTTAGTAAATTCGGGCCCCACACGTTTAAGTGCCACTTTAGCGCCCATACAACGCACCTGCTCACAAAATTCCTTAAATATATCCTTTTCGTTTACGACAATGTTTTCGCGTATATCAAAACATATATTTTTTGCCAAATCAGGAAAGGCTGACACATAGGTTAATACCGAGGCAAGCGCGGTATCATCCATTAATGTTTGCGCCGAAAGCTCTACAGCAATCAATTCATTTGGCGGCGCTTCACCGTACTGTTTAACAATTTGCTTGATTAAACTCCAATCCAAACGCGCTAATAGGTTTAAGCGATTAGCCCATTGATAGTAGTAGCTTGATTTATAATGTTGGCCGCCAAATTCTAAACTTAAACTAAGCTGATGCTGCAACAAGGTGTCGTTAAAACCCATAACCTCTAAACAGTTTAACTGTATGGTTTTTTGCTCAAGTGCATCTTCAATAGCCTTTTGCCAATCAGCAGAGCCATCAAAAATTTCACTCTTTTGTTTGTTATCAATGACCTTAGCCTGCACCCCAGGTTTATTACCTGCTGTTTTTAATAAACCATCGACACGGCGTAATAAATCAAAACGGGTGTCGTTTTTTTCTATGTAGGTACAACTGTGTAATATTGCCAAATCAATATTTTTGTATTCATCAACAATCGATTTATGCAGTGCAGTTATTTGCTCGCTAAGTGCCTGAATATCATCAGTATCGCTAAACAAAACGGTAAAGTCGGTATGTGATATACGCGCAATATAGTTTTCTGAAAAGTGCGCCTGATTCGACTCTAAAAACTGCGTTAACACCTGAGAAAAACGGCGTAAAAAGTTAACCATTTCTACACGGCTAATCGATTCACTTATTTTATCTAAATTAACCACCCTAAATAAAAACAAAGCACCATGGGCATGATCTTTCACTTTTTGTAAATGAGCCTCTAATGTGGCACTAAAATACTCTCGATTGGCAAGCCCTGTCAGCTCATCGTGCTGGGCTTTAAAACGCAACTCCTCTAAGCGTTTATTATCTTCTTTTATAATGCGACTAAACCGTGTCGATAATAAATTCATCGACTGCACAAGGCGAGCAAACTCAAAGGTTTTTGGCACTTTTGATTTAATAAAACGCTTATCGCCAAAGGCGTTTGCTTGGTACACCACATCATCAAGTGGCGTTAAAATTCTACGTAATAAATACGCACTTATGGCACAGGCAAAAAAGGCCACCACTAAAAAGCTAAAAAACAGTTTAAGGGCGCTTTCCCACAATGCTTGCTCAGCATATTGGCTGTGGCTTTCAACAAATAAAGTGCCAAATTGCTGCCAACCGTTGTTAACCTGCCCTACACCTGGCTGTACATTAAGCCCATATACCGCTCTAAACCAAGCTGGTGCGGTATTTTCTAACGTGTCGGTAAATACGCGCTTTACAATAACCTCACCATTTGGGTCTTGCAGTTCTATACGTTTGTAGTGGCCGGCATCAAAAGTGGCCGACACTAACAGCTCAAGCTCTACAGGGTCTTTTTCAAGCTGACTAATCATCAGTGCTAAAGAGCTGGCATTATCAACATTTTTTAAATACAGCTGCGTAGAAAAATAGTTTCTAGCAGAGTTAGTACTTATTAACACGCTACTTATAAAGCCAACAAAAATCACCACCAGCAAGGTGATCCACAGCTCTTGCCTAAGAGTGATTTTTCTTTTTTTGAAAAACTTAAATAAGGAAAATGACGCCATTACCACATAACCCCTTCTTGTGATGTCTGCTCCAAAATTTTACGCCAACGCGATAGCCTTGCTGTCGGGCTGGCTACACTTTTGGTCGAGTTATTTGCCCATAAACCTTGGCTGTTAAAACTAAATACCGGGCTTAAATCAACGCGTTTTGCTGCAGGTAACACTTTTGTTATTAAACTATCTAAAATAAGCGGCTGAGCATTAGGCGTAGCAAAGTAGCCTAATACCATGTGTGCTTGTGTTTTGTTTGTACCAGCAAGCTTAGCTTTTACATATATAAGCCTAAGCTTGTCGTCGCTTACGCCTAAGGCGCGTAAACTAATGTATTTAGCAATGGCATAATCTTCACAATCACCTAAACCACGGCCAAGGGTTTCTAATGGTGTAGCCCAATAGTCGTTTTGCTTCCAAAGCTGTATATCGGTTTGGTATCGAAGATTGCGTGCAAAAAAGTCGTTAACAATTAAAATTTGTTGTTGTTCTGGTTTATTTTGGGTGCGCACCAGCATAGTTTGCCAATTACGCGCCACAGTGACTCGCGCAGGGCCATATTTATGCCCCATTAATTCTATAAAGGTATTAAATTGAATAGTTAAACGGCTCGCAAACACGCCGCTTGAAAGTAAAAAAAATAGCAGTAAATAGCGCAAATTGCTTTTGCACCAAAAAAATAGCTTATTTGAGGAAAGAGTGGGCCTAAGTGTCATTCACAGCCCAAAAAAAGAAAAATTAAAAACATACACCAAACGCTACACTACTTGTTCAAATATTATTCGTAACAACAGCATAGCACTCAATATAAAAGGATGAGATATTTTGTATGTGTTTTTTTACTAGATTTAAATTTTAACTCGGTCATTTCAACATTGCTTAATACATTAACTAACGTATTGAACCATCGTTATATTTAAAGCTGATTTATCAAACCCTAGATTTACAGAAAAACGCTCCCGTAAATAGCAAAGTTATGTATTGCTGTACGAGTATATTCCACGCGCTTAACGCTAAAACCAGCCGTTAAAATAGCAGCTTAATGTAGCTTTACTATTTAAAGTACTGGCCAGTTACTTAGTAGTAGGTCACTTTTTTAACTTCACGCGGCTTAATTTCACCTATGTATAAATCGTGCACGCGCTTCATATTTAGCTCAAGCTCGGTAACGTATACATCGTCAACTGAGTAAGTTTTAATAATTTGCGCACCTTTAATTATGCCCTGCACTTTACTTTCCATGTAATCGTTTTGAGCAATAGCACCTGCTACAGACGTGCCCGCTGTAATTTTTTGCCCATAAACTTGCTCAGTCAGTTCACGGTACGCCTCAAGCTTAGAGGCCTTAATTGCCATTAATTGCTTTTGTGATTTATTAGCCCCTTGCTGCAAGCTAATAGGTGCATAACCAACCGCTTTAAGTATGGGATAATTATTTGGCTCTACATATTTGTACTCAACATGTTTATCAAACACGTTGCTGCAACCGGCAAGGCCAAGGCCTGCTAAAGTAAGTAATATAATTGCACGCATTTATTTGCACCCTTTAAACTAATTGCGCAAATAAATGCAGGTTTAATGCCATTTGTTATAAAGTCCTCATATTGGTGCAGTCCTTGCTTAGCTAAAGCGTAATTAACTAATTTTATGTGGAGTACCAGTATGAACACGTTTTTATCATCACTATTTGCAGGTGTTACTAGCGCTGCATTATTAACGTTTTCTACCAGTACTTACGCACAATGGTTTGAATCTACCGGCCATGCACAAATACAAAATGGCGACATAAGCAGTGCTAAATCGGCCGCGATTAAAGATGCAATTACACAAGCATTAGTGTTTTCTGGCGCCCGGGTTAGCTCGGTACAAACCTTGGTAGATGGCGTGCTAACGCAAGATCAGCTAAAAATTAGTAGCCACGGCGAAATACAAAAAATAGAGCTGGTGAGCGAGCAACGCCAAAATCAACAATTTGCCATTACGCTTAGGCTTGATATATTTGCCCAAACAGAGCAATGCCCACAAAGTAACTTTAATAAATTTGTTGCTGTAACCCAAAGCCAGCTTGTTCATCGTGAGCATGCCTTAATGGGTCAAATATTTGACGTAAATAAAGCCATTAGTAAAAAGTTATTTAGCGCTTTGCAAAGCACAAAAATGAGCGCCTTGCCCGTTGCTTACTACAATAAAGCAATTAATGTAGACAATTACTTTAATCAGCAGCACGACTACTCAAATGCACAGCTAGAAGAGCTTTCAGCCAGAAGCAACGCGCAATATGTTTTATTAAGCCAAATAACCAATTTAGCGCCAAGCGATAAACTCAACAACGACTACGCCTTTTGGCAAGACGAAACCTACCAGCGCAGCTACGCTATTGAGTTTATGTTGTTTGATGGCACCACGTACGAACAATTATGGCAAAACAGCTATCATACCCAAGCTGTATGGCCATTTGAAAAAACAGCTATTGTTGATGTAAATAGTGATAGGTTTTGGCAATCACCTTTTGGGCAAAGCATTAGCGATATAAATCAAACGGTCAGTTACGATATACAAGCGGCTATGGCGTGTTTTCCTACTAAAGGAAAAATAATGCACATGGAAAACAATAAATTGGTGATAAACCTAGGCAAAGATCATGGTCTTAAAAAAGGCCAACTATTAAGCATTGCGCACCATAACTACTTAACCGATGCACAAGGCAATACTATGCCGCATACCATTACCACGCTTAACACCATTGTGGTTGAGCAACTTTATAAACAAAGCGCCATTGCTGTAAGCCTTAACGACAAGCCTTTGCCTGGGGTACAAATAAACGATGTAGTAGAAGTTGCAAGCCAAGAACGCTAAATAAGCGCCCGCTTTAAATTTGGGTGCTCTGCCAACCACTGGGCTAATTGCTCAACGCCCGCCAAACGCGGGTAGTGTTTTCTGCAAGCAAATACCACATTACGTTGCTGATTAGGAAAAATAGCTAAATAATCAATGCCTACACGCTGTGTACACGCAAGCTTGGGCACAAATGTCACCCCGTCATCTATTGCCACCAGCGCCAATAAAGTTTCTAAACTATTGCCCTGATATTGGTTTGACACATCCACTCCCGCAGCAAAACAAAACTTTTGGGCTTGATCTTTAAAGCAATGACCATCACTTAACATTAATAGGCTACAACTTTGTAAATCGCTTAGCGCTACTTTTTTACGCTTAGATAACGGGTTATCGGTTGAAACAGCAACCATAAAGTCTTCTTTGTACACATTAACCGTATGGTAGTTTTTAAGCTCGGGAACATCGGCCAAAATTGCAAAGTCGAGCTCGCCGTTATCAAGCGCCTCTAGCATAGTCGCTGTTTGCATTTCTATAAACGAAAAGTGGCTATCGCTAAACGCCGCTTTCATAGAGGTCAGTAAAGCGCTGAGTAAGTACGGCGCAATAGTAGGAATAATACCAATTCTTAGCTTACCTTGTAGCGGCCCGTTTGAAGTAGCCGCCAGCTCTTTTAAGATTTCTGTTTGCTCTAAAATAACGTTTATTTGTGTCAACAAACGTTCACCTTGCGCTGTTAATGTAACTTGCTTAGTTGAGCGGTCAAATAAAACAACATTAAGCTCTTGCTCAAGCTTTTTTACTTGCCCACTTAGTGTAGGCTGGCTAACAAAACAGGCATCGGCCGCTTTGCGAAAATGCTTGTGGTGCGCTATTGCTTTTACATACTCTAAATCTTTTAAGTTCAAATTCATCTCCACCTGATAGGCTATACCTATTAGTTTAATACAAACAAACGATTGGAACTATATTTAAATTCTCGCCATAATGGCTCCAACAAATCAAGAGGAACAAACTATGTTAAAGAATATTGAAGGTCAAACAATCCCAAGCGTTACATTTGCAACACGTCAAAACGACGAATGGAAATCAGTAACCACAGACGAAATTTTTACAGGCAGAACCGTTGTTGTGTTTTCACTACCGGGCGCATTTACACCAACCTGTTCATCAACTCACTTACCACGCTACAACGAGTTAGCCGGTGTACTTAAGCAAAATGGCGTTGATGAAATTGTATGTGTATCAGTAAACGATACATTTGTAATGAACGCATGGGCAGAGCATCAAGAAGCGCAAAACATCACATTATTACCTGATGGCAACGGCGAATTTACTGACGGCATGGGCATGTTAGTAGATAAAAACGATTTAGGCTTTGGTAAGCGCAGCTGGAGATACTCTATGCTAGTTAAAGATGGCGTTATCGACAAAATGTTCATCGAACCAGATTTACCAGGCGACCCGTTTGAAGTTTCTGATGCAGACACAATGCTTGACTACATCAACCCAAAACAAACTAAGCCAGAGCCAGTAACCGTATTTACTAAGCCTGGTTGCCCTTTCTGTAAAAAAGCAAAAGAGCTACTAACAGAAAAAGGCTACGCATTTGAAGAAGTTGTTATGGGTGCAGGCGCTACATTAACAAGCCTTAAAGCAATTTCTGGCCGTGACACTGTTCCACAAATATTTATTGGTGGACAACACATTGGCGGCTCAGACGATTTAGAAAAATACTTTGCTTAATAAAGTAAAAAAATAGCAGGGGCGTACGCGCCCCTCTATATCAATCTCATCGCTCAGATTGAAAATAATAAAGGATACCACTATGAAAGAATTACAAACCGATGTTGTTGTTATAGGTGCAGGTACTGCAGGCTTAAGCGCATACCGTAACGCAAAACAATTCACCCCTAACGTTTTAATGATTGAATCAGGCCCGTACGGTACTACCTGTGCACGCGTTGGTTGTATGCCAAGTAAATTACTTATTGCCGCAGCCGAAGCCGCGCATTCAATTGAAATGGCACCTGCATTTGGTGTACATAGCTCAAAGCCAAGAATAGACGGCAAAGCAGTTATGGCACGTGTTAAAAGCGAACGAGACCGCTTTGCAGGATTCGTAGTAGAAGCCGTAGACGACATTCCTGATGAAGATAAAATTCGTGGCTACGCCAAGTTTTTAGACGCCAACCGCGTACAAATTGACGATGACATCATTATTACTGCTAAACGCTTTGTAATTGCCACCGGTTCACGCCCATCATACCCAGGCGTGTTTAATAACTTTGGTGACAAACTTATTATAAACGATGATGTATTTGACTGGGACGACCTACCAGAGTCAGTGGCTGTATTTGGCCCAGGCGTAATAGGCCTAGAAATTGGCCAAGCACTTAGTCGCTTGGGCGTAAACGTAAAATTATTTGGTGTTGGCGGCGCAATTGGCCCACTTACCGACCCAGTAATTAAAGACTATGCAAACACTGTTTTTGCTGAAGAATTTTTTGTAGATACCGACTCAAACGTATCTGACATGATGCAAGTTGGCGATAAAGCCCAGCTTACTTACACCGATAAAGACGGTGCTAAACACACCGAGCAATTTGACTACGTACTTGCAGCCACAGGCCGAGTACCCAACGTAGACAAGCTAGGTTTAGAGAATACCGGCATAGAGCTTGATGAGCGCGGTGTGCCACACGCCGACCCGCACACAATGCAATGTGGTAACTCAAATATATTTATAGCGGGCGATGCCAGCAATATGATCCCCCTGCTACACGAAGCATCTGATCAAGGCACCATTGCCGGTCAAAATGCTGGGCGCTTCCCCGATGTACGCATTGGCCTTCGCCGCGCAAAAATTGCCGCAGTGTTTAGTGACCCACAAATAGCAATGGTAGGCGACAGCTACAAACAAATTACAGACCGCCTAGGTGAATGTGGTTGCTTTGAAGTAGGCGAAGTGAGCTTTGAAAACCAAGGCCGCAGCCGAGTAATGCTTAAAAATAAAGGCCACATGCGCGTTTACGCAGAGCAAGGCACAGGCTTATTTTTAGGTGCAGAATTTATTGGTCCACAAGCCGAACACCTTGCTCATTTATTAGCATGGGCTGTGCAAAACAAAATGACCGTACCAGAAATGCTGGATATGCCATTTTACCACCCAGTAATTGAAGAAGGTTTACGCACTGCCCTACGCGATTTAAATGCCAGACTTAAATTTGGCCCAGATATTATTAACAGCTGTATGGAATGCGGACCAGGCGCTTAACTTTTATACAGCAATAAAACAAATACATACTTGCTAACAAAAAGCCAAAACAGTCGTTTTGGCTTTTTTATGCGCTTTTTTAACGCTAATACCCATTGTATTAAATTATGAGGTATTGATAGCAACAGATAAACAGAGTAATAACAAAGGCATAATTTCTATAGGCATATGTTCTACTTAAAAATTTATAACGCCGTTTACGCTTTATTTAGCACGTTAGAATGACTAAATTTTTAATTCGATTGCTATAACCTCTCAAAAATTATTTTAGCTGTTACACTTATTTGATTACTCAATCACAACAAGATGGAAAAGCTATGCCCAATAATAAATTTAGACTAGTCACCCGCAGCGATTTCGACGGCTTAGTATGTGCCGTACTGCTCAAAGACTTAGACCTAATTGATGACATTTTATTTGTACACCCAAAAGACATGCAAGATGGCAAAATAGACATAACTGCAAACGACATTACCACTAACCTACCCTACGTTGCTGGCTGTCACATTGCATTTGACCATCACTTAAGCGAAACCGTACGTAACGCAAGCGATATTAAAAACCACATAATTGACCCTAAAGCTCCTTCTGCTGCACGCGTTGTTTATGATTATTATGGCGGCGCAGAAAAATTTCCAAACATCAGCACAGACATGATGGAAGCGGTAGATAAAGGCGATGCAGCGCAGTTTTCGAAAGACGAAATACTCAACCCAACAGACTGGGTATTAATGAACTTTATCATGGATGCACGCACAGGCCTTGGCCGCTTCCGCGAGTTTAAAATTTCAAACTACCAATTAATGATGAAGCTAATCGATGCCTGTAAAGATCAAAGCATTGAAGATATTTTAAAAATGGAAGACGTAGCCGAACGCGTTGCGCTATATAACGAGCATAACGAAAAGGCCAAAGAGCAAATAGCACAATGCGCAACCGTGCATAAAAACCTCGTGGTGCTAGATTTAACTCAAGAAGAAACTATTTACGCCACCAACCGTTTTGTAATTTACGCCATGTACCCCGACTGCAATATATCAATTCACAAAATGTGGGGCCTTAAAAAACAAAACGTAGTATTTGCCATTGGTAAATCAATCACCAACCGAAGCTCAAACACCAATGTGGGCGAGTTATGCCTTAAATACGGCGGTGGCGGCCACTTAAACGCCGGTACCTGCCAAGTAGAAACCAGCAAAGCCGAAGCAGTACTTAGTGAGCTGATAGATAAGATTACGAGTGATGGTTGAGCTTTTAGCTTTTAGCTTTTAGCTTTTAGCTTTTAGCTTTTAGCTTTTAGCTTTTAGCTTTTAGCTTTTAGCTTTT
>NZ_JALNTJ010000018.1:0-19944 GCF_023161885.1 Pseudoalteromonas sp. 2CM37A
GCCTTTGCTCATAAAACACCTCTAATTAGAAGTTACAATGTAACTCATTGGGTGTCTAGCAAACTATGGGAAGTCCATTTCGCCTTTTAAACTCAATATTCTTACCTACAGTAGTTTCGCTTCTTTCTATATGAAACTCATAACCAAGAAAGTCAAATGAAGTTAGCTTGCCTTTTTTGTTCGGAGCTTTCTCTACTTGTGAAAAAAATACTTTATCACCCGTATTATGAAACTCCAAAACATGTGGCAATCCAGACTCAATTAGCTTTTGAGCCATCATACTTTTGTTTAAAGCTGGCGTAGAGATGACAATAATGTCATCTACGAATCTTGCGTAAAGAAGAACTTCTTTCAATGAACTGATATTGCTATCGAAGTTATACATCATAAGCTCCGATAGTGTAGAGCTTATACCAAGCCCCCTTGGTAAACCTTTTGCACCTATCACATTAAGCTCTTCGAAAAGTGATTCTAGAACTTTAAGTGACTTAGTGCTTAGAGTTGAGTCGGACTTGAGTTTTCTTAATATTTCTCTTCTGTCGAATGATTCATAAAATGACTTAATATCTAATCGATGAACCGAATAGTTGTATGAATCTTTAAGGTGAGAAAGCAGAAGTTGTATCGTAAACTTCCTGTCGTTACATCTAGTGCTGTAGTTTCTCTGAATGTTACTAACTAACAAATTGTGAGCCAGCAAAGCCTTGGGTTTACTAATTGTCCACGCGTCTTTTCCCTTGACTTTTAAATTACTAATAGCACCGTTCCAAATGGCGTTAGATTTAATATCTGAAGCTGACAATGTTGCTATAGATTCGAGGGTTGTATGGTCTTTAAAATCATCTATTTTGATGAGGTTTCTATATCTAACAGCCTTTCTTAAGTTTCCTGCAACATATGCTTTTTCATTCACACGACCTCCTTATCCCGCATATAAAGCGTAATTTTCCTGAACCAAAATATTTATCAGAGCTTCACACTCTTAAAATTGTTATGCACAACATACTAAACTCGTTGCAATTTCACCACAAAAAACCTTAGATAGATTGTCTTCGATGCAATTTCAATTGTCTTCGTTTTAATTAGCCCAAATCATACTTATGCATATTGCCCACATGCAAACCCACAGCTCCACGCATACTGGAAGTTGTAACCCCCAAGCCAACCCGTTACATCGGTTACTTCGCCTATAAAATATAAGCCTTTGGCTTTTTTAGCTTCAAAGGTTTTAGAGCTCAGCTCATCGGTATCAACGCCGCCCAAAGTTACCTCGGCGGTACGATAGCCCTCTGTGCCATTAGGTTTTATTTGCCATGCGTGAATATAGCTTGCTAACTCATCTATTTGAGCATGGGTAAGCTGATTAATATTACAATCTGGAATAGCTTTGCTGTCGTGCAGTATGTCTATAAAGCGTTTGGGTAAAATAGTCGCAAGGCTGTTTTTTAATGATTTTTGGGCTTGTGTTTCTCGCCAATCAGCCAGCTGCTGTTTTAAATCGAGATCAGGGAGCAAGTTTATGCTTACTGCCTGCCCTGCTCGCCAAAATGAGCTTATTTGCAATATCGCAGGCCCCGATAAACCTCGGTGAGTAAACAAAATATTCTCTTTAAATACAGTGCCGTCTTCGCTAGACACTTCGCACGGTATACTAATTCCTGAAAGCCCTTCAAAGCGTTCTTTATCGTGTTGATGCAAAGTAAATGGCACAAGCGCCGCCATGGTAGGTAGTACGTTTAAGCCAAACTGCTCTGCAATTTTATAGCCTATAGGAGTGGCGCCAAGCTTGGGCATTGTTAAACCGCCCGATGCGATAACTAGCGATTCACAAGTAAGTGTTTCTTGCTCAGTGGTAACACGGTAGCCAATGTCGGTTTTAGCCACATTTAACACTTCGCTGCGCAATTTAATATTAACACCAGCCCACTCGCATTCGGTAAGTAGTATATCGACTATATCTTGCGCGCTGTTATCGCAAAACAGCTGGCCTAAGGTTTTATGATGGTATGCCAAGCCGTGGCGATCCACCAGCTCAATAAAATCGTGTTGGGTATAGCGGCTTAAGCACGACTTAACAAAGTGAGGGTTACTGCATAAGTAGTTTTCTGGACTGGCATTTTCATTGGTAAAATTACAACGCCCACCACCACTTATTAAAATTTTTCGACCAGGCTTTTTGCCCATATCAAGCACTGTAACGCTACGCCCGCGATAACCTGCCTGTGCTGCACCCATTAATCCGGCTGCACCGGCGCCAATCACAATTACATCTACTTGATTCATTACTTCGCCCTACTCAAAAATTTGCCCGATTATAGCAAAGTTTGTTTAAACACTCTGAATAGAATTTATTATTAAGTTTATAGCAACAAATGTAACCAAGGCTAGTTATGGGCTTTTCTAAACAGTGTAAAAATAACAACCCTTTATACTTATTTTTGTTTTATATGATAAATACTAAACAACGACAAAGGCACCGTACACCTAGGTTATAACTAAAAGAAATAGGTACATAAGCAATTATTATTTTAAAGAAATTAACAGATCATTTACCTTTGTTTCTGTTTCGTAATTTAATATTACGAACTAACTAATAACAACTAGGGATAATTATGACAACAAGTAAATCATTTAAGCGTTGCGCTATCGCGCTCACTATTAGTACGGTATTTGCAGCATCTGCAAGTGTTGCCCAAGATGTGTCTACCTCTATGGCAGAAACCACAGCCAAACTACAAAGCCAATCGGGTTTTGAAACTCAGTTTATTATTAAGTACAAAAATAGCGCGAACGATATGCTAAGCACCTCGTCTGCTGACGCAAGCCCTGCAAATATGAAAAAGCGTGCTCAACGCTTTGTAAAAAATTTCGCTTCTAAAAAAGGTAAAGTAAAGGCGAAGTACATCCGTGCAATGGCGCTTAATAACCACCACGTTATGCGCGCAGATAAAAAACTGAGCGCTGCAGAAGCACAAGAATTTATGCAAGAAATGGTTGATTCTGGCAATGTTGAATACATTGAAGTGGATCAAATGTTAAAACCATTTGCAACGCCTAACGACCCTCGTTACGGCGACCAATGGCACTACTACGAGCAAGCGGGAGGCCTAAACTTACCAACCGCATGGGATACTGCAACAGGCAGTGGCGTAGTGGTTGCGGTACTTGATACTGGCTACCGCCCTCATGTTGATTTAAATGCTAACATTTTACCGGGTTACGATATGATCTCTAACCTATCGGTAGCAAACGATGGCGGCGGTCGCGACAGTGACGCACGCGATCCGGGCGATGCTGTAGCTGCTGGCGAATGTGGAAATAACGGCGCACAAGGCTCAAGCTGGCACGGTACGCACGTAGCAGGTACGGTTGCGGCTGTTACTAATAACGGTGAAGGTGTTGCCGGTGTGGCTTATGGCGCTAAAGTTGTGCCTGTGCGTGTTCTTGGTAAGTGTGGTGGTTTAACGTCAGACATTGCTGATGGCATTATTTGGGCATCTGGCGGAAGTGTATCGGGCATTCCTGCCAACTCAAACCCTGCTGATGTAATTAACATGAGCTTAGGTGGCAGCGGCTCGTGTAGCTCTACCACACAAAACGCAATTAACACGGCACGCAGCAACGGTGCAGTCGTGGTTATTGCTGCCGGTAATGATAACGATAACTCAGCAAACTATAACCCAGGTAACTGTAGTGGCGTTGTTAATGTTGCCTCTGTTGGACGTAACGGCGGACGAGCATATTATTCAAACTATGGTAGCAATATTGATGTTGCAGCGCCGGGCGGCGCACAAAGCTTTGCAAACGACTCTGAAGGCGTTTTATCAACCTATAATTCAGGCTCGTCTACACCTTCAAGCGATAACTATGCGTTCTCTCAAGGTACATCAATGGCGGCGCCTCATGTTGCCGGTGTTGCAGCCCTGATAAAGCAGGCTAAACCAAATGCTACTCCAGATGAAATAGAAAGTATTTTAAAATCGACCACCCGCTCATTCCCAGCAACGTGTACAAGTTGTGGTACAGGTATTGTAGATGCAGCAGCCGCTGTAGCCGCAGCAAGTGGCGGTACACCACCTCCTACCGGTGGCGATAGCGAACTGACAGATGGCGAAGCCAAAACAGGCTTAAGCGGCGCTGCAAGTTCACAAGCGTATTACACGATGACAGTACCAAGTGGCGCAACGAATGTTACATTCACAATGAGTGGCGGTAGCGGCGATGCAGATTTATACGTACGCGCAGGCAGCCAACCAACTACCTCAAGCTACGATTGTCGTCCGTACAAAGGCGGTAATAGCGAAGAGTGTTCTATTGATAACCCAACCGCTGGTACATACCATGTAATGCTTCGTGGCTACTCGGCTTATTCTGGCGTTAGTTTAGTGGGTAATATTACAGGTGGTTCTACAGGTGGCGGTTCAACTACACCAGAAGCCGGTGGCGGCACGGTGAGCGATGTAACGGCTACAACAGGTAACTGGAAGCACTATACCTTAGATGTGCCAGCAGGAATGAGCACATTTACAGTCACCACCTCAGGTGGTACAGGTGATGCTGACTTATTTGTTAAGTTTGGCAGCCAACCTACCGCATCTAGCTACGATTGTCGTCCTTATAAAAACGGCAACGCAGAAACATGTACGTTTAGCAATCCGCAAGCGGGTACGTGGCATTTAAGCGTTAACGCTTACAGAACCTTTTCGGGTTTAACATTAAGTGGCCAATACCAGCCATAATTAAAAAGGCCCTAAGTGCATGCACTTAGGGCTTTAATAATGCGATTATAGTTTTTCTAACACAGACTCAGCACGGCTTACTGAAAACTCTTTGTCTTTTTCAACAAACAGTCCTGTTACTACATTATCGTCGACTACCATTGCATAGCGAGTAGAGCGTGTTCCACCAAAACTGCCGGTGTCTTTATCAAGCCCTAATGCTTTAGTAAAACTGCCATCGCCATCTGCTAACATATCGATTTGTTGGGCATTTTGAGATTCTCCCCATGCTTTCATTACAAAAGCATCGTTAACCGATACACAGTAAATTGCCGCAATACCTTTTGCTTTAATTTTATCACTAAGGGTTATAAATTCAGGTAAATGCGCATTTGAACAGGTAGGCGTAAATGCACCCGGTACAGCAAAAAGCACAACCTTTTTACCATTAAAAAGCTCAGCGTTAGTGTGAGTTTGCATGCCTTCGTCTGTTAGCTGCGTTAATGTAACTGCGGGTAACGTTTGACCTTGTTCAATCATGATAAATCCTTAAAGCATTTGATTAATGAGCCTACAGTATAACGCTAATTACCTTTGTGTTAGCAGGTATTTACAAACCAAGGTTTACTTTTATGGTTTGCATTTGCTGTTGTAACTGGCTATGAATATCGTCAACAAGTAAGCTTGATTCGCTTACTTGGCCTTTCATACTTTGCATTGACTGGCTAAAGTTATCTAGCAAATTACTTTGCTGTTTAGCCAGCTCCATGGCCTCAAAGGCCACTTTGTTGGCTTGCTGAGCGTTATCGGCCACGCCCTCTGAGTTTACTTTTAGCTCTTGCGCGTTTTGTGTTTGCGACTGCGCGCCATCTGCTAAGGCCGCAATTTGTGTAGATACTGTGCCCGACTTTTCGCTCAGTAGTGTGAGCTGCTCATTAATATCGCTCAATGAGCCTTGAGTTTGGCGGGCAAGCTGGCGTACTTCATCAGCTACAACAGCAAAGCCTCGGCCATGCTCGCCAGCACGTGCTGATTCAATTGCTGCATTTAACGCTAATAAGTTTGTTTGATCGGCAATATTGCGGATCACTTCAATAATTTGCCCAACGCCTTCAACCCCCGCGAGCAGCTCTTGTAGGTTTTGCATACTTTGCTCAACCCGTGTTTGCATATCTGAGCTGGCACTTAGCATGCTTTGTGCAAAGCCTAAACTTTGCTCCATTGCATTAAAAGTGTGTTGGGCGTTATCAGCCACTTGGGCATTAATATTATTTACCTGCTCGCCAATTTGTTGAATATCAGCAAGCAAATGTTGGTTTTGCTCCACTTGCCCATGACTTGTAGACGCTTTTTGACTAATAGTTTGCAAATGCTCACTCATTTGCTGCATAAAATCATTTACCACTTTTAGCATTTGGGCACGCTCTTGTGCCTCTTTGCGCTGTCGCTCAATTAATAAATTAAAGTAACTGGCTATTTCGCCAACCTCTGTTTTTGGGTTCTTACTTTCAATGTTTTTCAGCTCGTTACTTTCAATTAAAAAGGCAAACCCGTCTCTGAGTTGCCTTAATGGGTTGAGCACTTGGTTACGCTGCACAATATAAACACCCGCGGCTAGCATCACCAAAGCGCCAATAGCAAAGCAAAATACCCAAAATACGTTTTCTTTAAGCGCCCCTTGTGCGTGTTTTAGTTGCTGCTCTGCATTGATAACGGTTTTAGAGAGCAAGCTAATTTGCTCACGCAATTCATTGGTGCCCGCTTCACGTTGCTGGGCTTGCGCTAATGTACTGGCTAAATCACGGGGGTAGCGGTTAGGCCAGCTGGTAATTTCAGATTTTATTTCATCGGCCAAATCTTCAGCTTCTTCGTCAAAAAATAAGGCATCTTCGTCAACTTCGCTCATAACACCTAAATTAGGGAGTTGCTCTATTTTGGCTGCTAACGCATTTAAATTAGCAATACTTTGCTGCAAACTTTGTTCAGTATTGCTGTCGTAACTTACGATTAGTTGATAAGTAAATAAGGCAAGGTTGGTCACCTCATTATAGTAATCAGCGCCAAGTGTGTAATAAGCTTGCGCATCGCTATTTTGATTAGGGGATTTTTTTGCATAACCAATCAGTGACGAGGCTGAGCCGGCCATTTGGCGAATTGCATTATCAAGTAACGCCGTTTCGTTGCCCGACAATTTACCCAGCGCTCTGTACTTACCTTTAATATCGGTATCTAACGTGCTGAGCTGATCATTTAATTGCTCGGCAAGTACCGAGGGGAGTACTGCGAGTTGCTGTGTTTTTACTTGTTCAATTAGGGCTGATGATTGATTTAAGTATTGGCTATCACCTTGTTCTAGATAACTGCCTAAGTCACCGGCTAAATCCACTAAAATTGTGTTTTTTAATTTACTGTATGCGCTGTCTTGTTGCTCAAGCTTAAGTAAAGTTTGGCTTGCCCAAAATAGTGTGATGGCTAATAAAATACTTGCCAATGTTAACAGTATGGCTAACAGCCGAGTAAAAGATGATACGCGCATAAATAACAACCCCTATTGTTTAAGCGCGTAGACTATTAACTATTTATGACAATTTTATGTAACTCAGGGAAAACACGTATATTTGCCCCAAATATACGAGTAAAGGCTTAGCGAATACAGCGCCTTTATTAAACCAACCGACTTAATTTATATGCTATTAAAGATACGAAACGCAGGTTAATTACAAGGTGAGAGTTTCATCACTTGGGTGTGCAAATTAAAATAGGCTTAATACAGCTATCACCATTACTAAAGCGCTGCGTATTAGCTAACGCCAGGCACAAAAAAACCGCGACCAGCGCGGTTTTTATTTTATTGTGTTAATTAAAGGCCTGCACGGTCTTTAATTACAGCAATTAACGGTGAGCCACCGTGGCCATTGCCTTCGGCCCATGCTATATCAGCGCCATCAGACAGTGCGCTTTTTGATAAGTTTTTAACTATGTACTCGCCCGAGTCAACAGCGTTACTAACTACAGCATGGCGAAGTAAATTATTACCATTACATTGAATAGCATCGTAAATATTGCGAATTTTTACACGTGAGCTTTTTAGTTTACTACGTAAACGGTTTTTATCATCAGCTGCGATATATTCACAAATAGATACTGCTAATTGATCATTGGCTTTAGCAGGCACGGTATACATTAACGACCCAGCAGCAACGGCTGTAATAACAATTAGCTTTGACAATTTAAACATGGAACACCCTTTATGGTACTTTTTACCTATATTAATTGTCTAATATTGTACCAACCTACTGTAAGTTTCGCAATAATGTTAATCTTTTTTATATAAGGTTACGAATTTATAACTATATGGATTCTTTTCATCGGGTTTATTTGCCTGTTCGTCGACGTTTTTCCACGTTGCTACCGCTTGGTAATCTGGAAACTGCGTATCCCCTTCAACCTCTAAATCTATAAAGGTTAAATATAAACGATCGGCACTTGGTAAAAACTGCTGATAAATATTACCACCGCCAATTATCATCACCTCTTCTTCGGCTTTAACCAGCTCTAGTGCAGCCTCTGTAGTAGAGACCGTCTCAATACCTTGAGCACTATACTGGCTATTACGGGTAATAATTATGTTGCGACGCCCAGGTAAAGGACGACCTATCGATTCAAATGTTTTACGCCCCATAACGACAGGTTTGCCTGTTGTTACCTTTTTGAAATGCTGTAGATCGGCGGGTAAATGCCACGGCATTTTATTATCAAGACCAATTACACGGTTATTTGCCATTGCGGCGATCATTGAAATTATCACATCAAATACCTAGTACTTTATTCTTAAAAAATAAAAAAGGAGCTTATGCTCCTTTTCAAAATATGTTTTTTATTAACGCTCGTAGACCACTTCTACATCGTAGTCGTCTTCATCCCAGTCGTCCCAATCATCATCATCGCCTTTGGTTGCTTTTTGATGGTAGGTATCCCACTTGAACTCAACTTCTTCGTCTTCAATCTCAACGAACTTCTCTTTAGGCATACTATCAAGTAATGCCATAATATCGTGAATTAATGGCTGAGTATTAAGCTTATTGACTGCTGAAATACGGTAAACGTTTTCTTCTTCACCTAGCTCTTGCGCAATTTGCTCACACAAAGCTTGCGCTTCATCTTCTGGTAATAAGTCTATTTTATTAAACACTAACCAGCGTGGCTTTTCAGCAAGCTTAGGGCTGTATTGGTGTAACTCGTTAATAATGGCAAATGCATTATCAACAGGGTTTGAACCATCAACAGGCATAACATCAATCACGTGTAACAATACACGACAACGCTCTAAATGCTTCAAAAAGCGAATACCTAGGCCAGCACCGTCTGAGGCACCTTCAATTAAGCCGGGAATATCGGCTATTACAAACGATTTGTTTGCCTCTGGGCGCACCACCCCTAAATTAGGAATTAGCGTGGTAAACGGGTAATCAGCTACTTTTGGCTTTGCTGCCGATACACTGCGAATAAACGTTGATTTACCTGCATTTGGCAACCCTAATAGGCCTACATCGGCAAGTAGCATAAGCTCTAATTTAAGGTTACGAACTTCGCCTGGAGTACCTAACGTTTTTTGACGTGGAGCACGGTTAGTACTTGATTTAAAACGTGCATTCCCCAAGCCATGGAAACCACCTTTTGCAACCACAATTTTTTGACCATGCTGCGTTAAATCGCCTAACGCCTCTTGAGTGTCAACGTCGGTAATACGTGTACCAACAGGTACTTTTACTACCAAGTCTTCGCCCTTTTTACCTGTACAGTTACGGCTTTGACCATTAGTACCACGCTCTGCACGGTGAAAACGCTCAAACTGGTAATCAATTAGGGTATTTAAGTTTTCATCAGCTTGTAGATAAACACTACCACCGTCTCCACCGTCACCGCCGTCCGGGCCACCGTCTGGTACATATTTTTCTCGACGGAAAGACACGACACCGCTGCCGCCGTCACCAGCTTCTGCGCGAATTTCTACTTCATCTACAAACTTCATGATTACTCACTTTAGGGATTGGCTTTAATTTAACTATTATATACCCAAGCCAACCTAAATGCAGGCTTGGGTATATATTTGACGTTTCTGAAAACAAAAAACCCCGCAAAGGCGGGGTTTTTTACTACCTTACTGATTACTCAGCTACGATAGTTACGTATTTACGGTTTAAAGGACCTTTTTGTTCAAATTGAACTTTACCATCTGCTTTTGCGAAGATAGTGTGGTCTTTACCGATACCTACGTTTGCGCCAGCGTGGAAACGAGTACCACGTTGACGAACAATGATGCTACCCGCTAGAACTGATTCGCCACCAAAACGCTTAACACCTAGGCGTTTGCTTTCTGAATCGCGACCGTTACGAGTACTACCAGCTGCTTTTTTATGTGCCATTTCTAAGTACCTCTAATTAAGCGCTAATGCCAGTGATTTTAACTTCAGTGAACCATTGACGATGGCCCATTTGCTTACGAGAATGCTTACGGCGTCTAAATTTAACAACCTTAATCTTCTCACCGCGACCATGTGAAACAACCTCAGCTGTTACTTTACCACCGTTTACGAACGGTACACCGATCTCGATTTTCTCACCATCAGCAACTAAAAGTACTGAATCAAATTCAACTGCTGCACCAGTTTCAACGTCTAATTTTTCAAGACGAATCGTTTGACCTTCAGTCACACGATGCTGTTTACCACCACTTTGGAAAACCGCGTACATAATTAACTCCGTCTGTGCGCCCTCAAATCGACGCAACTAAAATATTCTTCGATAGGGCGCGAAGTTTACGCTAATGCATAAAAACTAGCAAGCCTATTTTGTAATTAAAATGAATAAAAAGTAGCTGCATTGAGAGCAATTCAATATTTCCCCCATTTTATATTAAATTGCCCTGTTGCCAAGCGCTTTTTAGTGCAAAGACAAAATAAATTTACGTGTCGCTATGCCTACTCCAGAACCCATTGACTGCGCAATAAATAGTCGCCCTTTGAGTGTGAAATATACAATTAAATACCCTAATTAAGCCCTAATTAAGGTTTTTAACTCGGTTTTTTTAATGAATCGTCACAAAATATCGAGCTAGTGCTTTTTTTGTTGTACAATCGGCGCCGTTCACACATAAAAATTGGCTCGGAGATCAATGGATATAAAAGCTATCCAGGCGTTAATCGAAAGCGATATGAATGACGTCAATCAACTTATACACGCGCAAATGCGCTCAGATGTGGCGTTAGTCAATCAACTTGGTTTGTATATCGTTAACAGCGGCGGCAAACGCGTACGCCCGATGCTGGCAATATTGGCAGCAAGAGCTTTGGGTTACCAAGGTAAAGATCACATTACTTTGGCAACGATTGTTGAATTTATTCATACTGCAACACTATTACATGATGATGTTGTTGATGAATCTAACCTGCGCCGTGGTACACCGACTGCAAATGCCGAGTTTGGTAATGCTGCCAGCGTGCTGGTTGGGGATTTTATTTACACCCGCTCGTTTCAACTTATGGTGGGGCTGGGCAAAATGCAAATTATGCAAGTGCTTGCTGATGCCACCAACGTGATTGCTGAGGGCGAAGTATTGCAACTTATGAATTGCAACGACCCTAATACCACCGAAGCAAGTTACATGCAGGTTATTTACTCTAAAACAGCTAAATTATTTGAAGCTGCTACAGGGCTTGCAGCTATTATTACCGAGCAAGATAACAGTGTGTTAGATGCGCTTAATTTATATGGTATGCACTTAGGTACTGCTTTTCAGTTAGTTGATGACGTGCTTGATTACAACGCGGACGCTGACCAATTAGGTAAAAATATTGGTGATGATTTAGCAGAAGGTAAGCCAACCTTACCGCTAATATATGCGATGAAGCACGGCAGTGATCAGCAAAGAGCCCTTATTCGCGATGCCATTGAGCATTGCAATGGTATGGATAACCTTGAGGCTATTTTAACGGCACTTAAACAAACCAACGCACTTGAATTTACAATGCAAAAGGCGCAGCAAGAAGCAGACAAGGCCATTGCCTGTTTAGACTTTTTAGCAGAGTCGCAGTACAAGCAAGCGTTAATCAGCTTAGCGCGTATAGCTGTAGAGCGAGATCACTAACTTTGCAGCCTCCCTTAATTAGTATTTAAGGGCCATAATTTTCGAGCAATAAAAAAGCCTGCATAAGCAGGCTTTTTTGTGCATAACTTGGCTATTACGCCATAAAATCAACACCTTCTTTGATGTCTTTTTTCAGAGTTTCAAGCATGTCGTTTTTAGCTTTTTCTTCAAATGCGCTTAGCTCGCCGTAAGAAAGAATTTCTTCTACGCCGTTTGTGCCTAAACGTACTGGGTGAGCAAAGTACTCTGCATCGCCATTTTCAACAGCAACGTATGCGTAATCTACTACGTCTTCACCTTGTAGGCCTTTAACTAAAGACATACAAAAACGTGCTGCTGCAGCACCCATAGATAATGTAGCTGAACCACCGCCCGCTTTAGCATTTACTACTTCAGTACCTGCATTTTGGATGCGTGGAGTAAGTGTAGCTACTTCTTCTTCAGTGAAGTTCACGCCTTCAACTTGAGAAAGTAGAGGAAGAATAGTTGTGCCAGAGTGGCCACCAATTACTGGTACTTTAACGGTTGCTACGTCTACGCCTTTAAGCTCAGCAACAAATGCTTCTGAACGAATTACGTCAAGCGTAGTGATACCGAATACGCGCTTAGCGTCGTAAGTACCTGCTTTTTTGAATACTTCAGCAACAATTGGCACAGTGCCGTTTACTGGGTTAGTGATAACACCCACTAACGCTTTAGGACAGCTAGCGACAATGCCTTCTGCTAATGTTTTGATGATACCTGCGTTTACGTTAAATAAATCCGCACGATCCATACCTGGTTTACGTGGCATACCCGCTGGGATAAGTACGATATCACACCCTTCAAGCGCTTTATTTAAATCGTCTGCGCCAAAACCTGCTACTTTAACATCTGTAGGGATGTGAGATAGGTCAACCGCAACACCTGGTACAACTGGTGCAACATCGTAAAGTGATAATTCAGAACCAGCTGGTAAGCCTGTTTTTAATAATAAAGACAACGCTTGACCGATACCGCCTGCAGCACCTAATACAGCAACTTTCATTGGAATTCTCCGTAATTTGAGGTAGGAAATATTTGTGGCTCTTAAGATAATGAAATTAGCGACTAAAAACAAATTTATCCTGCTTATTTCAGGTATATTTTCGACCATAGTTGTAAACTTTGTTGGTTTATCGCAGCAAACTGGCAAGTTAACTAAACAACTGCTGCATAATTATTCATTTTTGTGTAGAATTTGCATTATAAATAACAAAAATGAATAAAGACTATGCAACCACAAGACAAACAAGAAGCGCTGGTAAAAGCGTTTAAAGCACTTTTAAAAGAAGAGAACTTTGGCTCGCAAGGCGAAATAGTCGAAGCATTAAAAGAGCAAGGCTTTGACAATATAAGCCAAAGTAAGGTGTCGCGCATGCTTAGCAAGTTTGGCGCTGTGCGTACCCGTAATGCTAAACAAGAAATGGTTTATTGCCTACCCGCAGAAATGGGCGTACCGACTGCTAAAAGCCCACTACGTCAGCTTGTTATTGATATTATGCATAACGAAATGATGATTATTATAACCACCAGCCCAGGCGCTGCGCAGTTAATTGCCCGCTTATTAGACTCACTAGGCAAAGCGGATGGTGTATTGGGCACAATTGCCGGAGATGACACTATTTTTATTGCGCCAGCAAAAATATCTGAAATAGACATTACACTAGAGCGCGTACGCATTTTATTTGATACGGTTTAAAGCTGTTTTAAAAAACTAACTGACGGCGCAAAAAACGCTGAGCCCATATCGGCTTGAGTAAAATCAAGCCAGTGGTCGTAACACTCCCCTTTTCCTATGCGGCTGTTAAGTACCTTTTCAAACGCACTTCCCGATGCAGAGCATGTAATACTTAGCATGCCTTGCTCGTAAACATCGCCATACGGCATGCTTTGGTTAAGCAGTATTGCTTGGCCGCTCTCATCTTTTAGCTCACTTCTAGTCGCGTGGCTAGTATCTACCTTTGGCTCAATTAAGGTGTTATCTAAACGTGTGCGCCCCATAATGTGTTCTTGCTCGCTTAGTGATAAATGCTGCCATACGCTCAGGTCATGCTTATAACGCTGTACATGAATATAGCTGCCTTGGTGTTCAAAGCTGTCGGGGTTATTAACCAGTGCCGTGATTCGTTTTTGGCGTCCATGTGGGGTGTCGCCTGCATAAATAAAGCCGTTAAAGTCTCGCCCATCTAAAAACCTAAAATTGCGAATTTGTTCAACCAGCTCTACATCGGGCGAAAACAACTTTAATATTTGCAATGCAAAAAGGTGATTAACATCTTCTCGGTCTGAGCGAATTTGTATGAATAAATCACATGGCTGTACGCGCATAACAAAATCACTGTGATTTATATTAGGAAAGCTTTGCAGCTCGCTTGGGATATATTCAGGTAGTATATGCGGCCAATATTGCGCGCCTATAGCCACCATGCAAGAGAGCATGGCTTCGGAGAACTGATCACTAAACTCTTCTTCAATTGCGCTTACGCGCTTAAGCTTTGCGCGCAATGACTCGTCTTGACCATCAAATACATTAAAAAATAAATGCAAACCGTGTAAGTTTGCTTCAGCACAAATCCCAGATTGCGCTTGCGCCATTGTTATTCCTTAGCTTTATAAAACACAGCGAATAACACATTTGTTATGATTCGAAAAAATTCACCGTGTGAGGTTTTATTTTTATTATAACCTGCTCATTTATTTCAAATGACTGGCCATATTGTGCGGCAACTTCAATCTCTTGCTCTGCAATTACAACAGTGTAAACATAAGCCGAGCCTATAAACCGACGGCTTAAAATGCTCACACCTTGAGGGTTATCGGCCTGCGTATTTTGCGCAAGCTCAATATGGTGTGGACGAATATACACCTGCCCTTTTATTGCACTGTGCGTATGCTCATGCTGCGATTGCACGACACCAAAAGGCGTTGTGTATTCAGTTGCCGTTAACACTTCTGCGCCTAAGTATATGCCCTGACCCAGAAACTCTGCAACCTCCTTTGTCTTTGGCACGGCAAAAAGCTGCTCTGGTGTACCTTGTTGGGCTATTTTTCCTTGGTGCATAATGGCTAGCGTGTCTGAAAACGCAAAGGCTTCTTCTTTTGAGTGGCTAACAAATACCGCAGAAACCTGCTGCGCCTTAATAATGCGCCTAATATCAGCAATTAACTCAAAGCGTACTTGTGTATCTATGTTCGAAAAAGGCTCATCAAGAAGCAATAAACTAGGCTTATAAGCCAAAGCCCGCGCAATAGCCACGCGTTGCTGCTGGCCGCCCGAGAGCTGATGAGGGTAGCGTTTTGCACACCCCGTTAAATGCACCAGCTCTAGCATTTCCTCTACCCGTTGCTGTTTTTGCACTTTGCTTACTTTACCCAGCCCAAACGCAATATTATCGGCCACACTGAGGTGCGGAAACAGGGCATAATCTTGAAACATCATCCCTATATTACGATGCTCTGGTGATACAAATGTATGCTTGTCGCTTACACATTTGCCATCTATAAATACACTACCTTCATTTATTTCAATAAGGCCAGCAATTGCTTTTAAGGTGGTTGTTTTACCGCAGCCGCTGGCTCCGAGCAAACACACAATTTCGTCTTGACCCACCGTTAAATCTAAATTGTGTAGCACGTGCGTGCCACTGTAGTGATAATCCACACCTTGTAAATTTAAACGGCTCATTTAACTGCGTTGCTCCATAGAACGATTAATAAAATACAAGGGGATCAACCCAACCAAAACAATAAATAAAGCGGAAATAGAAGCAAGCTCAAGCTGCTCATCGCTCACATATTGAAATACATGTGTGGCTAAACTTTCAAAGTCAAAAGGCCTTAATAGTAATGCAGCTGGCAGCTCTTTCATACACTCAATAAATACAAGCAATGCAGCTGTTAAAAGACCTCGACGTAATAAAGGAAGGTGCACTAAGCGCAGTGTTTGCCCTTGGCTTTTACCCATAGATTGGCTAGCCATATCCAGTGATGGACTAATACGTACAAAGCTCGATTCTATAGCACCGTGCGCAATGGCATAAAAGCGCACTAAGTAAGCCACTATAATAGTGATAATGCTACCGGTTAGTAATAAACCTATATCTAGGTTGTAGCTCTCAAGGGCTATATTTATTGAGTTTTCTAATGCGCTAAGC
Organism: Pseudoalteromonas sp. 2CM37A; assembly: GCF_023161885.1. Lineage (NCBI taxonomy): Bacteria > Pseudomonadati > Pseudomonadota > Gammaproteobacteria > Alteromonadales > Pseudoalteromonadaceae > Pseudoalteromonas > Pseudoalteromonas sp. 2CM37A. The sequence goes on from NZ_JALNTJ010000018.1 coordinate 16,041, forward strand.
GGTAATAACACAGCAATAGCCAGTACCGTACCTGGCAGTGCATAGCCGGTGCTCGCTAAGCGACCAGGTATTAAAGAATAGCTCTGCTTTGCCACACGCTGATAAAAAACGATTAGTGTAGCGAGTATTATACTGGCTACGCTTACAATAATAGCTACTTGTAAACTTTGCCACGCGTAACTAAAAAATGCCGTGTTCCACGCTTTATCAAAGTAAGTTATTGCATAATTTAGCAATACCAACATAGGTATAATAAAAGCAATGAGCAAAATAACACTGCAAAATGACGTAGCCAGCCATGCTTGTTTACCTTCAAGTTTGTATAACGACTCGCTATTAACACCTGATTGACGCTCAAACACGGCTTGGTTACGCCGACTAAAGCGCTCGGCCATTAAAGCTAAAAACAGTAGTAACAACATAACGCCCGATATTTTCGCTGCAGCCGTGAGTGAGTAATAACCAAACCATGTATCGTACACCGCGGTGGTTAAGGTGCTCACTGCAAAGTAACTTACCGTTGCATAGTCGGCCATGGTTTCCATGCTTATGAGCGCAAGGGCTGCCACAATTGAGCCACGAGAAAGCACTATACTTACCTTAAAAAAGCTTTGCCAAGGCGATAAACCCATTAATTGACTAGCTTGCACTAACTTAAATGACTGCTCTCGCAATGCGGTTTTAAAAATTAAAAATAAATACGGATACAGCACAAGTGCAATCATTACAATAGCGCCGGGCAAAGTGCGAATATCAAAAAACCAATAATCCGTTGGCGAGTGCCAATCAAACCACTCTCTTAGGGCTATTTGCACAGGGCCTGCGTAATCTAGCAAATCGGTATACACATAGGCTATTAAATAGGTAGGCATTGCAAGGGGCAGCATAAGCGCCCATTCAAATTGCTTTTTGCCGGGGAAGGAGCAATACGCACTGAGCCAACCAAGCGGTAGCGCAATTGCACAGCTAAGCAGGCATACGCCAAAAATAAGCAGCACAGTATTAGTAATATAATCCCACAGCACGGTATCCCACAGATGAGAAAATACCTCTGAGTCGCCTTGTAAAGATTCATATATCAGAAAAAACAGCGGGGCCGACAATAAAAGCCCTGTCGACCAAGCAAAGAGCTGCCATTTAGACAGCTTAAATATAAAATTCATTAAAGGTCGAACTTCACCTCATCTATTAGCTTAAGGGCTAACGGACGATATTTACTGATCTCATCAAGTGCTAGGCCATCTTCTTTAAAGCTCCCCCAAGAGGCCACTAAACTTGATAGCTCAACACCTTGCTTAACCGGGTACTCCATATTTACAGAGGCATACATATTTTGTGCTTTGGTTTCGCTCATAAACTCAATAAGCTTAAGGGCATTATCAGGATTTTTTGCATATTTAGTAATGACAGCACCCGAAACATTTATGTGTGAGCCGCGATTTTGCTGATTAGGAAAATTAATATAAACAGACTCAGCCCACGCTTTTTGCTCGTCGTCTTGAAGCATTTTGCCAAGGTAGTAACTATTACCTAAAGCAAGATTACACAAACCTTCTTTTACCGCTTTTACTTGTGCGCGATCGTTACCTTGTGGCTTACGTGCTAAATTAGCTTTAACACCTTCTAACCATGTTTTAGTTTTTTCCTCGCCGTGATGAGCAATCATCGAAGCAACTAAGCCAAGGTTATAAGGATGCTTGCCAGAGCGTGTACAAATTTGTCCTTTATACTGTGGGTTAGCCAAATCTTCGTAGGTGAGTTCAGGTAATGCACCTAGGCGCTCTTTTGATGAATACACATTACGAACCCGCTTAGTTAATGCCACCCACTGCCCGTCGCTATCTCTATACGACGCAGGAATATTGCTTTTAATGCGATCACTTTTAATACTTTGCGTTAAATTGAGATCTTCTAGCTGAATAAGCGCACTAAAATTAGATGTTAATACTAAATCGGCTTTACTGTGTTTTCCTTCACGCTTAACACGCTCTATTAACCCTTTTTTTGCAAAAACCACATTCGTTTTAATGCCTGTTTGCTTAGTGAAGTCAGTTAAAATAGGTTGAATTAAAAACGGTTGACGAAAAGAGTAAATATTAACAACATCGCTCGCAAACGCAGGCGAAGCGCTAATAATACAAGTAAGTATAGCCAGTGCAGTTCTCATATCAATTTACCTAAATAGTAATTATTTACAGGGGATTTTATCGTGATAAGTGAAAATATACACTCTTTACATAAATGTAAATAAGTAATTAATGACCAAAAGGGAAATACCGCGTAAGACATCTCTTACAGAGCTGACAGCTAATGAGTAAAAAAACCTATAACAACCCAGAAAAACCAACCTAAACACTTGTTTTTATTTAATTTTTTATAAATACTCATTTTTTATAAGTAAATCCATAGCCGTTTTAACCTATTTTAGTTGCACCAGCACGCTACAATTACTACATCAACCAAGCAGTGATGCTTATCGAGTAAAAGGAAATGGACTGCTTACTCGAACAACCAATGATTAGGTTACTACGGACAACACGGAAATTAGGACAGGCTCAGGATGAGTATCGCAATGGATTGTTGCACAAAGGAACGTATCAGGACGATACAGCAAGGATAACAACAGCGGATAGTTGTTTAACAGGATGTGATAGGAATTAAATGGACAGGCCCTTGAGGCAACACAATGGAATTGTAAATTAATGGACTGCACTAGGATGTGCCAAAAGGAATAGGTAATAGTTTTTACCACTACAGGATGTACAGGGATTTAAAGGAGATAGGCCCGGATAGCCTAAATTACATAGAACTAAAAAGTAATATCGTAATCACATGGATAAGTAAAAATTGGAGTTGATTAAGTTCAATTGCAGGATGCAAAATTAGAAGATTCCGCAAGCGCGCCTAGAGATAGAGCGCGCTTTTCTTTGCCTAAAATTAAGTTACTGTGGCCTGCCCTTATTTCGCTTACCAAGTAAGTACGCATCACGAAATTTTATAAAGTGCTGTTCAAGCTTTAAGGCGGCATCTTGCTCACCTGCGAGCGCTAACACCATAATGCCTACTTCAGCAGTGCCTAACTGGTATGCGTGAGGTGCAACGCGTAAACGGTAATCTGATAGTTTATCAGCGGTGATCGACAACACCGGTAGGTTATCTAGGTACGGGCTTTTGCGGATCATTTTTTTAGCTTCGCGCCAGGTGCCATCTAAAAATATAAATAATGGCTTTTTGCCAGGCTCAATGTTTACTTCGGTGGTTGCCCTGCCCGGCTCTACATCTTCAGCTGGAAATATCACCATAGGTTGATAATCAGCGTTGTTTAATAAAGCTAATAGCTCAGCGCTTGGCTCTGTTCTGTCCCATCTAAATGCATAGTTGTCAGGGACTATTTCAGCAATTAAACGCCCTGTGTTTGACGGTTTAAAGCTTTCATTATGATACATTAATAAACACACGCCAGCATCGCACTGCGCTTGTTCTACCCCCTCACATATACAGTAATGCTTAGCAATTAAACACTGCTCACAGCGATCCATTTTGCCGCCACGGGCATTAAATTCGCGGCGCGATTCGCTGATTTGCTGAGCACGCAAAACTAATACTGAGTTATGTTGGGGATTTTTCAAGGGGGCTATTACCTAAAATTTGTTCGGCGCGTATTGTAGCTAAAATAAAAGGGAATAGATATCAGCTATCAGCTATCAGCTATCAGCTATCAGCTATCAGCTATCAGCTATCAGCTATCAGCTATCAGCTATCAGCTATCAGCTATCAGCTATCAGCTATCAGCTATCAGCTATCAGCTATCAGCTATCAGCTATCAGCTATCAGCTATCAGCTATCAGCTATCAGCTATCAGCTATCAGCTATCAGCTATCAGCTATCAGCTATCAGCTATCAG
>NZ_JALNTJ010000019.1:0-13692 GCF_023161885.1 Pseudoalteromonas sp. 2CM37A
CTATCAGCTATCAGCTATCAGCTATCAGCTATCAGCTATCAGCTATCAGCTATCAGCTATCAGCTATCAGCTATCAGAGTGATATTAATATGCGTTCGCTTTATATCAACAAGCAGAATTACGATAAGTGCGTTGGGTTTGTGTGTAAACGCAAAGCTTGCTTGCGTAAAAAGCGCAGCTTTTAATTACTTACCCCTTCTATTTTGCGCCTAAAATATAAACATTTACTCAAACCTAAAGCCGTGTAATTATTAAGCAACACATTATTTAATAAGGATATTTATGAAGCTCTTACTATCATTTGTATTTGCATTTGCTTGTAGTACCTCTTTTTTAAGCCACGCAAACACTGCTACAACCGACATAACCATTGGTAAAAAAGTCATTTTACAATCAAAAATACTTAACGAAGACAGGCCTATCAGAATTTTCATACCTGACACTGTAAAAGACGATCAGCCGCTTTATATTATTTATTTACTAGATGGTGTTGAGCACTTTCATACGGCGTCAGGTGTTATAAAATCCTTAGTTGATTACGAACAAATACCTAATGCCATGCTTGTTGGTATTGATACAACAAACCGCGTGCGTGATTACTTACCTAAAGTAGATGGTGAGCCGAAAACTGAGTTTCAAACCTTTGTAAAAAATAAATGGCCCGATGCTGGACAAACCGACAATTTTTTAAAGTTTGTGTCTGACGAGCTCATGCCCTACATAAATAGCAATTACTCAACTAACGGCTACAACACCTTAATTGGTCACTCTAATGCTGGTACATTAGCGCTTTACACTTTAGTTAATCAGCCTGAATTATTTAACAGCTACATAGCTATAAGCCCAAATAGTTGGTGGAGTGACGAAGAGTTAAAAAATAATATTATTAAATACACTAAAAACCCTAAAGGCACTCAAGAGTTATTTATTAGTGTAGCGAGTGAAGGCGCACGTTTTTATACAGGCGCATTAAATACGTTAGTAAATTTAGAACAACAAATGCCCACACAGCTAAAATGGGAATATAAGCATTACCCTACTTTTACTCATATGGGCACTATACTGCCAGCCCTTAGCGATAGCCTAATTCACTTATTTAGTGACCTAATTTTTAAAGTGGCTGACGAGCACGGAAAATTTGCCGATGTATCGCTTATTTCAGGTTACTACCAAGCACTGAGCGATAAGTACGGATTTGAGCTTAAAATTCCACAAGATGTGTACGTAGAGTTTGCCCACAGCCAGCAAAAGTTTGATAACACTAAAAAAGCGATAACTACACTTAAACACTTTACTCATGATTACCCTAATGCAGCCTACTCCCATATGCGATTGGCGCAAGGCTACACGGCTGATAAACAGTTTAAAGAAGCTGTTACTAGCATGAAACACGCACTAAAACTTGCTAAACAAAACTCGCGCGACCCACTGTTAATTGATGCACTACAAGATATGGTGAATGAAGCCCAAGCCAATTTGTAACTGATTTAACGCAAAGCGCTTTTTAACTAACGATAGTAATTACGCGCTACGCTCGTCGCGTCAGCAAGCTAAACGCCTACAGGTAAAATTAAGCTCAGTGTTAAACTTTGCATGTAGACGCTGAGCTTGCTCGCGTGAAAAGCGCAGCTTTTAATCTGTTTAAAGCCACTTAAAAACAAAAAACCGATGTTTAACCTAAACATCGGTTTTTCTTTGCTGGAAGTTAACAGCTGAAAGCTAAAAACTAACTACTTTACTTTATCTGTTGGGTTTCGCTTCGCTCTTCCCAACCTACGTTATTTGCCTATCGCTTCTTTCGCGAACAGGTGTTTTATTGGGCCTAGGTTATCAACAAGTGACAGCCCGACTCCACGTATCAGCTTTTTAACCGGGTTGGCACCTTCAAATAACTCTTTAAGCCCTTGCATCATGGCTATATGCTTTTGCGCGTCGAGCTTGCGGGTGCGCTCGTAATCGCGAAGGGTACGGGTGCTCGCAAACTCTTTACTATCACTTGTCAGTAGCTCAATTAAATACGCGGCGTCTTTTAGGCCTAGGTTCATACCAAGCCCTGCAAGTGGGTGAATGGTGTGTGCTGCATCGCCCATTAATACCACTTTGCCGCTTACCCATTGCTGGGCGTAGCGCATTTTAAGTGGAAATGCTGCGCGTTTACTTTGCACTTCACACAGCCCGCATTGGCCATCTATGGCTGCCATTACAGCTTTATTAAAAGTAGTGTCGTCCATTGCTAGCAATTCATCGCAATGATTAGGGCTGGTAGACCACACAATAGAGTGGGTATTTGCATCGCTAAGTGGTAAAAAAGCCAGTGGTCCAGTTGGTAAAAACACTTGGCGTGCGGTGTTTGCGTGTGGCTCTTTGGTTTTAACCGTAGCAACCAATGCATGATGGTCGTAATCTTTAAAGCTTAGCGCCATATTAAATTGTTTACGAATAGCCGAATTTGCGCCATCGGCCGCCACCAGCAGCTTAGCAATAATAGGCTCGCCGCTTTTAAGGGTTATAAATACATCAGACTCACTTTGGTGTACTTGTTGATACTCGGTATCAAACATCAGTGTGGCACTTGGTTGTTGCTCTAGCTCTTTTATAAGTGCAAAACGAATAATATCGTTTTCAACTATATGTCCTAAGTGTTCAAGCTCAAGTTGCTCGTTATTAAAGGTTATTTTACCAAAGCTGTCGGCATCGCGTACGTCCATATGCGTATATGCACACGCTCGTTCTGCCATTATGTGTGGCCATACGTTTAATTGCTCAAACAGGTTTTGGCTTGCAATACTCAGCGCACTTACGCGCAAGGCATATTCATCACTTGGCGGTAATTGCTTTGGCGCGGCGTCTAGCACCACAACACTTACATTGGCTTTAGCGAGTCCTAACGCGAGGGTTAAGCCTACGCAGCCACCACCCACTATACAAACCTGTGCTTGCTTCATAAACGTGTACCTTGTTTAACTTGCCCCATTAGCTGCTTGGCCAACGGTGCTTTTAATGCGGGAAATAAATCCATTGAGAAAAGCCCAATGCTGCGCCCAAGCGCTAATACCCGTGACGAGTTTGAAAAAAGCCTAACCAGTGCGTCGGTTAAACTCATTACGGTATTTATATCGCTGCTACGCTTTTGTGAATACTCACGGGTAAACGCATAACTGCCTAACTCGTTTTTACTTGTTGCAATTAAATTACTAAGTACTTGTACATCACGCAGGCCTAAATTAAAGCCCTGCCCTGCAATGGGGTGAATAGCATGAGCAGCGTTACCAATGACTACCGTACGATGCGCTGTTAATGATTCAGCTTGGCCATATACTAGCGGGTAGCTTGTGCGTGTGCCCACTTTTGTAAATTGCCCTGCCCGATAACCAAATGCACTTTGCAGCGCGTTTAAAAAATCATTTTCGTTTAAGGCTGTATGCTGCTCAACGTGCTGTTGCTTCATGCACCACACTAATGAATAACGGCTATTACTCATTGGTAAAAGCGCCATAGGGCCGTGCTCGGTAAAGCGCTCATACGCATGGTTGTTATGCCCGCCTGCTACTTCAACATTGGCTATAATAGCGCCTTGCTCATAGGGCTGAGTATTAAAGCCTAAACCCAGTAAGTTACGGGTTGGAGATTGCGCACCATCGGCAATAACCAGTAGCTTAGTATTAAGTTGCTCGCCGCTTTGTAAAGTAACCTCATTACTGTTTAGGCTTTGCTTAATAGCGCTTACGCTATCGGGGCAATAAAGTGCAATACTCGCTTGCGTTAAACGCTGATACAGTGCGCGGCCAAACGGGTTTACCTCAACCACGTAACCTAATGACGGTTTAGCAAACTCGTCGCAACTAATATGTGCTTTACCAAAGTGACCACGATCCGACACGCTTACTTTTTTTATTGCTGCTGTGTATGGCGCACGTGGCTCAAATAAATTTAACTGCTGTAAATACTCAACCGACTGCTGTGCAAGGGCAATACTTCTGTCGTCAAAACTTGGGTGGTAATCGCCCGTTACTTGGTTTGCTTCTACTACCGCAATAGTGAGTGAAGGGTTTGTTTTAGCAATGCTTAGCGCACAACTTGCCCCTGCAAGCCCGCCCCCAATAACAACGACATCAAACTGCTTAGACACTTTATTTCTCCAAGCTTATGCGCTTTTTGCACTTTGCATAAGTGCTTCTATATCGTTTATGGTTTTAGGCACGCTCAGGGTGAGGTTTTCATGCCCTGACTCAGTAATAAGTAAATTATCTTCGATACGAATACCAATGCCTTTATATTGCTGCGGTGCGTTTGAATCTTCACTAATGTAAAGCCCAGGCTCTATGGTTAAAACCATGCCTGGCTCAAATGCGCGCTCAACGTTGTTTTGTTTGTAATCGCCTACATCGTGAACATCAAGGCCTAACCAGTGGCCAAGGCCGTGCATGTAATATTCTTTACAGGCACCTTTTGCCATTAGCTCATCAAAGTCGCCGGTTAAAATACCTAAATCAAGTAAACCTTGAGTCATTACTTCCATTGCACGTTTATTGGCATGCGACATAAACCCGCCGGGTTTAACTTCTTCAAAAGCCACTTCTTGGGCTTTAAGTACAATGTTATAAAGCGCGGCTTGAGGTTCGCTAAACTTGCCATTTACAGGAAAGGTACGCGTAATATCGGCAGCGTAACCTTGTAACTCACACCCTGAGTCAATTAATACTAGATCGCCATCTTTTAGCACATCGCTATTTTGCGTGTAGTGCAAAATATTAGCGTTATCGCCACTACCAACAATGGTGCCGTACGCAGGATGCGGCGCTCCGTTCATTGCATAATGATGATGCAGCTCTGCCTCTAGCTGAAACTCTGTAGCACCAGGGTGCGAATAACGCATTGCACGCATATGCCCACGGGCACTTATTTCGCAGCCTTCACGCATAATGTTTACTTCGCTTGGCGATTTAAACAAACGCATTTCGTGAATAAGACCACGCACATCTTTTATCGTACTCGGTGCCTGATAGCCTTTTTTAGGCGCGCTGCGAAGTGTGTTTAACAAGGTAAATACTTTGGTATCAAAACTTGGGTAAGCGCCTTGTGCATAAAATAAAATCTGCTGACCGTTAACCAAATCTAATAATTGTTCAGTTAGCTCACTTAATGCGTAAGTTTCGTCGAATAAGTACTCATTTTTAGCTTTTTCGAAGCCAATTCTGCGGCCGTGCCAAATTTCGGCCAGTTTATCTTTATCAAGACAAAATAACGTACTTGGCGTATCGCTGTTATTACACAGCACTAAAACGGCATCGGGTTCGTTAAAGCCGGTTAAGTAAAAAAAGTCGCTGTCTTGTCTAAATGCATATTCCGTATCGCGGCTACGAGTTACTTCACTGGCCGCAGGAATAATGGCCACACTATTTGCATCCATTTTCGCAAGTAAACGCTCACGGCGTGCTTTAAATTCTGACTTTTGTATTTCAACCATGCTTTAACAACCCGTTTTATTTAGATTAATGTAGTGTTTTTTTAGGTGCTTTTTCTTTGCCAAGCTCGGCAAAACAAAGCAATGCTGATACACGTACATATTCAATCACTTCATGCAGGGCTTGGCTGTCTTCTTCGGTTTCGTCAAACATGGTATCTAGGCGTGTAATTTCGCTAAAATCGCTAATAACTTCTTTTACATCTGCCGATAACTTACCGTAATCTTTTTGCTTTAAACCAAATCCAAGCATAAACCCTGCAACCCATGATACGAGACCATTGGCTTGATCGATGAGTGTTTCATCATCGCTTGGTAAAAATAAATCGAACGCAAAAGCTTCATCGTTAAAACTTGCTACCACTTGCTTATAAATGGTGCCAAAAAACTGCTTTAGGTCGTTGCTAAACGCTTGGCCATCATTAAATACATCACTTAATAGGCCTAAGTATTCTTTGTCATCAATACTTAAACCACACGCTAGTAATCCACTAATTACGCCGTGCGCTTCTGCCGGTGAGACAAAAATTTCGTTTTTTTCTAAAAGCAGCTGGGCTTTTTGGTAATCTGGTAAGTCGCTCATGTTTATATCTTCGCTTTGCTAGTTAAGGCAATGCTACCACTCGATAAAAAGCAACTCCAATTAATTGTATGATCCTGCTCAAAAAGTAGCATGATAAGTAAATAGCGAGTTACCAGCGGGCAAAAACTGCTCGAACGGTTCAATTTTTTACGTTTGGGGTTTAAGGAATGGGTTATGTCTTATATACTGAACTTGTTCCCTGGGGTGCCGGAGTTTGGTTAAGTCCCTGAGCCGATAAATTTTATACCAGGATTTCTGTTCGTCTACTATTGTGCAAGCTCGGCATGTACCGAGAAGCCTACGGTAGACCGCAGCTTTCCGCCCTGAAACCTTCTGGTTTCAGGACTGACGCCGGACACCGCACGCTTGGGGAACACTTTTCTTACCTATCTTTTTGCTACTTTCCTGTTTTTAATACCCTTTATTACCTTTATAAATTTTTAGCAAAAAAAAGCTGCAATTGATATTAATCAACCACAGCTTAGTCCTAGAACACATTTCGTTATTTATCTAAACCAGCTTTGAAAACGCTCCATCAGCATATAGTTTACTGGCACTAATATAAGCGTAATAAACGTAGCAAACACAATACCAAAGCCAAGGCTTACTGCCATTGGAATTAAAAACTGTGCTTGTGTCGCCTTTTCAAATAGTAGCGGCATTAAGCCAATAAAGGTGGTTAAACTTGTTAGCATTACTGGGCGAAAACGTGCAGCCCCTGCAAGTTTAACCGCATCAATAATCTTGCCGCCTTCACTGCGTTTTTTATTAATAAAGTCGACCAACACAAGTGAATCGTTAACCACCACACCAATAAGTGCCAACATACCAAGTAAGCTCATAATGGTTAACTCCATCCCCATAACCCAGTGCCCTATTACAGCGCCTATCATGCCAAACGGTATTACGCTCATTACAATAATTGGCTGCATGTACGATTTAAGCGGTATCGCTAATAGTGAGTAAATAATAAAAAATACAAATAACAATGCCCAAGCGAGCGAGCCAAACGACTCTCTTTGCTCTTTAGCTTCACCTTCTAGCTTGTAATCAACACCTGGGTATTGCTGCATTAATTCATCTAAATACTCAGTTAGGTCGGCTTGTAGCGCGGTCATGTTGGTATTGCTTTTTTCTATGTCGGCAGTCACGTTAAGTGTGCGGTAGCGGTCTATTCGGTTAATCGTAGATGGGCTTTGCCCTGCAATTAATGTGGCTACATGCGAAAGTGGCACCGAGCCGCCCGTAGGCGTAGTAATAAGTATATTTTGTAAGTCGGCTACAGAGCGGCGCTCTTCAATAGGTAGGCGTACCATAACACGTACATCGTCACGCCCGCGTTGAATACGCTGCACCTGCGAGCCAAAAAACGAGTTACGTACTTGGTTTGCTACATCAACACGGTTTAATCCCAAAGCAAAGCCTTGCTCGGTAAGCTCTATTTGCAACTCTTCTTTACCATCAGACATGCTATCGGCAATATCAAATACGGTTGGGTAAGTACTTAAGCGCGCTTTAACGCTTTCGGCAATTTTTTGTAACGTATCGAGCGATGTACCACTTAACTGCACATCTATAGGGTCCGAGCTGCGTCCTATTTCGGCCCTAAAGGTTACGCTTTCGGCGCCAGGAATAATCCCTATTAAATCGCGCCACTCACTTACCAGCTCACGTGAGCCAATGTCTGAGTCGCGGCTCTCTGCAGGGGTTATTTCAAAGCGCACACTGCCTGAGTTAGACACGCCACCACGCCCACCTGTTGAGGCTAAAATATTTAATATAACGCTTTCGCCGGTATCTTCATCGCGGTATTTGTCCTGCAATAACTGCGCTTTTTGCGACATATCCATTACATACTTATTGGTAACTTCAAACGGCGTGCCTGTTGGCAAGGTTAATGTTACTCGTACGGTTTCGCTTGGGATTCGCGGAAAAAATACGAACTTAGTCCAACCACTGGTTATTAAAGTTAAAATTATAAAAAACACACCAACAAACAAACTCACCGTCGCTAATTTATAGCGCAATGCTTTAGCTAAAATAGGCTGATAGTATTTTAAAATAGCGCTTTCAAATCCGTCTGCAAAACGCTGCTGAAGTACTTCAAGCTTTGATGATTTTGTTTTTTGATTACGTAGTTTTATGTACTTTAAATGAGCTGGCAGCACAAACTTAGACTCAATTAACGAGAACAGTAATACCGGAATAACCACCACCGGAATTTGTGCAAACAAGGCGCCCCGTGCGCCTTCAATAAACGCTAAAGGTAAAAAAGCCGCTACGGTTGTTAGTACCCCAAAGGTAACTGGTGTTGCTACTTCTTGCGTGCCTAAAATGGCAGCTTGTTCGCCCGACTCTGCGGTTTTTAAATGAGTATAAACGTTCTCCCCCGTTACTATGGCGTCATCCACCACAATACCCAGTACTAAAATAAAGCCAAATAAGCTCATAATATTAAGGGTTACACCAAAAATAGGCATTGCAATAAATGCGCCCATAAACGAAACAGGAATACCAATAAACACCCAAAATGCGATGGCTGGGCGTAAAAATAGAGTTAGCAAAGCCAGTACTAAAATGCCCCCTTGTAGGGCGCTGCTGGTTAGCGTAGCAATACGGCTTTTTACAACTTGAGAGTCGTCATCCCAGTAACTTAATTCAAAACCTTGTGGTAAGGAGCTTTGCTTGGACTCTATGTAGTTTTTTACATCATCTGCGACATCTATCGCACTTTGCGGCCCTATGCGGTATACATCTATAAAGGCGGCTTGTTTACCATTAAAGCGTGTACGTACTGGGGTCTCTTCAAAGTCATCATTAATGTTTGCTATATCACCTAAGCGTATTACTGTACCGTCGCTCTGATTTTTAACGACAATGTTTGCAAATTCATCTTTTCGGTAAGCCTGCCCTTTTGAGCTTATAAGTACATCGCCCCCTTCTGTTTTTAAATTACCAGCCGAAATATCAGAGCTCGACTTAGCCACAGCAGTGGATATTTGTGCAAGGGTTAAATTGTATTGGCGAAGTGTATCTTGGCTTACTTCTATGGCGAGCTCGTAATCGCGTACACCACTTAGCTCAACCTGCGTAACATTAGGAAGGCGTAAAATATCGTCGCGTACTTTCTCGGCGTATTCTAAGGTTTCTTTTTCACCGTAATCGCTCGCTACGGTAACAGCTATTACTTCGCGCTTTCGCTCTGCAAGCGCCACAATGGGCTTTTCAGCATCGGCCGGAAAAGTGTTTATAGCATCTACACGGCTTTTTATATCGGCTAATAATTCGCGCGGGTCGTAGCCACTTTCTACTTCTATAGTTACCGACGCAGAGCCCTCTGATGAGCGGCTAGAAATTTGCTCTATACCTTCTAAATCTTGAACGGCTTCTTCTATTCGAATGGTAACCCCTTGCTCTACATCCTCTGGGGTTGAGCCGCGCAAAGTAACGCTTACACTTATACGATCTGTTTCAAACGATGGAAACACCTCAAGCGGTATTTGACTCGATAAACTAAATAAACCCGATAGCAGTAACGTAATAAGCAATAAATTGGCTGCTACATGGTTTTTTGTAAACCAAGCAATCATGGCTTATCTCCTTGTGCAGCACGGCGTTTTTGTATTAGCTCTTCAACGCTAATTCCCATTTCTTGCGCTTTTTTTTCTAGCTGCTCACGCGATGGACGCTTACCTTTGCCTGCGCCATTTGGGCCTTTTGCTCGCATATTTTGCATATCGGTTTCGCCTAAAATGCTTACTGCTGTGCCTGAACTTACTTGCCCAAGCGGTGTAATTACTAACTTATCGCCTGCATTAAGGCCTGTTTTTACCATAGCTTGTGTAGCATTTTGCCATGCAAGCGTAATGTTTTTACGCTTTAGCAGCCCCTCTTCAACCACATACACGTAGCTGCCTTGATAAATAGTACTATTAGGGATTATTAACGCATCAGGCACTGTTTTACCGCTAATTTGCGCAGTGATGTATTGCCCAATTTTAATTGGGTATTGGTTATTAGCCGTGGCTTTGTAAGGGTCATTTATCTGAGCAACAATATACAATTGCTGTGCACCTTCATCGATAGCGCCTTCAGTACGTATTATTTGCCCTTGCCATGTTTGCTCGCCCACTAAGTCAGATTTAAACTTAACGAGTGAGCCGGCTTGGTTTTTACTGCCATCTCTGTATTGCTCTGGCAAACTAATATACGAGAGGTCTTTATTTTTAATTGGTAAGCGCACTTCAACGCTGTCTATGGCATAAATAGTTGCAAGTTCTGTGTTTTCGCTTACCACTTGGCCAAGGTCTACATTACGACTAAGCACACGCCCAGCGTAAGGCGCAGTAATTTGGGTGCGCTCTAAATCAAGCTGTGCTTTTTCAAGTGCGGCTTGTGCTGAAAGTACTTGTGCTTGTGCAGCCGCTAGTTGGGGCTCGCGAAGTACTAAGCTGTTCGCTTGAGATGAGCCGCCTAAACGCTTCCAATCAGTAATTGCTTGTTGGCCGCGGGCTTTTTCTTCTAACAAACTTTGCTCTGCAGTAAGTAATGCTGCTTGCGCCGATTTAACCTCAGCCTGATGATCTCTATCGTCAAGCTGTAGCAGTACATCGCCTTTTTCAAAAAAACCGCCCTCTCTAAAATCATCACTTACTTTATTAATTTGCCCAGATGCTTGAGCAACTAACAAACTTTGAGTACGCGGCTTTACCGTGCCATAGCTATCAATAAAAATTAAGTAATCTTGTGGCTCAATCTTTTTTACCGATACGCTCACCGTGGCTTTAGGAGGTGAGCCAAAACGTTTTGCTTCAGGTGGATTACCCTTAATAAACATAACAATTAAAATGGTGGCCACCACCACTACGGCTGGGATTAAAAGTTTTGCTGATTTAGTTTTCATCGTTATTGCTCTTAGATTCGCTTGTTGGGGCGTTAAAATCGCCGCCAAGGGCAACGTATAGGTTTATTCGGTTAGCAATTAGCTGGTTTTTTGTTTCAATGAGTGAGCTTTGCGCATCAAAAGAGCGCGACTGGGCATCAAGCACTGTAGTGTAAGTTACTAAGCCGCTTTGGTACTGCTCAAACGAGAGTTGCTCTGCTGCAAGGGCGTTTTCTTGTGCCTCTAACGTGCTTTTATAACTGGCTTGCAAGGATTGCTGCTGAGTAATTGCGTTTTCAACATCGCTGAATGCATCGTACAAGGTATCTAAATATGCTTGTTCTTGTTTTTGTGCATTTAAGCGTGCTATTTCTTCATTTGCTTTTAGCTGACCACCATTAAATATTGGCGCAGAAATACTGCCTAATAAAGACCACGCTAAGCTTGATGGTGAAAATAAATCGCTCACTCTATCGGTGCTATCACTCACGCTTGCTGATAAGTTTAAACTAGGGAAACGCTGTTTATGGGCATAGGCTAGGCCTGCATCGCTTGCTAATAACTGGTACCAGCTTGCGCGCAATTGAGGCTTGCGTGTAATTAGCTCAGAGGGAATACCGGTATTAATTGGCGAAAGAAAAACTGGCAGTTCAACCTCTGCTGATATATTGCCTTTGGGGTAGCCGCCTAATAAGCGCTCTAAAGAACGCGACGCGCTTACAAGCGTGGCTTGTTGATTAGCAATACGCGTACGCTCGTTATTAAGCTCATTACGGGCTAAATATACATCGAGTGCTTCATTAATACCTTGGCGGTAGCCCGATTCAATAATATCTAAGTTTTGCTGTGCGTTTTCTTCTCGGCGTTTATATAAATCGAGTAACTGCTGGGCGGTTACTAAATCAAACCAGCCAGTGACAACATCGGCCACCAATTGCTGCTTAGCTTGCTCAAAACTAGCTTGTTGCGCTAAGTAGTTTAGGTTGGCTTGGCGTTTAGCATCAGATAACTTACCCCACACATCTACTTCATAGCTTAGCTCTAGCGTGACAGAGCTGGCATTATCATAACTTACAGGTCTATTGTCTTTACTGCGCCTAGTTTGCGCAGATAAATCAAGATCGGGCCAAAGCGCAGAGCCTGAAATTATTAATTGCTGCTTTTGTATTTGTACATCATAGGCACTTTGCAACAAGGCCTGATTATTATTAAGTGCCTTATTAACAAGATTTTCAATGTAAGGGTTTTCTAAGGTTTGCAGCCATTGCTGATCTACTGCAAGTGCATTTTGTGCTAAACCATGTTGCCATGTCGCTGCAATGTCGCTGGGTGCTTGCTCGCGCTGCTGAGGGTTTAGCGTACCCGCACAGCCGCTCAACAATACCAAGCTAAGAGCCAATAAAGTTGGCTTAGTTTGCCAAATCATAGTTAACCTAAATTACTGCCATTTATGAATGTAATTCAAGCACTTTGGCAAATTTTGCTCAACTTACTTTACATAACATTACATACGTTGCGATGAATTAACATAATAGTCAGTTATTATAAAAAGCGGCAGGGAATTTGGAGGGTATTTATACAAAAAAGCAAATAGCGTGTAATACACTATTTGCTAAATGGGATAAGTAATATTGTTAAACACAAGCCTTTAAATTTCTTTAACGAAGCTCATATATTGCTGCATATCGCCAACAACTGCTTGCGCTAATAATTCGCTTGTTTTTACTGCGTACGGCTGCTTAAAGTGAATATCCCACAACGCAGATTCACTGCGCCAATGTTCATAAACAACTAATGTATCGTCGTTATTTTCAATACTATATAAATCAAACACTAAGTTACCAGGCTCCTGGCTGCGCGTTTGCGTTACATGAGTTGCGAAACGCTCAATGACTTTATTTTTAAAACTTGGCTTAATCTTAAAAATAAAAAACACAATACATATATCATCTTCAGGGTTAACAACTTTTGTATTACGCTCATGCAGCGGAGCTGGCACTGTATTTTCTAATAACATGACCTGTGGCGCCGATTGGCTGATTTCAGGCAACGCATTTAATAACGTTTGTGTGTAATCCTGTGCGCCATGGTAATCAACTGCATTTTGATCTTCAAAACGCTCATAAGCAAAAAAGACGCCTGGCTCGTTTTTATCCTGATATAAACGCATCTCTATAAGACCTGTTTCGGCTTTAGCGCCTTGCTTGTCTTCTTCTAGTAGCGCTTTAAATTGTGCGATGTGCTCGTCTTTAATATCAAACTTAACAATTTGCGTGATCATAATTAGCTCCAGCTTTAAATTATTTATACCAATACGCTTAATTAAGTGATCTATTTTGAGGCTTGAAAAACGTGCTGATAGCTAGGCAAAAAAGCCGCTATTTAGTTGTTCTAAATAGGAACTTTTAACGCCGGTAGTGACACGTTTAGCCTCGCAAAATGATTAAGTATTATTACGGATTGGCGTTATTAGGGCTAAAGGTACCCTGCACTTTATTACTTAAATCAATCATATTGAGTGAGTAAATGGAGTGAGTAATAACAGCACCTAACCTTTTGATGAGGTAATTATGCGCATGCAAACAAGGGAGAAAAAGAGAGGATATACCCAATTAATATGGACTGTTTTGTCCATAATAAATTTTAAGCAAAAAAAAGCCCTGCGTGTGTATGCAGGGCTTTAATATAAATGGTGCCTCGACCCGGAATCGAACCAGGGACACGAGGATTTTCAATCCTCTGCTCTACCAACTGAGCTATCGA
>NZ_JALNTJ010000001.1:0-43977 GCF_023161885.1 Pseudoalteromonas sp. 2CM37A
TTGCCAGGCTCCAAATAAGAGAAACCCGTTACAGCGATGTAACGGGTTTTTTGCTGTCTGGGATTTAATAAATAGCCGAACTCAGTAGTGAAACGAAACAGCTCGAAGGCGAGCCCGGCCAACGATAGTGTAGCATTTGCTATGCGCCTCTCTATACCGCTGTGGGCACCCCGACATCGCCAGGCTCCAAATACAAGAAAGCCCGACTCGAAAGAGCCGGGCTTTTTTACGTCTACAGAAAAGTAAAAAATACATTCCAGATATTATTCGCACAGTCTCCACCACCTCCGTAGCGTGGGTTGAGTATCACGAAACCCGCGGATAAGGCTCATCCCACCAATCACAACCCATTTTACATATAGCTAAGTAGCAGTTTGTTTCAGTATTTAAGCTTTAAGAAAAACAATATTTATTCAACATAGCTAGATTACAAATATAATTTTGCTTTGTTACTGGCTTTGATTTAGGATCAAAATAGTTTAAAACCAAGAACTAATAGCCAGTGTATAGATTATTAATTAGTGCCATATCATTTATATTTTGTTTCTCTGTATCGGCAGTTGAAGTAACTGATCTGTATCAAGATATATTAAAAGTCGATGATAAAAGTCGAGACACGCGTTTAGCCGCTAGCCGCAAAGCATTACTCAATGTATTAGTAAAGGTAAGCGGGGATGAATCTGCTGATCAAAATAAGCTTGCTCAGCAACGCACCAAAAACATTTCTGATTACATGCTCAAGTTTGAATACGACGAAAAAGCAAATGGACAGCTTAATCTAGTTGTTAAATTTGAAGCGCGTAAAATAAATGAATTAATTAAAGAATTAAATTTACCTCTTTGGGGCGTCCAGCGGCCATTAGTTGCTATTTGGTTAGGTATTGAAGATAACTGGCGTAGAGAGCTTGTTACACAAGAAAGCTATCCTCAGTTAGAGCAGCTTATATATGACAAAGCCGGTCGACGTGGTTTACCCGTTGTAGTGCCGCTATTAGATTTACAAGACAGACGTTTGGTTGGCATTCCTGAAGTATGGGGTAATTTTTCAGAGCCTGTTGAAGAGGCGTCGCGCCGTTATAGTGCAGAGCGAAGCATTACAGCAAGAATGTATCAAGAGCCCGACAGCGAAACCTGGATTTTAGACTGGCGTTTTACTAATGACGATTTATTCGATTCAAACCGTCTTGAAGGTGATAAACAGCAATTAGTAGGCCAGATGATAGACAGCTTAGCGTTGGGATTAGCCAATGAATACGCTATCGACCCTAACGCGTATTATGAACAGGCTGCGGCTACGCTCACCTTAAAAGGCACTCAAAGCTTTGTCGATATTGAACTTGCAAAGCGTCGTCTACAAAGTTTGAGTGTAGTGACGCAAGCAACCATAATGCGCAAAACCCCAGAATTTGTTGAGTTTAAGCTTAACCACACTGGCAGTGTGGGCGATCTTAAAAAAGGCCTTGGTCTTGATAGTGCCTTTAGAGATTATGTTGACCCTCGCGCATTTTACCATGTTGTAGACAAAAACAGTCTTGAGTATCAGTGGGTCGGTGAGTAATGCTAAGTGCTGAGCCAATGCAAATGGCACTACCAGTCACCTTACCTGACGATGAAACATTTGCTTCTTATTTTGGTGGGGAAGACTCTTTAGAGGTAAACCACCTTAAAGCGAGCTTTTCAAAGCTTGCCAACAAATTTCAGTACACTTATTTGTGCGGCTTAGGCGATTCTGGTAAATCCCACTTATTGTACGCAACCTGCATACAAGCCCAAGAGCGTGGTTTGTCAAACATGCTGTTGTCTATGCGTGAAGTTATCGACTTTGGCCCTATGGTGTTAGATGGTTTAGAAGCACTTGACGTATTATGTATTGATGATGTGCACTTAGTCGCTGGCAATGACGCATGGGAAAAAGCCCTTTTTAACTTTTTTAATCGCTTTAACGAGCCCGGAAAAATGTTAGTGGTTACGGCCGATTTGCTCCCTGACATGCTTAATATCACCTTGCCCGACTTAGAGTCTCGGCTAAAGTGGGGAACCACCTTTCAAATTCGTTCAATGAGTGATGATGATAAAGCACAAGCACTGGTTAAGCGAGCGCATATGCGTGGGCTTGAACTAAGCGATGAATGCGCGCGCTTTTTATTGACTCGCTTGAGTCGTGATATGCGTGCTTTATTAGACGTATTAGACAAATTAGATCATGCATCAATGGCCGCACAACGAAAATTAACTATTCCTTTCATAAAATCAACGCTAAAGCTATAAATGTATAATCGTTAGTTGTTAATGCTCGACCAAGTTTGGCCGAGCGTGTTTTCTAAGTTATTTTCTAAAAATATTAAGGCTGAACCTTTTATTAATATAAAGTGTTGCCAAAATAAGGTATATAAGTAGCCCCATTGAACCACCTGAACCATTTCTTGATTCTTCAACAATGCTATCGCTGCTAGCTTTAATGTTAATACTAAAATTCCATGTGTAGTTTTCAAAACCATTATCAACAATTAATTTTATATTACTGACCATCCCTACATCTTCAACGCTGGGAGTTCCAAACAGCACGCCAGACTCCTCATCGACTGTTAACCAATCAGGGCTGTTTATAAGAGAAAAGTTTAAAGGGAGTGAGTTTGGTTGCTCTACTGTTGGAATAAACTCAAACTCTTCATCATTAGGTAGTTCAAATTTCTCAGGTATTTCATTCAGGATATCAGAAAGTTCATAATTGTATAGGTTTAGCACAGCTAATTCTCTTCCTATATAGGTATTATCAACCTTAGCATCTTCTGCATTTAGCACTAGCTTAGAACTATTTGTTACCAATGGGTTTATTACACTTAAGCTAACTTCTAGAAAGTTATTGTTAGAATAAATTTCAGAAACATTAGAAAAATCTTTAGAAATATCATAGATTTTTAAAATTCGATTATTAATTGAGGTTAATTTAAGTGCTGAACTGAAAGGAATTGAAATTAGCTTATCACCAATTATATCTTTCAGAGAAAGATTACTTACTTCTTCTGTGTCATGATCTAGCTTGTAAATGCTGTTAAACGAACGAGGTACGAAGTATAAATCTTCGTTATAGCTAAAAATATTAGTAATCTGTTCTTTTTTCTCACCTGTGTCATAGAAATTGATTTCACCACTGTCTGTCGAAGATAAATCGTAATACCACTGAGAGCCGAAAATATACACACTATCTTTTTGTTTATAGACGCAATTCTCGCATTTATAATTGTCGGTTATCCCTTGGTTTTCAGCAGAGAAAACAGTATTGAAGTTGTCCTCACTTAATTCATAAAGAGTTAAATTATTTTTGTCATATGCATATACAATATCATCGTTATGCATGAACCAAATGTAATCCCTTAAAAAGTACCTAGTCTCAATATTGTTATAAGCTTTTAACTCTTCTAATTTTTGAGTACTCCAATCGTACTGCCATTTTTTAATTGAATCACCTGAGTCTTTAGAGATAAAAGTAAAGTTTTCAGTGAAATGAATCGGGGTAATTTGCTTTATCCCTGTGAGCTTTTCATGTTGGATGAATGTTTTAGTATTAACATCAAGAGTAATAAACTCATTCCAATGTTTCAGAATGAGTATGTTGTTATGGCTTTGCTCAGGAAAAGCATCCGTGAACTCTGTATCACCGAGTTGGTTTAAAGTATTTGCCTCGGAATCCAAATACCATAGAGTGTACTTTGAGTTATCTTTTGCAATAAGAAAGAATTTTTCACCAGCAAAATCGAAGGCTCGAATATCTCTTAAGCTCGAATTTCTATCAGTCAAAGCTTCCTCAACTCTAAGCTCAACTTCCGATAAGGTTGCTGAATTTCTATCAAACTCCCAGTAATCTTGATTCTGTGAAAATAAAATTGAATTTGAGTCTGTGGCTAAAATATCTATTGCGTAGTTTAATGAAACAGGAAATTTAAATAGATGTTGTATAGTGCCATCTAAAGATAGTGAGCTGAGATTTCTTGTTCCGTCGTCTTGGATACCAACGATAAATGCTTCATTATTCGAAATTTCAGAGCTTGTATCAACGATGTTATCCATAAGAATCTCTGTCGTTACTAAAGATTGGGTTTCATCGTCAAAGGTTATCATTTCAAATTTTGTTTCGCCTAATTGTGTATCTGTAGCTAAATTTAATAACCTAAACTGTTCATCTATTATTCCAGTGCCTAAAATATGTGTGTATGCACGTGGCTTGTTATCTTCGATAATATCAATAGCAGACTTGTTTCTTGAAACTAATAGCCGATTCGTACCATATAATTTGTTTTCATCATAGACATATACTGTGTCAGTTTTAGGGTTTGCAGCAAAGTGAAGTAAATTGTCTCCGCTTTGTCTTGAAATAGTTAATTCTGCAGTGAAGTCACGGTTGTATCTGTTAAATGTACCATAATTTCCACTTTTACAACCCGATTTTACTTCACATTGGAATGTATAAACATAAGAGCCAGCATCAATAACTTCCGAAACATAGGGTAGCGCATTTCTTCCTATGTCAATGTGTATGATTTCTTGAGATTTATTTGTAGCAAAGTTGTAATGAATCAAAATACCATCAACATTATATCCATTTCTGTCATACAGCTTATTAGTGCCTAAGTCTTGTAGCCTGTTGTAGTAAAAACGCGTTTTTGCAATGTATAAGTCGTTCTCATTGATATGTAAACTACTTGAGTTACAACTCACATCTCTCAGTAAGCTTTTAGCCTTACTTCCTTCAAGTAAAAAGAGCTCACAACGGTCATTTTCACTTAACTGGTTGAATATAAATTTCCTACCATTTATTCTAGCGTAATTCACGACTTTAGGAGCATAGTTGTTAAATTTTTCTCCTATTGGTGTAGATTTCTGGCTATTTCGGTCATAAAACCATATATCTTCACGAAATGTATTTCCATCATCTTGCTGTGCGACAGAATAAATAATTGAATCTTCATATATATCAATTATTTCAGTGTTTCTTTTTTTAGTTGCTTGTGTTGAGCTTATATCGAAAACAGATAATTTTTTACTATCTGTGTTTTTATGATAGGTAGTAGCTATACTAGTAGCATGAGACATAGAACCTATAAATAGAGGTATTGCTAGTAGTAAATGGCATTTGGTAAATATGGCCATACGAAGTTCCTTTTCTTAATAAAACACTAATTTATCATTTAACTTATTACTATTCTAGTTGTTTTATTTTGGCAATAGATCAATTTTTTGGTCTAACATTTTTGCCTTTCGATGATGCCAATAATGGCTTGCACAACGAAAATTAACAATTCCCTTCATAAAATCAACGTTAAAGCTGTAGTAGGTCTAGAATCTAGACCCTGCTTTCAGTTATCATTAGTCAACAAAATTGTAATCACCTTCTGTGAAAGATCAGGTATCGAATGAACTTAGAAAATATTTTAGCGCAAGCACTTGAGGCAGTTGCCAGTGCCAGTGAAATCGCGCAACTAGAAGAGATCAGGGTTAATTACCTTGGTAAAAAAGGCGAAATCACAAGCTTACTTAAAACACTGGGTAAAATTGCTCCTGAAGAACGCAAAGAAGCAGGCCAAGTAATTAACCAAGCTAAGCAAGATGTACAAGCAGCCATTAACGAAAAGCGTGAGCTCTTAGCAAGTAAAGCGCTTGAAGAAAAGCTAGCAGCTGAAACAATTGATGTAACTTTACCAGGGCGCGTAATGCCTACGGGTGGCCTTCATCCGGTAACACGCACAATCGAGCGTATAGAAAGCTTTTTTGGCGAGCTAGGTTTTGAAGTTAAATCAGGCCCAGAAGTAGAAGATGATTTTCATAACTTTGATGCGCTAAATATTCCTGAGCATCACCCAGCGCGCGCTGATCACGATACCTTTTATTTTAATCCTAAGTTAGTACTGCGTACCCAAACAAGTGGTGTGCAAATTCGTACTATGGAAACAGAGCAACCGCCACTGCGAATTATTTCGCCAGGTCGAGTATATCGTAACGACTACGACCAAACGCATACTCCAATGTTTCATCAGGTAGAAGGTTTAATGGTTGATACTGATGTAAGCTTCACAGAGCTTAAAGGTATTTTACACGACTTCTTACGTAACTTTTTTGAAGAAGACATGGAAATTCGTTTCCGTCCTTCATTCTTCCCATTTACAGAGCCTTCAGCTGAAGTAGATGTTATGGGTAAAGACGGCAAATGGCTTGAAGTATTAGGTTGTGGCATGGTTCACCCTAACGTACTTAAGTCAGTAGGTATTGACCCAGAAAAATACACTGGTTTTGCTTTTGGTATGGGCGTAGAGCGCTTAACCATGCTGCGCTATGGCGTAAACGACTTACGTGCATTTTTTGAAAATGACTTAAAATTCCTAAACCAGTTCCGTTAAGAGTGAAAATATAAAATGAAATTTAGTGAAAAGTGGTTAAGAGAGTGGGTAAATCCTGCTATTGATACGCAAGCTCTTTCGGAACAGCTTTCTATGGCTGGCCTTGAGGTTGATGCAGTTGAGAGCGCGGCAGCGGATTTTAACGGCGTAGTGGTTGGTGAAGTGGTTGAGTGCGCACAGCACCCAGATGCAGATAAACTTCGCGTTACTAAAATCAATGTAGGTGGCGATGAGCTACTTGATATTGTGTGTGGTGCGCCAAATTGTCGCCAAGGCATTAAAGTAGCTGTTGCAACAGTGGGCGCTGTTTTACCGGGCGACTTTAAAATTAAAAAAGCCAAATTACGCGGTCAGCCATCACACGGTATGCTGTGTGCTTTTGTTGAGCTAGGTATTAGCGAAGAAGGCGACGGCATCATGGAATTGCCAAGCGATGCGCCAATTGGTACAGACCTGCGCGAATACTTAGGCCTTGATGACAACATAATTGATGTTGACTTAACCCCAAACCGTGGTGATTGCTTGGGTATAAAAGGCCTTGCACGCGAAGTAGGTGTATTAAACAGCATTGATGTAAACGAGCTACAAATTCCAGCTGTTAGCGGCACTATTGACGATGAAGTATCTATTGAACTTGTTAATGCTGATGCGTGTCCGCGTTACTTAGGGCGTGTAATCAAAGGCATTAGCCTTGATGCAGAAACACCGCTTTGGATGGTTGAAAAGCTTCGCCGTAGTGGTATTCGCTCAATTGACCCTGTTGTTGATGTTACTAACTATGTATTACTAGAACTTGGCCACCCAATGCATGCATTTGATTTAAATGCAATTGAAGGCGGCATTAAGGTTCGCAGCGCCAATGCAGGCGAAGAGTTAGTATTGCTTGATGGCAATACTGCAAAACTGAACGAATCAACACTTGTGATAGCCGATCATAATAAAGCCCTTGCGATTGCCGGTATTTTTGGCGGTGAGCAATCAGGTGTAACAGAAAAAACGTCTGATATTTTATTAGAAAGCGCGTTTTTTAACCCAGTCGCAATTGCAGGTCAAGCCCGTAGTTACGGCTTACATACCGATGCATCACACCGCTATGAGCGTGGCGTAGATTTTACCCTGCAACACGATGCAATGGAGCGCGCAACCGCTTTATTACTTGATATTGTTGGCGGTGAAGCAGGACCTGTTGTAGAAGCTGTGGCTGCTGATAAACTGCCAAAGGTGACAGAAGTACGCCTACGTCGTGCGCGTTTAGACAGAGTAATTGGTCATCATATTGACGATGAGAAAGTGACTGATATTCTGACTCGTTTAGGGTTAGACGTTAAGTTTGAAAACGACAGCTGGAGCGCTGATATTCCAAGCTACCGCTTTGATATTCGTATTGAAGAAGACTTAATTGAAGAAGTTGCTCGTGTTTATGGTTACAACAGTATTCCAAATGTTGCGCCAACCGCAAAATTAAAAATGACTACACATGACGAGTCAACAATTGCGCTAAGTAAGTTTCGAAATACGTTAGTGACACGTGGCTACCAAGAAGCAATTACGTACAGCTTTGTAGACCCTAAAGCACAAGCTATTATACACCCACAAAGTAATCCGCTTATACTGCCGCACCCAATTTCAATTGAAATGTCGGCTATGCGTGTAAGCTTAATGCCAGGGCTTTTAGCATCGGTTGCGTATAATCAAAACCGTCAACAACCACGTATTCGTTTATTTGAGCATGGTCTTAAATTTATCAGCGACGACAGTGCAGAAAATGGCCTGCAGCAAGTCCCTGTCATTGGCGGTGTGATCACTGGCCTTGCACACGGCGAGCATTGGGTTGAGCAAAAACGCAACGTTGATTTTTACGACTTAAAAGGTGATGTTGAAGCCTTATTAGCAATCACCAACGATACAAGCCGTTTTGAAATTAAAGCAGAACAGTCAGACGGTTTACACCCAGGCCAATCAGCAGTTATTTATATTGAAGGTAAAAAGGTAGGATTTTTTGGTGCTCTTCATCCTCAAGTGCAAAAATCGTTAGATATCAATAACGCAACTTTTGTATTTGAAATAGAAATGTCTGCAATAGAAAAAAGAAATTTACCGCAAGCTGTAGGGGTTTCAAAATTCCCTTCAAACCGCCGCGACATCGCGATTTTAGTGGCTGACAGCGTTAATTCAGGTGATATTTTAAGCACAATAGAAAAAGTTGGCGGAAATCAATTGGTTGACCTAAACTTATTCGATGTGTATAAGGGCAAAGGTATTGAGCCAAATTATAAGAGTTTGGCGATTGCTCTAACACTGCAGGCGGTTGATAGAACACTCGAAGAGAAAGATATCAATCTGGTAGTTGATAACGTGGTGGCCACATTGGCCGAAAAGTTTAATGCATCGTTGAGGGACTAGATATGGCGCTTACTAAAGCCGACATAGCTGAACACCTATTTGAAAAGCTCGGGATCAATAAAAAAGATGCCAAAGATTTAGTTGAAGCGTTTTTTGAAGAAATCCGCTCAGCGCTTGAAAAAGGCGAGCAGGTTAAGCTCTCTGGATTTGGTAACTTTGATCTTCGTGATAAAAAAGAAAGACCAGGCCGTAACCCGAAAACAGGAGAAGACATTCCTATTTCGGCGCGCCGCGTGGTGACCTTTAGACCAGGTCAAAAGCTTAAAACCCGTGTAGAAGTGGGCACAAGCAAAGCAAAATAAAAAAGGGCAGCGTAAGCTGCCTTTTTTATTTAAAAAACCATCTGGCATCATGTTTTAAAACACATTTATTGCTAGGGGGTTTTGCTTACCTAAAATTCTCGCGGCGATACAAACTCACCGTTTTGTATTTGTTCATACGTTTGTTGAGCAAGGGCATCGAGCGCATCTAAATTTTTACCATCGCTCATCAGTTGGTGCTCAATGGGTAGTAAATCTATATTCTCAATGCCAGCGCTTTGCGCCACTTTCGAAAAAATGTAAGCGTGCTTATATTTATCATGTTTATAAAATAAGCTGATTAACGAGGTATACACTTCAGGATTTGGCTGTTGGCCTTGTTTATTTAGCTCAAGGGTTTTATATAGCAAATCAATTGTTTTTTCATCGTCAAACTTAATGTAATAAGAGGCTAGATAAAACTGCATTTCTGCACTGTTGGTTACGCTTTCATCATTTTCCATTGCAAGTAAACGAGTCAGCGCACTTTGCTCATTGTTACGTGACCAATGATAGTAAAGCAAACCTGGGTGGTTAGTGTTTTTTGTGTCTTGATAAAGTCGGGTCATCTCTTTAATGCTAGTAAGCTGACCTTCAATACGCGATGTTGTTTTAGACTTTAGTTTAATATGTTCTATTTTTGCGGCTAAAGTAATACATTGATTATACGACTCAAACCCCTTAAGCAATTGGTATTTGTTTTCATCTGTGGGTTTTTTATATTCTATATAGCGTTTTAAAATAACCTCAGAGCGCTCATTTTTACAATGGCTATCTTTATTTAAATCACTACAAAAGCCAGGTGTTTCTTTACAAACCTGAGCGAGAGTCAGTGGTTCTTCGCATCCTGTTAACGCTAGCATTGTTAGTATTGCGCTTGCTCTTAAAACCATCCCTTAACCTCAAATGAATATATACATTACTATTCTAGCCCAATCATTTGTGCGCTAACAGTAGAGAATAACTTTAGATTAACTTAGAATAGCCCTGCCTGAAGTGCATTACTCTCAAAATCTAATGCATTTTTAAAGGCTATCCGTTCAAAATGATTAAATTAGGTAAATAAAATGACCTCATCTCACGAATTAGAATATACAAATAGTTGGCAAGAACGCCAAGATTACGCTGAAAGCATGCAACCTATCATTGGTAAGCTTTATCGTAACCGTGGCATAGAAATCGCTGTATATGGCCGTCCTCTCGTTAATGCCAGTACTATCGATATTATCAAATCACACAAAACTGTAGCGCAATTTGAAGGCACTAAATTACGTTTACGCGAAAGCTTTCCGTTTTTAGAAGCCATTAGTAAAATGGAGCTAAACTCAGCACGTATTGATATTGGTAAACTTGCTTATAGCTATTTGTACAGCGATGCTGCTAATGGCCGCACAGTTGATGAATTTGTTAAAGACGAATTAGCCGAAATTGCAGACTCACCAGCCAAAGAGCCGCGTGATGTTGTATTGTATGGCTTTGGTCGTATAGGGCGTTTGTTAGCACGTTTACTAATCGAAAAATCAGGCCCTTATGCCGACTTACGTTTACGCGCAATTGTGGTGCGTGGCGGTAAAGAAGGCGACCTTGAGAAACGTGCAAGCTTACTGCGTCGCGATTCAATTCATGGTCCATTTAATGGCTCAATCACAATTGATACGCAGCGTAATGCAATTAAAGCGAATGGCAGCTACATCCAAGTGATTTATGCTAACTCGCCAAGTGAAGTTGATTACACCGCTTACGGTATCGAAAATGCGCTCGTAGTTGATAACACTGGTATTTGGAAAGACGAAGCAGGCCTTGGTCAGCATTTAGAGTCTAAAGGGGCTGCAAAAGTACTATTAACAGCACCGGCTAAAGGCAACATTAAAAACATTGTTTATGGTGTAAATAACCAAGACATTAAGCCAGAAGATAAAATCGTGTGTGCAGCAAGCTGTACCACCAATGCGATTACGCCAACCCTTAAAGCATTAAACGATAAGTTTGGTATTAATAACGGCCACGTAGAAACCGTACACTCTTACACAAACGATCAAAACCTTATTGATAATTACCACAAAGCAGAGCGTCGCGGACGTGCTGCTGCACTTAATATGGTAATTACCGAAACAGGCGCAGCTAAAGCGGTATCTAAAGCGCTTCCTGAGCTTGAAGGTAAGCTAACAGGTAATGCGATTCGTGTGCCTACACCTAATGTGTCGCTTGCTATATTAAACTTAAACCTTAATAGCAGCACCTCTGTTGAAGAGCTAAATGCGTTTTTACGCGAAACAGCACTGCATTCAGAGCTGCGTGACCAAATTGATTACACCGCATCAACCGAAATTGTATCTACCGATTTAGTCGGTAGCCGCTACGCAGGTGTTGTAGACTCGCAAGCAACAATTGTTGAAGGTAACCGCGTTGTTTTATACGTATGGTACGACAATGAATTTGGCTACAGCTGCCAAGTAGTTCGTTGTATGCGTGATATGGCCGAAGTTGCTTTCCCAAGCTTACCTCGCTAATTTAAACGCAATTATACTAAGCCAGCTTTTTTGCTGGCTTTTTTAGTCGCGTTATATTTTTAAAGTGCACCCTGTGTGGTAGGCTTTAATTATTGAAATGCTTATTTGATTTCGTTCAATAATGCATTTTACTATTTAACCTGCAATCTGCTTGAGATAGCTTAATTATCCACAGTACAGGTTTTTAAATAGTGTCAGTTCTGCACTTTTAGGGCGCTCTTTTTTGTAATTTAGTGACCAAAAATAGAGTCAATTTAATCCAAAATATCAACGTGCCTAACAAAGCAGATAAACTTATTCTACCTTAAGGTTTTTTCATGAAAATCAGCAGCAATTTTGATAGTGGTAACATAAAGGTTATCGAAGCCAACGATCCGTTAAATATTCAATTAGAGATAAACAACGATCACCAGTCTGAATTTTACCAGTGGTTTCACTTTCGTCTAGAAACAACGCCTTATCAACCGCATAAGTTAAACATTAATAATTTAGAAAACTCTGCCTACCCAGATGGATGGGAAGGCTACCAAGCTGTTGCCTCATACGACCGTCAAACATGGTTCCGTGTGCCTTCAAATTACGAAAATGGCACGCTTACATTTGAACTAGAGCCTGAATGCCCCAGTGTATATTTTGCTTACTTTGCGCCATATAGCTACGACCGTCATTTAGATTTATTAGCCTGGGCGCAAAGCGAAGAGCTTTGCCAATTAGAAACATTAGGTGAAACGCTTGATGGCCGTGATATGAGCGTGCTTAAAATTGGTCAGCCTAGCGAAGATAAAAAAACAATCTGGATCACAGCGCGCCAACACCCAGGCGAAACTATGGCAGAATGGTTTGTAGAAGGGCTATTACACAAACTACTAGATGATGAAGACCCGCATGCCGCTGCTCTTTTATCAAAAGCTGTATTTTATGTAGTACCAAACATGAACCCAGATGGCAGCGTACGTGGACACCTTCGTACTAATGCAAAAGGTGTTAACTTAAACCGTGAATGGCAAACGCCTAGCATGGAAAATAGCCCAGAAGTGTATTTAGTACTGAATAAAATGCGCGAAACTGGCCTCGATATGCATTTAGATATACACGGTGATGAAGCTATTCCTTATAACTTTGTGGCGGGCAGTGAAGGTATTCCAAGCTACGATGACCGCTTAAAAGACTTAGAAGATAGCTTTAAAGCAGCGCTGCTTACTATAACGCCAGAGTTTCAAGATGAGCACGGTTACGATAAAGACGAGCCGGGCAAAGCTAATTTAACAGTTGGCTCATCTGCAACGGCAGAAGAATTTAAAGCACTTACTTACACAATTGAGATGCCTTTTAAAGACAATAACGACTTACCAGACCCAGATTACGGCTGGTCAGACCGCCGCTCGTATCAATTTGGTCAAGATACTTTAGCGGCAATCGTAAATGTCGTTGATAAATTAAGATAAATTAGTATAAGGTAAGGGCAACATTAAAATGTTGCCCTTTTTTATTACAAAATTAACAAATAATAAAAGTGCGCAATAGCTTAGTTATCGTATTACCTAGCTCTGAGTAAGTAATAAACAATCAACAGTCTCAAATAAAATAATAAGAGGTATTTAGCGTGGATGCATTCGGACAACTTTTAGATAGCCTAGATGGCATGTTAGGGGGCGCAGTTTGGTTTCCCTATGTGCTGCTAGGAGTCGGTCTATTTTTTACTATTTATTTAAAGTTCCCACAAATTCGTTATTTCAAACATGCGTGTAAAGTAGTTACAGGCAAATTTGA
The DNA here is from genome assembly GCF_023161885.1 of Pseudoalteromonas sp. 2CM37A. Taxonomy (NCBI): domain Bacteria; kingdom Pseudomonadati; phylum Pseudomonadota; class Gammaproteobacteria; order Alteromonadales; family Pseudoalteromonadaceae; genus Pseudoalteromonas; species Pseudoalteromonas sp. 2CM37A. The sequence continues at coordinate 13,375 of NZ_JALNTJ010000001.1, forward strand.
TAAAAAAGGCACTGAGGGTGACACAACTCATTTTCAAGCACTGGCTACTGCGCTCTCTGGTACGGTAGGTACAGGTAACATTGGTGGTGTAGCCTTGGCTATTTCTATTGGTGGCCCCGCGGCATTATTTTGGATGTGGATGACGGCATTTTTTGGTATGACCACCAAATTTGTAGAAGTTACGCTTTCGCATAAATACCGCGAAAAAACCCAAGATGGCACCATGGCGGGTGGCCCTATGTATTACATGGATAAACGCCTAAACATGAAGTGGCTTGCTATTTTATTTGCCGTTGCCACTGTAATTAGCTCTTTTGGTACGGGCAGTTTGCCACAAATTAACAACATAGCGCAGGGTATGGAAGCCACATTTGGTTTTGCACCTATGGCAACCGGTGCTGTGTTATCTATTTTACTTGCGTTGGTTATTTTAGGTGGTATTCGTCGTATTGCTGCTATTACATCCCGCGTTGTGCCCATTATGGCCGTGATTTATATCATAGGTGCGTTAGGTGTTATTTTTTATAACATTGAAAACATCGGCCCTTCGTTTGCGTCAATATTTGTTGATGCATTTACAGGCTCTGCTGCAGCCGGTGGCTTTTTAGGTGCCTCTTTTGCGTATGCATTTAACAGAGGTGTAAACCGTGGCTTGTTCTCAAATGAGGCCGGTCAAGGTTCTGCACCCATTGCCCACGCATCGGCAAAAGCTGATGAACCTGTGTCTGAAGGCATGGTGTCAATTTTAGAGCCGTTTATCGATACCATTATTATTTGTACATTAACAGGCTTAGTTATTTTATCGTCGGGTGTGTGGAATGAAAAATTCGAAACACATTTTGAACGATCGTCAATGAGCATTATTAAAGGTGACTACTCAGAAACCAACGAAGCGCAGCGCCAAGAGCTATACAATTACCTAAACGGTAACGATAGCAAGGTAGAGCTATTCAACGGCAACATTGATGTAGTTAATGGCGAGCCAACAAGTAATGGCTTTACCGTATTACATTCACGCTCAATTGGTGAAGACATACGTTTTGGTATTACCGACAAACATAAGTACACTGGTATTGTTGAAGTTAAAAACGGTATGCCAACCGACGACAGCATTAGTTTAATTGGTAAATCGTTAGTGCACTCAGCAGAGCTGACAACCAAAGCGTTTACCCGAGGCTTTTTTGGCGATAGCGGCCAATACATAGTATCGATAGGCTTATTGTTATTCGCGTTTTCTACTGCCATTGCGTGGTCGTACTACGGTGACCGTGCCATGATTTACTTACTTGGTAATCGCTCAGTTATGCCGTATCGCGTATTTTATGTTGCAGCGTTCTTTTGGGCTTCGTTTGCCGATACCACTTTAGTATGGAAATTAGCAGCCGTTGCAATTGTCGTTATGACCTTGCCTAACTTATTTGGCATTATGTTATTGCGCAAAGAAATGAAACAATCCGTAGATGACTACTGGGTTAAATTCAAAAAAGACAACGAGCAATAAAACAAGTACAATAAAAGGCGCCGCAAGGCGCTTTTTTTATGCGTAGTATGGAGAGTAGTATGGCGATTATTCATTGCCCCAAATGTGCAAAATCAATTTCAGATAAACATCAGCAGTGTCCGCATTGCAATAGTAACATTGGCGCGCTTAACTCTGAGCAGGTACAACAGCTTCAGCGCGAACAGCGAATTAAAAAACAGCAAATGTTTATGAACCATTCTTTCTTGGCGCTCATACTATTTTTAGGTGGCTTTTTTTGCTTATACTTTTTACAACCCGCAAAAGAAACCCTGCAATGGTACGCGTATACAGTAGCGATTGGTGTTGGCTGTATTTGGTACTTAGTAAACCGCGTTATTTTAGTGACTCTAAAAAAGAAAAGATGACATGAATATTGACAACCTTGTACAAAATATAACCCCAGAATTATTTGAGCGTTTACAGTACGGTGCTTCAACCGGCAAATGGCCCGATGGCACGCCGCTCTCTGATGAGCAAAAGCAACAAACGGTGCAACTTGTTATGCTTTACCAAGCTAAAATAGCGCAATCAAACGAGCAATTTACCATTGGCGCTAATGGCGAAATGATCCAAAAGACAAAAGCACAACTACAAAAAGAATTTAAATCAGAAAACGAAATAGCTAGGTTTAGTGAACATGATCTTTAAACACCTTTTTACACCTAAGTGGAAACACCCAAAGCAGCAAGTTCGTCTAGACGCAATTGAAAAACTTGATGTAGAGCGCGACGCATCAATTTTAAGCACATTAGCGCTGGAAGATAACTCAGCCGAAATACGCCGCAAAGCATTACAAAAAGTAAATAACTTACCACTGTGGTGGAAAGCCTATAAACAAGATCACGCGCTAAAAGATGTAGCCGAAATACAAATTTCAAACGCAGTGTTAAACAACGAAAGCGCACTGAGCACGCAAATTAAAAGTGAGTATATAGACCGTTTTGCACCGGTTAAAACACTAGAAAAACTCGCCTTTGCAGAGAAAGAACTGCAAGTACGCGTTAAACTTTTAAAGCGCTTAGCAAATCCTAAATTAATTGAAAAAGCGTTTAAAGAGGGCAGCGAAGAGCTTCAAAGCCAACTTGTAGAGCTCGTTATAACGCATCAACTTATTAAACCATTAGTAAAGCACGCTAAAGGCGATGCTAAGCAGCAGCTTGAGCAACACGTTGAAAACGAACGCTTAGCGATTGAAATGCCCGCTCAGGTAGAGAGCGCAACACGCGTTATTTTAGCAAAGCTAAATGCCCTGCGAGATAAAAACGATTACGCCATAGTAAACCCACAAGCCGGCGAATTAATGGCGCAGTGGCAAGCACTTGAACTTAAATGGTTAAGCGAAGAGCACGTTAAAGAGCTAGATAAAAAATACATCAGCATTACCGATAAACTCGATGCGCATATTGCTACGTTAAAAGCTCAGCACGAGCAACAACAGCAGCGTTTAGCCGAGCAACAACGTCAATTATTAGCCCTGGCAACACTTGAGGCATTGAGCGAAGAAATAGAAAACGCGTTGCAATTAGGCTTAGAAACCCCAGAGCAAATTCAGCAAGATTGGTTAGAGGCTAAAGTAGCGCAAGCTAAGCAAACGTTAACCGATGCCCAACACGGCGATAACGCACAAACTAAGCAAGTTATTACAAAGCTTGAAAAACTATTCAATCAGGTGGCTAAACTACCAGAGCTTAGTAGCGCAATTGCACAGTATAAAATTGCATTTGAACAGCTCAAAGAAATTGAGCCTGCGCAGCAGCTAGCTGATTACGATGATGTTTTAACTCGTTTTAATAACGCATTTAAACAAACTCGTAGCCATTTAAATGTGGTTGATGGGACATTGCAGCAAAACTTTAAATCGCAATTAAATACGCATAAAAAGCAGTTTTTAGCGCAAATGAGTGAGCTGACAAAACCGCTTGAAAAAAACCAAAGCACAGCCAAACGTAAAGCACGCGATGTAAAACGCCTTATTGAGCAAGGCCGCTTTAATGTTGCTTTTGGTGTATTTAAAGGCTTTGAAGAGTTGTTTGATAAGTTAACACCGCAATTTCAGCAGCCACTCGTAAACTTAAAAGCCGATTTAGAAGCACAACTTGCAGAAGCAAAAGATTGGCAAAAGTACGCAGCCGCGCCAAAACGCGAAGCCTTACTTGAAGAAGTGGCAGGGTTAGTCGACCAGCCGTGTGACGACCCACAACAGCGTGCTGAGCAAGTTAAAGCGTTTCGTAAGCGTTGGAACGAGCTTGGCCGTTTAGATACAGAGCAAGAAAAACAACAAGGTGAGCAGTTTGATAGCAACATAGAGCTGTTGTTTGCACCGTGTCGTAGTTACTTTGCCGAGCAAGAAGTGGCGCGCGAAGCTGCAAAAGCCCAGCGTGAAGTACTGATAAACGATATGCAAGCACTAAGCGAGCAAGACACCGCTATTGAAAGCTTTGATTGGAAGCAGTTTGAAAGCCAATACAATCGTTTAAATAAAGCGTGGCGTAGCGTGGGTAAAGTTGACCCTAAAACATACCGCGTATTAAACGAAAGCTTTAAAACACAGCAGCAGAGCGTTCTTGCTATATTAAACGCGTACCATAAAGGCAATGCAGCACAAAAAAATGCCTTAGTGGAACGCGCCTCAGCGCTTTCGCAAAGTGAAGATTTAGCTGCAGCATGCCAAGAGTTAAAGCAATTACAACAGCAATGGCAAAGTATAGGTTTTGCAGGTTTAAAAGCCGAAAATGCGCTGTGGCAAAAGTTTCGCCAGTATAACGATGAAACCTTTAGCAAACGTAGCAGTGAGTTTGAGCAGCAAAAGCTGGCTCAAAACGAAACAGATAAACAAGCTGCAATAGAACTGGCTGAGCTAGAAAGTGCCCTTGAGCAAGTAAATCAAAAAGCCCAATTGCATGACCTAGAAACCAAAGTAAAAGGCTACGCACAATATAAATCGCTTGCGTCAAAAGTGGCAGCATTATTAAGTGCTATTGACGAAAAGCTAGCTTTACTAACAAGCCAAGCGCAGCATGCGCAATTTGAAGCGCTGATCACTGCACTTGAAAACAACGATGTAGTGCCAAGCCAATTTCAAGCTCCGTTAGCGACGTCGCTTAGTAGTGAACAACTTATTACAAGAATGGAAATTCTTGCCAATGTAAGCTCGCAAAATGCAGCGCTTAGAATGGCAGAGCAAGTCGCCATGCTTGATGATAAACACCGTGGTGAGCATGCTGATTTAAACTATTATTTAAAGCAGCTATTAGCGCTCAGTAAGGGTTCAGTTGAGCCTGACACACTAGCTAAAATTAAAACTATTTTTACAGCATAATATGTAATTAACTTGTATTAAATACAGGTATTGCATAATAAAAGCCGCTGTTTAAGCGGCTTTTTTATAATTACAACTAGGATAAAGGTTAGCATGAGAATTTTATTACTGTTTTTAACCACACTACTTTTAAGCGCATGTAATTCTACACAAGGCGTGTCTGTTTACTCATTTACCAGCTCAGAAGTAGAAAGTGTGCTAGGTAAACAGTTGCCTAAGTTAAGCGAAAAGGTGAGCTTAATGGGGCTGCCAGTGCAGTTTGATGTAAACGATTTAAGTGTAAATATTGGTCCAGATAACCGTGATGTAGTAGTACTTGGTGCAGACTCAAGTGCAGAAATAAATGCATTTGCATTAAAATACCCAGTACGCTTAAAGCTGCAAATTGAAGGCAGCCCGTTTTACGACAGTGAAAAAAAAGCCGTGTTTTTACGCAATGTTAAACTACTAGATTCGAGTGTGGATGCTGGTGGCTTTAAAGGTAATTTAGCGGCGCTTGATAATGAAGCGATGGAAGTAATTAATGCCTTTTTAGCCCTCAACCCTGTTTATACGTTAAATATGGATGACCCTAAAATGATGCTGCTAAGCAAATTACCCCTTGATATGAAAGTGGTTGAAGGGGCAATTAAATTAGTACCGCGCCTTTAATATACAGCAGACCGCTTGAGATAGTTTTATTACCCAAACGTTTGGTTAATTAGATCGAGCCCAGTAAAATGTACGTATTAATTAGCCTGTTTCTCAGGCTAATTAGGTTTTTATAATGGCAGCTTCGCGCAGCATACCTACCTCAAGACTCTCTCGATTTGCAAAGCTTGGCTCCTTAGCCGGTGGTGTTGCAACCAACATGCTTATAGATGGCACTAAAAGTGCGCTCTCGGGTAATGGTTGGAATAATAAAGCTTTACTCTTACAACCTAAAAACATAGAAAAACTAGCTGTTCAGCTAGCACACCTTCGTGGTGCTGCCATGAAACTAGGGCAATTACTGTCTATGGATGCTGGCGAGCTATTAAGTCCTGAACTTACTCAATTACTCGCATTGCTTCGCGCTGATGCAAACCCAATGCCGCACAATCAATTAGTTAAGGTACTTAAAAGTGAATGGGGTGAAAACTGGCTTAATCGTTTTTCGCATATTGAACTTAGGCCATTTGCAGCGGCGTCTATTGGCCAAGTGCACTTAGCTTATCAAGAAAATGGTGAAAAGCTGGCGGTAAAAATTCAATACCCAGGTATAGCGCAAAGTGTACATAGCGATGTAGACAATGTTATTGCACTATTAAACATTGCGCGGTTAATCCCTAAAGAGCTTGATATACAGCCACTAATAAATGAGGCTAAAGCGCAGCTACTTGCCGAGGCTGATTATGAACGCGAGGCACATTACCTTAACAGATACGGTGAGTTGCTAAGCCAGCACGTTAATTTTAAAGTGCCTAAAGTATATGGTGTTCACAACACTAAACGCATTTTGGCAATGGAGTATGTGCAAGCAACGCCTATAGAAGCGCTTAGTAATTTACCTCAAGGTGAGCAAAATAACATTGCAGCTAGGCTCATAGATTTATTTTTTAAAGAAATGTTTGAGTTTAAGCTAATTCAAACTGATCCTAACTTTGCTAATTTTCATTATCAGACCCAGAGTAAGCAAATTGTGTTATTTGACTTTGGGGCAACCCGAGAGATCTCGAGTAAGTTGAGCAAGGCTTACCTGTCACTATTTATTGCAGGCACTGAAAACAATAGGGCGGGCGTGTTAAGCGCAGCACGTGAAATAGGTTATTTTAAAGATACCCTACTAGATTCTTACAAAAGCCATGTTATTGATTTGTTTTTAATGGCGTGTGAGCCGCTAAGAACCACTGGCGAGTTTGATTTTAAAAACAGCCCCTTAGCAACGAATATTAAAAATGCAGGGCTAGAGCTAAGCGCACAGTCGCAGCAATGGCATACACCGCCCGTTGATGCGTTGTTTATACATCGTAAGCTAGCTGGGCTTTATTTAATTGCGGCAAAGTTAAATGCAAAAATAGATATTAACGCTTTATTTAAGCCTTATATTAAAGGCCACTTTATTTAACTGTTTAGCGCGTCACTTTATGGCATAATAATCGTGATATTTCGCGAGGATGATGCAATGATAAAACAATTTTTAAATGACCCCAAACTTTTACTTAATGCGGTAGGAGAGGGCATTTACGGCTTTGATTTATCGGGCAATGCGGTGTTTGTAAACCCAGCCGCTGAACGTATGACTGGCTGGCAAGCCCAAGAACTGTTGGGCAAAAAAATACATCAGTATCACCATCACAGCCACGCCGACGGCTCTCCTTATCCAGCCGATGAATGCCAAATATATTGCACCATGTTTGATGGTAAACGCCGCGAGGTTAAAAACGAAGTATTCTGGCGTAAAGACGGCACCTCGTTTGCAGTAGAATACACATCAACCCCCGTTTACAGGCAGGGTGAGTTAATTGGTGCGGTCGCGGTATTTCGCGATATATCGGCGCAGCAGCAAACCCAAAACGAGCTTAAGCAAGCGCTTGAGCAGGTTAAGCATTTAAGTGAGCAGCTGCAAGATGAAAATAACTACCTAATTGCAGAGCTTAACGAAGACTGGCAAGACTCAGGTTTAGTTGGCCAAAGCCATGTTTTTCAAGCTATGTTGGCGCAAATTAAACTCGTTAGCGAAACCGACAGCACAGTATTAATTTTAGGTGAAAATGGAACCGGCAAAGAGCTGGTGGCGCGTAACTTACACCGGTTAAGTAAACGCAGTAATCAAGCTTTTATAAAAGTGAACTGCGCAGCGTTTACGCCAAGCTTGTTAGAGTCTGAATTATTTGGCCACGAGCGCGGTGCGTTTACCGGTGCAAACGAGCGACGTAAAGGTCGCTTTGAGCTGGCCGACAAAGGTACGCTGTTTTTAGACGAAGTTGCTGAGCTGCCATTAGAAGCGCAAAGTAAATTGCTACGGGTATTACAAGAGCAAGAGTTTGAACGGGTTGGCGGCAGCACAACGCTTAAGGTAAATATTAGAGTATTGGCGGCAACCAATCGCGACTTATGGCAAATGGTGCAAAAGGGCACCTTTCGAATTGATTTATATTACCGCCTTAATGTGTTTCCTATTAAAGTGCCAGCGCTTAAAGAGCGCAAAGAAGACATTCCTTATTTATGCACCAATTTAATTACTCAACTAAATAAACGCTTAGCAAAGCAAATAAAAGGGGTGAGTAAAAAAGCAATTAGCCAACTACAAGCTTATGATTGGCCTGGTAATATTCGCGAGTTACAAAACGTACTAGAGCGCGAAGCTATTTTAACTAAACATACTGTCCTTAAACTGAGTCAGCCATTGCATGGCGATGCAAGCACAGCTGTAAATATATCACTTACGCTTGCAGAGGCGCAAAAACAGCACATTATTGCGGTGCTTGAATTGTCACAGTGGCAAATATCTGGCGATAAAGGCGCTGCTTGCAAATTAGGCTTGCCCGAGAGCACTTTGCGCTCAAAAATGCGTAAACTAGGAATAAGCAAAAAAACGTGATATATCGCGCTATTCGTTAAATATCGCGGATCAATTTTTCCGGTAATTTATAAATGTATTTAATATCAATTGGTTAGTTAAGCTTTCAGCTTGGTCTGAAAGTTGCAAAAGTAGCATTAATACCGTCACTATTAAGTAGCTACTATGAAGTTTGATATTAAAGAAGAAGATATGATCATCAAGCCCTATAACACACCAGGGCCTATTTATATTCGTGAGCAAAAAGGCTTTTACCAACAAATACGCCGTAACCTTGGTTGGTTACTTATGCTTATGTTTATTGCCATTCCTTGGATTCAATACAAAGGTGAGCAAGCCGTACTACTTGATGTAGCCACGCAAAAGTTTACTATTTTTGGTTTAACCTTACTGCCGCAAGACTTTATGATTTTAGCGCTGCTATTTATGGTAGGCGCGTTTGCTTTGTTTTTTGTCACGAATTGGCTTGGCCGCGTGTGGTGTGGCTATACCTGCCCCCAAACAATCTGGATGTTAATGTTTAGTTGGGTTGAGCAACGTATAGAAGGTACTCGTAATCAACGTATAAAGTTAGATAAATCGCCATGGAGTACATTTAAGTGGCGTAAAAAAATAACAAAACACGCTGCGTGGCTTGTTATATCGCTGCTTACTGCAACGTCGTTTATGGCGTATTTTATTCCCGCTAAAAGTTTATACCTTGAAATGTTTACCTTACAGTGGTCGGGCATTACCAGCTTTTGGGTGTTTTTATTTGCATTTTGTACTTATGGAAATGCCGGCTTTTTACGCGAAAAAATGTGTAATGTGGCGTGTCCGTATTCTCGCTTTCAATCGGTGATGTTTGATAAAGATACATTGGTAGTGAGCTACGATGCAAAGCGCGGTGAAAACAGAGGCCCTCGCAAACGCAAAGCTGATCCTAAATCCCTTAATTTAGGCGACTGCGTTGATTGTAATTTATGTGTAGAGGTATGCCCCGCGGGCATAGATATTCGTAACGGTTTGCAATACGAGTGTATAAATTGTGGCTTATGTATTGATGCCTGTGACGACACTATGGATAAATTTGGCTATCAAAAAGGGTTAATTAAATACGCCAGCGAAAAACAGCTAGAAGGTAAAAAAACCAATCCATTTAGGCTTAAATTAGTGGGGTATGGTGTATTAACAGGGGTATTACTTATTTCTATGATTGCGTGGGTATTGCAACGTACGCCAATAGAGGCATCGGTACTGCGTGACAGAAACGCATTATACCGTGTAAATTATGAAGGCTTGGTAGAAAACCCATACACACTCACTATTATCAATAAAACCCAGCAGCCATTGCACTACGGCGTAGCCATTGAAGGCCTACCTGTGGCCACACTTAGTGCGCCAAGCTCTATTTTGGTATTGCCAGGAGTGATGAAAAAAATTCCGGTTACAGTCACCGCCGATGGCTACGACATAGCAACAAAAGTGACCCCAGTTAGCTTTGTTATTACCGCTGTAGAAAACCCTGATATAGCGATTACTAAAACAAGCCAGTTTTATAAAAACTAGCAATGGCTTGGGCTAAAATTAGCTCACGCCATTATTTAATTGCGATGAAATAAAACGTTTTGCAGCATCTAGGTTATCAAATAAACATTGGTTAAAATCTACATCGCGTTTAGCGTTTTGCATTATTCGCTGCATTTGGCTTATAGCAATAGGGGAAGTGAGGACAAATGCACTTATCAAGCAGTTAGTGTGCTGCATATGTGTGCTTATGGCGACCATTTCTTGCTCTGCATCGGGCGTAGCTGCAAGTACACACGATGAGTCGCTTATGTAACCCCATTGCTTACCTTCAAATTCAGCCACTGTATCAAAAAGGGCAGTTTTAAAGTTGGCCAATAGCTCTAGGTCTAAATTTCCGCTAAATTGGGCAATAACTATATTGCCCTCAACGGATAAAGTTACCTCAGCATGCTTATTTTTATACTTCATCGTAGGTTCCTAATTTCAATTAGTTTATAACTTATACCAATTTGCATAATTAAGTTAGCTATCTTGAGGCTAGAAAAACGTGTTGATAGCTTGTCAAAAAATCCGCTATTCAGTTGTTCTTGGCAATTGCTCCTGCATTGCTCTCCCTTCTGCATCCATGCAGTCTTAAATGAAAGTTTTTTAACGAAGGTAGCGACACGTTTAGCCCCAAAAAATGATTACGTATTATTGCACATGGGTATTTAAAGCCCCTAAAGCGACTTTAAATAATCTAACGCGCCGGTAATAACAGCAACTTGCGCTTGAGTACACTGCTCATCTGAGGCAGTTGGGCTATCTGGGTATACTTCGGTTGTCGTTACATAAGGGGCATTGGTAAAGCCCATGCATAAGCCCAATTCGCGTGCTGCGTAATTGATAACGCCAAATTGTTCCTGCGGTACACCAATTAATTGATTGTTTTCATCACTGGGGGCAATGTGCGTCACCTTCTCAACACTATTTAAAATGGCTTTTTGAAACTCAGGTGCTGGTTTTTTGCTATCAGCCACTAAATAAAAACCATCTGGTATGTTCCAGTTGGTGTTAATTTTACCATCGCGAGCCGCCAAAGCAGGTCTAAATTCACTGTTGTCTGTGTCTGTGGTTTCGTGCAGATCAATATGCGCAACTAACTCAGTGTTTAGCGAGGCTACATATTTCATAATAGCTGCAGATTCTTGAGCAGGGCTGTTATCGTAAAAAGAGCGATTTGGATCAATAGCTTCTGGGTTCCAGCGGTTTATGGTTTCAAAACCCCACGGGCTAATACAAGGTGCTATAATAAAGTTAAAACGCGTTGTATAAGGTGCAACAGCGGTTTGAGCAAATGCCAGCGCACCCATAACGCCACTTGTTTCGTAGCCGTGCACACCCCCAGTAATTAACACGGTAGGGCGATCACTTTGCCAATTTTTACTTTTAAATAAATAAAGTGCAAAGCTAAGCGGCGAATAATTTAATTCGCCGTACTGCTCTACATCTAAGAACTCATTAGGCTGGGTAATTTTACTTACTACGAGCTGGTTATAATCGCGCTTTTTTTGTTGAAGTTGTAACCATGCTGCTTTATCACTGTCGTTCCATGGTTTATTAGGGGTACCAATTGGGTATAAAGTGTCGCTCATTGTGTGCCTTTAACTTGTCGCTTTATAAAGGCGTTAGCTTATCGCTGCAATTAACGGCCTGCAACTAGAAATGCTCAGTTACACCTGCCGTGTTTTCGTACAAGGTGGCGTTTTCACGTTTATGTTTTTCAAATAAATACTCACGTAATGCCTCTTTACCACTTTTGATACTGACAATTTTTGCGGCATAGCCTAAATTAGTTTTACGGACTAAATCTATAAGCAGAGTGACTTTTTTCTTATTGGGTAGTTTAAACGTAATATGTTGCGCGTGGGTAAGGCTATAGCGATGATCGCGCGGCTTTAATAGCACGCCACTGCTTGAGAGCGAAAGCACATAAAAGCGCTCGCTTTGTAAATGCAGGTCTGAATAACGCCAGCTTCTGTCTACACCTTCGGTATCTATTACCTCAGGCGCACTCAGTACGGGGTTTAAGTAGCCGTCATCGTTGAGCTTAAACTCAAGCGGAAACCACAACTGATAATGGCCCACCTCAGCTAACATGGTTAATTTAGCGTGAGACAACAAACCTTTTAGTGTATCTGGCAAAGCCGTTTTTAAGCTAAGCTGCGAGTTATCGTTTGTATTGTCCTTGTTACTGCCTACAACAGACGAAATAAAACTTAACTCTTCCTTAGTTAAATCCATATTATTTCTCGTTTAATGAAAGCTTCACATTAAACTAATACAGTGATTTGTTCAATATTTAAGCTGAAAAATTAAACTAATATAAACACCTGTTTAGAGTAAATACTTAAGACGAGTTGATTGTTTTAGGAGGTGTTTAGCGCAGTTTAAACACCCAATGTACACAGCCTATGGGGTCTTTATAAGGCCTGCTTGTACTTGCTTTGGTTAACCACGCAGCCACTTTTAAGGCGGGGCGCGCCTTGGCGTTTAAACTGTGATAAAATTTATTTTTAATTTTAGTTTATTCAAGGTTTTATGGCGCAGTTTATTGCCACTCCAAGCTGGTTAGGACGTTTTTTTACGCGTATTAACACCGTTACTATTAAGCAAAGTTCACTCGTTATACATTTTAAAAATACTACTTCACGCGCCTATTTAATTAGCGACTTTACTAATTTTACACAATTTAAAAAAGGCCTGTTTAGCGGGAAAATAACCCTCAACCATAATAAAAAAACGGTAATTAGCTTTTTAAATAAACAGCAGGCTCAAACGCTTAGTGAGCAGCTAAACAGCGTTTTTGCCAATCACCTAGAAGAAAAAGTGAATACAGCAAAAACGCTTGTAAAACGTTATGCAACAAACGAGTATCTTCGCGACTCAAACGTGCCGTTATTAAAATCGGCGGTGTTTTCACTGGTACAGCAGTACGGCGCAATACCTGCACTATGGCAGCAGCATTTATCGGCCATTAATATTAAGTTTTTAACTATTTTAAGTAGCTCACCAACAGTAGCGCATGCCACAGAGCAGCTACGTAAAAGTTATGAGCAAAAAGCACTAACGGCAAGAGCCGACTTCTATAATGTGGTTGAATCAAACCCGCTTACACACGATCAACGCCTTGCTGTTATACGCAATAACGACAAAAATTTAGTGCTAGCGGCCGCAGGCACTGGCAAAACCTCAGTAATGGTTGCAAAGGCCTTGGATTTAATTGCCCACGGTGGTGTAAAGCCCGAGCAAATATTGATACTTGCTTATAATAAAAATGCGGCAAACGAATTAAATCAACGCTTTAATTTAAGGGCGCAGCAAGCAAACTTAAACGTTACGCCGCCTACTATTTTAACCTTTCATGCGCTGGGGCTTAAGTTACTGCAAAGCGCTAATAAAACACGTAGCTTATCGCCTTTTGCAAACGATGCTATGGCGCTTAATCAATGGTTTACACAGTGGCTTAGTAATACCCTAAAAACAGACTCACGTTTTTGTAAAACTTTTGTTGAGACACTGTATGAACCTACTGATAGCCTCAATACCGAAACTAGAACCGCAACTAAAACCGCCTTAAAAGCACAAACCTATCACACCTTATCGGGGATAAAAGTAAGCAGTTATCAGCACTTATTAGTTGCCAACTGGCTTTATATGTATGGTATTGAACACACTTACCAAAATGATGGCACCGCCGATTTTTACTTGCCACAGCACCAGGTTTACTTGGCGCATTTTGTGACAGATAGGCAAGGTAATTCAGTGCAGCATGCACCTAACTTACACAATAGCGAGCATATTAAATATGTACGCGCGCACCATAAAAAACAGGGTCATGCGTTGGTACAAACATTTCATTATAACTGGCAAGAAGGTCAGCTTGAGCAGCGTTTAAAAGCACAACTACAAAAACATAAAGTACACATTAACCCCGTAGATAACCACGCAGTGTACGAGCGTTTATCTGCGACAGGGCTGTTAAAGCAAAATATAAATAAGTACTTAAACTGCCTAAGCGCAATACGGGGTGAGCAACTATCTAACGCTCAAATAGCAGCGCGAATAGCTAAAAGTGGCATTATTAATCATAAAAGTTATGCAACATTATTGGTGGCAATGCAGCGTGCATACTACGAAAAATTAAAAGAGCAAGATGCTATTGATTTTGACGACATGATTGCAAGCGCAGCTCAGGCGGTTAAATTGGGGGAGGTAAGTGTACCTTGGCGCCATATTTTAGTTGATGAATTTCAAGATATTTCATGCGCACGCATGGCGTTTTTAAATACTTTAATAAAGAGTGGTCCGCAACCTTGTTTTACTGCGGTTGGCGATGATTGGCAGGCTATTTATCGGTTTTCGGGCGGTAATTTGGCGCTCACCACGCAGTTTAACGATTTAATAGGCAGTCATTCACTCACGTTATTGCAAAAAACGTTTAGATATAACAACAGTATTAGTGAGGTAGCGGGGCGCTTTGTAATGCAAAACCCTGAACAATATAAAAAGCACATAACCACACATACGCAAGTAAGCACCCCTCAAGTTGTGTTACTTGACGATTTACACCAAGGTAAAAAGTCAGTAGCACTAAAAGTGCAGCAAATCATAGCCACAATTAATAAAAATAATAACACAGCCAGTATTGCCGTATTGAGCCGTTATCGGTTTATGCTTAATGAGGTAGAGCAGCATTTAGCAGGTAACAACTTTGCTAACCCACTGCATTTTTGGACACTGCATGGCTCAAAAGGACTCGAGGCTGATTACTGTATTATTATAGGTTTTGAGCAAGGCAAGTTAGGTTTTCCAAGCAATAATCCGGGCAATTTACTTGTTGAGGCATTATTGCCCGCACAAGATACCTTTAATCATTCAGAGGAGCGACGTTTATTGTACGTAGGGATCACGCGCGCTAAGCATAAAAGCTATTTAATTGCTCCGCCATCTGCGTGTTCTGAATTTATTAGCGAGCTAATAAACGATAATTACCCTATTGATATAGCCTCTAATTTGTTTGTAAAACAGAGTAAGCTTAATAAGTAAGATTAATGGTTAAATGTAAGAGTATTGGCTGCGTAAAACGCACATCGCGCTTTTTTAACTAGCAGGCAAACTTGCTTTATACACTAATGCCATGTGTCGCAATCATTGAAACCCACATTTACTATTTAGCCTGCCATTACATGCTGTTAAACTTAACGCCTATTTAGATCATTTTTGAGAGCGTTATGCGTACCCGTGCTTTTTTTACTAAGCGAGTGAGCTTTATATTCGTTTTATTTACTTTATTTTCATTTAAAGGGGCTGCCCAGCAGCAAGATCAAACCCTTATTTTAGCCGGTAGTACCATTAATAGTTGCAGTGCTAATACGGCGCAAAGTTGCAATACGCAAAATAACTCAAAGTCACAAAGTGTGTTTAAAGTAACCAATGCTAACCTTGAGCAAATAAATTTAAATTGGCCCACTAACAATTCAAATAACCAAGCAAATGTTTTAAATACCTTACGTGCTCTTAGTAGTAAAAATGCAAACGCAGTCTCTAAAAGTGAGCTGCTTTGGCAATGGCGAGATATAAACAACGAGCAACTCAATAGCCTAACAAAGCAAGAGTTTAACTTTGTGTTTGATATGCTCGAACAACCTCATGCAAACACCACCCCAAAAGCTGAGCCACCAAGCAACGGCATATTGCAATTTATAGCGGGGAGCTTAAAGGTTGCTAACCCAACACCCACCTTATTAATTATTAGCGCAGCCCAGCGCGACCCATACGCACAGGTAGAGGCGCTTAAAACGCTTTTACCAAAAGGTGTAACCAGCCAATGGTTGCCGCTTACACCTGCACTTGCTAAAGCAATTACTAACAATACCTGTAGTGATTTACCGGCGCTGCGTCACTCACAAATGAACCTGTATAATCGCAGCAATGTATACCCCGAGCTCACAAAGGCTGAGCAAACACTTTGTAATAATGGGGTTGAGGCGTTAGTTAATTTAATAAACACCAGCACCGGTGTTTTATTTAGCGACGGCACGGCTAAAAATGCTTTAAAAGCACTGTATGATGAAAATAATACTGCCTACCCCTGGACGAATGCGCTTAAAACTCGCCCTGTTATTGTAGGGCTAGGTGCAGGAAGCAAAATACAAAGCGAAAACATCTATCTCTCACAGCACCAAAGCGAAACGGTATTAAAAGCAAAGCTTGCCCCACAGCCTAATGCACTTAACGGGTTAAACACGTTTACCTATGGGCCACTCAGTACCCGCTTTAGTGAGCAAAATCAAACGCTAAACTTAACGAGTACATTAAATACCGCAAAGCAAAATAACGGTGATATTAAGCACGGTTTTGGTATTGATGAAAACACAGCCCTTGTTGTTATTAAATCCAACAAAGGAAATTTAATGACCGTAATAGGGCAAAGTGGCGTTGCGCATTTAAGTACGCAACAAAAAGCAAGCAGCTATAACTACTCGTACTGGCCTGCTCGCAGTGTAATAGATATTACTAATGCTGGGTTTAAACTTAGCGAGCGGACCATTAGCCAAGCATTAGCGCCTGTTAAAATACCGCCTTTACCGGTGCAGCGTTTTGCCAATATTTTAACCGATTCAAAACTACGCTCGCTTACGCAAGCAATGTGCCTAAGCCAAGAGCAAAGTGCGGTAGGGCAACAAGATGACCTTTTAATAAATTTAACTGCCACAAAAAATACGGATTATTACCGCATTAATACCCAGCCGTATGGTTGCGCATTAAGTAATTTGTCACTGAATGTAGAGCGCTTTTAACCTTAAGCGCTAGTACTAAATATACTTAATAGCCCGATACAAAGGTTTATGTTTATTTTAATCGGCTATAAAATAGCGCCCAAGTAATTTATACCTATTCGCTTAATTTAGTGGTTACGTTTTGCGAATAGGCATTAACCAAGCAGATTTTACAAAGAGCAATTTATGAATAACGAGCACGACATAATCGACAACCTAGCAGAGCTAGAGAACTTTTTAGTAATGGTAGAAAACGGCGGCTTAGGCTTAAAAGGTGTATCGGGTGTAGGTATGGCTACAAGCAATAAAGACGGCAGCCATTTTGTTGCAGTATTTGACGACAAACAACAGTTATTACTGGCGCGTGGCATAACAGCCGAGGTATTTGAAAACGGTAAAGACATGGTGCGTAATGGTGTAGGGCGTACACACTAATAAAAACTAAAAAGCGCCGTATGGCGCTTTTAACTGCTTAAAACTAACTCTAAAATATTTAAAGCCTGTCGACTTGTTTTGAACTAATACTGGTCACAATATTATTTTCAAAACGGATCAATACAATGTACATCCCACCAATTGAACCTTTTAGTTTATAAGTAAACTCTTCTGTTTTAACTAATTTGTCGCCATTACCAATATCAACAGCTTCATTAAGCACATCTTTATAAAGTGGTGCGCCCACTACAGCTACAATGTCAGATTTAGTTTTACCCACACTTAATAGATTTCCGTTTTTAAGTCGAAAACTACCTTGGGCAAACGCAAAGCTTGAAATAAAAAGAGATAAAAGCAGAGGAAACACAATACGCTTTTTCATAAGTCATCCTTAAACACACAGTATTTAATGCTAGGTATACAAGGTTATACAGAAAAATGACAGTGAAAAAGAAATAAAAAGAGGTTAAATGGTCGGTATGGCAGGATTTGAACCTGCGACCCCTGACACCCCATGACAGTGCGCTACCAAGCTGCGCTACATACCGACGTTGTTTGCAATAGTACGTATATTTTATTAAAAATCAATAAGTGATTGTTTGTTTGCGTGTTTATTGTGCAAATGAGCTAAAAAACTTTAAGCTAAGGGCGTATCGCCCTTAGCGAGCATCCGGCGCCAGCGCATGTTAAGCCACCAAAGAACAAGGCGGGCTAATCTTTATTTAGCCATTGGTTGATCGAGTCATACATTTCATCGCGTATCAGCGGTTGTGCTTCTTTATTTGGATGTAATTGATCCCTTTGCATTAAGTTTGGCTTATCTGCCACATTAAGCATAAAAAAGTTAAGTAAATGAGCATTTGTTTTTTCACTTACTTGTGTAAAACTGTCAGTGAACATTTTACTGTAACGCGGCCCGTAATTAGGGGGAATATAAATTTCCATTAACGCGACCATGGCATTTTCAGCTTGGCTTTTTTCGATTAAATCCGTTAAGTTGGCCTGCATTTTTGTTACCGGAAAACCACGCAATCCATCATTAGCACCAAGCTCAATAAGTACATGGCTTGGTTGGTATTGCGCCAGTAAGGCATCTAGCCTGCGTAAAGCGCCACCGGTAGTTTCGCCACTAATACTGGCATTAATTAGCTCTATATTACGCTGCTCTGCATCGTATTTATCTTGTAACAATTTAACCCAGCCTTGCTCTTGTTTAAGCCCATAGGCTGCACTTAAACTGTCTCCAAGTATTAAAATCGTGTTGTCGGCCGCCGCACTAAGTGGTTTGATAACTAAAAATAAAACGAATACAAAACGTAGGATTGAATGAGTCATATGTCAGCGCTTTCTCAATTAAATATTATTCAAGTAAATGGTTTGTCTAAAGTAGTTTCTACCTTCGAAGGTGAGTTGCCCATCCTCAGCGACATCAGCTTTAATGTCAAGCATGGCGAGTCAGTAGCTATTGTTGGCACCTCTGGCTCAGGAAAATCCACGTTATTAAGTTTATTAGCGGGGCTAGATACCGCCAGCAGTGGTGAAATTACCCTTGATGGCGAGCCGCTACATAAATTAGATGAAGAGCAACGCGCGGCATTGCGTGCTGAAAAAGTAGGTTTTGTATTTCAATCTTTTATGTTGGTACAAAGCTTAACCGCACTTGAAAACGTGATGCTGCCGGCAGAGCTTGCTGGCGAAAGCGATGCCAAAGAGCAAGCTCTTGCCCTATTAGAAAAAGTGGGGCTGAGCCATCGTATTGATCATTACCCATCGCAACTCTCTGGTGGTGAGCAGCAACGTGTAGCCATTGCCCGTGCCTTTATAGGCACACCTAAAATTTTATTTGCCGATGAGCCTTCTGCAAATTTAGACAGTAAAAACGGCAAAATGGTGGAGTCACTATTATTTGATTTAAACCAGCAGCACGGCACAACGCTAATTTTAGTAACTCACGATGAAGCACTCGCGCAAAAGTGCCAGCATATTGTACAAATTGAAGCGGGCTGCTTAGTTAAAAACTCAAAAGAGGACGTAGCGAATGTGGGCTAAGTTAGCACTTAAATTATTTGCGCGTGAATTTCGCCGCGGCGAACTTACGGTAATTAGTGCCGCCATTGCGCTGGCGGTATTAACGGTGCTTACACTGTCTATGGTCACTGAGCGAATAGCACAAAGCATAGCGCAAAAAAGTAGCGCGTTTATTGCCGCAGATAGAGTACTGGCAAGCGCCCATGAGCTAGATACGGCGTTTATTAGCAAAGCCAAACAAGAAAACTTACAAACTGCGCAAATGATCTACTTTGATACCATGTTATTTGCCAACGACGAGATGCAATTTACCTCGGTAAAAGCGGCATCTAACGAATACCCGTTAAAAGGCGAGTTAAAAGTAAAATCATCGTTGCTTGGCGAAACACAAGTAGCGCAGGGCGGCCCAAAGCCTGGCAATGTGTGGCTAAGTGAATCGGTTTTTTACAGCTTAAATATTGATATTGGCAGCCAAGTAGAGCTAGGCGCAGCAGTATTTAATGTAGAAAAAGTGGTGGTTGAAGAGCCAGATGCGCCGTTTAATGTATTTTCGAGCAGCCGCAGAGTGCTTATAAATATTGCTGATGTTGCAAAAACTGAGGTTATTCAACCTGGCAGCCGAGTAAATTATCGCCAACTCTATGCAGGCGATGAATCAGATATAACGCGGTTTTATGAATGGTTAAAGCCGCAAATGGCTGAAAATCAACGTTGGTATGGCGTAAAAGATAGGCAGTCGCCCATATCAAATAGCTTAAACCGTGCAGAAAGTTTTTTATTACTGGCCGGTTTGCTGGGCATTATTTTGGCTACGGTTGCTATTGCTGTGTCTGCAAAGCGTTATTGTGAGCGCCAATACGACCCCGTAGCAATGATGAAAACACTTGGCGGAAGCCGTGCATTAATTCGTAAAATATATTTTATGCACTTACTCATGGTGTGTGCTTTAGCGGTTATTGTGGGTTTAGCCATAGGCTACAGTTTACAAGAAATAGCCACTGGTTATTTAGCAAAAAGCATGGATATGAGCTTACCTGCCGCCGGGTTTAAACCTTGGCTGGTGGCTATTAGCACAGGTGTTATATGTGCGGTTATGTTCTCTATTAAGCCACTGCTTGATTTATTTGATATTCCACCGCTTAGAGTATTACGCCGTAATTTAGGCGACAGACTAGCGGTAAGCCGTGTGCACTTAGGTTTAAGCGCGCTTACGGTGTTTTTATTAATGTGGTTATTTAGTAATAACATTAAAATAACGCTTATTTTATTTGTCTCTACGCTTGCTTTGATTGCGGTTTTGTTTGTTATTTCAAAACTAATATTTGGCGGTGGTCGTAAATTAGGTTTAAAACCAGGCAATAGTTGGTCGTTAGCTATTGCTTCTATACAAAAGCGTGCCAACGTAAATGCGGTGCAGCTTATTAGCTTTTCATTGGCGATAAAATTGCTATTGTTTTTGATTGTGCTTAAAAATGACATGATCTCAGATTGGCAGTCTCAATTACCCGCCGATGCACCTAATGCATTTTTAGTTAATATTACGCAAAACGAACTAGAGCCTGTAAATAATTACCTAGCAGAGAACGATATTTTAGTTTCGGATTTTTATCCAACCATTCGTGGGCGAGTAAATGCGGTAAATGGCGAGCTTGTTGCGCGTAAAGTGTCGTTGCAAGATAACGAGAAAAAAGATGAAGAAGCGCGCTCAGGCATTGGCCGTGAGCTTAACCTAACCTGGCTTGATAATGTGCCAGCCCAAAACGAAATTGTGCAAGGGCAGTGGTTTGGCGAAGGCGCAGTGGGTGAGGCATCGGTTGAGGAGTCTATGTTGGAGCGCCTAGACGTAGAAATAGGCGACACTTTAACATTTTTAATTGGTGCGCAATCATTTGACGCCAAAATTACCAGTGTGCGTAAAGTAAATTGGGCTACGCTAAAACCTAACTTTTTTATTATTTTAAGCCCCGATGTGCTAAAAGATTTTCCGGCAACGTATATTTCATCTGTGCGTATAGAGCCAGATCAAAAGAAAGCGTTTAGCCAGTTACTGCGCACTTATCCAACCATTACCGCCATCGATGTAGATAACTTTGTTAAGCAAATACAATCAACCATTGAGCAGGTGTCGTTAGCTATTGGCTTTGTGCTTGCAATTGTGGTGTTGTGTGGCGCATTAGTGCTTATATCTCAGGTGCAAGCGAGCCTTGGCGAGCGAATGCAAGAAATAGTAATACTGCGAACTTTAGGCGCCAAAGGGCGGTTAATAAAAAATGCGACGCTTTATGAGTTTTTGCTATTAGGTGGCTTAGCTGGGTTTGTAGCCGCATTATTTAGTGATGTAGCCTTGCTGATAGTTCAGCAGCAAATGTTTGACTTAGCCGGTAAATTGCACCCGGCAATTTGGCTAATAGGGCCTGTGTCGGGCGGGGTGTTTGTAGCCGCGCTTGGCTACTTTATGATTGCCCGTAAACTTAAACAAAATACCCAAGGCTTAGTACGTGCTTTAGCCTAAGCTATACTTTTAACGCCAAACGCCCGCACTAAGTTGCGGGCGTTTTTGTTTTTACTCGCCACTGGTAATTTATACAGTGCTCTGGCATTATTACCGTTATTGAAAAATAACAATAATGAGTGTGCTGTTTGGCCATTATTTTAGGGATAGACCCAGGTTCGCGTTTAACCGGTTATGGTGTGGTTGCGCATCAAGGTGCTAAATTTACCTATTTAGGAAGCGGGTGCATTAAATTAGCCGAGCATGAGTTCCCCATACGATTAAAAATGATCTACCAAGGGATCACGCAAATAATAGAGCAGTTCTCCCCCGAAACCTTTGCCATAGAAAAAGTATTTATGGCGCATAACCCGGATGCCGCGCTAAAACTTGGTCAAGCCCGAGGAGCCGCCATAGTGGGAGCCTCTATGGCCGACTTACCCGTATTTGAATACTCAGCCCGGCAAATTAAACAAGCCGTGGTAGGTAATGGCGGCGCCGATAAGTCGCAAGTGCAACACATGGTAAAAAATATTTTAAAATTACCTGGCACACCGCAAGCCGATGCGGCCGATGCGCTTGCTATTGCAATTTGCCATGCGCACTCAGAACAAAATTTAATAAAACTAGCGGGTAGCGCAAGCAAAACCGTTAGAGGACGTTTAAGGAAATAAATATGATTGGCCGTTTAAATGGCACTTTAGTTGAAAAGCAACCGCCTGAAATTTTATTAGAAGTAAGCGGCGTAGGCTACGAAGTACAAATGCCCATGACCTGTTTTTACGACTTACCCAATATTGGCGAAAACGCCATAGTGTACACACACTTTGTGGTACGCGAAGACGCACAACTATTATTTGGCTTTAATAATAAAACCGAGCGCGCGCTTTTTAGAGAACTATTAAAAGCAAATGGTGTGGGCCCTAAACTAGGCTTAGCTATTTTATCGGGCATGTCGGCGCAACAATTTGTTAGTTGCGTAAACAACGAAGATGCCACAACATTGGTTAAATTACCGGGTGTGGGTAAAAAAACCGCTGAGCGTTTAGTGCTTGAAATGAAAGACCGCTTAAAAGATTGGGGTAACGACTTATTTACGCCATATAGCGATAACGCCGTTATAGAGCCTCCTAGCGATGCAACAATTGCCAATAATGCCGCAGACGATGCAGTATCGGCACTTGTCGCGCTTGGTTATAAATTGCCACAGGCGCAAAAAGCAGTAAAATCGGTAAGTAAACCCGATATGTCTACTGAGGTTCTTATTAAAGAATCTTTAAAATCAATGTTGTGAGTAACCCATGATTGAAGCTGATCGTTTAATTGACGCGAGCGAAAAAACCAACGAAGACACCATAGACCGCGCAATAAGGCCCAAGCTTTTAGCCGACTACAAAGGTCAGCCGCATGTTAAGCAGCAAATGGAAATATTTATAGAGGCAGCGCGCAGCCGCGGTGAAGCGCTGGATCATCTATTAATATTTGGCCCGCCGGGCTTAGGTAAAACCACGCTTGCTAATATTGTTGCCAATGAGCTTAATGTAAGTATTAAAACCACTTCAGGCCCAGTACTTGAAAAAGCCGGCGATCTTGCTGCATTACTTACCAACCTTGAAGAAGGCGATGTGCTGTTTATTGATGAAATACACAGACTCAGCCCACAAGTTGAAGAAATACTTTACCCCGCAATGGAAGATTACCAACTCGATATTATGATTGGTGAAGGCCCCGCTGCACGCTCTATTAAATTAGACTTACCGCCGTTTACGCTTATTGGCGCGACAACACGCGCAGGCTCACTTACCTCACCACTAAGAGACCGTTTTGGTATAGTGCAGCGCTTAGAGTTTTATTCGGTAGCTGACTTATCTCATATAGTGGGGCGCTCTGCACATTACCTAGATTTACAAATGTGCGACGATGGCGCTACCGAAATTGCAAAACGCTCACGAGGCACACCGCGTATAGCAAACCGCTTATTACGTCGTGTGCGCGATTACACGCAAGTAAAATCAGATGGTACAGTAAATGCCTCCGTTGCCGAGCTTGCCCTTGATATGATTGACGTAGATAAAAGCGGGTTTGATTACATGGACCGTAAATACTTACTTGCCATTATCGAAAAATTTATGGGTGGGCCTGTAGGGCTTGATAATTTAGCCGCCGCCATAGGCGAAGAAAAAGAAACCATTGAAGATGTGATTGAGCCGTTTTTAATTCAACAAGGTTTTATACAGCGCACACCGCGCGGGCGAATTGTATCTGACAATGCGTATCATCACTTTGGTTTACTCCCAAAACAAGATTAACCCCTCTTTAGCCTGTTACAGTAAATGTAGCGGGCTACTTCCTCTGTTAAATGTAATACCAATTTGCAATAACACTTAATCATTTTGCGAGGCAAACGTGTCGCTACCTGTGTTAAAAACTCTCATTTACGACTGCAAGCAGAAGGTAGAGCAGTACAGGAGCAATTGCCAAGAACAACTAAATAGGAATTTTTTGCCTAGCTATCAACACGTTTTTCCAGCCTCAACATAGCTCACTTAATTAAGAAAATTAGTATAGTTTTTTAAAACTTACTCAGCTTTCATCCACTTTGTTGCAAATGTAACCAATAAATTAAAATCGTTTTGTAATTCACTTAACGTTAAGACTGGCGTGGCTATGCTGCGTACCATTAAAACCAGTTAGCTTTAAAACAGTAGCAACATAAGAGATTAGACGTGGCGCTAATTGTGTTAATAAGTTTTACCTTGTTATAAACATGCTTTTTACTGAAAGTAGATAATTTAATGATACGAGCGGGTAAAAAAAGATAGTAAATACACCGTTGGCAATTAAACAGATTGTGTAATTTATACTTATTGCATGCCAAGTTGGCGGTAAAATTTAGGCAAAAAAAAGCCCGCATATAATGCGGGCAAACAACAAGTTGAAGGAAGTAATCCAGGGAACTACGTTTTACTTAATCAGGTTTTATCCAAAAAGAGTAAAACAATGTAATACGATTAAAAATCCTATTACTAAGAACTTGGCTTAATGAAAAATGTTTCATTCAGTGCGTAAGCTCGGTATGGGAGAATAATACGGAATAAGCATTTTTTGTTCAAACTAGAAAATTTAAAATTTCAGATAAGAAAAACTAATCTGATGAATTTTTTTGTTGTTCGAAACTTGTACGTTAATTATTCGTTAATTTTATAAGTGGCTGAAAATTAATAAATAACTGGTCTGAGCTGTATTGTTACAGTATTAGTTATATTAGTACATGCAAAGTGGCTTGAATTACTTTTGCGTGCTTATGCACTTTTTATGAATAAACGGTGCGTTTTATTAAGTTTACTGCGTATATTTACGCACTTTTGTAGTATTAAGTTGTGTTTTACTAAACGCGGTAGTCGCGTTTTAGAAACAAACGAGCGATTAAGCGTATGTTTAACGTTTTTTGTTGCCAATTCATAGCAATATCGTTGTCAGTAAACCCTTGACTCGATACACTAGATGCAACTTATGGCCGTTACAATGGTCTTATTTACACAAAATAACCAAATTGACGTTTTTTGAAATTATTTAGGAGTTTAACGTGGGATCAGGGCTTAATTTTTTAGATCTAATTCTAGAAGCCAGTTTGCTTGTGCAGTTAGTAATGCTAGCGCTAGTAGCAATGTCTGTTATGTCATGGGCAATTATTTTTCAGCGCAAAAAAGCAATTAGCGACGCCTTGTCTGATGCAAAAAAATTCGAACAAAAATTTTGGTCAGGTATCGACTTAAGCAAACTATACAACGAAATCTCATCACGTAGCGGTCAATCTCATGGTATTGAAGCGTTATTTACATCAGGCTTTAAAGAGTTTGCACGCCATAAAAAGAACACCTTTCAAAGTGCTGGCATTGTAATGGAAGGTACACATCGCTCTATGCGTGTGGCACTGTCGCGTGAAATCGAAAAACTAGAATCGAGCTTATCGTTTTTAGCGACAGTGGGTTCAATTAGCCCATATATCGGCTTATTCGGTACGGTGTGGGGTATTATGAATGCCTTTATTGCACTTGGTGAAGTGAAGCAAGCAACATTACAAATGGTAGCGCCAGGTATTGCTGAGGCACTTATTGCAACGGCAATGGGCTTATTTGCGGCTATTCCGGCTGTTATTGCGTATAACCGCTTTGCTAATAAAGTTGAAAAACTAGAATCACACTACATCAACTTTATGGAAGAATTTGCCAATATTTTACACCGTCAAGCAGCTACCCAAATAGAGGCTAAAGCGAATGTATCAGCGTAAGAAGCGCCGTCCGGTCGCAGAAATTAATGTAGTACCTTACATTGATGTAATGTTGGTATTGCTAATTATATTTATGGCAACAGCACCGCTTATTACTCACGGTGTAAAAGTTGATTTACCAAAAATGGAAGAGTCGGATTTAGTTGATACTAAAGACACGCCGCCCATTATTGCCTCAATTGACTCGGCAGGTAAGTACTATGTAAGCATAGGGACTGATCCAGAAGAGCCAATGGAAGCACTTGATGTGGCCGCGGTTATTAAGCTACAGCTAATGAAAAACCCTGATGTACCAGTAATGATTAAAGGCTCTGGTAAGGTTTCTTACCAAGAAGTGTTGTTATTAATGGACTTTTTAAAGAATGCTGGCGTACCATCTGTGGGTTTAATGACAGAATCCTTTGAGGGGACACAGTAGTAACATGAATAGTTCTATAATCAAGTCAGTACTTTTACATTTAGGTTTAGGGGGCTTTTTGTGGGCAACTGCAAATATACACCCACCGGCACCTAAAGTAATGGAAGTGACTCTTAATTCGGCTATTCCTGAGCCTGATAATGCGGTTTCGGCGGTCACGGTTGATCAAAAACAAGTTGAGCAAAAAATTGCTGAGCTACAAAAAAAAGAAGATGCTAAAAAACGCGCTGAAGATAAACGCATTCGCGACTTAGAACGCAGAGCCGCCAATGCGCGTAAACAGCGTGAAGCCGAAGCGCGTAATATTAAAAAGCTAGAGCAACAACGCAAAGCAAAAGAGAAAGAAAAAGCACAAGCTGAGGCTGAAGCTAAAAAAGCGCGCGAAATTGAACAAAAAGAGCGTGCTAAAGCAAAACAAGCTGAAAAGCAAAAGCAAGAGGCTGAAAACGCCGCTAAAGCTGCTGCAGATAAACGCAAAGCAGAAGAAGAGGCACTAAAAAAAGCCGAAGCAGAGCGTAAAAAGCGTGAAGCAGAAGCTAAAGAACGTGCAAAAGAAGCCGAGCGTAAACGTCAGCAAGCACTGCAAGAGCAAATGTTACAAGAACAACTTGCTAAAGAGCAGGCTGCACGTAGTAAAATACGCCAACAGCAAGTAGTGAGCGAAGTTGATAAGTACCGTGCTTTAATTATGGCGCGCATTCAGCAAAACTTACTGATTGATGAAAAAATGAAAAACCAACAGTGTCGAGTAAATATTCGTCTTGGGTTTAATGGTTTAGTAACGCAAGTTAAATCGTTAGGGGGTGATAAGCTAGTGTGTGAAGCTGCACTTAGAGCTGTGCGCATGGCCGATACATTACCTGTATCTAAAGACAAAGACGTATTCGAGCAACTTAAGAATATTAATTTAACAATCAAGCCAGAATTTTAAAGGAATGATATGTTCAGCAAAATTAAAGTAGCCTTTGTAGTTATATTATTAGGATTTCAGGGTGTGGCAAATGCGGCACTTGAAATTGTAATAACTGAAGGTGTAGACGGCGCACGTCCTATTGCCATCGTGCCTTTTAAATACAACGGTGTTGGCCCAATTCCACAAAAATTGAGCGATGTTATCGCTGCCGATTTAATGCGCAGTGGTAAGTTTAAACCGGTAGATGTAGCACAAATGCCACAGCTTCCTAATAAAGACGGCGACATTGACTACGCAGCATGGGTAAACCAAGGTGTAGAAGCGGTTGTAGTAGGCGAGGTAGAGCAGCAAACTGATGGGCGTTACTTAGTACGCTACGAATTAGTTGATGTTATTCGTGGGCAAATTACCGGTGGCCAGACTCAAATGATGAGCAGCGGTAAACTAGTAAAAAGCCAAGATCATATTTTAGAAGCGCGCGAAAGCGTAATTGGCGAAAGTGGCTTTCGCCGTTATTCACACCGCATAAGCGATGTAGTATATGAAAAGCTAACCGGTGAAAAAGGCGCGTTTTTAACTAAAATTGCTTATGTGATCGTACGTGAAGACCAAGCTAAGCCATACCAATTAGTGGTTGCCGATTACGATGGCTTTAACGAGCAAGTATTATTGCGCTCAAAGGAGCCGTTAATGTCGCCAGCTTGGTCACCAGATGGTACTAAGCTTGCGTATGTAACGTTTGAAAACCGCCAAAGCCAAATTTACATTCAAGACCTATACTCAGGTAAGCGTGAGCTGATCACTAGTTACCGTGGTATTAACGGTGCACCGCAATTTTCACCCGATGGCAAAAAAATGTTATTGGTGCTTTCTAAAGATAAAACAGGTGCAACCGAAGTTTACGTTTTAGATTTAGCAACCCGTAAAGAAACACGCCTTACACGCCACCGTAGTATAGATACTGAACCATCTTGGTATCCAAATGGCCAGGATATTGTGTTTACATCTGAAAGGGGTGGTAATGCCCAGATTTATAAGTTAAATTTAAGAACTGGTAGGTCACAACGATTGACCTTCGACGGCGATATGAACCTAGCGGGTTCTATAACGCCAGACAGTAAAGAATTAGTGATGGTTAACCGTACCAACGGGCAGTACCATCTTGCTAAGAAAGAGCTGGCTACAGGCGCGTTTCAAGTATTAACGCGAACTCGCCTTGATGAATCACCGAGCATAGCGCCAAACGGTTCGATGATCATTTATAGCACGCTTCATAATAATAAACAGGTACTCGCGCTGGTATCGATGGACGGTCGCTTTAAAGCACGTTTACCCGTGCTAGACGGACAAGTAAAGGCGCCAGCTTGGTCGCCATATTTACAGTAATATTTGCTGGTTTACTCAAAAATAGGAATCTACTCAATGCAACTTAACAAAGTACTTAAAGGCCTGCTAATCGCTGTGCCAGTAATGACATTAGCCGCTTGTAGCTCATCTTCAGATATTGATGAAGGCGCAGCTAACCAATCAAATCAAAGTGCAGTTGAGCAATCAACAAACACGGATACAGTTGAAGTAGCAACAATTTCACCTGAACAACAAGCAGAAGAGCAACTTCGTCAAAAGTATGAAGCGCTTCGTCAAGAACAAATTATTTACTTTGACTTTGACAAAGCAACTGTTGAGAACAAGTACGCAGAATTACTTCGTGCACATGCTGAGTTTTTAGTTCAGAACCCTTCAGTAAAAGTATTAATTGAAGGTCACGCTGATGAGCGCGGTACGCCTGAGTACAACATTGCACTAGGTGAGCACCGTGGCCAAGCTGTAGAAAAATACCTGCAAAGCTTAGGTGTTTCTGCTAGCCAAATGTCAGTAGTTAGCTACGGTGAAGAGAAACCAATGGTTAAATCTCGCACTGAGTCAGCTTTCGCTAAAAACCGCCGTGCGGTACTAGTTTACTAAGATAAGAGATATTATGAAGCCGAAAATTATTTTGGCAGCCATGATATTGAGCGGGAGCACCCAAGTTTTGGCTGCTCCCGCTCCTGTTTCAGAAGCTGCAAGTTCACAGTCGAGCATAGAGAAGCGTTTAGCGTCACTAGAAAACATGATGCAGTCGCGAAACTTATTACAAGTTGAATTACAGCAACAACTTAATCTACTTCAAGATGAAGTAAGCCAAATTCGCGGTGTTACTGAAGAGCAAAGTTATAAACTTGAAAAAGTACTTCAGCGCCAGCGTGAGCTTTATCAAGAAATAGAAAACCGCGTAAGCCAAGCGTACACACAACCCGCTGCTGCGCCTGCAACCGATTACACGCAATCGAGCGACGCACAAACCTATAGCAGTGACTTATCTGAAAACGAAGCGTATGAGCGTGCAGTAGCGCTAATAATGAAAGATAAACGTTACGACCAAGCTATTCCTGAGTTTCAAACATTTTTAACAACCTATCCTAATTCTGTGTATGCCTCTAATGCACATTATTGGCTTGGGCAGTTGCTGACCATTAAAAATGATGGTGTAAAAGCAAGTGAGCATTTTAAAGTTGTGGTTAATGAGTTTCCTAACTCAAATAAACGACCAGATGCCATGTTAAAGTTAGGCACGCTTTTACAAGAGCAAGGCCTGAATCAAGAGGCACAAAAAATATTGGGTGATCTAATTAACCAATATCCAAGTACAACTGCTGCAAAACTTGCAACCGAGCGTCTAGCTAATTAGGACGCATTTAAGCGGTGTATTTAAAGCTCAAACTACATAGAAATACTCGGCGAATCTTGTATTTGCATGTAGTTTGAGCGCAAACGCTTTAATTTTGCTCACCTAGGCATAAAAACTGAAAAAAAGAGACATTTTCGGTTGCACTCATTTTATAAATAAGTATTATAAGCGCCCGCAGCAAACGAATGGTTACCCCACTCAAAATGCGGCAAAAAGAGCGGGTCATTAGCTCAGTTGGTAGAGCAGTGGACTTTTAATCCATTGGTCGATGGTTCAAGTCCATCATGACCCACCATTCTTTATTTAGGTAAAGTTTGGTTCAATCGGCGGATTTACGCAGCTCACTTAAATAGTAAGCACACAGAGCGGGTCATTAGCTCAGTTGGTAGAGCAGTGGACTTTTAATCCATTGGTCGATGGTTCAAGTCCATCATGACCCACCATTCTTTATTTAGGTAAAGTTTGGTTCAATCGGCGGATTTACGCAGCTCACTTAAATAGTAAGCACACAGAGCGGGTCATTAGCTCAGTTGGTAGAGCAGTGGACTTTTAATCCATTGGTCGATGGTTCAAGTCCATCATGACCC